>CAKTXZ010000007.1 GCA_934632155.1 uncultured Clostridia bacterium | reverse complement strand
CGAAGAATCAAACGCTTTCGGAGGGTCTTTACTCGCTATGACAAGCTCGATATTGTTTTTGCTGGTTTTATCCTGTTTGC
The DNA here is from genome assembly GCA_934632155.1 of uncultured Clostridia bacterium. Lineage (GTDB taxonomy): Bacteria > Bacillota > Clostridia > Christensenellales > Aristaeellaceae > RUG563. The sequence continues at coordinate 128,149 of CAKTXZ010000007.1, read as the reverse complement.
CATGATTTTTGATTCTTTAGTGTGAACGGACTCTAATTTTATCATCACCATCATCGTCATTGGTAACCCCCAACAATCTCTTTATGTCTATAAGCTAAGAGAGCAACATGCGCGCGCGAGGGAAGGTCAGACCGGGGTTTCGGGGATTCAGCCCTCAAAACGGCTTCTTTGGGACCGAGGGAAATCCCCGGTTCATTTCCCAGTGAATCAGTAGGCTAAGGCGGAGCCGGGCGGAAAACCGGCGCGGGCAAAATCCGCCCTCACTGCCGGTCCCCCTCTGCGCAAGGGGGCTGATGCTCTAGACGTGATGATCCGGCATTTTGCCGATGTCGGCAAATGGAGATGTTCCCGCTCCGCCGTCCCCCTGCAAAGACCCGCTATACATCCCGCCATCCGTCCCTGCCGTCCAGCATGCGTTTCTTGGCCCCTGCGGCGCGTTCTGAGCGGCTTTCCCCTGCCGGGAGGTAAAAATTCCCCCGCCAAACGCCGGAAGCCCGTCAGAATGCCTGAAAAGCGCCTTTGCGTCGATGCGTCGAAAGCACGCGCTGCGCAGACCCCTCTGTTTCGCGTTTTGAGCATCCTGTGAGCGTTTGAAACGCTCAACCTGAGCAAATTTTATCCTCCACAACGCAAAGCCCGTCAAAATCGCTCTCAAGGGCATTTACGGGCATTTGGGTTTTGTGGGTTGTATGTAACGGCAAAGTCATGCTATGCTCCCGCCGAAAAGACAGAATCCGACAGGAGGGATCGCGAATGCCCAATGATACCAGCGAAGCGTTGAAAATCTGGAAAGCCCTACAGCCCATGGTGCAGCAGGAAATTAAGGCGCAGACGCGCTCATGCATCCGGGCCAAGAAGATGATTGTCACCCAAGCCCCAGCAAACAACGTCATGGGCGTGCAGGAGCCGTTCGGCCCCACCATCCATGTGCCCTACAGTTCGTCTCTTTCTTCCGCGCAAGTCGGCGACGCCGTCTGGGTCTGGTGGTTCTATGGCAACGCCAGCACCATGATCGCTATGACCAAGGGCGACGGGCAACTCGCGTGATAACCGGTCAAAATGAAGCGGCAGAAGTAGTTTACATCGGTTTGGCAAAGAAATAAAAAGTTGCCGAAAGGGTTGCCGGAATTGATTTTTTAGAATGCAAAAAAGTCAGGAAAACCCTTGTGTTTCCTGACTTTCTGCGTTTTTGAGACAATATTTTCTATGCAAATGATGCGTTTGCATGCCATATCTGACATGCGGAATTATACGCGATAGGTCTCCCGCCATTGCCCGGGCGTTATGCCCTCGCAGGCCTTGAATTTGCGCACGAAGGAGGCCGTGTCGATATAGCCGATCTGCTCCACGATTTCCCGGATGCTCAAGTTGCTTTCCGTCAGAAGGCGCTTGGCCCTGTTCAGGCGCAGCAGCGTTACGTATTGGGTAAAGGTATAGCCGGTTTCCTGCTTATAAAAGCGGCTCAGATAGCTTGGCGAAAGCTTGAAGGTGTCCGCCACCTGCTCCAGCCCGAAATCGGACCGGAAAACATGCTCGTCTACAAAGGTAATCAATTCGTTTCGTGTCTGCGAGGAACGCTTTTCCCGTATGCCGCCGTAAAAGGCGCAAAAATCCTCCGCCAATTGCTCCACACGCTTGGAAAATTCCTCCACGGTGTGAAAGGAATTGAGCGCGTGCAGCTGGGGATAAACATATTGCGGCTGGAGGGACTGAATGGTTCGCAGCATGTTGTTGATAACGTCGTAGCACATGCACTGCGTGTATAAAAGTGATTCGGCGCGCCGAATATCCTGAACGATTTTTTCCAGCACCTTTTTTGCGGTCTGCACATCCGCCTGCTTGAGGCTCTGGTTCAGCAGCGCGCAATCCAGCGTGGGGAAAAAGCGCTGCGCGCTCGTGTTGCTGAAATGCTCGAAGCATGCGAAATCCATTTCGCTGCCCGGCAGGAATTCCTGCGCGACGGTCAACGCCTCCATGCAGGAATCGTGCAGCTCCTCCGGCTTGCTGCAAAGGCGGCCCGCGCCCGCCGTAGCGCGGATATCCTCGGGCAATTCGCAGCGGGTCAGAATCGCCCGCGCCGCTTTTTCGCGTATGTCGCCGCTGCCTGAGGGAAACACCACCAGCGCGACGGCAAGCCCGTCGATGTCGTCCTCCATCACGTAAAGCGGGCATGCGCCGGAAACAGGCGCAGAAAGTGCTTCGTGCAGCGCGTCCGAATAAGCTTCGCAAAGCGCGGCGCCGTGCGCAGCCCGCGCGGCGACGGCCAGCACGAAATAGCTGCGTCCGTTCAGGTCGATCCCGGCGCAGCATAGCCGAAAGGCGATCTCCGCCGCGTCCTCAACCTTGCCCAGCAGAATCTGCGCCAGACAGGCGTTTTGAACAATGGGCTGCTGCAGCCGCAGCTGCGCGTCCATTTCCTCGTTCTTTTGCGCGGCCGCATCCATGTGCCGCTGGATGTACTCAAATTCGTTGCGCATTTGCCCCGGCGCGCTGTTCAGGTTCCGCACGATTTTCTGCAGCGGCCTGTAGGAACGCTTGGTCAGCAGCACGGCGACTGCCGCGCACAGCAGAACCGCCGACAGCGTGACGAGCATAAACCGCCGCCAAAGCGTATGAATGCGGGCGTAAAAAACGCTCTCCTCGTACAGCAAATCGACCGACAGCCCCATGCTGTTGAGCAGGGTGCGGAACACGACGTATTGCCTCCCGCCGTCGGAATAGCGCAAAAGCCCCGTGCCCTGCAGGCGGGAAAGCCCGACGGCGCCCTCCTCGGAGAGCGAAACGTTTTCCGTGCGCATCACCTCGCGATACGTATCGCGGAAAAGGTACAGGCTGCCCGTCAGGCCGGACACGCAGTTATCCAGCGCTTCGCGTACGGCGTCGCATCGAACACTGAAGCATAGCGTCGCGCCCGGAACGACGGACATGGCGGGCAGCGGATAAAGCAGCAGCAGCATATCGCCGGAGACGGTCTGCGAAAGGCTGCGCACCAGCGGCAGCACCGTGGGCCGTGTGACGGAGGAAAAGGCCGTGAACGCGCCCGAGCAGTTCAGGCTGCCGTAGGGCGAAAGCGTCTGCTCGAGCGATTGGTAGGGAACCAGACCGGAGGGCGTGTATATGTTCTCGTCGCCCCGAATGTAGAGGAAAACCGACGTTCCCATGCCCAGCTGATTTTCGTACATGGCCAGCCGCTGCACCAGCGTTTCGGAGGCCTCGTTGCTATGCGCGGGCGTGGCCGCAAGCAGCGCCGCGCGATCGGGCATTTCGCTTTCGGAAATATGACGAACGACGGCGTCCGCCTGCGCCAGCATGCGGTTCATGGATTGCTCGAACTGCGAGAAGGAGGTCAGGTAATTTCCTTCGATTTCCGAACGATAGGAAACGAATGTCATCGATACGAAGGCGCCGACGAACAAAAGCGTAGGAATCAACGCAATGAGCAGATAATTGCGGAAATATTGCTTCTGCCAGCTTTTTTGCTTCATGGGCGCTCCTTCTTTTTGTATTTTCTATTCTATCAGCCGATAACGCGCAGCGGCATGATTATATCACAGGCCGGCGAAGGGCTGCAATGCGGCCGGGCTTGGTGAAACATTCACATATGAAAAAAAACGGCCGATGGACGCTTTTTTTCGCGTTTTTCTGCACGCCGCTTCGACGCGCGCCCACACCGGAGGTTTATATACTGTGCCCAAGGGTGAGGAAAGGTATGCGCGTGGGAGGCGAAGCGTTTTTCCTGCTGAACGGATGGATGAATTTCCTTTCGCTGTTTCTGGCGGCGCGGTTGGCGCGCACGGCGTTTCGACCGCGGCGGTGTCTGGCTGCGGCGCTGCTGGGCGCGCTGTACGCGGTGCTCGCGTGGCAGGGATCGGCCCTGTGGCGCGCGCTGCCTGCGCTTGTGCTTTCGGCGGCCGTCATGGCGGCGGCGGCCTTTGGCCGCGACGCGCTGCGCGCGCTGGCGCCGCTGTTTGCGGGCGGGCTGCTGCTGTCCGGCACGGTGGATTTTCTGCGCCGCCTTTTGCCCGCGCCGTGGACGCTGCTGCTTTGCGGGGCGGCGGCGCTTGGGCTGGACGCGCTGCTTCGTCAAAGTGCGCGCGGCGGCGCGTGCAGCCTGTGCGTGGAAACAAAGCGCGGGCATGTCTGGCTGAGCGCGCTGGTGGACAGCGGAAACCTTCTGCGCGACGGCGTGAGCGGCCTGCCGGTGATCGTAGCGCCCTATCAGGCGCTTCGCCGCGTGCTGCCGCCCGGCATGAACCCAAACGACCTTGGCACGCTGCCGCGGGGATATTATCTGGTGCGGGCGCGCACGGCGGCGGGCGAAAGAACGCTCATGACGTTTCATCCGGCGCGGCTGCTGCTTCGGCAAAGCGGAAAAACACGGCGCGTGGACGCGGCGGTCGCGGTATCGGATTTTCGGGGAAATATGGCGCTGGTGCCTGAAGCGCTTCCGACGGTGCGCGATCAAACGATGAACGGAGGAATTCAAAATGGTTTGTAGCTTTGATATGCGAAAATGGCTGCTGCTGTTCTTCACGCGGCTGCGGACGGGCGGGGTGCACTACATCGGCGGCGCGGACCCGCTGCCCCAGCCGCTGGCGCCCGAGGAGGAGGCCAAGCTGCTGTCGCTTCTGCGGCAGGACGACGGCACGGTGCGCTCCATTCTGATCGAGCGTAATTTGCGGCTGGTGGTATTCATTGCGCGGAAATTTGAAAATACGGGCGTGGGCATGGAGGATCTGATTTCCATTGGCACCATCGGGCTGATTAAAGCGGTCAATACCTTTAACCCCGACAAGAAAATTAAGCTGGCGACCTATGCCTCCCGCTGCATTGAAAACGAGGTGCTCATGTTCCTGCGGCACAACAGCCGTCTGCGCTGCGAGGTTTCGCTGGACGAGCCGCTGCGCACGGACTGGGACGGCAATGAGCTTTTGCTCTCCGACGTGCTGGGTACGGACGGCGATATGGTGTACCGCTCCATCGAGGAGGATGTGGAGAAGGAGCTGCTTTCCGGCGCGCTGGGCCGCCTTGCGCCGCGGGAGCAGCAGATCATGCGCCTGCGCTTCGGGCTGGGCGGCGGCCGGGAAATGACGCAGAAGGAGGTCGCCGATATTCTGGGCATTTCGCAGTCGTACATTTCGCGGCTGGAAAAGCGGATTCTTTCCCGCCTGCATACCGAGCTTGTGCGCGTTTCTTCCTGAAGGAATTTCTTGAGGGCGGCTGCATAACCGCTCTTTCCCGGTGTCATACTGCTTATGACGGAGGTGGCAGTATGGCGACGAGTAAGGTGGAGATTTGCGGCGTGGATACCGCGACGCTGCCCGTACTCACCAATGAACGCATGCGCGAATTGTTTCCGCTGGTGCACGGCGGCGACCGCGCGGCGCGCGAGGAATTCATTCGGGGGAATCTTCGGCTGGTGCTCAGCGTGGTGCAGCGCTTCAACAACCGCGGCGAGAACGCGGACGACCTGTTTCAGGTGGGCTGCATCGGGCTGATTAAGGCGCTGGATAATTTCGATGTAACGCAAAACGTGCGCTTTTCGACCTACGCCGTGCCCATGATTATCGGCGAGATTCGGCGCTATCTGCGCGATAACAACCCCATCCGCGTTTCGCGTTCCCTGCGCGATACGGCCTATAAGGCGCTGCAGGCGCGCGACCGGCTGGCCGCGGCGCTCAACCGCGAGCCCACCGTGGCCGAAATGGCGCAGGAACTGGGCGTGCCGCAGGAGGACGTTGTCTTCGCTCTCGAGGCGATTCAAGACCCGATTTCGCTTTTTGAGCCGGTGTATAACGACGGCGGCGACGCCATTTACATCATGGATCAGGTGAAGGACGATAAGCACGCCGACGCCCAGTGGCTGGAAAAAATTGCAATCAAGGAGGCGATGCGCCGCCTGAACGACCGGGAAAAGAAGATTCTGCGTCTGCGCTTTTTCGAGGGCAGAACCCAGATGGAGGTTGCGGGCGAGATCGGCATTTCTCAGGCGCAGGTTTCCCGGCTGGAAAAGAACGCGCTGCTGCACATGCGCAAGTATGTCAGCGCGCAGTAATGCGCCGCTTGGATAAAAAAACGCGCCCTGCGCCGGGCCGTATAAGCGTGAGCAGCGCGTCAAATAAAGCGTCTGTCCGAAGGCGGGTTCATTCGCCCCTCGGGCAGACGCTTTGATATGTTAAGGAAGAAAAGCTTTCGCCGCCCACTTTTTAACGGCGCGTCAGGCTTCGCCCGCCAGCCGGCGGGCGAACATTTTTCCGGTTTCCGCAATCAGGCGCAGCGCGTAGGGCGCAAGCGCGGGGTCGAAGCGGCGAATAACGTTGAAGGTTTCAAAGCTCAGCGGCTTGCGGTAGCCGGCGCTGCGTAGCCCGGCGACAAAGCGATCCCAGTCCAGCACCCCCATGTAGGGCGCAAGGTGCTGATCCTCCTGCCCATTGTTGTCGTGAATGTGCAGCGCCTCCAGCCGGTCGCCCAGCAGCGCGACGGCGTTTTGGGGATCCTGCCCCGTCAGCAGCAGATGCCCCGTGTCCAGGCAGAAGCCGAAAACCCTTTCGCCCGCGATGGCGTTGAGGGCGTCGATATAGTCGCAGGCGAGGTGCAGGTCGGAGCAGCACGCGCCGTAGCGCTTGCCCATGCGGGTCATGAACATGTTCTCCAGGCAGATCGTTACATGATGCTCCTTCGCGGCGGGAATCAGCGCGCTGTAATCGCGGATGTTGCGCGTCCACTCCTCCTGCGGGGAGACCTGATGATCGTAGGGCATGAAGAAGGGATGCACGATCAGCCTGCGGCAGCCGATGCAGGCGCAGCCGGCGATGGTTTTCTGCAGTGCTTCCATCAGAAACAGGTTATATTCGTCGTCCTCGGGCAGGCAGGAGGGATAGGGCGCGTGCGCCTGCTCGTTGATAAGGCCGTATTTTTCGGCGGCCTCCTTCCAAGGGCGAAAATACGCGAGCGACGCTTCGCCCGAAAGCGTGAAGGCGGCCGGGCGCTTGCGGTCGCGGATATCCTGCGGCATGAGCAGATGGTTAACGTTGGCGTCCACCCCCTGAAAGCCGGCCGCGCTGATGAGACGATAGGCCTCGTCCACGCCGAAGAGATCCTCCAGCCCGCCAGATTGCACGCAGATGGAAAGCATACGAATCGCCTCGCTTTCAAAGTGCTTTTTTTCGCGCGTAGCATAGCATAGGGAAATGGAAAAGTCAAGCGCCTCCGCCCGGCGGCGGCCGCATTTTTCCCCCGGCGGCGGTCGCGTTTTTCCGTGCGGCCCGCTCCTTTTGGGTTGCGAAAAAAAGCGGATTGTGCTATGATAATGAACAGGTACGGCCGGAGAGGCCGTGCGCAGTCGTTTTGCACCAACGCTTACGGGGGAGTGACGGGCATGCTGAATATGCACATCTTTCTGGTTGGTATGGCCGGGGCGGGCAAGACCAGTCTGGGCCGCAGGCTGGCGCAGAATCTGGGGCTGCGGTTCGTGGATACCGACCAGTGGGTCAGCGAAATGATGGGGCTGTCCGTCAATGAAATTTTTGCAACCTACGGCGAAAGCTTCTTTCGCAACGCCGAAACCGGCGCGCTGATCGAGCTGGTCGGGCAGCCGCCCTGCATTGTTTCCACGGGCGGCGGGCTGTGTACGGTGGCTGAAAACGTGACGATCATGAAAAACCACGGCGTTATCATCCACATCGACCGGCCGCTGGATCAAATTCTTTCCGATATCAAGCTCGACCGGCGGCCCACGCTGGCCGGCGGCACGCACGAGGATGTGATCGACCTGTACAACCGGCGCATCGGCCATTACCGCGCGGCGGCGGATTACCGGCTGGATAATTCCAAAGGCTTTGTGATGGGCGTAAAAAACCTGACGGAGCTTGTGCAGACCATCGAACAAAACCAATAAAATGCAACCGAAAGCGGGCTTTGCGGGCGCTTGCCCGGAGGCCCTTTTTCATGAAGGGAGCGCGCCATGCGCACCATTACGATTCCCGCAGCGCGGCCCTACGATGTGCTGCTGGGCGGCGGGCTGATGCAGGCGGCGGGCGAAAAAATCGCCGCGCTGCACGCGCCGTGCCGCTGCGCCGTCATCACGGACTCAAACGTTCGACCTCTGTACGGGGATACGCTGACGCGGAGCCTGCGCGCCGCCGGCTTTGCGCCGGAGACCTATGCCTTTCCCGCCGGGGAAAAAAACAAAAATTGGCGGACGCTGGGCGCAGCGCTTAACTGGCTGGGCGACAGCGGCTTTTCGCGCGGCGATCTGATCGTGGCGCTGGGCGGCGGCGTGACGGGCGATTTGGCGGGCTTCGCCGCCGCCGTGTATGAGCGCGGGGTGGACTTTGTGCAGCTTCCCACCACCCTGCTGGCCGCGGTGGATGCGTCGGTGGGCGGAAAAACGGCGGTCGATCTCGCGTGCGGCAAAAATATGGCGGGCGCGTTTCACCAGCCGCTGGCGGTGCTGTGCGATACGGACGCGCTGGCCGCGCTGCCCGCGGCGCTTTTGCGCGACGGCGCGGCGGAAATGCTCAAATGCGGCCTGCTGGCGGATGAAGCGCTTTTCGCCCAAATGGAGAGCGGCGCGTGGCGGGAGACGCTGCCTGAATGCGTTGCGCGCTGCGTGGAAATCAAGCGCGATTTTGTGGCGCGGGATGAACGCGACTGCGGCGTGCGGCAAATGCTGAATCTGGGCCACACCTTCGGTCATGCAATCGAGGCCTGCTCGCGCTACGGATGGACGCACGGGCAGGCGGTCGGTATGGGGCTGCTGATGGCGGCGCGCGTTGCGAAGGCTTCGCCCGGGCGTGTGCGCCGCGCGCTTTCGGCCTGCGGCCTGCCGACGGAGTGCCCCTTCCCCGCCGCCGCGCTGGCGCAGGCGGCGCTGCATGATAAAAAGCGCCGGGGCGATGAAATAACGCTGGTTTTGCCCGTAAGCGTCGGCGTGTGCGCGCTTCGGCGCGTGCCGGTTGACGAATTGCCCGCGTATTTTGCCGCCGGACTGGAGGAAGCGCCATGCGAGCGTTGATTGCGCCCGGCCTGCTGCACGGCGCGGTGGATGCGCCCCTTTCCAAGTCCATGAGCCACCGGCTGCTCATCGCCGCTTATCTGGCGGGCGTCGGCGCGCCTGCCGTTGCGGAAAATGCGGACGTCGCCGCCACTGTGCGCTGCCTGCGCGCGCTGAACACGGGCGGCGGCAGGCTGGAGTGCGGGGAAAGCGCGACGACGCTGCGGCTGCTTTTGCCGCTGTGCGCGCTGCGGGGCGAATGGGAAATCGACGCTTCGCCCGCGCTTCGCCGTCGCCCCATGGCGCCGCTTTTGCGCGCGCTTGCCCGAAACGGCGCGACGATTGAGGCCAGCTGGCCGATGCGTGTGCACGGCGGGCTGCGCGCGGGCGTGTTTTCCTTACCCGGCGATGTGAGCAGCCAGTTTTTCAGCGGGCTGCTGTTTGCGTTGCCGCTGCTGCCTTCGGACAGCGCGCTGCTTTTCACCTCGCCGCTTCAGTCGCGGCCGTACGTGGACATGACGCTGCGCGTGCTGCGCGCCTGCGGCGTTTGCGCTGTCGAAACGCCCGCGGGCTTTCGCGTGCCGGGCGGGCAGCGGTATCGGCCCTGCGCGCTGGCGAACGAGGGGGATTGGAGCGCGGCGGCGTTTTGGCTGGCGGCGAACGCGCTGGGAAGCGCCGTCGCCGTTCGCGGGCTGAAGGAGGACTCTGCGCAGGGGGATCGCGCCGTCGTTTCAATGCTGAGCGCGCGGGAGGTCGACGTATCGCAAACGCCCGATCTTGCGCCCGCGCTGGCGCTGTGCGCGGCTGCGCGGCAAGGGGAATTCACCATCACCGGCGGGGCGCGGCTGCGCGGCAAGGAATCCGACCGGCTGGCGACGGTCGCCGCGGCGATTCGCGCGCTGGGCGGCGAGGCGGCGGAAACGCCGGACGGACTGGCGATCCGCGGCTGCGCGCTGCGGGGCGGCACGGTGGACGGCGCGGGCGATCACCGCGTGGTGATGAGCGCCGCCGTCGCAGCGACGGTCTGCGCGGGCGAGACGGTCGTTACGGGCGCGGAAGCGGTCGAGAAATCATACCCTGCATTTTTTGAGGATTTTGCAAGGCTGGGAGGACGCGTGCGTGTATTGTAAGCCATTCGGGGAACGGCTGCGGCTGACGGTCTTCGGCGCGAGCCACGCGCCCGCCGTGGGCATGGCGCTGGAGGGCTTTCCGGCGGGGCTGATGGCGGATTTTGACGCAATGGAGGCGCTGCTGCGCCGCCGTGCGCCGGGGAGCAGCGAATGGGTCACTGCGCGGCGGGAGGCGGACAGGCCGTTTTTTTACGCCGGGCTGCGGCAGGGCGTTACCTGCGGCGAGACCATCCTTGCGCTGATTCCCAATCGCGACGCGCGCAGCGGCGACTATGACCGCCTGCGCGACGTGCCGCGTCCGGGACATGCGGATTTTGCCGCGCGGCTCAAATACGGCGACGCGTGGGACGGGCGGGGCGGCGGCCAGTTTTCCGGGCGCATGACGGTCGCCCTGTGCGTGGCGGGCGCGTTTTGCCTGCAGTATCTGCGGCAAAGGGGCGTGAGCGTGGCGGCGCACATTGCGCAAATCGGCGATATTAAGGACGATGCTCCGGATTTTCTGCATCCGTCGCTGCCGCTTTATCCGGACGGCGCGTTTCCCACGCTCAGCGCCGCGCAGGGCGAACGGATGCGCGCGCTGCTGGCCGCCGTTCGTGCGGCGGGCGACAGCGTCGGCGGCGCGGTGCGCTGCCTGATTACGGGCTTGCCCGGCGGGCTGGGCGGGCCGCTGTTCGCCGGGCTGGAGGGGCGCTTGGCCGCCGCGATGTTCGCCATTCCGGCAGTGCGCGGCGTTGAATTCGGCAGCGGCTTTGCCGCCTGCGCGATGCGCGGGCATGAAAACAACGACGCGTTCGGGCTGTCAGGCGGCGCGCCCGCCCCGCTTTCCAACCGTCACGGCGGCGTGCTGGGCGGCGTGAGCACGGGCTGCCCCGTGGTGCTGCGCGTGGGGTTCAAGCCCACGCCCTCCATCGCCCTGCCGCAGCGCAGCGTGAACCTGAAAACCCTGCGCGAGGAAACGCTCGCGCTTTCCGGGCGGCACGATCCGTGCGTCGTTGTGCGTGCCGTGCCGGTGGTGGAGGCTGTCGCCGCGCTGGCGCTGGTCGATCTGATGCTGGAGGAGGAATAAACCATGGAGCTGAGCGAGCTTCGCGCGCGCCTTGACGCGCTGGACGATATCATCACGGACACGTTTACACAGCGAATGGCGCTTGTCGCACAGGTGGCCGATTATAAGCGGGAGCATGCAATGCGCACGCTGGACGAAAAACGCGAGGAGCGTATCATTGCGCGGCTGACCGAGCGCGCGGGCGCGGATATGGCGCCGTATGTGGCGGCGCTTTACCGCACGCTGCTTTCGCAGAGCCGCGCCTACCAGGGCAAGCTGCGGGAAAAGGGCGGGGCATGATCGCCTTCGGCCTGATCGGGCGACCGCTAAAGCACAGCCTGTCGCCCGTGATCCACCGGTGCTTCGGCGCGTATGATTACCGGCTGCTGGACGTGTCGCCGCAGGAAATGACGCGTCTTTTGTCCTCCCGGCAGTTTCTTGGGCTGAACGTGACCATTCCCTACAAGCGGGACGTGCTGGCGCTTTGCGACGAAATTGCGCCGACGGCGCGGGCGGTCGGCAGCGCGAATACGCTTTATTTCCGAAACGGCGCGCTGGTTGCCGAAAACACCGATTTGTTTGGCTTTGAATACATGCTGGCCAAGGGCGGCATATCGCTGCGCGGGAAAAACGTCGCCGTGCTGGGCAGCGGCGGCACGTCGCTTACGGCGCAGGCCGTGTGCCGCCGGCAGGGCGCGCGGGCGGTTCACGTCGTTTCGCGCAGGGGGCCTGTCGATTATGCGGCGCTGCAGGCGATGCGCGGGGAAATTGAATGCGTCGTCAACACAACGCCGGTGGGCATGTGGCCGCACGGCGACGAGCGGCCCGTCGACCTTGCGGCTTTCCCCAGACTTTGCGGCGTGGTCGACGTGATTTATCGCCCGGCAGATACGCAGCTGACGCTGCAGGCGGCGGCGCTCGGCCTTCCGCATATCGGCGGGGGCTGGATGCTGGCGGCGCAGGGCTGCCGCGCGGCGGAGCTGTTTTTGCATCGGCCGCTGCCCGAGAGCAGGATTGACGAAGCGTACGCGGCGCTGTGCCGTGCGCTGCAGGAGGAAAAGCCATGAAAAACGTGCTGGTGATCAACGGCCCGAACCTGAACCTGCTGGGCGTTCGGGAAAGGGCGCTCTACGGCGAAAAAACCTACGCCGACCTGGAGGCGTACATTCTTTGCTGCGCGGCGGAGCTGCAGCTTCACGCCGAGCTTTTTCAGAGCAACCATGAGGGCGCGATTGTCGATTGCATTCAGGCGGCGCTGGGCCGCTTTGACGGCATTGTCATCAACCCGGCGGCGTATACGCACACCTCCGTGGCCATTCTGGACGCGCTCAAGGCTGTGGCGCTGCCCTGCGTGGAGGTGCACCTGACGAACGTTGAGGCGCGGGAGGATTTCCGCCGGGTCAGCTATGCCGGCATGGCCTGCGAGACGCGCTTCATTGGCCTTGGTTTTGAGGGGTATCGGCGGGCGCTTGCTTATCTGTCCGAGCGCTCAACGGCCAAGGAGCGCGCATGACGGACATGGACAAGCCCCTGCGCGTTATCGCGCGCGTGCGGAATGATTTTCCCACCAAATTCGGCCTTCCGCGGCAGAGCGGGTTGGCCGAGAGCCTGCGGTCGTTGATCGTATTTGAAAAGGCGTTTCGCGTGCCCGAGGCGCTGCGCGGGCTGGAGGCGTTCAGTCATATCTGGTTGATCTGGGGCTTTCATCAGGCGCGGCGCGACGCATGGTCGCCTACGGTGCGGCCGCCGAAGCTGGGCGGCAATACGCGAATGGGCGTGTTCGCCACGCGTTCGCCCTTTCGCCCCAATGCCCTGGGCCTGAGCTGCGTTCGGCTGGAAAGGATCGTCGATCTGGGCGCGTCGGGGCGCGCGCTTTTGGTTTCCGGCGCGGATATGATGGACGGCACGCCGGTTTATGACGTGAAGCCCTACCTTCCGTATGCCGATTGCCGCCCCGAGGCGGTGGGCGGCTTCGCGGACGCGCACGTATCGGACGCGGTGCCTGTCGATTTCCCGGCGGCGCTGCTGGCGCGCGTGCCGGAGGATCGTCGCGCCGCGCTGCTGGAGGCGCTGCGTCAGGATCCGCGTCCCGCCTATCAGGCCGACGATACGCGCGTTTACGGCATGCCTTATGCCGGGCTGGATATTCGCTTTTGCGTGCAGGACGGCGTGCTGCGGGTGTGCGACGTGGCGGAGGACGCGAAAAAAGAATAGGAAAGCGCGTCGTGCGTCTGCAAATGCAAGGGCGTTAAACCGGCCTTGCGTTTGGAACGGCATTTTCCTATAAGCCTGCCCCTTGCGGCCGGGGCGTCGAGCGGCAGTGAGAGTATTTGGACAAACAGGCGCGGCGGGTGGATGGTTAGTCGCCTTTGTTGTTAGCACTTTCTTTTAATGAGTGCTAATTTTTTGTTGCATTTTGGCTTTCCGCGTGCTATAATACAATCAGACAGCCGTTCGGACACGGTTGGCAACAGCGTCGGGGCGGGCGCGTACGCACGCGGCTCCGAACAAAGCAATGGAGGCAATAAAAATGGAAACGCAGGGCAATATTTCAATTCATGCGCAAAACATCATGCCGGTCATCAAGCGCTGGCTGTATTCCGATAAGGACATTTTCATTCGTGAAATGGTATCCAACGGCTGCGACGCCGTGACCAAGTACCGGATGCTCAAGGGCGACGCGGAAGACGAGCTGCGCGTGACCGTCACCGTGGACAAGGACGCGGGCGAATTGCGCTTCACCGACAACGGCGTGGGCATGACGGCCGAGGAGGTGGACAAATACATCAATCAGGTCGCCTTCTCCAGCGCGGAGGAATTCCTCAAGAATTACACCGGCGACGATAAGGGCGGCATCATCGGCCATTTCGGTCTGGGCTTTTATTCGGCGTTTATGGCGGCGGATAAGGTGACGATCGACACGCTGTCCTATCAGGACGGCGCGACGCCCGTGCTCTGGGAAAGCGCGGACGGCATGGCCTATACCATGCGTGACGGCGGGCGGACGGCGCGCGGCACGACCATCACGCTGCATATCATGGACGCTGAAAAGGAATTTCTGGACGCCTTCCGCGTGCGCGAGGTACTGGATCGTTACTGCGGCTATATGAGCGTGCCGATCTATTTGGAGGATCTGAGCAAGCCGGAGGAAAAGGAAGAAAAGGCCGAGCCTGCCGATGAAAGCGCCGAGCCCCATGTCCACGGCACCGATGAGGAGGAAGCGGCGGAGGCGCAGAAGCCGATCAACGACACGCACCCGCTTTGGCTCAAGAGCCCCAAGGACTGCACCGAGGAGGAATATAAGGAAACCTACCGCAAGCTGTTCCATACCTTCGAGGATCCGCTTTTCTGGGTGCACCTGAACGTGGATTATCCCTTCAACCTCAAGGGCATCCTTTATTTCCCGCGCATCAAGCGCGACTTTGGCGGTCAGGAGGGCGAGATCAAGCTGTTCAACCGTCAGGTCTTTGTGGCGGATAACATCAAGGAGGTGATTCCCGAATTCCTGATGCTGCTCAAGGGCGTGATCGATTGCCCCGACCTGCCGCTGAACGTTTCCCGTTCCTTCCTGCAAAACGACGGCTATGTGAAGAAGCTGTCCGCCTACATTACCCGCAAGGTGGCCGACCGGCTCAACGGCCTGTTCAACACCGAGCGCAAGCAGTACGAAACCTATTGGGACGATATCAATCCCTTCGTAAAATACGGCTGCGTACGGGACGCGAAATTCTATGATCTGGTCAAGGGCAGCCTGCTGCTGAAAACCACGGCGGGCGAATACCTGACGCTGGATGAATACAAGGCGCGCAACGAGGGAAAAACGGAAAAGAAGGTCTATTATACCACCGAGCCGAACCGTCAGGCGGCGGCTGTCGCGCTCTATACCCAGCGCGGTATCGACGTGGCGGTCATGGACACGCTGATCGATATGAATTTCATGAGCTTTATGGAGTTTGGCGGCGGCAACGAGGGGCTGCAGTTCGTGCGCGTGGACGCCGACGTTTCCGGCCTGACCGAGGAAAGCGAGGAGGGCAAGGATATCGACCAGCCCGCCATGGAAAAGCTTTTCCGCGACGCGCTGAACAATCAGGAACTGACGGTGAAGCTGGAGGCGCTGAGCGACCGCGCGCTGCCCCTGATGCTGGTGGAGGACGAGCAGGTTCGCCGCTACAAGGAAATGAGCGCGATGTATGGGCAGGATTTCGGCTTCCCCAGCAAATATACGCTGGTGCTCAACCGCCTGTGCCCCACCGTTCGCGAACTGGCGGCCATGGAGGACGGCGACACCGCCAAGCTGCTTTGCCAGCAGCTCTTCGATCTGTCCCGCATGTCCTCCCGTCCCCTCGAATCGGAGGATCTCAAGGCCTTCATTGAGCGCAGCAACAAGCTTGTCAGCCTGCTGGCCGAGAAATAATTGCAGTCGGCGGGAAGCGCACGCGCGAGCCGCGCTGCTCTTCCAAACGGAAGGGCGGCCTGACGCGCCCGCTTCCCAAAGGAATATATTCAAATCGCGCCTGTTTCGCTTGAAATGGGCGCGATTTGAATTGATACCGTAATGGGAAGCGCGAAAGGCCAAGCCGCGCCAACATTTCATGAGGATGAGCGCACCCGAGGCGTTTCAAAAAGGCGGGAAAGCGGCTCAGATCTGCCGGCAGGCTTTGGGGAGCCTTTGCAAGCCAAGGATTGTGTCAAAATGCAAGAAGTCAGGAAATGCAAGGATTTTCCTGACTTTTTACGCTTTGGAAAGTTTGTTTTAGCAACCTTCCGGCAACTTTTTTTCTGCAATCAAACCGTCCAAAATGAAGCAGAATCAAGGAAAATTTAACGGTTTTTCGCAGTACAATAGTGATAATTTCCTTGCACGGGAAAACCGCTTCCGCAGCTTTGCCCTGCGGCGTGAAGCGCTTTAGGCTGCGTGGAGCGTGCCAAAACGCAGGAGCGTCCGGAGTGCTTTCCCGGCGGTTCAGCTTGCCTTCTCCGCCGCTTCTCGCGCGGCGTAAAGGGAATCGATGAGCTGGCCGGCGGTCAGCTCGATTCGGCCGAAGCGCGCCTCGCCCGCCTGTGCGGCCAGACCGTGCCATACGCATGCGGTCTCCGCCGCGTCGCGCACGTCCATTCGCGCGCACAGCGCGGCCAGCATGCCGCACAGCACATCGCCGCTGCCGCCCTTGGCCAGCGCGGGCGTGCCGTTGGCGCTGAGGGAAAACATCGGCTCGCCCGCCGCGGCCAGAACGCTCACGTCGCCCTTGAGCAGCGCGGCGCAGCCAAACCTTTCCCGCAGCGCCTGCGCGGCGGCAAAGCGATCCTGCGCAATCTGCGTGGCGGGAATGCCCAAAAGGCGCGCCGCTTCCCCGGGATGCGGGGTCATTACCGCGCGTTCTCCCAGCCGGAAGGGCCGCTGCGCCAACAGGTTCAGCGCGTCCGCGTCCCAAACGGAGGGCTTGTCCGCGTCGTAGAGCGCCAGAATGTTTTCCCACGCCGCCGCTTCCTGACCGAGGCCGGGGCCGAGCGCCAGCACATCATACGCCGGACGGCTGCGCGCCGCGTCGGCAATGTCCATGCACATGGCGGCGGGAACCAGCGACTGCAGGATGGGGATAAGCTCCTTCGGGCAGGCGACGGTCGTCAGCCCCGCGCCCGCGGCAATGGCGGCCCGCGCGCACATGGCCGCCGCGCCCGCCATGCCCATGCTGCCGGCATAGATCAAAACGCGGCCGCAATCGCCCTTGTGCGCCGAAAGCGCCCGCCGCCCCGCCCGGCGAACCACGCCGGGCAGCAGCACATGACAGGGAAGCTCCGGCGCGTCCAGGCGCAGCTCGTCCCCGCCGATGTCCCACAGGCCGATATCCGCCAAAACGATTTCGCCTACGGCCTCACGGTCGCGCGTCAGGTACAGGCCGGGCTTGGGCGCGTGAAAGGTCACCGTCACGTCGGCCCGCATGGATGCGCCGGGCGTGCACGCGCCCGTTCGTCCGTCGATCCCGCTGGGAATATCCACCGCAATCACGGGGCGCCGCACGGAGGAAAAATCATGCTGCGGCACGTTGATCAGCCGCGTTGTCAGCGCGTCGGGCTCGCCGCGAAGCCCCGTGCCCAGCAGCGCGTCGACATATGCGTCAAAGCGCGCTTTTGCTCGGCCGCCCGGCGTAACGGGGCGCTCCTGCTCCGGCAGCGCGCGGATATCGCGCACGCAAATACCCGCCGCCTGCGCCCAATGCAGCTGCGCCTGCGCCAGCGCCGTTTGGGGTTCGCCTGAGAGCCAGATTTCCGCTTCGCCGCCGCGCTGGCAAAACAGCCGCGCCGCCGCGACGCCGTCGCCGCCGTTATTGCCCGTGCCGCACAGAAACAATACGCGTTTTCCGCGGCATTCGCCCGCCAGAAGGCGCTGCAGCACGTCGACGACCGCCATGGCCGCGTGCTCCATCAGAACCGCCGCCGGAACGCCGAGGGCGAAGGCTCGCTCCTCGGTTCGCCGCATATCGGCGGGCGTGAGCAGGGGCAGCGTATCCAAATCGTTCAGCCGCATCAAATCACCCTTTCCGCGATGGCGACCGCCGCGGCGACGCCGCCGTCGTGCGTAATGGACAGATGCAGCGCGGTGACGCTTCGCTGCGCCGCGTGCAGGGCGATTGCGCCGCGCAGGTCGTAATAGGGCGCGCCGAATTTGTCATGCAGCACGCAGATATCCGCAAGCTCGGCCGATGTAAAGCCCGTGCCCAGCGCCTTGACCAGCGCCTCCTTGGCGGCGAAAATGCCCGCCATCGTACGCGCAGCGCCCTTGCCCTTGTTTTCGATATATTCCTGTTCCTCCGGCGCGAAAAAGCGCCCCAGAAACCGGCCGTCCGCCAGCAGCGCTTCCATGCGCGCAATGTCGCACACATCCAGCCCGACGCCCACGATCATGGCCGCGAAAAGAGCAGCGCGTTGGCAATGGCGCGCGCTGTAACCTCCGCCGCCGCGGCGCAGAGCTTGACAAAATTGACATCCGCATCCACACGCCCCGTTCCCAGCGCGAACATCGTGTCGCCGTCCATCTGCGTATGCACGGGGCGAATGGTGCGCGCAAGCCCGTCGTGGCTCACATCCGCCAGCCGGTTGGCCTGCTCCTTGGTCAGCTTGCAGTCCACCGCCACAACGCCGATGGTGGTGTTGCTGCCCGGCGCGGGAATACGCATCTGCTGCGGCGCGGGCGCATGACCGTAGAGCAGCCCCTCGGCCAGCACGGGCGTGCCGTCGGACATATGCGCGCAGCCGATGACCGCGCCGGTCTCGGGGTGATATACGTCGCCGCAGGCGTTGACCGCTACGACTGCGCCCACCGTTACGCCCTCGGGCAGCGTGATCGAGGCGGAGCCCACGCCGCTCTCCTGCGGCAGCGCGGCCGTAATCAGCTTGCCCACCGTAGCGCCCGTGCCTGCGCCGACGCGCCCCTGCGCCATGCCCTTGGCGGCGTTCATGCAGGCCGTGCGCCCCATCGCCGCGTCGGGGCGAATATGCGAATCGCCCACGCTCAGGTCAAACAGCACGGCGGCAGGCACAATCGGCACGCGCGCCACGCCCATGTCCATGCCGCAGGCCATCTGCTCCAGATACCGCATCACGCCGCCCGCCGCGTCCAGCCCATAGGCGCTTCCGCCTGAAAGCACCACGGCGTTCACGTTTTCTACCAGATTGCCGGGCCGCAGCAGGTCGGTCTCCCGCGTGCCGGGGGCCGCGCCGCGAACCGATACGCCGCCCGTCGCGCCCTCCTTGCGGCAAAGCACCACCGTTACGCCCGTTCGCGCGGACGCGTTCTGCGCGTGCCCGACCCGAATGCCGTGCACTCGCGTAATATCGCCGGGATAGGTTTTTTCCATCATTTCAAAGCACCTCTTTACGCCTCGGCCGCCGTATGCCGATTCAGCCAGTCGATCAGTTCCCGCGTTACCTCGTCGCGGTTGGTTTCATTGAATAGTTCATGCCGCGCGCCGGGATACAGCCGCATTTCCACATCGCGCACGCCCGCCGCGCGAAACTGCGCCGCGGTTTTTTGCACGCCCGCGCCCATCTGCCCGACGGGGTCGCATTCCCCGGCGATGAAATACACCGGCAGCGCCGATGGCAGCGCGGAAAGCCGCGACGCTTTCGTCAGCCGCGCCAGCCCGCCGAAAAAATCGAAGAACGCTTCGCCTGTGAACACAAAGCCGCACAGCGGATCGGCGATATAGCGGTCTACCTCCGCCTCGTCCCGGCTGAGCCAGTCAAAGGGCGTGCGCGCGGGGGCAAAGGGCTTGTTGTTCGCCGAAAAGGCGATTTTATCCACCAGCTTCGCCGGGCGCTTACGCGGCGCGCATGCCGCCAGCGCCCTTCCGGCGGCGCACAGCCCGCGGCCATACGCGCCCGTGCCGCACAGCACCAGCCCGTCCAGCTCCGCGCCGTAGCGCAGCGCGTATTCCCGGCATACAAAGCTGCCCATCGAATGCCCGAGCAGGATGAACGGCACGCCGGGATAGCGCGCCTTGAGACGCAGGGTGAGCGCGTGCGCGTCCTCCACCAGACAGTCCCAGCCCGCCTGATCGGCAAAATAGCCCGGCCGCTGCGCGTCCGCCCCATGCCCGCGATGGTCGCGCCCCGCTGCGGCGTATCCCGCCGCATTCAGCGCGCGCGCCAGACGGTCGTAGCGCCCCATATGTTCCGCCATGCCGTGAACCAGCTGCACAACCGCGCGCGGCTTGTCGAGCGGCCAATCAAATTCCGCCATTTCCATTCACGCCTTTCAAAAGAGGGAAACCGCCCCTTCCCGGACAGTTCCCCTTCGAGCTTTAGAATTGATACAGGCCGACCTTCTTGTAGACCTTACGAAGCGTTTTGGCCGCCAGATACTGCGCGCGCTCCGCGTTGCGGCGAAGCATGGCGTTCAGCCCCTCCTTGTCGGCGAGAATTTCATTGTATCGCGCCTGAATGGGCGTAAACTCGGCGATGATCGCCTCGGCCACGGCCTCCTTGAGCGCGCCGTAGCCCATGCCCTGCATGCTCTGCGCGGTTTCCTCGGGCGTTTGGTTTTTGAGCGCCGAAAGGATGGAAAGCAGGTTGGATACGCCCGGCTTGGTCTCCGGGTCGAAGCGAATTTCGCCGTCGCTGTCCGTTACGGCGCGCTTGAGCTTGCGGCGGATATCCTCCGGCTTGTCCAGCAGCGCGACGTAGGTATCCTCCGGGTCGGACTTGCTCATCTTCCGGGTCGGCTCGGCAAGGCTCATAATCTTGGCCGTGCTCTTGGCGATGACAGGCTCCGGCAGGGTGAACACGTCGCCGTAGATGCTGTTGAAGCGCTGCGCGATATCGCGGCAGATTTCCACATGCTGCTTCTGATCCACGCCCACGGGCACGATATCCGTCTGGTAAAGCAGAATATCCGACGCCATCAGCACGGGGTAGGTAAACAGCCCGGCGTTGATATTATCCGCGTGCTTTTGGGATTTATCCTTGAATTGCGTCATGCGGGACAATTCGCCCATGTAGGTGAAGCAATTCAAAATCCACGCCAGCTCCGCGTGCGCCGGAACATGGCTTTGGCAATAGATGATGTTCTTGTCCGGGTCAAGGCCGCAGGCTACGTAAATCGCCGCCAGCGAGGCCGTGCGCCGGCGCAGCTGCGCCGGATCCTGCCGCACGGTCAGCGTGTGCAGATCGGCCATGCAGTAAAGGCAGTCCGCGTCCGGGAAATTTGAAAAATTCCGAAGCGCGCCCATATAATTGCCCAGCGTAATATTGCCCGAGGGCTGAATGCCCGAAAATACAACCTTCCGTTTCTCCGTGCCCTGCGTTTCCATAGCGCGTCATTTCCTTCCGTTTGTTGGTAGTGCATAAATTATAGCATAGTTTTTCTTGCGTGTAAAGGCAACGCGCCGGGCGAAAAAATGCGGCTTTTGTATTGAAAAAACAAGGAAGCTGTGTTAATGTATGGAATATAGAAAGGGCGGAAGCGCCGCGGGGCTGGCCGGGCCGGCGGAAGCTGCGGGCGCTTTGCCCAAGGGGATATCGATGCCACAAAAGAGGGGGAGAAACGGTATGTATAACAACATCGGAGGGAAAATCAAGAAGCTGGCTGTCGTCGTCTGCGTTTTGGGGATGATCGCGTCCCTGATCGCCGCCATCACCATCTGGGCGGCGGGTTCCAGTCTCAGCCGCAGCTCTTCTTATTACGGCTACAGCTCCGGTTACGGCTACAGCTTCGGCGGCAGCACGTTCCTCGTCGGCCTGCTGGTGCTGGCGCTGGGCGCGTTGGGCTCGTGGATCGGCGGCTTTTTCATGTACGGCTTTGGCGAGCTGATTGAAAATTCTGAGCGCACCAGCGCGGCGACCGAGCAGCTTGTCCGGCTTTTGCAAGACGATGGCGACAGCCCCAGACAAAACGGTAAGTCCAGTCGTACGGTAAACAGTAAACCTAATTACCTTTCCCACAGTACCCCGCCTGTCAACCATGTCACAACGGGCTGGAGATGCGCCGAATGCGGCACGCTCAACAGCAACGAAACCGACTACTGCAAGGGCTGCGGCGCGTATAAAAAATAACGCGCGGCGAGGGAAAACGCCGTAACGCCGTGCGCGAAGCAGGAAAGCGGGAGGGGAATACCTTGCCTCAGTCAAGGCGCCCCCTCCCGTTCGTTTGTCCCCAAGGCGGCGAACCATGGAGCGGGATGCAATGCCAATCAGAACAGGCGAAGCATGCCGGATGTGCGGATGAAAAAAGAAGGGGGCTGTGAAAAACACATCTTCAGCCATGAGAAGGCTGGCATCACGGAAAGAAGCATGTTTCTTTTGGCTGGCGAAGAAGCAGGCAGACCGACTGCTTTTGCCCAACGCATATAGCTTTCTTGGAAGGGGTGCGGGGGAACCGTTCTTTGGCTCTTGCAAAGAACGGTTCCCCCGCAAATACTTTATTCCGTTTTTCCACAGTCCCTTCATTCCCGGCGCTTTCACGAAGCCTTTTGCCCCGCTGAACGAAGGGCGGCCTGCCCTTCGCTTTCATTCGTATCGCCCGGCTCTACCGGGCGGGAAGGCTTTGCGCGTCCCTCGCGCGGCAAAACCATTTTGCAAGCCTCGCCATGCCGGGCGAAGCCGTTCGCTTGGCGCGAAGCGCGTCAAACGCGCACATTCACCCATGCGCCCTTGCGGAAGCGCAGGCAGAGCAGCAGCGCGCGCACGCCCAGATCGGCGACCATCGCCCACCAGAAGCCCACGATGCCCAGCCCCAGCAGCGTGCCCAGAATGTAGGAAAACAGGATGCGCACGCCCCAGATGGTAATCAGCCCGTAAATGAAGGGCACCTTGGTATCGCCCGCGCCGCGCAGCGCGCCCGAGGCCACGATGGATACGGCGTTGAAGGGCTGCTCAAAGGCGCAGATGCGAATGAGCGTCGCGCCGATTCGGCGCACCTCCTCGTCGGGCGTGAGCAGGGAAATAAGGAACGGGGCAAAGATGAACATCAGCGCGCCCGTTACGCACAGCAGCGCAAGGCACAGCCCCATCGCGCGGCTGCCGCCCTCCTTGGCCTCCTCCGTTTTACCCGCGCCCAGTCGCTGGCCAACCAGCGTGGTCGCCGCGGCGGAAAAGCCGTAGGCAGGCATGTAGCCGATGCTTTCAACCTGAATGGCCTGATTATGCGCGGCAAAAACCGCCACGCCAAGACCGGAGGCCATGCGCGCAAACATCATCTGCCCCAGATTAATGGCCGCGCGCTCCAGCGCCGCGGGATAGGCGATATGTAAAACGCGCTTGGCGACGCCGCCGTTCCATTTCATTCGCCACGCGACGGGCAGCACATCGCTTTTGCGGTAGAGCCGGAGGAGCAGGTACATGCCCGCCGTGCCCATCGCGATGGCGCTGGCAGCCGCCGCGCCCGCCACACCCAGCCCCGCGCCCCACATCGTGAAGGAGAAGCCGAACAGGCTGATCGTACGGGTTTCATAAATCATCAGGAAATTGAGAATCACATCCAGCGCGTTGCTCATCAGCCCGGCGATCATGGGCGTGCGGGTATCGCCCGCGCCGCGCATCAGCGCGCCCATGGCCACGCCCAGAAAATGCGGCACGAAGCCCAGCGCCAGAAAGCGCATGTAGGTAATCGCCTCGGGGTAAATCGCCTTGTCCGCGTTCATGATGACGGGCACGGCGGGCGCGGCCAGCAGCATCAGCCCCGTCATGAACGCGCCAAGGAGCAGCGCCATCTTGAACACCTGCCCGCCGACCTGCGCCGCGCCGTCCCGGTCGTTCGCACCGATCATGCGCGCCACCAGCGCCGTGCCGCCTACGCCCAGCGCCTGCACCGTGCCGTTAATCAGCCACGAGGGCGACGAATTTACGCCCACGGCCGCCGTCGCCGCCGGGCCCAGCTGGCCGATCATGGCCGCGTCGATCAGGGAAATCATGATGACCGTCAGATTTTCCATGATGCAGGGCCATGCAAGACGCAGCACCATGCGGTCG
Organism: uncultured Clostridia bacterium; assembly: GCA_934632155.1. Lineage (GTDB taxonomy): Bacteria > Bacillota > Clostridia > Christensenellales > Aristaeellaceae > RUG563. The sequence goes on along the minus strand of CAKTXZ010000007.1, from coordinate 104,514 downwards.
GTCAGGCGGTGCTTTTCGCTGAAAAATGCGTGCATGAAGGTTGTCTTCTCCTTGCGTATAATGCGGAAATTATTTGTTGACCGTCAGGCAGGCGAGCATCGGCTGGGCCGCGGTGAGCATTTGCTCCGCCGTGGGCAATTGATCCTTGGGCAGCTTGCCGCTGGTGCAGCTGACCAGCACGCAGCCGTCCCGGATCGAATCCTCATACATCACCAGCGTGGTAAGCCAGCCGTCCTTCGTGCTGGATTCCATGCAGTAGCAAAGGAAATTCACCGTGTGCCCGGCAATTTCCGCGCTGTCGCGGGCGACGATCTCCTTGGCCAGCATGGTGTTTCCGGCGACGTCCTCGACCATCTGCAGGCTTGTTTTGCCGTCGATGCCGGTTACGTAGACCTCTTGAATCAGCGCGTTTTCATCGTCGGCGTTGAAGAAAAAGTTCTGCTCCTCGCCCTTGACGCTGTTGGCGGCGTAGCTGTCTGGATCCAGCGTGTAGCCCTCCGGGCTTTGCATGGTGCCGTAGCAGTAATAGCGCGGCGATTTGGTGGTGCCCAGATTCTGAATGATCTGGTCGGGCTGCTTATCAACCAGCTTCCCGGCGAAATAGCGCATGGAGCCGCCCGGCGTATCGAAATAATCGATGGCCGTCCATGCTCCCGCGATGACCACTGCCAGAATAACCGCCGCGATGAGAATCGTTTTGCGGTGCTTTGCCCAAAATGCGCGACGCTTGGACCGCTTGGCCTCTTCCTCTCTTTTTTTGCGAACGGAAATATGCGTCCGCTGCTGATGCCGCTTTGCCATTGAAACATCCTCCGAATTCAAAATTTTCATTCAGTATAGCACATCCCGCCGCTTCGCGCCAGTCCCTTTCGGCGGTTTTCGCGTTTGTTCACATTTTCGCCGCAATGCGCGGGCGATTTGACAGAATCAGCATGTTTGTCCTATAATAAACGCATCCTTTTCAGGAGGCGGCGCATGCGAATCTTAGGCATTGATCCGGGGCTGGCCACGATGGGCTACGGCGTTCTGGATACCGACGGCCATCGGCACCGGCTGGTTAAAAGCGGGGCAATTATCACGCCGCCCGATATGCCCATGCCCGAGCGCCTGCATAAGATTTTTCTGGATGTAAGCTGCCTGTGCGCCGCTTATTCGCCGGATGAAATCGTGTTTGAGGAGCTGTTTTTCGCCAGGAACGTTACCACCGCGCTCAACGTCGGCGCGGCGCGCGGCTGCGCGTTATGCGCCTGCTCGGAATACGGCAAGCCCCTTTACGAATACACCCCCATGCAGATCAAGCAGGCGGTAACGGGCTACGGCAAGGCGGACAAGCATCAGATTCAGCAGATGGTAAAGCTGCTGCTGAACCTGCCGGATATTATCCGCCCCGACGACGCGGCGGACGCTGTGGCGGCGGCGCTGACACACGCGGCCGCCGGCCGGATGAAGGATCATTTTTTAATGAAATAACGCGCGGAGGAAAACGGCATGTACGCATACTTGAAGGGCACGGTTGCCGATAAGGGGCAAAACGAGCTGGTGCTCGACGTGCAGGACGTGGGCTATCTGCTCTTCGTCAGCATGACCACGCTGCAGGAAACGCCGCCCGTGGGCAAAACAATGAAGCTGTTCACCTATCTTTCGGTTCGGGAGGACGCGATGGAGCTGTTCGGCTTTGCCACGCGGGAGGAAAAGGCCATGTTCCTCAAGCTGCTTTCCGTCAGCGGCGTGGGCACCAAGCTGGCGCTGGCGATTTTGAGCGCCATGCCGCTGCGCGACCTTTCCCTTGCCATTGTAACCGGCGACGCGGCGACGCTTTCCCGCGCCCCCGGCGTGGGCAAGAAAACGGCGCAGCGTATCGCGCTGGAGCTGAAGGAAAAGGTGACGGAGAGCGAATTTGAATCCGTGCCCGCCTCCGGTGCGCCTCTTTCCCCCGTGCAGGAGGACGCCGCCGTCGAGGCGCTGGCCGCGCTGCAGGCGCTGGGCTACACGCCCGTGGAGGCCTCCCGCGCGCTGGCGCAGGTGCGCGGGCAGAGCGATTCCGCCAACGAGCTGGTGCGCCTTGCGCTTCGCGGCATGGCGGGGCTGTGACGGAAACGGCTTTAGCGGGCGACGCACGGGAGGGCTTTCCCTTCCCTCCAAAGCCGATTTGGCGGGCGATCAGGCCCCTGCCGAAGAACGCGCCTTACTCAGAAGGCCGATGCGATGAACCGTACCGGCTATGCAGGGGAACCGAAAACACGACGGGCTGAAAGGACGGTGCCGCATGGAGGACGACCGCTTGGTCATGACGGGCTTGCGCAAGGAGGACGAGGAGATCGAGACCTCCCTGCGGCCGCGTCATTTACGGGAATATATCGGGCAGGACAAGGTAAAAAGCAGCTTGAGCATTTACATCAACGCGGCGCTTAAGCGGCGCGACGCGCTGGATCATATTCTGCTCTACGGCCCGCCGGGGCTTGGCAAGACGACGCTGGCCTGCATTGTGGCGGCGGAGATGGGGCAGAACATCCGCGTTACCTCCGGCCCGGCGATCGAGCGTCCGGGCGATCTGGCCTCCATTTTAACCAACCTCAACGCAGGCGACGTGCTCTTTATCGACGAGATTCATCGCCTCTCCCGCGCGGTGGAGGAGGTGCTCTATCCCGCGATGGAGGATTACGCGCTGGACATCATGATCGGCAAGGGACCCACGGCGCGCTCCATGCGGCTGGATCTGCCTAAGTTTACGCTCATCGGGGCGACCACGCGCGCCGGGCGGCTTTCCGCGCCGCTGCGCGACCGCTTCGGCATTATCTTCCGGCTTGAAATGTATTCGCCCGAGGAGCTGAGCCGTATCGTCGCGCGTTCCGCGGGCATTTTGGGCATGGCCTATGACGACGACGGCATTTTGGAAATTGCCCGCCGCAGCCGGGGCACGCCGCGTATCGCCAACCGCCTGCTCAAGCGCGTACGGGATTTTGCGCAGGTGCGCGGCGACGGCCGTATTACGGCGGCGCTTGCGCGCGAGAGCCTGAGCATGCAGGATGTGGACGTGCTGGGGCTTGACCGCGTGGACCGCGCCGTGCTCACCGCGATGGTGGATAAGTTTGGCGGCGGGCCGGTGGGGCTGGACACGCTGGCCGCCGTCACGGGCGAGGATTCCGTAACCATCGAGGACGTATACGAGCCCTACCTGATGCAGCTGGGCTTTATCATGCGCACGCCGCGCGGCCGCGTCGCCACGCCGCTGGCGTATGCGCATCTGGGCAAAACGCCGCCTGCCGCACCGCCCGCCGCCAACCCGCCCGAGGCGGAGCAGACCGCGCTTTTCTGATTCTTTATTTTGGAAAGGAAGCAGCATGCCGCTTTTGATTCGTTCGGCCGTCATGGCTGATTTGCCCGAGCTTGCGCGGGTATACGACGCCGCGAAGGCGTTCATGCGCGCGCATGGCAACCCCAACCAATGGAACACCGTCTATCCCGATCCTGAAACGCTGGCGGAGGATATTGCCGCAGGAACGCTCTTTACCGTGGAGGAATCCGGCGCCGTGCGCGGCGTATTCGCGCTGATTCCCGGCCCCGATCCGGATTATGCCGTCATCGACGGCGCATGGATTGACGATCAGCCCTACGGCGTGATTCATCGGATCGCCTCCGACGGGCTTTCGCACGGCGTTTTTGCCGCATGCCTTGCCTCTGCCAAGCGGAGCTATCGCGCGCTGCGCATGGATACGCACAAGGACAATCGCGTCATGCAGGCGCTGGCTGAAAAGAATGGCTTTGCCTATTGCGGCGTTGTGCACCTGCGCGGCGTGGGCCCGCGCATGGCGTATCAATGGAATGCGCCGAGCGTTCGAGCGAATTGATTTTTCATTTTATTCCATGCAACATTTTTATTCCATGCAAAAGGAAGCATCGCTATGAAAACATCGGATTTTTATTACGACCTGCCCGAGCGTCTGATTGCGCAGACGCCGGCGCAGCCGCGCGACGCGGCGCGAATGATGGTCATTCACCGCGACACGGGCGTGCGGGAGGATAGAATTTTTCGTGATTTGCCCGAATATCTTCGCCCGGGCGACGTGATGGTCGTCAATGAAACGCGCGTGATTCCCGCGCGCCTTCTGGGCGAAAAGGAGGATACGCACGTGCCGGCGGAGGTGCTGCTGCTGCGCCGCATCGATAAGGATCAATGGGAAACGCTGGTGCGCCCGGGGCGGCGTCTGCGGCAGGGCGCGGTCGTATCCTTCGGCGGCGGGCTGCTGCGCGCAGAAATTGGGGAAACGACGGACGCGGGCGGCCGCGTGGTCAAATTCCTGTACGACGGCGTGTTCGAGGAGCTGCTGGACAGGCTGGGCGAAATGCCGCTTCCGCCCTATATTCACGAAAAGCTGGACGACCCGTCGCAGTACCAGACGGTTTACGCCCGGCAGGAGGGCAGCGCCGCCGCGCCAACGGCCGGGCTGCATTTCACGCAGGATGTGCTGCGCCGCGTCCGTGAAAAGGGCGTGGAGATTGTGCCGGTGCTGCTGCACGTCGGGCTTGGCACCTTCCGCCCCGTCAAGGTGGAGGACGTGAGCCGGCATGTCATGCATTCGGAATACTATCAGGTCACGCCCGAGGCCGCCGATAAGATTAACGCGGCGCGCGCGGCGGGCGGCCGTATCGTGTGCATCGGCACGACGTCCGTTCGCACGCTGGAGACCGTGGCGGACGCGAACGGCGTGGTGCACCCCGGCATGGGCATGACGAATATCTTCATTACGCCCGGCGTAAAGCTGAAGGCCACGGACGTGCTGCTGACCAATTTTCACCTGCCCGAAAGCACGCTGCTGATGCTGATTTCGGCCATGATGGGGCGGGAAGAGGCGCTGGACGCTTATCGGGAGGCCGTGGAAAAGGAATACCGCTTCTTTTCCTTTGGCGATTGTATGCTGATTCTGTAAGGAGGCCGACATGGAAAAGCCGACGTATGCTTATCAGAAGGATCTGAATGAAATTGCACGGGGAATCAACGACCTCATGGCCGATTTGGAGGATGTTCGCGACGACGCGGCCGATTGCTTGGCCGAGCAGGCCGATCTGGGCGTTCGGCTGGATCTGGCGCGCATGGACGCCGCGCTCAGGAAGCTGATGGAGGCCGCCGAGGCGCTCGAGGACGAGCGGTAACGCGGAGGACGCGCCTGCCACGCCGCTTTGCCGCGCTTCCCATAGGATATTGGTGCGGAAAATCGCACGGCGATTTCTCCGGGTCAGCGGGACGCTGGAGGCGTTACGCTGACAATCAAAAAAAAATAATGATTAGGAAAATCGCACGGCGATTTCTCCGGGTCAGCAGGACGCCGGAGGCGTTACGCTGACAATCAAAAAAAAATAATGATTAGGAAAATCGCACGGCGATTTCTCCGGGTCAGCGGGACGCCGGAGGCGTTACGCTGACAATCAAAAAAATAATGATTAGGAAAATCGCACGGCGATTTCTCCGGGTCAGCGGGACGCCAGAGGCGTTACGCTGACAATCAAAAAATGAAAACCGCATCCGTTTGCGTGCAGCAAAACGGTTGCGGTTTTGGGGATGGGCAGTCTGCGCGGCGGCATCTGTCAGAGGCTTATTTGGGTTGCGAGCATGCGCTGCCTGCGCGCGCGCTTTCTGCTTCGGCGTTGTTTTCCGGCTTTTCCGTCGCCGGCAGCTCTACGCGCACGCTGGTGCCCTCGCCGGGCGCGCTGTGCAGCGAGACGGCGCCGCCGTGATACTGCACGGCGTGCTTTACGATGGACAGGCCAAGCCCCGTGCCGCCGGAGGCCTTGGAATGGCTTTTATCCACGCGGTAAAAGCGCTCGAAGACACGCTGCTGATACTCCGGCGCAATGCCTGCGCCGTCGTCCTCGACCCTAACGACCGCACGCCGCTCCTCCGTGCCGACGCGCACGTTCACATGCCCGTCCGCGCGATTATAACGAATCGCATTGTCGCAAAGGTTATAGAGCATTTCATACAAAAGCCGCCGAACGCCCCAAATCGTCGTTTCCGTGCCTGCAACGTTGATTGTAACGCGCTTTTTCTCTGCCGCTTCGGAAAGATCGCGCGCTGTTTCCTGCGCCAGCGCGAGCAAATCCACCCGTTCGCGCGGCATGTCGACGTTCTCGTCCAATTGCGAAAGGCGAATGATATCGCCGATGAGCGTGACCAGCCGCTGCCCCTCGGCGCGGATGTGCCCCGCAAAGCGCGGCAGATCCGCCGGCTGAACCAGGCCGTTCTCAATCAGCTCCGCGCTGCCGATAATGCCCTGTAGCGGCGTTTTGAGCTCATGGGACACATTGGCGCTGAATTCGCGGCGGCGCTGCTCGGCCTCCTCCTGCTCGGTAACGTCCACGGCCAGCAGCACCGCGCCCGCCGCTTTTCCGTCCGAATCAATGCGGTTGACGTCGAACTGATACCGCCGCGCGCCGCGGACGGCCCGCAGAACGGCGTGTCCCTCCTGCATGGCGGCGGCAATGGCGGCGCTCATATCCGGGCTGCGATCCAGCGTCAGGAAATCCTGCCCGACGCAGTCGTCGTCGGCCTGAAACAGGCGGCGCGCCGTTTCGTTTACGCTCAGTACCCGCCTCTCGCCGTCCAGCAGCACCAAGCCCTCGCGCATATTATCCGTAATCTGGCGAAATTCGCTCGTTCGCCGTTCCAGCTCGCGCAGCTGCGCGTCGATTTGCCCGCGCTGCGCGTTGATACGGTGCAAAAGCGGCGCAAGCTCCTCGTAGGCGTCGTTGTCCAGCGGATGCTCCAGATCCAGCCGGTTGAGCGGCTCGATGATGCGCCGCGACAGCCGCCCTGCCAAAAGCGCCGCCAGCGCCAGCGCCGCGAGAATCACCCACAGGATCGGCTGCAAAATGCCCAGCGCCAGCATGCCGACGCTGGTGCGGCTGACGCTGATGCGCAAAACGCTGCCGTCATCCAGCCGCCGGGCGCAATACATGGTTTTCTCCAGAAGCGTCGCCGAATAGCGCACACTCTCGCCGTCGCCCATCGCAAGCGCCTCGCGAATTTCGGCGCGGCCGGCGTGGTTATCCATTTCCTCCGCGCCCGCGCGCGTATCCAGCCGCACCGTGCCGTCGGGCGCAATCCATGTCAGCCGGTAATGGTCGGAGGGCGCGAGGCGCGAAAGATATTCCTCCCCGCCCGCGCTTACGCCCGCCGCGGCCAGCGAAAGCTCGTCCTTCATTTGGGTTTCCTGTACGCGGCCGAAGTATTCGTACAGGCAGCCGATGACAATGACCATGCTCAGCGCCAGCGCCGCGGCGGCAGAGAGCAAAATGGCGTGAAAAATTTTTCGGGTCATGCGTCCGTCTCCCATCGATAGCCTACCCCGCGCACGGTTTGAATGCAGTCGCCCCGCTCGCCCAGCTTTTGCCTTAGCGTGCGGATATGCACGTCCACCGTGCGCGTTTCGCCCAGATAATCCATGCCCCAGATGATCTCCATCAGCTTTTCGCGCGTGAACACCATGCCGGGATGCGCAAGGAAGAGCCGCAGCAGCTCAAATTCCTTATAGGTCAGTTGAACGCGCGCGCCGTGAACCGTTACGGTGTGCTCGTCCGGGTGCAGCGCCACATCGCCCGCGCGCAGCGCGGCGTCATCCTTGGCCTGCGGACGGGCGCGGCGCAGCACCGCGCGTACGCAGGAAACCAGCTCCATCACGCCGAAGGGCTTGGTCAGGTAATAATCCGCGCCCTGATCCAGCCCCTGAATCTTATCATATTCCGCGTCCTTCGCCGTGGCCATGACCACGGGAATGTCGCGCAGCGCGGGCGACGCCTTCATGCGCCGCAGGAGCTCCAGCCCATCCATGCCCGGCAGCATCACGTCCAGCACCACCAGCTCGGGCGTTTCCTGCGCCAGCGCGTTCAGAAAGGAATCGCCGTCGGCAAAGCCGCGCGCCTCAAAGCCGGTGGACCGCAGCGCGTATACCTCAATATCCCGAATACTGGCGTCATCCTCGACGCAGAAAATCATGACGTTTCCTCCTTGTGTACGCCGGTAACGGAAAAAATCACCCATTGCGCAATGTTGACCGCGTGGTCGCCGATGCGCTCGTAATACTTGGCAATCATCAGCAGATCCAGCGCGTATTCGCCCTCGGACGGGCTTTGCGCGATGACGTCGATCAGGCGGCGCTTGACCTGATCGAAATACGCGTCGACAATGTCGTCGTCCGAAACGACACGCTCCGCTAGCATTATATCACGTTTTACGAAAGCATCAACGCTTTGCGTAACCATTTTCATGGCCGCTTCGGCCATTTCGCGCATGGGCGCGCTGTTTTCCGTCTGGCGGCCGCGCAGGAAGGGGATGATTTCGGCGATATCCTCCGCCTGATCGCCGATGCGCTCCATATCGGTAATCATTTTGAGCGCGGCGGAAACCAGCCGCAGATCCTTCGCCACGGGCTGCTGCTGCAAAAGCAGGCGCAGGCACATGCCCTCGATCGCGTGCTCCTTCTGGTCAATTTCCGTATCCAGCGGCGCAACCTTGGCCGCCAGCGACGCATCCTCCGTCAGCGCCCGGGAGGACAGCGCGATCGCCGCCTCGCACAGCGCGCCCATCTCGATCAGCTCGCGGTTCAGGCGCGTGAGCTGCTCGTCCAATCTGCTTCGTGCCATCAGCCAAACCTCCCTGTAATGTAGTCCTCCGTCCGCTTATCCCGCGGCTGGGAGAAAATCTGCTCCGTTTCGCCGCATTCCACCAATTCGCCCAGCAGGAAAAAAGCCGTATTGTCCGAAACGCGCACCGCCTGCTGCATGTTGTGGGTAACGATCGCAATGGTGTATTGTTCCTTTAGCCGCAGCGTCAGCTCCTCGATCTTGGCGGTGGAGATGGGGTCGAGCGCGCTGGTCGGCTCGTCCATGAGCAGCGCCTGCGGCTCCACCGCCAGCGCGCGGGCAATGCAAAGCCGCTGCTGCTGGCCGCCGGAGAGGCTCAGCGCGCTCTTTTTCAGCCGATCCTTTACTTCATCCCAGATCGCCGCGCTGCGCAGCGACTGCTCCACGATATCGTCCAGCCGCGCTCTGGCGCGTATCCCGTGCGTGCGCGGGCCGTAGGCGATATTGTCATACACGCTCATGGGAAAGGGGTTGGGCTTTTGGAACACCATGCCGATGCTCCTGCGCAGCTCGTTTACATCCGTTGCGGAATCGAAGATATCCTGCCCGTTATAGCGCACGCTGCCCGTAATCCGCACATCCGGCACCAGATCGTTCATCCGGTTGAGCGTCTTGAGGAACGTGGATTTTCCGCACCCGGACGGCCCGATCAGCGCCGTGATGCTTTTTTCGGGAATCCGGATGTTCACATCCCGCAGCGCCTGATGCTTTCCGTACCACAGGCACAGCTGCTCCGCGACAATTACATCGCTCATTGCTCTCTTTTCCTCCTGAAATAGTGTTCCGCTCCGGCGGCGGCTACATTCACAAGCAGCGTCAGCAGCATCAGAATGGCCGCAATCGCAAAGGCCGCGTCAAATTCGCCCTGCTCCTTGGCGTAGACGTACAGGGCGACGGTCAGCGTCGAACCGGCGCGGCTCAGCGCCGCGGGAAAGCGGCTGATCGTGTGGGCGAAGCCCGCTGTGAACAGCAGCGCGGCCGATTCGCCCAGCACGCGTCCCACCGCCAGAATGCAGCCGGTGATTACGCCGTCCACACAGCCGGGCAGCACCACCGTGCGAATCACGCGCCAGCGCCCCGCGCCCAGCCCGAACGCGCCCTCGCGGTAGCTTTGCGGCACGGTCTTCAGGCTTTCCTGCGTGGTGCGCATGACGGTAGGCAGATTCATCATCACCAGCGTCAACGCGCCTGCCAGCAGTGATGTGCCAAAGCCCAGAAACCGGCAGAAGAACAGCATGCCGACCAGCCCGTAAATGATCGACGGAATGCCCGACAGCGTTTCCGCCGCATATTCAATCAGGGAAACCAGCCGCCGGCTTTTGGCGTATTCCGTCAGGTAAATCGCCGCGCCTACGCCCAGCGGCGTTACGATAACCACCGTCGCCAGCACGATATAGAGCGTGTTGAGGATATCGGGCCAGATGCCGATGCGGTTTTTCAGGTAGCTCGGGGCGGTGGAAAGAAATTCCCATGAAAGCCCGGGCAGCCCGCGCCAGAGCACATAGCCGATCAAAAACAAAACCAGCGCGCAGGTAAGCGCCGCGGCGATATGCAGCAGCGTTTTCATCAGGGCGATGTAGCCCCGGCGGCGCGGAGAAAGCGCTTCCTTTCTTTGCATGCGTCAGCCCTCCCCCCGCTTGAGCAGGAAATTCAGCGTTGCGTTAATGAGCATGATAAACAGGAACAATACCAGCGCGATGGAGAACAGCGCCTGCTGCTGCAGCCCGCTCGAATAGGACATTTCGCTGGCCACGGCGGTGGTCAGGAAGCGGACGCTCCGAAAGAGCGAGGGCATGTTGGGCACATTGCCCGACACCATCATCACCGCCATGGCCTCGCCGATCGCGCGCCCTACGCCCAGCACGACCGCCGCCGCCACGCCGCTTTTCGCCGCGGGCAGGGAAACGCGGAAATAGGTTTCCACCGGCGTTGCGCCAAGCGCCAGCGACGCGTCCTCGTATTCCCGTGGCACGGCCTCCAGCGCCGTAATCGCCACCTTGATAACCGACGGCAGGATCATCACCGCCAGCACGATCATCGCCGCCAGCAGGCCTGCGCCGTCCGGCAAATGAAACGCCGTGCGAATGCCCGGCACCAGCACCAGCATGCCCACCAGACCGTATACGACGGACGGAATGCCCGCCAGCATGCTTACCGCGCCCTTGATAAGGCCGCGAAGCCGCGGCGGCGCGAGCTTGGCGGTATACATCGCCGTGAGCAGCCCGACCGGCACGCCCAGCACCATGGCGCCCGCCGTGCCGTACACACTGGTCAGGATAAAGGGCAAAATGCCGTAGGCCGGCTCCGCTGCGGTCGACGCCCACCGCTTCCCGAACACAAAGGGAATCAGCCCGATTTCGCGGATGGCCGGAATGCCGGAAATAATCAAATAAATGGAAATGAGCAGCACAAATCCTACCGTAATCAGCCCCAGCAGCAGGAAAACGCCGTGAACCACCGTTTCGACGGCTTTTTTGCTTTGCTTTCTTTGCATAAAATTCCTCTCTTGGTCAGGAAAAGGGCGGCGACGGGGCTTTTCGCCGCCGCCCGCCGCTTGGTCGTCTGAGGTTTGCCGTCCGGCCTGCGCTTCGGATCAGTTCGCCGCGACGGCGCCCGCTATGGCGATGATTTCCGCCGCTTCCGCAGACAGCGCGTAGTCGAAGAATTTCTGCGCCGCTTCGCTCAGCGTCTTGTCCGTCCGGGTGACCAGCACGAAGGGACGCTGAATCTTATAGCTTCCGTCCTTCACGGTTTCTTCACTGGGCGTTACGCCGTCCACGTCGAGCGCCTTCACCATCTTTTTGACGGAGGCCAGCGAAGCGTAGCCGATGGCGTTCGGGTTCCGGGAGACGGTGGCGATCACGTCGCCGGTTGCGGTCAGCTCCTGCCGGTAGAGGCAGGCGTCCTTCGTACCGGTGATGGTTTCAAAGCCGTCGCGCGTGCCGCTGCCCGCTTCACGGCCGATGAGCACGATAGCGCCTTCGGCGCCGCCAACGTCCTTCCAATCGGTAATCTTTCCGGTGTAGATGTCGGCGATCTGCTCGACCGTCAGGCTCGTAACCGGGTTATCCGGGTGCACGATGATCGCGATGCCGTCGTAGGCCAGCACGGTTTCCGTAAGGCCGCTTTCCTTTTCGGCGTCCTTGAGCGCGCGGCTGGACAGGCCGATATCGCATTGCCCCGCCAGCGCCGCCTGAATGCCCGTGCCCGAGCCCGTGGGGTTATAGGTAAAGGAAATGTCGGGATTCTGCAGCGTAAAGGCTTCGCCCAGCGCGCCGATGACCTTTTCCATGGAGGTCGAGCCGTCGGTCGCCACCGTGCCGCCCGCCGCCAGCGCAGAGGTCGTCGCTGCCAGCGCGCATACCAGCGCGCAGAGTATCGCGAAAAGCTTCTTCATTCTGTTTTTGCTCCTTTCAGTCGCCCGTTGCTTTCTTTCGGGCACGGCTACATCATAGCCGCCGTGCGTAAAGCGCAAAAGCGCGCGTATGTTAAATCGATGTAAAATAAAAAAGCCGGCGCATTGGCCGAACGGGCGTTTATGCCCGCAGGGAAGCGCCGGCTGCGTTATGCGGTTTGGGCGGCGGAAAGGATTTACTGCGCCGCTTTGCCCAGAAGCTCCATGGCCTGCTCCTCCTGGAACTGGTTGGTGTACAGGTTGTAGTACGCGCCGCGCAGGCGAAGCAGCTCCTGATGCGTGCCCATTTCCTTGATCCTGCCGTCGTCGATGACCAGAATACGATCCGCCGTACGGATGGTGGAAAGACGATGCGCGATGATGAAGGAGGTGCGCCCCGTGAGCACCTTGGAAATCGCGTTCTGGATGATTTGCTCGGTCTGCGTATCGACGGAGGACGTCGCCTCGTCCAGCACGAAAATGCGCGGGTCGGCCAAAATGGCGCGGGCGAAGGAAACCAGCTGCTTTTCGCCGGTGGACAGGCGGCTGCCGCCCTCGCCCACGTCGGTGTCATAGCCCTTTTCCAGCTTCAGAATGAAGCCTTCGGCGTTTACCAGCCGCGCTGCCGCCTCGACCTCCGCGTCCGTCGCGTCCAGCCGCGCGTAGCGGATATTATCCCGAATCGTGCCGGAGAAAAGGCGCGGCTCCTGCAGCACATAGCCCAGATTGCTCTGCAGCCATAGCTGGCTGCGCTCGCGATAATCCACGCCGTCGATCAAAATCTGCCCGGCGGTGGGCTCGTAAAAGCGGCAGACCAGATTGACCACCGTGGATTTACCCGCGCCCGTGGGGCCGACCAGCGCGATGGTTTCGCCCGCCTTCACCTTCAGGTTGAAATCGGCGAGCACCTTTTCGCCCTCCTTGTACTGGAAATCCACATGCCGGAATTCCACGTCGCCGTGCAGCGCGGGCCAGTTTTCCTTCTTGGGGTGGAAATTATCGCCGAACTTCGCCTCCACCTCGGGCGAATCCACAATATCCGGTTCGGTTTCCAGCAGCGTCATCACGCGCTCGGCCGCCGCCTGCGCGGACTGCATTTCGGCGAAGGTGCTCGCCACGTCGCGAATGGGCTGGAAGAACTGCACGGTGTAATTGACGAACACCTGCAAAATGCCCAGCGACATACCGCCGATGGAGACCAATTGGCCGCCCTTCCACAGCGCGTACGCCGTGGCCAGCGAGCCCAGCGACACCACGATGGGCAGATAGACCGCCGACAGCGAGGCCGCGCGCACCGACGCGCGCTTCATCGTGTGCGTCAGCTCGGTGAATTCCTGCATGTTCTTTTCTTCGCGCACGAGGGTTTTGGTCGTCTTCGCGCCCATAATGCCCTCGTTAAACGCGCCGGTGATCTGGCTGTTGGTTTTGCGCACGGCGCGATAGCTGCTCAGAATGCGCTGCTGGAACCACCACGAAACCACGGCCAGCGGCGGCACGACGATCAGCACCACCAGCGTCAATCGCCAGTTGAGGGAGAACATCGTAATGCTCGCCGCGATAATCATCACCACGCCGTAGCTCAGATCCAGCAGCGACCAGCCGATGGTTTCGGCCAGACGCTGCGCGTCGCTGGTCAGGCGGCTCATCAGATAGCCCACCGGCATGCGGTCGTAATAGGAAAAGGGCAGCTCCTGCAGCTTGCGGAAGGCCATTTTCCGAATGGTGTAGCATGTGCCCGTTTCCACCTTGCCGCCCAGATACAGAAAGCGGAAGATGGAATACACCTGCACCGCCAGCAGCATTAAATACACCGCGATAAACGCGGGCAGCCCCTGCGTGCCGCCGGGATGATCCAGATTGGGGATGAAATGGTCGATGGCATAGCTGGTCATCAGCGGGAAAACCACGTCGCAGCCCGCCGTAATGGCCATGCATACGCCCAGATGGCGCAGATCCCTGTAATAATCCTTCGCATAGCGCAGAATTTTTCGCCACAGCGACAGGGAAAAGCGCTGCGTATAATCCTTTTCCTCAAACTGCTGCATTGTTTTTCTCCTCTTTGAATTCTTCCTCCAGCGCGGTCTGAATATTGAAAATTTTGCTGTAAAGGCCGCCGGAATGCATCAGCTGCTCATGCGAGCCCTGCTCGGTGATATGGCCGTTCTCCAGCACCAGAATCAGGTCGGCCTGCGACAGCGTGACCACGCGATGGCTGATGATGATGGTGGTGGTTTCCCGGCTGTGCTTTTTGAGCGCCGCGCGGATCATGGCGTCGGTTTCCGTATCGACGGCGGAAAGCGAATCGTCGAAGATGAGAACGTCGTTATCCTTCATCAGCGTGCGCGCGATGGCGATGCGCTGCTTCTGGCCGCCGGACAGCGTTACGCCGCGCTCGCCGACCAGCGTTTCAAAGCCCTTATCGCTGGCGAGGATGAAATTCTTCGCCGCGGCGTCGTTCACGGCCTGATCGATGGCCTCCTCCGTAGCGTCGTTCACGGCGATTTTCACATTGTCGCGCAGCGTCTTGGAATACAGGAAGGGCTCCTGCAGCACCAGCCCGATATGCGAACGCAGATATTGCCGATCGATCTTGTTAATGTTCGTGCCGCCGATGCGAATTTCGCCCGACTGCGGCTCAAACAGCCGCTGCAATAGCTGCACCATGCTGGATTTTCCGCTGCCCGTCGCGCCCAGAATCGCCACCGTTTTGCCCGCCGGGATCACGCAGCTCAGGTCGCGCAGCACGTCCGGCCCTTCGTCATAATGGAAGGAAACGTGGTCGAACACGATGTCGCCCCGGAGCGACGGCCTGACGGCGTCCGGCTCGGCCGGCTCCTCGGGCAGGACGAGGATTTCCTCAATACGCCCCATCGCAACGGAGCTTTTGCCCGCGTCGGAGAGGATGCGCCCCAGCTGACGAATCGGCCAGAGCAGCTTCCAGACGTAGGTGGTGAAAATAATCAGCGTGCCCACTGTGATTTCGCCCTGAATGGCCGCGAAAACGCACACAATCAGCGTTACCATGGACTGAATCATGCTGATGGCGTCGCTGGTCGCCCAGTAAACCGCCAGCAGGTTGCAGATGCGCTGATTCTTGCGGCGAAGCTCGCCGTTGGCGCGTTCGAATTTTTCCACCTCGTATTCCTGCTGGCCAAAGGCGCGCACCACGCGCACGCCCGTCAGGTTTTCCTGCAGCACGGCGCTCATTTTGCCCTCCGCCTCGTCGGCCAGCTTGAAATTCTTGATGACCATTTTGAAAAACAGCCACGCAAACAGGAACAGCGCCGGCACCAGCACCATGCTGATGAGCGTGATGCGCATATTCTCGCGCAGCAGGTAAAACAGCGCCGTGCCGATCATCAGCACCGCGTTGACCACCTGCATCAGCTGCATGGCGAGAAAGCGGCGCACCGTTTCCACGTCGGACGTGCAGCGCTGCACCAGATCGCCCGTTTCCGCCTTGACATGATAGGAAAAGGGCAGGCGCTGAATATGAGCGTACAGCCTTTCGCGCAGCGTCAGGGAAACGTTCTCGCCGGCGATGGCCTGCGTTCTGCTTTTGCAGAAGGAAAACACGCCGCTCAGAAGGTTCAGCGCCACCAGCGCCAGACCGACGATCCACAGGTTATTGGCCATGAATTCCCGGCCGCCCAGCGAATCCACCCACGCGTTGACAAAGGCCGGCATGCGCGAGGGCTTGCCCTGCAGGTAATAATCCAGCGTTTCCGCCAGCCCGATGGGCGTAATGAATTCGATCACGACCGTCATGATCGTACAAGCAAGCGCGGCCAGAAAATACCATTTGTTCTGCCGCAGCAGCTTCCCTGTCAGGTGAAGCTTTGCACCCTGCATATTGGTTATTCCTCCTCCGAAATGACGCTTTTGCACACGCCGCCATCCCCCCGCGGCGCTGCGGATATATAAAAAAACCATCGACTGCTTTGGGCAGCCGATGGTCTGAACAGGCGTTTCAAGCGCGCTTTAGCCACGCGCCAAAGGCAATGATTCAGCCGCAGGCATGCCAAATGCATTTTTTCCTACAAAACCGGTGATTGCTTCGTTCTTCTTCATGTCCGCGGCCTCCTTTCTGATATTTCCCAACCAGTATAATCGATAAGCATTGGCCTGTCAACCCGTTTTCGCCAATTTTCCCGGCGAAAAGGAAGCGGCGGGCGCTCAGGCGCACGGGCAAAAAGCGGAGCTGCGAATAAACGAAGCGAAGGTCTTTGCGGGCGGGGAGATTTTTCGGCGCTTTTACGCAAGAGCATCCTTTCCGCGGCTTCAGCCTGCGGGGTGAAGCCCTTCATCCCGCAGGAAGCGCATTCAAAACGCAGTTTATAAACACGCAGGGGCTGCCTCGCAATGAGACAGCCCCTTATGCATTACGCTTTTGCGTGAACCGGCCCTCCAACGCCCCGCAGGGCGCGCCCCTTCGGCGGGACGGGCTGCTTCCTTCTGCGATTAATCCACCGTGTAGGGCAGCAGCGCGATGGCACGGGCGCGCTTGATGGCCTCGCTCAGCTGGCGCTGATGCTTGGCGCAATTGCCGGTCATACGGCGGGGCAGAATCTTGCCGCGCTCATTGATGGAGCGGCGGAGACGGTTAACGTCTTTATAATCGATATATTCGATCTTGTTCACGCAGAAATCGCATACCTTACGGCGCGGGCGCTTGCCACGCGGACGCGGACGCTTTTCACCACGATCCTCAGACATGAGTCTATTCCTCCTTCATTTGATTTCCGTTAGCATTAGAAGGGCAATTCTTCCTCATCCACCTGCACGAACCCGCCGCCCTGAGGCGCGGAGCCGTAAGCGGCCTTATTGGCCTGCGGCGCGGGCGCAGAGGCAGGGGCGTAAGCGGACGCTTCGCCGCCCTCGCTCTTGGGGGTAAGGAATTCAACGTCGTCCGCCGTTACCTCAAGGCTGGCGCGCGTCTGGCCGTCGTTGCCCTGATACGTCGAAACGGACACAGAGCCGACCACGGAGACCTTACGGCCCTTGGCCAGATACTTGGCGCAGATCTCGCCCAGCTGCCGCCACGCCGTGACGCGGAAGAAATCCGCCTCGGGCTGGCCCGCCTCCGCGTTGTTGGCGCGGCGGCGATTGACGGCAATGGTAAACGAGCAGACAGACACGCCCGACTGCGTGGTACGCAGCTCCGGGTCGCGCGTCAAATTGCCGATCAGAAAGACCTTGTTCATATTCGCTCCTCCGATTATTCAGCAGCGGGGGTTTCAACGGGCGCGACGGACGCTTCCGCGACAGGGGCGGGCGCGACGGGCGCTTCCGCGACAGGGGCGGGCGCAACGCGCACAGGACGCGGCTTAACGCCGGCCTTCCGCTCCAGCTGCTTGATTACCTGATAGCGAATGACGCTGTCGGAAATCTGAAGGTTGCGCTCCAATTCCTTGGGCAGCTCAGCTTCAGCCTGGAAGTTGACCAGCACGTAATAGCCTTCGGTCTTGTAATCAATCGCGTAGGCCAGACGGCGCTTGCCCCACTCCTCCACCTTGTCCACCGTGCCGCCGTTATCGGCGATCAGCGCGTTGAACTTCGCGATGAGTTCCTTGCGGGCATCTTCTTCCACAGCGGGGTCGATGATGTACACCACTTCATACTTGTTCATTCTTTTCACCTCCTCATGGACATATGGCGTCCCGTCAATCGCAGGACGCAAGGATGTGCCAATTTGGTATTATAACGGATCGGCATGGAAAATGCAAGCGCTTTTTCACAAAAATCAGCAAAAGCAAAAGGGAGAGGCGCTCCCTTTCACGTCAGGGAACGTCTCTCCCCCTGCTGCAATACGATTACTTTTCCAGCAGCGACATCAGCCGGACATAGGCCGCGTTATAAATCTGCGCCACACGGTCCGCCTGCAGGCGCTGCACATTGGCGACATAGGCGTCCCATGTCGCGTCGATATCCTTTTCGCCTGTGATCGCCTGCGCGCGGTATTGCCGCACCTGATTTTCCAGATCGGTTTCGAGCATGGAAAGCTCCGCCTGCTCCTCCTCGGTAAAGGAAAGGGTGGGTGCGGCCTTATTGGCCGCCGCCGCGGCGATGTAGCCCTGTTCGGCGTCAATCTTGGTTTTCCACGTCTGGTTGGCGTTCAGCGCCAGCTTTTGGCCAGTAATTTCACCCGTCCACAGCGGGAAGAAGTTGAACGTCTGCGTCCAGCGGAAATTGGTATAGGTAGTGCCTTCCGGCGTGGGCAGGAAGCGATACACGCCCGCCTCGTCCACGTACAGATTGAAGCCGACCGGGCCGTAAAGCGCCTGAATGCCCAAATCGTCCTCCTGATCGTAGAACAGGTCGATCAGCTTTATCAGCGCGGTAGGATCGGCGCATTTTTCGGTAACGCACAGCACGGACAGCGTAGCGCCGCCGTTAAAGTTCGTTTTACACTGCTTCTGTCCGTCGGGGCCGGCCAGCACGGGCACGACATGATAAATCCCCTGATAACCCGCCGAGCCGTCCGTCAGGTTCTTCAGCCCGACCTCATTCCAGCCGCCCCAGCCGACAAACACGCCGTAATTCCCGGCGGCAGCCTTGCTCATTTCCGTGGCGCGATCCTGCACGAACACATCCTGATCCAGCAGCTTTTCCGCATAGAGCTTATGCATGAAGCGAAGCCATTGCGCGTAGCCCTCGTCGGTGCAGCTGACGCGGTAATTCTCGCCCAGCTCCGCGTCCGCGTCGTAATACAGATAATCCTTCACCGAATTGACCACGCCAAATGCGCCGGGCAGCATGCAACCAAAGTCATAGGTAACATAGTCAAAGCCCAGCGGGATCTTACCCTCCGTGCCCTCGCCAAGATCAGTCTCGGCAAAAGCCTTGAGCACATCGTAGAGCTCGTCGGTCGTCGTGGGAATTTGCTTGCCGACCTTTTCCAGCCACTGCGTGTTGATGAACATTTCCGTCGCCACAGTCTGGTAGTTTCCCGCAATAGCGTCCACCTTGGGCAGGGCGTAGATGTGCCCGTCGCTCGCCGTCGCCTGCGCACGGATGGTGGGATTTTCGTCCAGCATTTTCTGAATGTTGGGCGCATGAGCGGCGATCAGCTCCTCCAGCGGCACGAGCGTGCCCTCCAAGCCCAGTTGATTCGCAGTAGACTGGTCGATCAGCGTGGTCATGAACGCGTCGGGCATATTGCCCATCAGCAGAAGATTCGTGCGCTCGGTCTTTACCTCATCCGGAATGACGATGAAATTCAGCTTTACATTGGTTTCCTTTGCCAATGCGAGAAGCCATTCGCTCTCGTTCGGGTCGCCATTACCGCTCATGGTGGTTACAGCCACTGTGTATTCCACCGGGCTTTCGGCGCACAAGCGATTTTTTTCCGCGAAAGCGCCCGTCGCGAAGCAAAGCAGCAATACCAGTGCCAGCAGGATACTCATTCTCCGTTTCATGTGTTCGTTTCCTCCTTTTTTATTTGTACCCGCGACCACGCGGAATACGCTCAACCCTTCACGGAACCCACCATCATGCCCTTGACCAGATAACGCTGCAAAAACGGATACAGCGCCAGCACCGGCACGCTGGCCACGATAATCAGCGCATATTTTACCTTTTCAGCCAGCTTGGCCATCTCGACATAGCTGTCGTTGTCCATCATCATGGCGTCGGAGGCGGAATTCTGCACCAGAATCGCGCGCAGCACCAGCTGGAGGGGATATTTGGCCTTGTCGCTGATATAGAGAAGCGGCGGCATGTAGGAATTCCAGTGTCCCACTGCGCTAAAGAGCACCAGCACGGCGATAATGGGCGCGCTCAGCGGCGTCAGAATGCGAATGAAATACAGCGCATGGCCGCAGCCGTCAATCGCGGCCGCCTCGCTCATTTCCTCAGGAATGCTGGTGGTGATAAAGGTGCGCGTAATCAGCACGTTATACGCCGTAACGGCGCCGGGCAGCACCAGCGCCCATACGCTGTTGAGCAGCCCCATTTTCTGAATGACAAGGTATGTCGGGATCATGCCGCCGTTAAAGAACATGGTCACGGTAAAGAGCAGCATAATGACCCTGCGGCCGCGAAAATCCCGCTTGGCCAGCGGAAAAGCGGCGCAGAGCGTCGCCGCCAGCGTAACGGCGCTGCCCAGCGCGGCATAGTACAGCGAATTGAGATAGCCCGTCAGCACGCTTTCATCCTGAAAAATAGCCTCGTAGCCGTCGACGTTCAGCCCCTTGGGCAGCAAAAGCACCTTGCCGGTGGCAATAAGCTGCGGGTCGCTGAAGGAGGCGATGACCACAAAATACAGGGGATAAAGAATCAGCAGCGAAAGGAGGAGCAGCAGCACGGTCACCACCGCGCCAAAGCGCTTATCCCGCTTGGTAAGGATTTCATGCATTCGCTTCCCCTCCCTCAAAACAGGCTGGTTTCCGACAGCCGCCCGGCAACGAAGTTCACCGCCAGCAGCAGTGCGAAATTCACCACGGAATTGAACAGCCCCACCGCCGTGGAAAAGCTGAGCTGCCGATTAAGAATGCCGATTTTGTAAACGTAGGTGGAAATAACCTCCGACGCGCTGACGTTCAAATCCGTCTGCATCAGGAACGCCTTTTCGAAGCTGACGTTCATGACGTTGCCCACGCGCAGAATCAACTGGATGATAATAGTCGGCATAATCCACGCCAAATCGATGCTGATCGTTCTACGCAGGCGGGACGCGCCATCCACCACCGCGCTTTCGTGCAGTTCAGGCGGAACGGAGGCCAGCGCCGCCAGATAAATAATCGCGTTGTAGCCGATGTTCTGCCATGTGCCGGAAAGAATAAACATGGGCAGGAAGGCGGCGGCGCTGTTGAAAAAAGGCTGACGCTGCCCGCCCAGCATCAGAATCACCCGGTTAACCACGCCGTTGGAGGCAAACATGACCTTCATCATGCCCACCAGCACAACCGTTGAAATGAAATAGGGCATGTAGGTAATCATCTGTACGGTCTTCTTCAGGCGCTGGGAACGCAGCTGGTTGAGCATCAGCGCCAGCACGATGGGCAGCGGGAAATTAATCAGCGTACCCAGCAGACTGATTTTCAGCGTGTTGCCGATGATCTCCAGCGCGTTGGGCGAATTGAAGAATCGTCTGAAATGCGCCATACCCACCCACGCGCTGCCAAAGAAGCCCTTCTTTACCGAAAAATTGCGAAATGCAATCTGCACGCCGTACATCGGCGCGTATTGAAACGCCGCCATTAACAAAAGCGCCGGCAGCACAAACAGATAGAGCGACCAATTGCGTCGAAAATACCGGGCAAACGGTACTTTCTTCACTGACCGAAGCTCCGCCGTTTTCATACGCCGCCCTCCCTGCTTTTGAACACGCGCGGCGCGGAGATTGCCTGCAGATAGGCCGGATCATAAAATTCCACAATCCTCGCCTCCGGCTCGCCCGCCGCCCCCATCTGCCGCAGCAAAAGCTTGCGCAGCTGCGCGCGCACCTCGCCATAGGCCGGGTCGTCCACCAGATTGCGCTTCTCGTACGGGTCGTTTTGCAAATCATACAGGAAGCATTCCATATATTCCGGCGCATACGCGTCGCGCCACGCATCGTACCCCGGCGCGCCAACAGCGTATTTCCATCGATCCGTGCGAACGGCGCGCCCCAGATGGCTCTCGCTGATCTGCATATACGCCACGTCCTCCCACGGCGCGCCCGAAACGGCCTGCTGCAGCGGCCGCCCCGCCATCTCCGGCAGCGGCGCGATCCCCGCGGCCGTCAGCAGCGTAATGGGCAGATCCATCAGGCTGACCACATGCCCTATGCGTTTCCCGCCCGTGAAGCCCGGGCCGCCGATCACCAGCGGCACATGCGCGCAGCCCTCGTGACAGGAGCGCTTGTATTCGCCGTTGCGCGTGCAGAAATGGCTGCCGTGATCCGAGGTATACACCACCAGCGTGTTCTCGATTTCGCCGCTTTCGGAAAGCGCGTCCAACACGCGCCCGAAGTTCTCGTCGCACTTATTGCAGCAGCCCAGATAGTCCGGGTAATTCTCCCGCCAATTGCCCTGCGTGCCCTGCAAATCGCCCGGCACGTCGTAGTCCCTCCAGCGCTCACGCGCGTCGACGGGGCCCTCGTAGCGGTCATGGTCGTTCTGATGATGCGGCTCGATATGCGACAAAAACAGGATGAAGGGCCGGCTCCTGTCCCGCTCGCCCCGCAGGAATTCCAGCGCCGCGTCCGTCACGCCGTCCGTGCGGTAGCCCGTAAATTCGTATTTGCTGCCGTCGCCGCGGTACATGTAGCCGCCGTAGCCGTGAGACGTAAACTCCAGCACGTCGCTGGCCACCCAGTAATCCGTCCAGCCGCCCCGGCGCTCGGGCGGGATGGGCAGCGTTTGATAATTCTCCACGCCGTCCCGGGAAGCGAGGTGCCATTTGCCGCAATACGCCGTCAGATACCCCGCCTGATGAAAGGCGCGCGCCAGCGTGGGCATATCCTGCGGCAGGGGAAGGCCGTTGGTCGCGCAGCCGATGGCCGCCGGCCAGCGCCCCGTCTGCAGCGCCGCGCGGGCCGGGCCGCAGACGGGCTGGCAGGTAATCGCCTGCTCAAAGCAGACGCTGCGCGCGGCAAAAGCGTCCAGCCGCGGCGTAACCGGCAGCCGCTGGCCGTAAATGCCGCAGGTATCAAAGCGCTGCTGATCGGTAAAATAGAATACAATGTTGGGTCGCATGGCGTGGCCTCCTCTTCTTTACGCGTTGCATACCTGCCGCGGCGCTTTACTTCCATTCGCAAGCAGCATATCCAGCATGCGCAGCGCCATGTCCTCGCGCGCCTGCGCGTGCTCGGCATCCGTCAGGTTGTTTCTTTCGTCGGCGTCCTCCAGCCGATCGGTCAGCTCCTCCTCCCCGGTCTGATGGCGTACATAGGTATAGCGCGCGTCGACCAGCGCAAAGGACGCCCTGTCGCTGGGCAGATAGCCCGTACGGTATTCAATCAGGCATTCGCGTCGCGGCGGCGCGTCCCGCCCGAATTCGTCAAGCGGCGATATGCCGTCGGCGAACGGAAGCGGCGCGCACCCCAGCAGCGTGCAGACCATAGGCGCCAGATCCACTGAAGAAACAAGCTGCGCACGCCGCCCGGGCCTCACGCCCGGCGCCTTGACCAGCAATGGCACATTGATCAACCCACGATAGAAAAACGGGCCCTTGAGCCATAGTCCGTGATCGCCCAGCAGCTCGCCGTGGTCGCTGGTGAAGATCACAATCGTATCCTCCGCCAGTCCCTCCTGCGCCAGCGTGCGCAGGATACTCCCCACGTTCCTGTCAATCAGCTCCACCATCGCAGCAGTTTTACGAATACGATCGTCTCGCCACGCCGCCGGCACGCCGCCCGAATGCGCCGGCGGGCACGCTCCCGCGCGCGTCCACGCGCCGTCCAGATGCTGCCGGTAATGCGCCGGCCGCCCCGAAAGATCCGCCGCGTCGCCCACGGGCGGCTTAACCGGCCTGTCCCGCCACGCCGCATCCAGCGTTTCGGGCGGGTCAAAGGGATGGTGCGGATCAGGAAAGCTGGCCACAAGGAAAAACGGCCTTCCGTCCGCCCGTGCGCCCCGAAGATATTCGCAGGCACGCTCCCCGACGAACGTAGATACGTGCAGCGCCTCGGGAATCTGCATTGCGCCGCTCATGGCGTCCTGTGTGCAGCGCGTCAAAGCAAACATTTCGTCCGTCCCGCCATGCTCAAAAAACCATTGCCGGTAATGCCCACGCTGGCGCTGATGCCCCACGGTTAGCTCCACATAATCAAAACCGCCGTAGGGGCCGTGACGATCATAATCGGCGCGCTCGTCCGCCCAGCGCCATGCGGCTTCCGGGCTGCCCACGTCATGGGTGTACACGTCGGTGGGGGAAAAGTGAATCTTCCCAATGCTCGCCGTGCGATACCCCATGGCCGCCAGATGCGCCGGCAGCGTATAATCCGACGGGCGGCAGGCAAGGCCGTTTGTCCACACGCCGTGATTATGCGGATACATGCCGGTAAACAACGAAGTGCGGTTGGGCCCGCAGATCGGGTTGGCGACATAGCATTCGTCGTATCGCGCACTCTGCGCCGCCAATGCGTCCAGATTGGGCGTAACGGCATAGGAATTGCCATAGCAGCCCAGACTGTCCTTGCGAAGCTGATCGCACATAATCCATAATACGTTTCTCGGTGGCATAAACGCTTGTTCCCTTCAGCCCGCCGCAGGCACCGGAAAGCGGCGCTTCATTGTATCTTTAGTATATACTCCGATAGGAAAGCGTGAAAAGATGCATTTAGTCAAACGTTTGGGTAGGATATGCGCGCCCACGCGGCGAATATTCTTTCATCTAAACATATTCAGGAAAAGGCACGGCAAGCGCCGCGTCCGAAGGAGGAACGGGGAAAATGGGCATTCGGGAAATCGCGGCGGCATGCGGCGTTTCGCCCTCCACCGTGTCGCGCGTGCTGCGGGGCAGGGAACCAAAGTGCGCATCCGAAGCGGTAAAGCAGCGCATCTGGCAGGCGGCGCGGGAAAGCGGCTACCGGGCCAATCAGGCCGCGCGGCAGCTCCGCTGCGCCGCGGAGCCCGCCGGCGCGCGTCGCATTGGCTTTCTGCTGGGGCGGGCGGAGGACATGGACAGCCATGACTTCACGCGCGTAATCGGCCGCGCCGCCATGGCGGAGGCGCTGCGGCTGGGGCTCGCCCTTGCCCCGGCTGTTTCGGTGGTCAGCGACCTGCGGGAGACTGCGCGCCTGCAGGATGCGGACGGCGTCATCATGATCGGCCGCCGCCCCGATGCGGTGATGAAGCAATTGCATCGCCTGTTTCCTCATTTTATTTATATCGGCAGCAATCCCGTCAACGAGGGACTCGATCAGGTCATCTGCAGCGGCTACGAAGCCGCGGAAATGGCGGTATCGCGCATGATCTATTCCGGCCATGTCCGTATCGGCTATGTGGGCGGGCAGGAGATGAGCCAACGCTATCAGGCCTACCGCGACACCGTGCATAAGCATTCGCTGCGCATCAACCCGCACTGGGTTTCACGGCCGGAGGAATCCGCCGACGCCACTGTCCGCCGCCTGCTTGCCATGGGCGAGCCGCCCACGGCCGTCCTCTGCGACAGCGACCCGAGCGCGCTTTCCTTCATCGCTGCCTATCAAAAGCAGGCGAGCGTCAAAATCATGCCGGAAATCATTTCCATCGAAGATACCCGGCTGGCCGCCGAATGCCGCCCCATGCTTTCGGCCATTCACATGCCCACGGAGGAAATGGGCGCGCTGGCGGCCAAGCTGCTGCTGGACCGCATGAACGGCGGTCATCGCGAGGCCGTCAACGTCCGCTTTCCCTGCCGATATGTGGAGCGCGAAAGCTTTCAGATGCGGTTGCCGACCTGACGGCAGGTCGACGGAGCGTGGATTGCGCCGCCGCGACCTTTTTGCTACACTATGTATGGGAGGCGAAAGCATATGGATTGCGCGGAGGTTGGCGAGCTGATTCGCGCGCTGCGGCTGGAAAAGGGGCTGACCCAGCGGGCACTGGCGGAAAAAATCGGCGTGGGCGACAAGGCCGTTTCAAAATGGGAGCGGGGCATGGGCTGCCCCGACGTAACGCTGCTTCCCGCGCTGGCGGCCTGTCTGGGCGTGCGGTTGGAGAGCATGCTCTCCGGCCGTCTGGAGGCCCAGAAGGCGATAGGAGGCAATATGAAAAGAACCGGGTTTTACATCTGTCCCTGCTGCGGCAATATTCTTGCCGCGACGGGCGAAGCCGCCGTTTCCTGCTGCGGAAAGCAGCTGGAGCGGCGCGCCGCGAAAAAAGCCGAGCCGCAGGAGCGGCTAAACGTGGAAATCATCGAAAACGAATTCTTCGTTTCGTCCGGCCACCCCATGACCAAGGCGCATTACATCGCCTTTGTCGCGCTGCTGAGCGGCGATTCGCTCATTTTGCGCAAGACGTATCCGGAATGGAATCTGGAAACGCGGCTTCCGCGGCTGGGGCACGGCCTGCTGCTATGGTATTGCGTTCAGGACGGGCTTTTCTGGCAGCCGATCTGACCGCCGGAACGCGCAGAAGCGAAGCGACCGCCGCCATGCAAACGCATTCGGCATGCGGTGGCGCAGACCGTAGGCCATTTTGATACGCCGGAACTCGCAGGCCGTCGAGCCTGCGGGTTTATTTTTTGCGGTGAACCGCGCGGACGACGCGACGCGCAGGCCCCTCCCGCTGCGGCAGGGCGGACGGCAGGGCTTTTTGCCGGCAACGGCCGCATGGAATCGAACGTCGGGGGCGCGCAACGGACGCGCTTTTTCTTCTTTTTTTAACGAAGCGCCAACGCGGAAAATTCGCGTTTTCGCGTTTCAAGGCCGCCGCGCGGCGCAACGCTCCCCGCCCGCGGCGCGTTTGCCGCTTACAGCGCTTTATTTTTTGCTTTTCGCGGTTTTTCGGCAAATAATTTGTCGGAATGTATTGACAATCGTCCTGCGCTGTGGTTTAATATTTTTCGCTTTGGCGTTTAGAAATTCTAAACCGTTTACAATCATCCGCGGTTTAGTAAAAGTAAACAGCCGCCGGGCAAAGGAGCGAGGTACGGTGAATATCGGTGAAAAGCTGCGCCGATTACGATTGCAGCGAAACCTGACGCAGGAGGAAATGGCGGATCGATGCGAGCTGAGCAAGGGTTTCATTTCGCAGGTGGAGCGCGATCTGGCCTCGCCCTCCATCGCCACGCTGACGGACATGCTGGAAAGTCTGGGCAGCAACCTGCAGGAATTCTTCTCCGAGCAGCCGGATGAAAAGATCGTCTTTTCCCGGGAGGATATGTTCGTCAAGCAGGACGACGAATCGCTGCAGGGCAGCATTACATGGCTGATCCCCAGCGCGCAGAAAAACGCCATGGAGCCCATTTTGGTGGAGCTTGGCGAGCACGGGCTGACGCAGGAAATGCCGCCGCACGAGGGCGAGGAATTCGGCTATGTGCTTTCGGGCGCGATCACGCTCCATGTGGGCGGCAAGCGCCTGAAGGTTTCGACGGGCGAAAGCTTCTGCCTGCACCCCAGCGCGCCGCACCAAATTGAAAACGCGGGCAGGCGCACCGCCCGGTTTCTGTGGGTTTCCACCCCGCCAAATTTCTGATCGGAGGTCTTCGCACCATGGCTGAGCATTCGCACCTGATTGATCTGAAAAATATCAGCAAGTCCTTCGACGGCGAAGCCGTTCTTTCCAATATGAGCCTCTACATCCGGGAAAAGGAGTTTATCACGCTGCTGGGGCCCTCCGGCTGCGGAAAAACGACCATCCTGCGTATTATCGGCGGCTTTGAAACCCCGGACGAGGGCGACGTGATTTTCATGGGCGAAAAGATCAACGACCTGCCGCCCCACAAGCGCAACATCAACACCGTTTTTCAGCGCTACGCCCTGTTTCCGCACCTGAACGTATATGAAAACATCGCCTTCCCGCTGCGCGAAAAGAAGGTTCCGCGCAAGGAAATCCGCCAGCGCGTGGAGGAAATGCTCAAGCTGGTGGCGCTGGTGGGCTTCGAGCACCGCAACGTCACCACCCTCTCGGGCGGCCAGCAGCAGCGCGTGGCCATCGCCCGCGCGCTGATTAACCATCCCAAGCTGCTGCTGCTGGACGAGCCGCTGGGCGCGCTGGATTTGAAGCTGCGCAAGGATATGCAGCAGGAGCTCAAAAAAATTCAGAAGGCGACGGGCATTACCTTCATCTTCGTCACCCACGATCAGGAGGAGGCTCTCTCCATGTCCGACACCATCGTCGTGCTCTCCGAGGGCAGGATTCAGCAAATCGGCACGCCGACGGACATTTACAACGAGCCCAGGAACGCCTTCGTGGCGGATTTCATCGGCGAAAGCAACATCGTCGACGGCGTAATGCTCAAGGACTACCGCGTCTCCTTCTCCAAGCATACGTTCGTCTGCGTGGATCACGGCTTCGCCGAAAACGAGCCGGTGGACGTGGTCGTCCGCCCGGAGGACGTGGACATCGTGCCGGTAGAAAAGGGCATGCTGCGCGGCACGGTCACCTCCGTCACCTTCATGGGCGTGCATTATGAGATTATCGTGGATATCGGCGGCTTTAAGTGGATGATCCAAACCACCGATTACTGCGCCGAGGGCTCCCTCATCGGCCTGTATATCGAGCCGGACGCCATCCACATCATGAAAAAATCCGAGTATTCGGGTCTCTACGGCGACTATTCCTCCTTCAGCAACGAGCTGGATGAGCTCTCCGTCGCGGAAAGCGAGCCGGAAGCATGAAAAGCGCAGCCGTTACCCGGAAGGAAAAATCCACGCTGCTGCAGCGGCTGGTCTTCGCGCCCTACGGGCTGTGGGCCGTGCTGTTCATCGTGGTGCCGCTGGCCTTCGTCGCCTATTACGCCTTTACGGATAATCAGTTCAATTTCACGCTGGACAACGTGGCGCGCTTCTTCAACGCCACATCCCTCATTTCCAGCGACGACGGCGCGACGCGCGAGGTGAGAACCTACCTGCTCATCTTCTGGCGTTCGCTCAAGCTGGCGCTGATTTCCACGCTGGTCTGCCTGCTGGCGGGCTATCCCATCGCCTACATCATCTCCCGCGCTTCGGCCAAGGCGCAAAAAACGCTGATTACCATCATCATGATTCCCATGTGGATGAATTTCCTCATCCGCACCTACGCGTGGATGACCATCCTGCAGGACACGGGCATTTTCAACGGGCTGCTGGAGCTGCTGGGCGTCGCGCCCGTGCACATCATCGGCACGGAGGCCGCCGTCGTCATCGGCATGGTGTACGATTTCTTCCCCTACATGATCCTGCCGATCTATTCCGTCATGGCCAAGATGGATTTCAAGCTCATCGAGGCGGCGCGCGATCTGGGCTGCAACGGCGCGGGCGTGATGCGGCGGGTTATCTTCCCGCTTAGTCTGCCGGGCGTGGTCTCGGGCGTCACGATGGTGCTCATTCCCTCCATCAGCACGTTCTATATCTCTCAAAAGCTGGGCAGCGGCAAGTTTTTCCTCATCGGCGACGCCATCGAGGGGCAATATGTGGCCAACAATCTGCATTTTGCCGCCGCCATCGCCTTTGTCATGATGATTCTGCTGCTGCTGGCCATGTGGCTGCTGCGCCTTCTGACCGGCAAAGCGGCGGGCGGAGGTGCAACAAAATGAAGGCTGCTTCCAGGGTTTGTCTGACGCTGGCGTTCGTGTTCCTCTTCGCGCCCATCGTCATTATGCTGTTCTTTTCCTTTAACGAGGCCAAAAGCCTGTCCGTCTTCGGGGGCTTTTCGTTCAAGTGGTACCGCGAGCTTTTCCGCGACGCGGAGACGCTCGCGTCGGTCAAAAACACGCTGCTGCTGGCGGCCAGCGCGTCGATCGTTTCCACCGTCATGGGCACGGCCGCGGCGGTCGGCATGCGGCGCTTCCGCAAGCGCTGGTTCCGCGCGGCGGTCAACACCGTTACCAACATCCCCATGATTAACCCGGATATCATCACCGGCATTTCGCTGATGCTGATGTTCGTCTTCGCCGGGCGGCTGCTGGGCGCGTCCAGCAGCCTGAGCTTTGCCACCATGCTCATTTCCCACATCACCTTCTGCCTGCCCTACGTCATTTTGCAGGTGCTGCCCAAGCTGCAGCAGGTGGATCCCTCCATCGCCGAGGCGGCGCGCGATCTGGGCTGCACGCCGCTGCGCGCGTTCTTCAAGGCGGAGCTGCCCGAGATCATGCCCGGCGTGCTCACCGGCATGATCATGGCCTTCACCCTGTCGCTGGACGATTTCGTCATCAGCTATTTCACCGCCGGCAACGGCTTTCAGACGCTGCCCATCCGCATCTACGGCATGACGAAAAAAACCGTTACGCCCAAGATGTACGCGCTGGCCACCATCATCTTCTTCGCCATCCTGTTCCTGCTGCTCCTGTCCAACTTTGTCGACCGCGGCGACGAAAGCGCCCGCGTCGTCGTCAAAGGCTAAAACAGCCTGATTATATTTTGAGGAGGTATCTGTCCATGAAACGCCTGATTTCCTGCCTGCTGCTTGCCGCGCTGCTGTGCGCGGTATGCCTGAGCCTGTCCGCCTGCGGCACGGAAACGCTCACCTTGAACGTTTATAACTGGGGCGAATATATTTCCGACGGAAGCGAGGACAGCTTCTACACCATCCGCGAATTCGAAAAATGGTACGAGAAGGCATACAACAAAAAGGTCAAGGTCAACTACGATACCTACGCCAGCAACGAGGATATGTACGCCAAGCTCAGCGCGGGCGCCATCAGCTACGACGTCATCATTCCTTCCGATTACATGATTGCGCGCCTGATGAACGAAAACATGCTCCTGCCCCTGAATTTTGCCAATATTCCCAATTACGCCAACATTGACGACAGCTTCAAGGGCCTGTACTACGACGCGGAAAACAAGTATTCCGTGCCCTATACCTACGGCATCGTGGGCGTCATTTACAACGCCAACAAGGTCGACGCCGCCGACGCGCAGGGCTGGGAGCTGATGTGGAACGAAAAGTACAAGGGCAGCATCGTGCAGTTCAACAATTCCCGCGACGCCTTCGGCACGGCGCAGTATAAGCTGGGGCTGGACGTGAACAGCACCGACCGCGCGCTGTGGGATCAGGCCTGTGAGGAGCTGATGCGGCAAAAGCCGCTGCGCTACGGGCTGGTGATGGACGAAATTTATAACCTTATGGAATCGGGCGAGGCCGCCGTGGGCGCGTATTACGCGGGCGATTACTTCACCATGAAGGACGTGCAGGCCGAAAACGTCGACCTGAAGTTCTATTACCCCGATCCCACCAACTATTACGTCGACGCGATGTGCATCCCCACCTGCTGCCGCAATCAGGAGCTGGCGGAGGTCTTCATCAATTACATGCTTTCCGAGGAGCCCGCCATCGCCAACGCCGAATACACCTATTACGCCTCGCCCAACAAGGCCGTCTACACAAGCCCCGCTTATATCGAGGATATGGGCGAGGAGGCCATGCGCGTGCTCTACCCGCAGATGGAGAGCTTCGCCGAAGCCTATAACCGCTACGCCTACCGCAATCTGGACGCCGCTACCCTTGATTACATCAACACCCTGTGGGAAAAGATCAAGATCAATTAAGGCGTGTTTTCGAAATAGAAGCCCCGCCGCTTCGGGCGAATCTGCCGTCCGCTCGGGAGTAAAAAGGGCACGGAAAGCGTTCAGGCGCGCAAGGAGCAAAAGCGCCGGGCTTGCAGCCCCCGAAGGCCGAAACGCGCCCCGACCCCGACTGCATCAAAGGAAGGTGAACACGGATGAAAACGCCGCAAACGTTTCTCTTGCGCCTGCTGTGCGCGCTGCTCGCCCTAGCGCTCCTTCTTCCCTGCGCGCAGGGCGAAAACGAATACCGCACCCTCCGGCAGGGCGACCACGGCGAGGATGTGCTGCGCTTCAAGCGCGCCATGTACTGGCTGGGCTATTTCAACACGGAAAAGGTATCCGACCAATATAACGGCACCACCACCGAGCGCGTGAAGCTGCTGCAGAAAAACAACGGTTTGGAGGAAACAGGCGTCGCCACGCCCGAGCTGCAGGCGCTGGTTTTCTCCGGCGAAGCCGTCAAGACCCAAACCGCGCCCACCGCGTCGCCTGTCCCTGCGCCCACCGCGTCGCCCGAGCCGCCCGCCGGCCCCTCCGCCATGCCTGCCGATTTGCCCGAAACCACGGAGGAGGGCTTCCTCGCAACGGCGGACGACACGCAGGAATACGTTTACGTCAACGCGGACGACGGCCTGTGGATTTATAAAACCAATTCCCTTTCCATTGATCTGCGCCGTTATACGGACAAGGCTAACACCGTCGTCTGGTTTGAAGCGGATATTCGCACCAGCGAAAAAACCCCGCTGACGGCCTATTTGACCGAGGGCAAAACGCCCGGCAAGACCTACGCCAATCCGCTCGTCATGGCGCGGGAGAACCGCGTGGTGCTCGCCATGACCGACGATAACTTCGGCGATCGCTGGCGGGGCGGCGTTCGCACGGGCATCATCGTTCGCGGCGGAGAAATCATCAAGGGCAACAACAACGTAGCGGTCAAATCCCCCCGCGCGGATACCTTCGAAAACAGCCACGCCGCCTTCCCGAATCTGGAAGTTCTGGCGCATTTTCAGGACGGCAGCCTCAAATGCTTCCCCAGCGCGGCCTACAGCGGGCAGGAATACCTCGACATGGGGGTAACGGATACCTTCTCCTTCGGCCCCATTCTGGTATCAAACGGCCAGATCAGCGAATACATGCTGCGCGATGAATATTACACCTACCGCGAGCCGCGGATGGCGCTGGGCATGATTGCCCCGCATCATTACGTGCTGCTGGCCGCCAAAGGGCGTAGCAGCGATTCCAAGGGCGTTTACCTGACGTGGCTGGCCGAGAAAATGCTCGAAAAGGGCGCGGTAGAGGCCATGAATCTGGACGGCGGCGGCACCACGGCGCTGATCTTTATGGGCGAAATGCTCAACAAAAGCAGCCGGAACGTCCGCGCAACCACCAGTATCATCGGCTTCGGCACGTCCGAGCAGGTGCGGAAAAAGTAGCAAAGCCAAGCGGCGCAGGGCGAATCCGGCCCGCAGGCATAGCCGCATAAGCGATATCGAAGAAGCAGACGCTCCATCCCGCGGATAGCCCATGCCGCGCGGAGAGGAGCGTCTGTTTTGGGTTTGCTTTTTCAGGGTCAGAAACCGCTGCGCGCCAAGGAATACGCCGAAAGCGATGGATTTGGTGTACGGAAGCCCCCGTGTTGTCCGCTCTGACCCTGCCCGCCGCGGCGGGGAAGGAAGCCGTTCGATTGCGCGCCCGCCGCCGGATACCAGTCGCAGCATGCGGGGCCGCAAATCGCCGGATAACACGGCGGAGCCACCTCCCCCATGAATTCATCGCCACGGCCGCAGGGGAGAAGATCGGGTCCCTTATTCGTATCGCCTGACCTTGCGGGGCTGAGGTCATTATTCGAGGCTTCCGCGCAGAGGCGCCCTTTCCTCAGCCCTGCCGCCAAACGAACCCCTTTGTCCTGAATGTCGCGCGTCGTCAACGCAGCTTGGAAGTTCGCAAAGCAAAAAAGCCGATTCCCGCATGTGCAGGGATCGGCTCCTTCGCGCTTTGTTCCGCAGGCTTCCGTTATCATTCCACGCTGCGCCAGTTGGAGAAGGGGAAAATGACCCGCTTGGCCTTGCCCAGAATCATCGACTTGCTCAGCGGCCCGACGTTATCAGCGCGGCTGTCGTGGGACGTCAGGCGATTATCGCCCATCACGAAATATTCGTCCGCGCCCAGCGTACGGCGGGCATAATCCCGCGGCAGGCTGCCCAGCTTTTCAGGGTTCTCCACCGGCTCGTCGTTCACGTACAGCACGGTATTGCGAATTTCCACCGTATCGCCGGGAAGCGCCACCAGCCGCTTGACAAAAATTGTATAATCCACAAACGCAAGCGACGCGCCCAGATTGATCGTCTTTTCCACGCGGTTGGGATAGCGGCAGATCACGATATCGCCGCGCTGCATATCGCCCGTCAGATAATCCAGCTTGGAAACCAGCACGATCTCGCCGTCCTGCAGCGTATTGGTCATGCTGGTGCCGTCCACGCGAATGGGCTCGGCTACAAAGGCGCGCAGCAGCGTCGCAATCACCACGGCCGCCAGCAGCGT
This sequence comes from uncultured Clostridia bacterium, assembly GCA_934632155.1. Taxonomy (GTDB): domain Bacteria; phylum Bacillota; class Clostridia; order Christensenellales; family Aristaeellaceae; genus RUG563. The sequence goes on along the minus strand of CAKTXZ010000007.1, from coordinate 70,825 downwards.
CCACACCCAGCTTAAAATCTCCTGTCCCAGCGTCTTTTTCACCTTTTCCTTTTTCTTGCTTTTCTTTTCCGGCTGCTTCTGCGCGTTCAGGTTGGTTTCGGTTTCCATGTTCCTTCGTCCCGCCTTTTTGATGAAATTCTCACGCGCGCGGCGCTTCCGCCGCGGGGAGAGGCCCCTGCTCAACGAGCTTTTTCCTGCGTTTGAGGAACACCTCGCGATCGAGCATGACAATGTGGCCGCAGGTGCGGCAGCGAATTTTGATATCCGCGCCCGTACGCACCACCACCCACATATCGCCGCCGCAGGGATGCGGCTTGCGCGTCTGAATCACGTCTCCAAGGCGAATTTCATTCTCCATGGGCGTCCCTCCCGCATTGCTGATATCGTTATTATATACGCTTTCGCCGCATTTTTCAATGTTAATTGCATGCAGCGCAGGCTGAGAACGTAAATAAATTGTAAACGATCGGAAGATCATTCCGCGCGCGTCTGCTCCGCGCGGTGAAGGAAGGCCTCCATCGCGTCCGCGATTTTGCCCCACTCGGGCGAAATGGTGCACACATGCGGCGCTTCATCCAACCACAGCTGCGCCTTGACGGCGCTCCTCGCGCCCGACAGAATAATGCTCGGGCTGTCGGGCGTTACGGTTTTGTCCGCATGCGACTGCACCGCCAGCAGCGGGCAGCGAATCAGGCCCAAGTGCTGCCGCGCGCGGCGCATCAGCGCGTTCAAATGCCGCACGCTGGCCGTTGGAAAGGCCTGATACCCCACGTCATACCGTGCGTCCAGCGTGGCGCGGCTGCCGTCCGCGCGCTTATGCACGGTGGGATAAAAGGGCGCGGCCAGCGGGGCGAACGGCGCGAAGCGGTTGGCCGTCTTCATCGGCGCAGCAATGCTGACGCAGGCCGTCAAATCCATTTCCTCGGCCAACAAAAGCGCCAGCACGCCGCCCATCGACAGCCCGGCCACCGAAAAGCGCGCGTACCTTTCGCGCATCTCCCGCGCCGCCATGCGCGCCGCGAGGAGCCAATCCTGCCATGTGCAGCCGCGCATATCCTCATAACGGGTGCCGTGCCCGGGCAAAAGAATGCCGCGCGCAGCAAACCCCCGCGCGCTCAGCGCCTCGCCCAGCTTGCGCATATGCGCAGGGCTGCCCGTAAAGCCATGCAGCAGCAGCACGCCATGCTCGCCTGCCGGAAAATCAAACGGCTCGGCTAACGGAGAAAGATATTCGGCCATGTGCGTCCCCTCCCTTGCCAAAACGCAGGGGCCGGCGTGCATCGCGGCAACGCCGGCCCCCTTGCGCAATCGCTCCGGCGCAGCCGCGCACATGCGGCGCGCCATGACAGCTTGTTTTATTCCGCCTGCGCGTCCATACCGTCGGTCATGGCCGCGGTCACGGCGTTGAGCAGCGCAGTCACCTCAGCGGGCATCACGCTGGACGCGTTCGTCAGCAGCGTGTTCAGGCCGTTGCCCTGCACGTCTGCCAGCAGCGCGCCGGCCACCGTGCCGTCCTCGTCCGCCAGCAGCGCTTCCACTGCCAGCTCCTGCTTGCCCTCCAGCGAAGCGGGATAGGTGATTTCGCCGCCCGGGGCAGCGGTAATCTCAGCGGTGAGCACCGCGGTGCCGAACAGGCTAATCTTCATATTCGCCGTCAGCACGTCGTTCTGCTCCGCGATCGTCACGTCGTAGCCCAGCTGCATGTCTTCCTGCGTCATGACAACCTGCATGTTCACGCCGTTTTCCAGCATCGTAACCGTAACGTTCACTTCATCATCGCCCGACACGACGCGCACGACAACCGCGCCGCTTTCCTGAATGGTGACGGCGACCTTCACAGTCTCTTCGCCATCGGGAATCTGCGCTTCGGCGTACGCGTCCTGCATGCCGCCCTCGGCGCTCATATTGGCGTATACGGTGATGGGCAGCGCCTTGTTGTATTCTTCCTCGTTCTCGCGCAGCTCGGCAATCGCGGCTTCCAGCTCGGTCATGTCGATTTCGTCAGACATGGACGCGGCCATTACCGCCTGAATCGTTTCATTCTTGGCGACATCCTGCACGAAAAGGACGAGCGCCTCGGCCAGCTGACCCTGCGTCAGGGTAACGGGCAGCTTGGTGTTGTAATGGGTGTTGGTCTCGCCGGAGACGACGAAATCGCCCTGCTCCGCCTCGCCAAAGGCCGTCTGGAAGAGGGGCGCGAAATGGGTCTGCGCGGCGACCACAATCGCTTCCAGCGCCTCGTCCATGCCGGCGCCGGACTGGGCGGCGCTTTCGCTGAATTGCTGCATCACCTGGCCGATGGTTTCATTGGACAGCGTCAGCACATAGCTGGGGAACAGATCGCTCGCCAGCACGAGGCCCTGCTCGTTCTGCACGGCGGACGCGGAAAGCATCAGCGCGTCCCGGAGCTTCAGGTCAAGCTGTGCGCCGCCGGACGTAATAACGGCCTGAACGGACGCTTCGTTGATGATCGCCAGCACATTGTTCATCAGCTGCAGCGTGGCTTCATCCGCCTGCACGGCAAGCAGCGAAGCAATGATATCGCCGTTGAGGTGCAGCTTCGCGTTTACGGTCACGGAATCCATTTCGGGGGTCGCGGCTTGCGTGTCCTCCGCCAGCGCGGCCGTGCAGGAAAGCAGCATCGCCAGCGCGATCAACAGGCTCAAGAGCTTTTTCATTCGGTTAAATCCTCCTTATATTCAGCGGCTTGCTTCGCCGCCGCTTTGTTTGATTATAGCATGCTTTCCTTATTTCCGCAATGTGCTTTCCGCCGCGAATCAGCGAAATTCGTGCCGAAAAAGCGTCATTTCGGCGGCACGGCTCAGCCGAGGCCCTCGGAATTCTCCGTCACGGACGCGCCCAGCAGCTGCTGCGCAACATCCAGCAGCCATTGCTGCGCCCGGCTGCGCCAGCTGCGCGCCAGCGCGGCGCGGGATGCCTCGTCCATCAGGTCAATCCGCAGCAGCGCGCCCGCCGTGGCGAGGGAATTGACGTCCTTGGGCGAGGTGGTGCGGCTGCTGAGCCTGAGCGCGACGCTCGCGCCCGATTCCATGTCCTTCCATGTCAGGCTGCCGTCAAGGCGCGTCGGGCTGCGCTGCGAGGAGCCGGAGGAAAGCAGCGCGTCCAGCGTCACGGCCTGCTCGGGCAGGTTTGTGCCCAGACCAGGGCGCAAAAGCAGCGTCGCCTTGAGGGGCAGCTCGCATTTATCGGTAGAAAGGTTGTAGGTTTCCTTGATCTCATCCACGCTCAGGCTGTAGTCAAAGGTGATTGTGCGGCGCTTGACGGCGTTTTCGGTCACGACGAAGGAGTTATTCTTTTCCTCAGGCAGCGTCACGCTGACCGCGCCGGTATAAATGCGCTCCTCGCTGACAAGGCAGGAAACGTCAAAATCAACGCCCGTGCGCGTCGCGCCCACGGCGCGCCAGCGCTTGCCCATATCGCCGGGCGCAACGGAAACCGTCAGGCCGGTGAGCACCTGCGTCTGCGCCATGGGCATGCTTACACTGTCCAGCAGCGGCTTGCCCTGCGCATCGTAGCGGCGAATGACCTCCACATTGCCCTCCAGCCGCACGGCGTCCAGCATGGCGAAAATTGCGTTTTGCATCCCCGGCTGCAGGTAGGCGGCCGCCTCCTGGGCGGTCAGCACCTCGCGCAGCAGGGAAAGCAGCTCGCTATCGGCGTAAAAATCCACCAGCATCTGCTTGATCTGCGCGCGCACGGCCTGCGGCGGAATGGCGCAGTACAGCTCGGTATACGCTACATTGTCCTCCGTGCCGGAGCGGAAGGAGGCGTAGCTGTTCATCCAGATGCCCATCTTGGTTTCATAGGTGGACAGGCGCTCCGCCGCGCGCGCTTTCCATTCCGCCGGCGCGCCCTCAACGGCCAGCAGCACGCGCCACAGCGGCGGCCACGCGCTGTCGCCCTGCGCGAAGGCCTGCAGCAGGGAGGCGGCGTTCCAGCCTCTGGCGAAGGCGTAGGTCGCCTCGCCGCCCAGAATATCGCTCCGCACGCCCGCCTGCCCGGCGTTATACATCAGGCGCGTTTCGCCTGCGCTCTGGCCGTCCACCAGCAGGCGCAGCGTCGCCTCGCCCTCGCCGCGCTGGTAGCTGTGGCTCGCCTCCAGGCTGAGGCGCGGCAGCAGCGCGGAAAGCGTTCGCCATGTCGCGTCGGGCAGGGCGGCCGTACCGTCGCCCGTTATTTCCGCCGTCAGCGTGCCCTGATACGCCGATTCAAGCACCTGACGGACAAACTTCTCATCCAGCGGATAATCGCCCGCCGCCATACCGGGCAGGGCGGCGCACAAAAGCGCCAGCACGCAAAGCAGCGCAACCAGTTTCTTCATGGGGCATCCTCCTCTACGATCCAGGGGCTTTCCGGCGACGTCGCCGTGCCGGAGGCCGTGTCGTCCGTTCGTGGCGGCACGGAAGCGCCGTTCATCCATTCGTTTGTTCTCAGGTCATGGGTCAAATGCGCGCGCTGCTCCTCGGACAGCGTGGAAAGCAGCCGCAGCAGCGCGTCGGAAAGCGGCGCTTCCTCCGCAGCCAGCACGCGCCTTGCCTGCTCGTCCGTCATGCCGCGCAAATCCTTCGCGGCGGAGGCCGTGGGAAGCGTCCACTCCCCAAGCGGTGAAAGGGCGATATGCAGCGTGGCCTTGGCCCGCACGCGCGTGCCTGTTTTCCATTGCAGCGCCGCCGTGCCGCCGATCCCCTGCGCGCCGCCGGAAAGCGCGGGCGTAACGGTCAGCGTCGTTTTCTTTTGCCCCGGGCGCTGAATGGTAACCGTGATCTTGCCGGACAAATTTTCGCCGTCCGCGATCTTATTCTTGAGCGATGCGTCCAGCGTATACGCCGTCGTCTCGCCCGCCGCCGTGCGCGTATAGCCGCCCTCGAGCGTCAGGGTACGCACGCCGCTTTTGTCGGTTTCCCGCCCGGTCAGGTACACCTTCAGGTTGTCCTTTCCCTTCACGGCGGGCAGCGAAAGCGACGCATAGCCGCCCCGCCCGGGCGTATAGCCGCCAAAGAGCGTCACCTTGCGCGTATCGCCGTTGACGTCGGCGCGGCCGGTGAACTGCATGCCCATGTCCTGCCCTTCCTTGTCCAGCATGCGCTTGAAGCGGCATTCGCCCGAGAAGGTCACAGCCTCCAGCGTTTCCCGCACCTGCGCGTACACGGCCGAGGACGGCGAAAGCCCTTCGCGCAGCAGCGGCAGCAGCAGCGCCCGGATATCCGGCCAGACGCGGTTCATTTCCTCGCCGGTCAGCACATAATTTTCGCAGGCGGCGGAGGCCAGCGCGTTCTTAACGGAGGTCGCCGTCTTGCTTGCCTTGGGGGTTACAGCCTCCGCCAGCAGGGGATAGAGCTTTTCCGCCAGCGCGGGATACGCCGCCGGCCAGCCGGAAACGTTGGGCGCCTCCGCACCGCCGCCCGCCAGCAGGGAAAGCGCGTCCCCCTGCTCAGGCGTCGTCAGGTACGCCCCGCCGGAGGGGGAAAACACCGTCAGCGCGTATTCGTCCTGTACCTTCACCGCGACGGAAAGCAACGCTTCGTCGTTTTGCAAAAGCGTGGTTGAAAGCTCGCTTCCGCGCGCCGCAAGGCGCGCCGACAGCGCGTTCAGCCAGCCCTGCACAATGGCGAGCGTTCCCTCCGACAGCGCCGCGCACTGCGTCAGCTCCGCCCGCAGCTCAATCTGAACGCCCTCTTCGCGCCATTTGGCGGCCAACGGCGAAAGCTCCGCCTGCGCCGGCAGGCACAGCGTCAGACAGATCAGGCAGATCATGCAAGCCGGCACAACGCCCCTTCGCATGCGCTCACATCCTTTCAGGCTTCGTCAACCAAACGAATTGAATCCTCTATTTCTTGCACGAATTGGAAAAAAAGCGTTTTTGCGTTCGCGCTTCGCGTTTATATTATACCGCATCGCGTTTCAAATGAAAAGAGTCCTTTGCCGGCGCAGGCGGATGTTTACAATTGGAAACGAAACGCGCGCGGCGCTTCCGCATGCCCCCAAAGCCGTTTGACGCGGCCAAGCCCGACGCCCCGGCCGCAAACGCTTTCCCCGCCGCAGGCCTGCAACAAAATTCCCCGCCCGGCTGCGGGCGCTGCTCGGCGCGCTTATTTCGGGCGGTCAAGCAGCGTCTGCACCGTCAGATCCACCAGCGCCCTTTCGTTCGCCCGCAGGTCGCGATAGCCCGCGACGAGCCGCTGCTCGGATGCGTTCAGGCGCTCCTCGCGGGTCGGTTCGATGCGCCGGCGAACCGTCGTATTCCCCACGATGTAATCGATGGAGGTGTCAAAGTACGCCGCCATTTGCTTGAGAATCGCAATTTCCGGCTCAATGTTCATGTTTTCATATTTGTAAATCGCCGGCTGCGTCACATGCAGAATGTCCGCCAGCTTCTGCTGGCTCAGGCCGTACTCCAGCCGCAGCTTTTTCAGATTGGGCAGCATACGCACACCTCCTTTTTTATTTATTGTAACAACGAATGGGTATATGCAAAAAAACGCATGGTTATGATTGACAATTACCTTAAGTTATGGTATTTTATAATCGTCGGTTATGGGCGTAAAAAGCTATAAAACAGGGAGGGATGAACCATGGACAACAAATACATGACGAACTGCAAAACCTGCGGAAAGGAGGTGGCAAAGAACGCGAGGCGCTGCCCGCATTGCGGGGCGTGCATGCCCGCGCATAAGCCGTCCTTCATAAATGAAAAAAGAGGTAAGCAAATGATGAAACGACGAATAGCGCTTCTTGTATCCTTCGCCCTCGTATTGGGCTGTATATCCGGTTTTCTTTCCCCTGCCGCCGCCGAAACGCAGTCGGGGGTTCTGCCTGAAAAGATCGACGCTTTTATTCAGGGAATACGCGACCAAGGGATGTTGTCTTCTCTGTCGAGCAAAAAGTATTCCTCCGAATTCCGCACGTCGCTTACTGCCGCCATCGCCATAGCATTGCTCGCCGACGATACGTCCGATCTGATGGACGCGACTTTCTTAAACGACACGCTCAATAACGGCAGCATTTACTTTGCCGTGCAGAATGATTCCCTTATCACTATCGTGTTTTCCGCCCAGTCGCAATCCCTTATTCTTCTCTGGGACAGAACCGGCAGTCTTCCCGGAAAATATTTTATCCTAAACCAAAGCACAGACGCTGCGTTCATGGCGAAATACACGCAATCGGCAGATTCAGATTATTGGGGTATTTCAAGCGCGGACTTTATGGATGATTTTTTAACCATACTTGGACACACAACGGAACAGCTCAGCAATCGTTGATCGCGCCGTTTTCTCCTCGCAGTCTGCGAAAGGGCGGTCGGTTTTTGAGTATTTCCTATCGCCGTTTGGGCGGGTATGTCTGGCTTCGGACTCGATTCCGGTAAAAACCGTCGCTAAAGCATAGCGGCGGTTTCTTTATGTTTTATATTTTTCATGCTGCGTCGTTCATTCCATCTCACGCAGCAGCGCCTCCACCGCGTCCAACGAGGGGGCGGTGTTGATCCGCGTGCGCATTTGCGACGCGCCGCGCCGGCCGGCGACATACCAGCCGAAATGCTTGCGCATTTCCAGCAGCGCGCTGCGCTCGCCCTTCCATGCGGCCATTTCGCGCGCCTGCCGCAGCGCCAGCGCCATGACCTGCGCATAGGGCGGCGGCGTGAACGCTTCGTTGCGCAGCGCGGCGCGCACCTGGGCAAAAATCCACGGCCTGCCCAGCGCGGCGCGGCCGATGGCCAGCCCGTCGCAGCCCGTTATGCGCAGCGCCGTCCGCGCGCTTTCGCCGTCCGTAATATCCCCGTTGGCGATCACGGGCACGGAAACGGCGGCCTTGACCTGCGCGATCGCTTCCCAGTCGGCATGGCCGCTGTACTGCTGCATACGCGTGCGGCCATGCACGGTCAGCGCGTCGGCGCCCGCATCCGTCATGGCGCGCGCAAAGGCCACGGCGTTACGCTGCGCGTCGTCCCAGCCCAAGCGCATCTTGACCGTCACGGGCAAAAGCGTCGCGCTTTTAACCTGCCTGACAATTTGCGCCGCCAACGCGGGCGTACGCATCAGCGCGCTGCCGGCGCCGCCGCCCACCACCTTCTGCGCCGGGCAGCCCATGTTAATGTCAATGGAAGTAAACAGGCCAAGATCGGTCAGCCGCGCGGCCGCTGCGGCCATATGCGAGGGCTCCGCGCCGAACAGCTGCGCCGCCAGCACGCCCTCCTCCGGATAACGCGCCAGCAGGAAACGGTACGCCTCGCGCTCCGCAGGCGCGGTCAGGAAGCCCTGCGCGCTAATCATCTCCGTCGTCGCGCCGTCACAGCCGCCCTCAAAGCATAAGCGCCTGAACACCTTGTCCGTAATGCCCGCCATCGGGGCCAGATACAGCGGCTCATTCATCGGGCAGCACCTGCAAAACAGACAGGTTCTTGATGCGCCATTGGCTGTTTTCGCGCGTGAGCAGCACGGAATAGCGTGTCGTCTGCCATTTGGGCGTCAGGCTCAGGCCATTCTCCTCCGCCGTTTCGCGAAGGCCGGTTTTCAGCCTTCCGTCAATGGCGGGAATGCGTTCGGTCACGGTAGCGGTCGCGACGTCCTCCCACGGCCAGCACCAGAACCAGTCCAGATTGACGCGGTGGTCAAAGCCCTTGATGGTGTAATACATCTGGTATTCGGACTGCCCGTTGCGGGCGTTGATTAAAAGCGGATCGCGCGCCAGATAGGCGGAGGCGAAATAGCGCGTCAGATCCGCGTCCGCACCCATCATGACCGTCTGCGCGCGCTTGGCCATGCCGTCCTTGACCACAATGTAGATATTGGTGGCGTTCATGGAAAGGTAAAACGCCGTAATCATCAGCGCCAGCACGCAGCAGATAATCAGCAGTCTGGATGAAATATACCAAATCAACCGTCGAAAATATTTCACGGGAGCCTCCCTGTTCGTCGTTCTTGTCGAAAAGCGCGCCGCCGCTTTCCTTTTTTATTATACATGGAAAACCGCGTTTGCGAAAGGGGCACGCGCGTAAAAAGCGAAAAACCGCAAAGCGGAGCGCACGATTGTTACAATTTTATAACGAAGTATTGATATTTTTCCGTTCAATCATTGCGGAAAACAAACAGCAAAGACTGTGGAAAAATGCGGACAAACGCCTCGCTCCGGCTGTGGATAACCTTGCTTCAGGGGGAAAGTTATCCACATTTTCAGCGTGTCGTTACGGAAAATCGGGCGTTTTTCCTGCTTTTTGTGTGGATAACTCTGTGGATAATGGGGAAAAACTCCCGCGCGGCACTTTCGCGCATAATCGACCCCTTCGACACGTATATACATGCATTCGATGGGAAAATATCAGGTATTTAGGCGAAACGCAGGCTGTATATGCAGCATGAATGCATGAAGCGCGGTTGTGGATAAAATGGGGAATGCGCAAATACGCAAAAGTTCAAACTTTTTTCACTTGACAGCATGTTTCGCCGCCGGTGGGCATAGGCTGGCCGGGAGGTGAAAAACGGCATGAGGAGCAGGCTTTTCGCGCGGCTGCGCGTGCTGGGCGCGGCTGCGCTGCTGCTGGCGGTGCTGGCGGCCACGCCGCAGCCCTCCCGGCGGGCGGTTCCGGCCAAGCCGGTGGACGGCGCGACGGCGCTTTCCGGGCGCGTGATTTTTGTGGACGCAGGACACGGCGGGACGGACGGCGGCGCGCGGGCGAAGGATTCGGGCGTATGGGAAAAGGAGGTCAACCTGCGCGTTTCGCTGGCGCTGCGCGACGCGCTGGAGGCTATGGGCGCGACGGTCGTCATGAGCCGGACGGAGGATATGCAATTCAACGCGAAAAAGCGCGCCGACTTGACCGCGCGGCTGGAAAAGGCGACGGCAGGCGGAGCGGAGATGCTGCTTTGCGTGCACATGAACGAATATCGCAGCCGCGCCGAATCCGGGCCGCAGGTTTTCTACCGCGCCGGTCAGGCGGACAGCCGGCTGCTGGCCGGCGCGCTGCAGCAGGCGCTCATCGACGGCCTTTCGCCCAGCCGAAAACGGCAGGCCATGGCGGGCGACTATTTCATGCTGTCGCTGGATATTCCGTCCGTGCTGATAGAATGCGGCTTCCTTTCCAATGCGAAAGAGGAAAAGCTTTTGCTTTCGGCCGATTATCAGCAGCGTGTCGCGCAGGCCATCGCCGACGGCGTCGCGGCGTATTACGCGCTGCGCGGCGCGTAGACGTATCGGCCCGAAGCCGGAATCGCCGGCAAACTGCCGCAGCGCATACCGCGCGAGGGGCAAAAACGCATTGCGGCGCGTTTGGACATGATTTGAAATTTTCCCCTTGTATGTATTTACATATTGTGACATATGTTGTATAATATTGTCGCAATATGGCAGCGTGACACGCTTGCGCCGCCCCCACAAAGGAACAGAGAGGATGTCGTACCCATGTCGCAACGCAGCTACCGCTTCTACAATTATCTGGCGCTCGGGCTGGTGGCGCTCAGTCTGGCGCTGATGTTCACGCCCTACTGGTGCTATGACAAAGGAAAAACCGCCTCGATTTACCAATACGTCTGGTTCCCCGGCGATTACAAGCCGCTGGAAACCTACCTTTCCCAGACTGCCGTAAGCGGCTTCAACATCAACGACGTGGTTCGCGCGCCGGCGCTGATGCTGCTTTTCGGCATCGCCGCCATGGTGGTTTGCCTCATCAAGGCCGACGACCTGTTTTCCCTGATTCCCGTCATTCCCTACGCCCTGCTGGGGATCGTCGGCTTTTCCAGCGTGGAAGTAATGCGCCTTGGCGGCCTGTGGTGCCTGCAGCAGCTTCTTTGCTTCACGCTGCTGGCCGTCTGCATGGCGCTGATCCTGCGCAAATATGACGAGATCAAGGCCCAGCGGAAGGCGTAAAGCGCAGCGCGCGGGAAACCGCCCCCGCAAGGGCAGGGCATTTGTCGCTCAAGGCTGAGCGGGGCAAAAGGGCTTCGCTTCCGCCGCTTCAGATCGTGCGACACGATAATCGCTTTATTCTGCCTCAAAACTGCCATGGTTTCGCGATACCATGCGTTCATCCCAAGAAGATGGAAAGGATGATACGCATGAAAAGCAACACCCGCACGTTGAATTATGTAGCGCTTGGACTTATCATCGTCAGTCTGGCGCTGCTGTTTGTGCCCTACTGGCATTATGGCGAGGGCGAGACCGCCTCGGTCAACGCCTACGTCTGGTTCCCCGGCGATTGCAAGGCGCTGGAAAGCGAGCTTTCCAAGGCCGTGACCGGCAGCTTCAGCATCAACAGCGTGGTCTGGGTGCCGGCGCTGATGATGCTCTTGGGCATCGTTGCCGCCGTTGTCTGCCTGATCAAGCCCGACGGCCTGTTTTCCCTGATCGCCTCGATCCCCTTCGCGGCGCTGGGCATTTTCGGGTTTGCCGGCGTGGAGGCGCTGCGCCTTGGCAGTCTGTGGTGGCTGCAGCTGATCGTGTGCGTCGCGCTGCTGGCGACGGACGTTGGGCTGATTTTGTCCAAGACGGGAAGCGGCGCAAGCGTTCAATAATTCCCGGAAGAGCATACGACGAATATTCGCCTGACGGGCGAAGGCCTCCCGGATGCAGCGGGGCAGCCTTCGCCCGCTTTCTGTTTTTCCATAAAACGCCTGTCATATTATAAAAATATTTAATCATGTATGCAAAATAAATAATTATCCGAAGCATGTTTCGTCGTCGCCCGTTTGGCGGAGCATTTTCCAAACGCCTTGATTTTCCTCGATAAATTCGGAATCAATGCATTTTCCCCGCTCTTTTGATAAAATTCTTTTACATTTTTCGCGCATTTCATAAACGTTGTACGCATGAATCAATGAATCATTTATTGGACTTTCCGCCGCAACGGCATATAATACATAGAAAAAAGGGGCGCACGCGGTTCGCGCCGGACGCTTTTCACGGCTTTCGCGCTTTTCACGGCGGCAGGGCGAAAGCGCCGCCGGAGGCAGCCGGTGCGGCGCGCCGTCTTCGCCGCAGACAGGCCGCGCGCTGTCCCCGCCAAGCAAAGGAGCTTCAAACGGTGTTGTGGAATTTTCAGGAAAGGCTGATGTCGGCCTCGGGCGCAGCGCAGATTATCATCTCCATCGCGCTGATTCTCTTCAGCGGCTTTCTGATGACGCGGCTGACCCGGCTGGCGCGCCTGCCCAATGTGACGGCCTACATTCTGGCGGGCGTCCTGCTCGGCCCCTTCTGCCTGAACCTTGTGCCGCAAAGCATGATCGACGGCATGGATTTTATCGCCGATATCGCGCTGGCCTTCATCGCCTTCAGCACAGGCGAATTTTTCCGCCTCGATACGCTGAAAAAAAGCGGCGGCCGGGTCGTCGTGATTACCGTGCTGGAATCGCTGATGGCGTCGGCGCTGGTGTTCGTTGTAACCTACTGCCTGTTGGGGCTGGACATGAGCTTCTCGCTCGTGCTTGGCGCGCTGGCGGCCGCAACCGCTCCCGCATCCACCATGATGACCATCCGGCAAACGGGCGCGCACGGCGATTTTGTGGACACGCTGCTGCAGGTGGTGGCGCTGGACGACGTGGTCGGTCTGGTTGCCTACAGCGCGGCCATTTCAGCGGCGCTGGCGGCCTCCTCCGGCACATTTTCGCTGGGACATATCCTGCGGCCGCTGCTGCTCAACGCGGGCGTTATGGCGCTGGGCGGGCTTTTCGGCTGGCTGATGAAGCTGCTCATGCCCAAGCGCCGCTCGACCGATAACCGTCTGATCATCTCCATCGCGCTGCTCTTTGCGTTCTGCGGCGTGTGCGCGCTGCTGGATATTTCGCCGCTGCTGGGCTGCATGACGATGGGCATGGTGTACATCAACGTAACCGGCGACGATAAGCTCTTTAAGCAGCTCAATTACTTCAGCCCGCCCCTTCTGCTGATCTTCTTCGTCCGCTCGGGCCTGAATTTCAAGCTGGACGCGCTGGTGACGACCTCCTCCGCCATCGGCACAACGCCGCTGATGGTCGTGGGCGTGCTGTATTTCGTCGTTCGCATCATCGGCAAGTATCTGGGCGCTTATCTGGGCTGCCTCGCCGCCGGAAAGCCCGCGCGCACGCGAAATTATCTGGGGCTGGCGCTGATTCCGCAGGCGGGCGTGGCCATCGGCTTGGCCGCGCTGGGCGCGCGCACGCTGGGCGGCGAAACGGGCAGCGCGCTGGAAACGATCATTCTGGCCTCCAGCGTGCTGTATGAATTGATCGGCCCCGCCTGCGCAAAGCTTTCGCTGTATTTGTCGCATTCCTACGGCGCGCTGGCGCCCGCCGAAGCCGAACCCGCAGCCGGCGCAGCGCCGCAGCCTGAAAACGAGGTCGAGCGCCTGATCGCCCAGATTCAGCAGATTCAGCGGCGCCTGCCGGACAACGCGCCGCTCGCCTCCGAGGAGGAGCAGGCCTTCCTCGACGCTGCCGAGGAGCAATACGCCATGATTGCCTCGCAAAGAAAAATGTCCCCCCGTGGGAGAAGGAGCATGCCCTATGACCACCGTTTTTAACGATCCGCTGATTCGCCTGCTGGGCGACTGGGCCGCTGGCCTGAACGTCTTTTCCATCCTGTTCCGCATCGCCCTGAGCGTGCTGCTTTCCGCCATCATCGGCTGCGAACGCTCCAGCAAGCGCCACTCCGCCGGCCTGCGCACCTTCATTCTGGCCGGCATGGCCTGCGCCGTCGCCATGCTGATCGATATGTATCTGCTCTCCCACACGGGCGCGGCCGTATCGCTGTGCGCCGCGGCGGCCATCATCAGCACCGCCATGATCAGCGGCAATTCCATCCTGTTCAGCAGCCGCAACCAGATCAAGGGGCTGACCACCTCCGCCGGGCTGTGGGCGTGCGGCATCGTGGGGCTGACGGCGGGCGCCGGGCTCTACACCGTTACGCTGGTCGCCTTCGCGGCGCTGCTGTGCATTCTGGCCTGCTTCCCGCGCATTGAGATCGCCCTGAAAAACCGCTCCAACCATTTCGAAATCCATCTGGAGCTGACCAACCGGCAGGATCTGCAAAAATTCATCGCCACGCTGCGCCAGCTGGGGCTGCGCGTGGATGATATCGAGCTGGATTCGGCCTATCTGGGCTCGGGGCTGAGCGTGTATTCCATCACGCTGACCATTCTGAGCATGGAGCTGAAACAATACAAAACGCACGGCGAAATCATCAAGGCGCTCGAATCGTTGGATTACATTTACCACATCGCGGAAATGAACTGAACGCGGCGCAGAAAATGTCCGCCGCTTCGCTTGACAATACCCCCGGAAGGTATATAATACCACCTGGGGGTATTTGTGTTAGGAGGACGCGCTGATGACAAAACAGGCTTGCTGCTGCACGCAGCGGAAAAAGGAACGCACGCCGGAGGAATATAAAAAGCTGATTCACCGGCTGAACCGTATCGAAGGGCAAGTGCGCGGCATTCGCGCCATGGTGGAGAACGACGCATACTGCCCGGATATCCTGACGCAGGCGGCAGCGGTAACGGCGGCGGTCAACGCCTTCAGCCGGGAGCTTTTGTCCAGCCATATTCGCACATGCGTAGCGGAGGATATTCGCATGGGCAGAGACGAGGCCGCCGACGAATTGGCCGCCACCATTCAAAGGCTGATGAAATAGCCGGCGGCCGCTGATGAAACACGCGAAAAGCAGCCAGAATAGCAAACGATGGGAGCGTGAAGCGCATGAAGCAATACAACGTAACGGGCATGAGCTGCGCGGCGTGCAGCGCGCGGGTAGAAAAGGCGGTGCGCGGCGTGCCGGGGGTCACGGAGTGCGCCGTCAGCCTGCTGACCAATTCCATGGGCGTATCGGGCGACGCCGCGCCGCAGGCGGTCATTGCCGCGGTGCAGGCGGCGGGCTACGGCGCGTCGCTCAAGGAAGCGGGCGCGGCGAGAAAGGGCGGCGCGCCGGAGGACGCGCAGCTGGCCGATCAGGAAACGCCGCGGCTGAAGCGGCGGCTTGTCTGGTCGCTTGTTTTCCTGCTGATTCTGATGTACTTTTCCATGGGACACATGATGTGGGGCTGGCCGCTGCCCGCATTCTACACGGATAATCACGTGGCCATGGGGCTTACGCAGCTGCTGCTCACGGTGATCGTTATGGTGATCAACCAGCGCTTTTTTGTCAGCGGCTTCAAAAGCCTGTGGCGGCGCGCGCCGAACATGGATTCGCTGGTGGCGCTGGGCGCGACGGCGGCCTTTGGCTACAGCACCTACGCCCTTTTCGCCATGACGGGCGCGCAGGTGCGCGGCGACGAGGCGGCGGTGATGCATTATATGATGGAGCTGTACTTTGAATCCGCCGCCATGATTCTCACGCTCATCACGGTGGGCAAGACGCTCGAGGCGCGCTCCAAGGGCAAAACGACGGACGCGCTGCGCGGGCTGATGAAGCTCTCGCCCAGGACGGCGACCGTTCTGCGAAACGGCTCGGAGACGGTCGTTCCCGTGGAGCAGGTGCGGCGCGGCGATGTGTTCGTGGTACGTCCCGGGGAAAGCATCCCGGTGGACGGCGAGGTGCTCGAGGGCGGCAGCGCCGTCAACGAGGCCGCGCTGACGGGCGAAAGCGCGCCGGTAGACAAAGCGCCCGGCGACAGCGTCTCTGCCGCGACGGTCAATCAATCAGGCTTCCTCCAATGCCGCGCCACGCGCGTGGGCGAGGATACCACCCTGTCCCAGATCATCCGCATGGTCAGCGACGCGGCGGCGACCAAGGCGCCCATCGCCAAGATTGCCGACAAGGTTTCGGGCGTATTCGTGCCCGCGGTCATCGCCATCGCGGCCGTCACAATGGCCGTTTGGCTGCTGCTGGGGAAGGATGTGGGCTACGCGCTGGCACGCGGGATCTCGGTGCTGGTCATCAGCTGCCCGTGCGCGCTGGGGCTGGCCACGCCGGTGGCCATCATGGTGGGCAGCGGGCTGGGCGCTAAAAACGGGCTGCTGTTCAAAACCGCGGCGGCGTTGGAGGAAACAGGGCGCGTGCAGATCGTCGCGCTGGATAAAACGGGCACGATCACCACGGGCGAGCCGCGGGTAACGAACATCCTTCCCGCGGAAAACGTCAGCGAAGCGCAGCTTTTGCAGGCGGCGCTGAACCTTGAGCAGCGAAGCGAGCACCCGCTGGCACGCGCCATTTTGCGCCATGCGGAGGCGCTGGGCATGACGGCGGCGGATGTAAGCGATTTTACCGTCCTGCCGGGCAACGGGCTGACCGCCAAGGCGGGCGGGGACGTGCTCTGCGGCGGCAGCATGGCCTTCATTTCCGGCCGCGTGCAGGCGCCCGAAGCGCTGCTGCGTCAGGCGGAGGCGCTGGCGGAGGAGGGCAAAACGCCGCTGCTTTTCAGCGCGAACGAGCGGCTGCTGGGCGTCATCGCGGTGGCGGACGTCATAAAACCCGAAAGCCCGCAGGCAATTCGCGAGCTGCGCGGAATGGGCCTGCGGGTGGTAATGCTGACAGGCGACAACGAGCGCACCGCCCGCGCCATCGGCGCGCAGGCGGGCGTGGATCAGGTCATCGCCGGCGTGCTGCCCGACGGAAAGGAAAGCGTCGTTCGCCGCCTGCAGTCGCACGGCAAGGTGGCCATGGTGGGCGACGGCATTAACGACGCGCCCGCGCTGACGCGCGCGGACGTGGGCGTGGCCATCGGCGCGGGAACCGACGTGGCCATCGACGCGGCGGACGTTGTGCTCATGAACAGCCGCCTGACCGACGTGCCCGCCGCCATTCGCCTCAGCCGCGCCACGCTGCGCAATATTCACGAAAACCTGTTTTGGGCGTTTTTCTATAATACAATCGGCATTCCGCTGGCGGCAGGCGTGTTCATTCCGCTGGGGCTGACGCTGAACCCCATGTTCGGCGCGGCGGCCATGAGCCTGAGCAGCTTCTGCGTGGTTTCCAACGCGCTGCGGCTGAACCTGTTCCGCCTGCACGACGCCGCGCACGACAAAAAGGCCCGGCCGGCCACGCTGCCTGCGCTGCAAACGGAGGCAGCCATCACCAAAACCATAACGATCGACGGCATGATGTGCGAGCACTGCGAAGCGACCGTCAAGAAAGCGCTGGAAGCGCTGCCGGGCGTGCAAAACGCGCAGGTCAGTCATGAAAAGGGCGCGGCGGTCGTAACGCTCAGCGCGCCCGTTGAGGACGCGGCGCTTCGAAAGGCCGTGGAGGACGAGGATTACCGCGTTATTTCCATTCGATCGTGAAGGCTTCGGCCGCACCCCCTCGCGTCTTTTTCCTGCGGCGTCATGGGCGCGTTCTTCCCGCCCGAAAGCGCCGGAACAACAAAATCTGTTTTTCCCGCAGCGCTCCGGATTATGGGCGGCCGCCCATGCTCCGGGGCGCATATTTGTGCGCTTCGCGCCCGCGCCGCCCGCCCCGCCGTTGTTTCCCGATGGTATGAAATTCGGATTTGGCCTTGTGCGGCGGGGGAGAAAATGATATAATGCGAAAGGTTATGGGAACAAAAGCGGGGGAGGAACTTCATCCATGCAAATCGGCTTTGACCACGACAAATATACCGCCATGCAGTCCGCCCACATCCGGGACAGAATCGCCGCCTTCGGCGGGAAGCTGTATCTGGAGCTGGGCGGCAAATTATTTGACGACTATCACGCCTCGCGCGTGCTGCCGGGCTTTCGGCCGGACAGCAAGGTCGCCATGCTGCTTAACCTGCGCGATCAGGCCGAGCTGGTCATCGCCATCAACGCGGACGACATCGAAAAAAGCAAGGTGCGCGGCGATCTGGGCATCACCTACGACGCGGACGTGCTGCGCCTGATCGATGCGTTTCGCGGCATCGGGCTGTATGTGGGCAGCGTGGTCATGACGCGCTGGCGGGAGCAGCATTCCGCCGTGCAGTTCAAGCACCGGCTGGAGCAGCTGGGCGTGCGGGTTTACCGCCACTTTCCCATTGAAGGCTACCCCTACGATGTAAAGAAAATCGTCAGCGAAGAGGGCTTTGGGCGCAACGAATACATCGAAACCTCCCGTCCGCTGATTCTGGTCACCGCGCCGGGCCCCGGCAGCGGCAAAATGGCCACATGCCTGAGCCAGCTTTACCTTGAGCATCAGCGCGGCATTCAGGCGGGCTACGCCAAGTTCGAAACCTTCCCCATCTGGAATCTGCCGCTCAAGCACCCCGTCAACGTGGCATACGAGGCCGCCACCGCCGATTTGGACGACGTAAACATGATCGACCCCTTCCATCTGGAGGCGTACGGCGAAACGACGGTTAATTACAACCGCGATATTGAGATTTTCCCCGTGCTGAACGCAGTGTTCGAGCATATTTACGGCAAATCGCCCTACAAATCGCCCACGGACATGGGCGTGAACATGGCGGGCAACTGCATCGTCGACGACGGCGCGTGCCGTCAGGCCGCGCTGCAGGAAATCATCCGCCGTTATTACGCCACGCAATGCGCCGTGCGGCAGGGGCACGCGGAGCCGAGCGAGGTGGAAAAGCTTCAGCTGCTGATGCAGACCATGGGAATCTCCGACGCCGACCGTCCTGTCGTCGCAGCCGCCCGTGAACGCGCGGAGGCGACCGGCGCGCCCGCGCTGGCGCTGCAGCTGCCCGACGGCCGCATCATCACGGGCAAAACGTCCGATCTGCTGGGGCCCTCCGCCGCGCTGCTGCTCAACGCGCTCAAGGCGCTGGGCGGCGTCGAAAAGCGCGTCCATCTGATCTCGCGCTCCGTCATCGAGCCGATTCAGACGCTCAAGTGCCAATATCTGGGCAACCATAACCCGCGCCTTCATACGGATGAAATTCTCGTCGCGCTCTCCATTTGCGCCGCGACGGATGAAAACGCCGCCGTCGCCATGCGCCAGCTTCCGCTGCTCAAGGGCTGCGAAGCACACGCCACCGTCATTCTTCCGCAGGTGGACGACAATGTTTTCAAGCGCCTGAAGGTCAACCTCACCTGCGACGCGCGCTACCAGAGCCGCAAGCTGTACCACAAATAACCCGCGGCTCATCGCTTGCCAACGCCCATGCTGGCCGCGTTCAACACTGAAAGGAGCTTCCCCCATCATGCATCTCTCCCAGCAGCCCAATGCGGACGTGCAGGAGCACAAGCGCGCCGTGGATGGCCGCATCGCCGGTGGCGCTGGGGCGTCAGGGACTGTTCTTCCCGCCGCCGCTTCTGGGGCTGACGGGCGTCGAACTGGTTCAGCCGCTGGCCGACCTGATGACCTTCATACTGGCGCTGGTATTGCAAATCGGCCTGCTGCGCCGCATCAACCGCCTGCAGGCAAAGGAATCAGGCGAATAGCGCCTGTCGCCTTCGCCGTTCAGGAGACGGCAAGGGCCGTCGAAGCAGCCGCTTGACCGTCCGACGCAGTATGGTTGATCCTTCATCGGCCATTTTCTTGAAGCTTCCCGTATCCGGCATAAAGCAAAAGGAGCTGTCAGGCTTTCACCTGACAGCTCCTTCTTACGTTATGGGGTTTATTCCTTATTGGCCAGCTTCTTATACATCGCCAGACGCGCCTGCGCATCCTCTTCGTTCTTCTCGAACAGGTCGGAGGCAACCGCCGGGAACATCTTCAGCAGCGACTGATAACGGTTCTCGCCGCGGATGAAGTCCTGATAGGATTCCGTGGGATCCTTGCTGTCGATGGTCAGGCCGGTATCGGGATTGTAGCGATACAGCGGCCAATAGCCGGCGGCCACAGCCTTGCGAATCTCGGCCTGCGCCATGGACATGTTGATGCCGTGGTTGATGCAGGGCGCGTACGCAATGATCAGGGACGGGCCGTGATACTTCTCGGCCTCGATCATGGCCTTAATCAGCTGGGCGGGGTTAGCGCTCATGGCCACGGTCGCCACGTAGACGTAACCATAGCTCATGGCCATCAGGCCCAGATCCTTCTTCTTGGTGCGCTTGCCGGCGGCGGCGAACTTCGCAACCGAGCCGGTCGGCGTGGACTTGGAGGCCTGTCCGCCGGTATTGGAGTACACTTCGGTATCCAGCACCAGCACATTAACGTCCTGATTCTGCGCCAGCACGTGATCCAAGCCGCCGTAGCCGATGTCATAGGCCCAGCCGTCGCCGCCGAAGATCCAGATGGACTTCTTGGTCAGCAGATCGGCATTGGCGATCACTTCCTTGGCCAGACGGCACGCATCGCAATTGCAATCGGTGCCGGTGAGGTCCTTGCCCTCGTAAATAACGCCGGTCAGGTCGATGCCGTCCTTGCAGGCCGCCAGCAGCTTTTCGCCGTATTCGCGGCTGCCCTCGGCGTCATCCATGTTATCCAGCCACTTACGGCCGTATTCCTTGATATCCGCCTGCGCCCATTCCACGTTAATCAGCGCTTCCACCGTCTCGGCCAGCCTGGCGCGCCGCTGCGCGGTGGCCAGATTCATGCCGAAGCCGAACTCGGCGTTATCCTCGAACAGGCTGTTCGCCCAAGCGGGGCCCTGACCCTTTTCGTTGACGGTGTAGGGGCACGTGGGCGCGGAGCCGCCGTAGATGGAGGAGCAGCCCGTCGCGTTGGCGATCATCATCCGGTCGCCGAAGAGCTGCGTAACCAGCTTGACATACGGCGTTTCGCCGCAGCCCGCGCACGCGCCGGAGAACTCAAACAGGGGCTGCATGAACTGGCTTCCCTTGACGGTGGCGGGGTTAATCTTCACCTCGGGGCGCGGCAGCTTCATCGCAAATTCCCAATTCTTTTCTTCCTTGCGCTGAGAATCAAGCGGCTGCATGACCAGCGCCTTTTCCTTGGCGGGGCACACCTCTACGCAGTTGCCGCAGCCGGTGCAGTCCATGGGGCTGACCTGCATGCGATACTCGTAGCCGGCGTATTCCTTACCGATGGCCTTCTTGGTCTCGAAGCCCTCTGGCTTGTCCTCGCCTTCCCTGACCAGCACGGGGCGGATGCAGGCGTGCGGGCAGACCAGCGAGCACTGGCCGCACTGGATGCAGTTCGCGGTAATCCATTCGGGCACCTTCACGGCGATGCCGCGCTTTTCGTACTTGGTGGTGCCGGTGGGCACAAAGCCGCGCGGATCAAACGCAGAAACGGGCAGCTGGTCGCCCTCCTGCGCCAGAATCGGGCGAACGAAGGCATCGAAATATTCGCTCGCTTCCACCTTCATGGGCACGGCGCCGGTGGCGGCGTTCGCCCATTCGGCAGGAACGGGAACTTCCTTCAGGCCGGAGATGGCGATGTCAATCGCGTCCCAGTTCTTCTGGACAACCGCGTCGCCCTTCTTGCCGTAGGTCTTCTTGGCGTACGCCTTCATGTACTTTTCGGCGTCCGCGTAGGGGATGATATTGGCCAGCTTGAAGAACGCGGCCTGCATGATGGTGTTGATACGGCCGCCCATGCCCACCTGCGCCGCCAGCTTGATGGCGTTGATGGTATAGAACTTCGCCTTCTTCTTGGCCAGCAGCTGCTTCATGGAAGCGGGCAGATGCTGCTCCATGTCCTCGGGCTCCCACTGGGAGTTGAGCAGGAAGGTGCCGCCGTCCTTGAGGGAGGACACCATGTCGTACATGGTTACATAAGCGGGGTTATGGCAGGCGATAAAGTCCGCCGCGTCGATGAGATAGGTGGAGCGGATGGGCACATTGCCAAAGCGCAGATGGGAAACCGTCAGACCGCCGGACTTCTTGGAGTCGTAGGCGAAATACGCCTGCGCGTATTTATCGGTATGGTCGCCGATGATCTTGATGGAGTTCTTGTTCGCGCCGACCGTGCCGTCCGAGCCCAGGCCGTAGAACTTGCAGCTGATCGTGCCCTCGGGGGCGACGTTGAACTGCTTGCCCAGCTTCAGGCTGGTCTTGGTCACATCGTCGTTGATGCCCACGGTGAAGTGGTTCTTGGGCGCGGCCTTGGCAAGATTATCATACACAGCCTTGACCATGGTGGGGTTGAATTCCTTGCTGCCCAGGCCGTAGCGACCGCCCACAACGGTAATATCCTTGCGGCCGTTCTCGGCCAGCACGGCGCACACGTCCTCATACAGCGGCTCGCCCAGAGAGCCGGGCTCCTTGGTGCGGTCGAGCACGGCGATCTTCTTGCACGTTGCGGGAACCGCGGCCAGGAAATGCTTGGCGGAGAAGGGACGATACAGGTGAACCTTCACCAGACCGACCTTCTTGCCCTTCTTGAGCATCGCGTCGATGGTTTCGTGAATGGCCTCGCAGCCGGAGCCCATCGCCACGATCACTTCCTCGGCGTCTTCCGCGCCGTAGTAGTCGAACAGCTTGTAGGCGCGGCCGGTCAGCTTGGCGATCTTCTTCATATAGCCTTCCACGATGGCGGGGATGGCTTCATAATATTTGTTCGCCGCTTCACGGTTCTGGAAGTAGATATCCGGGTTCTGCGCGGTGCCCGCCTGATGCGGATGCTCGGGGTTGAGCGCGCGGGCACGGAATTCCTTCACCTTGTCCCAATCGACCAGCTTGGCGATTTCGTCGTATTCGTACGCGTCGATCTTCTGGATTTCATGGCTGGTGCGGAAGCCGTCAAAGAAATGCAGGAAGGGAACGGAGCCCTTGATGGCGGACAGATGGGCGACCAGCGCCATGTCCATCGCTTCCTGAACGGAGCCGGAAGCCAGCATCGCAAAGCCCGTCTGGCGGCAAGCCATCACGTCGCTGTGATCGCCGAAAATGCTCAGCGCATGGGCGGCCAGCGCGCGGGCGGAAACATGGAACACACCGGGCAGCAATTCGCCGCTGATCTTGTACATATTGGGAATCATCAGCAGCAGGCCCTGAGACGCGGTATAGGTGGTGGTCAGCGCGCCGGCCGCCAGCGAGCCGTGCACAGCGCCCGCCGCGCCCGCCTCAGACTGCATTTCGGCGACATGAACCGTCTGACCGAACAGGTTCTTGCGGCCCTGCGCCGCCCACTCATCCACATATTCGGCCATTGTGGAGGACGGGGTGATGGGGTAGATCGCGGCGACGTCGCTAAACGCATACGCCACGTGGCTAACCGCACCATTGCCGTCAATGGTCAGTTTCGTTGCCATGAGATTGCCTCCTTTTGCCTTGTATAAGCGCAAAAAATTCACGGATTTTTCGCTACTTCTCCAAATCAATATTATACGGCCAGCAACGCGCATCTGTCAAGCAAACGCCGGAGAAAATACGCAAAATTCACTTGCTTCGCGCTATACGCCGCATGCGGCCCGGCCATTTCACGGGCGTGGACGCAACGGCTTTACGCCGGCAGCGTCGACCTCTTCAGCCGGCGGCCGCATCCTGCGCCGGAGGGCGCCTGCTCAGGGGTGCGGCTCGTCCCGCAGCCCGATCAGATAATCCGCCGAAAGCCCGTAAAACCGGCACAGCGTAATCAAGTCCTCGATCTTCAGCTCCGCCCGTCCGTTTTCAATGTGGCTGTACCCCTGCTGCGATTTGTGAATCACCCTGCCGACCTCCGCCTGTGACAAATCCCGATCCTCCCGTATTTCCCGCAGCCGCCGACGATAATCCATGCGCATC
Organism: uncultured Clostridia bacterium; assembly: GCA_934632155.1. Taxonomy (GTDB): domain Bacteria; phylum Bacillota; class Clostridia; order Christensenellales; family Aristaeellaceae; genus RUG563. The sequence goes on along the minus strand of CAKTXZ010000007.1, from coordinate 47,357 downwards.
ACCTCGCCGCTACGGTAGCACACTCAATTTATGAGCATTGACAATTACTCAATAATTGAGTATAATTCGTTTGACAACATTTTCTGGAACAAAGGAGGAATCTGCCATGGTGAACTTCCAAGGGAAATATGCCTGTCCGCTTGAGCAAATAGCCCGTGATGCTCTGGGGCTGAAGGGGCGGGAAGAATGCGAGGAGTACAACGTGGACTCCGATCAAATTCGCGACAGCAAATTCGTCGAAACCATGCAGCGGCTCATCTGCATGAAATACGGCGTCAGCAGGGAATTGTCTCATTTCTGCGCGGAAACAGACCCTTATTGGGGTGTGTCGGGCTTTGCGCTTTCGGAAGATGACGCTGCACGGATGTACGCGCTGTTTAAGCGCTATTACTGCTAAAAGAACAAAAGGAGAGAGGAAAATGAAAAGGATTCTTTCGTTGATTACCGTCGTTACGCTGCTTTGCCTCATCGCTTTGCCGGGGTTGGCTGCGTTCACATGCACTGATAAGGAAGGCATCGCCGCCGTTCGAGAATTGTTCTTGTCGGACGGCATTACGCGTGATGATCTTGAAAATTCTGCAAGTGCACGCGAGTCATTCGCGCAAGTGGTCGGTTTTTGTCTATATCAGGAAGGAGTAAGCGCCTGCGATCCTGCTTCGTTTGTACTATCGATTTACCGCGGCAATGTGTATGTTTGCCTAGAGCCAACAAACCAATTGGCAGGCTTGCAGATATTTAACGGGGATGAGACAATTATCTTCACGTGTGATCTATATGGGTTGGGAATTTGCAATTACGGTATAGCAAGCATCGATGGCAGCCTCACCAGCGAATACTACATGTCCCTCGCAAAATCGAAAGGCACTATCACACAATACTGGCCAGTGAGCTTTGAATAATACGAGGGTATAAAGCCCATTCCATCACCGTTCTTTTTCGGAAGAACAACCATAAGGCGGCTATAAAAGCGCATTTCCACAGCAAAGAGGCTGGGATTACGGCAGGAAGCACGTTTCCTTTGCCGACGACTCGTCTGTTTCTGCCAACCCATAACCTTCCTTTGCAGGAGAGCGAAACGGCCTGCCTGTCAGTAGCGGGAGCAGCCTTCAGGCCGCAGGAAATTGCGCGAACCAACCGAAGCAAGCGACGAAAGCGGAAACAAACCGCCGCGCCGATTGCGGTTGCAGAAGGGGGAACGGTTCTTTGTATAAGCCAAAGAACCATTCCCCCTAAAATTTTTCCATTTCGCTTTCAAAGCCCTTATCGGGCGCGTTACTTTTGCGTCACAAAATCATCGATCAGGGCGGCGGCCTGCGCGGCGGGATCGTTTCGCATATCGAGCCAATGAATCTCCGGATCGCGCTTGAACCACGTCACCTGACGCTTGGCGAACTTCTTGATCGCGTTGCCAAGCTCCAGCTTCATGCGGTCATAGTCCATTTCGCCCTTGAGATAGCGCGTCAGGTAGCGGTATTCCAGCCCCAGCTTCATCAGAAACTCCTCGCTCACGCCCTCGCGGAGCAGGGCGGCGACCTCCTCCGCCATGCCCTGCGCAAGGCGGCGCTCCAGCCGCTCGTCAATGCGCGCCTTGAGCGTTTCCCTGTCCCAGCCCACGCCCAGCTTCAGCGTTTCGTAGCGCGGAGCCTTTCGGCCGGGATGGTAATCGTCCGCCGCCAGCCGCTCCAGCGCGCGCATAACGCGGTTTCGGTTCCTCGGGTCAATGTCCGTTTCCGGCAGCTTTTCCCGCAGCATGTCGTAAAGCGCCGGCGTATCGAGGGTTTCAAGCCGGGCGCGCAGGTCAAGGTCGGGCGCGCGGTCAGAAAGCTGATAGCCGTCGGCCACCGCCGCCACATACAGCCCCGTGCCGCCCACCAGAAAGGGCAGCTTGCCGCGCGCGAGAATATCGTCGATGGCCTGATAGGCCAAGCGCTGAAAATCCGCCATGGAGAAAAAATCGCCCGGCGCGCACACGTCGATCAGGTGATGCGGCACGCCCTGCATTTCCTCCGGCGTGATCTTGCCGCTGCCCAAATCCAGCCGCGAAAAAACCTGCCGTGAATCGGCGGAGACCACCTCGCCCCCGTAACGCTTGGCCAGCGTCACGCCCAGACCGCTCTTGCCGGAGGCGTTTGTGCCCGCGATGACCATCAGCTTTCCCTGCATGGCGCGTTTTCCTCCCGTTTTCCCGTCGCGTCCTTCATCCGCAAAGCCTCACGGAATGTTCTCGAAAAAATCGTCCCCGGCCGTGTCCGCGCCGACGGCGGAATAGGCCAAGCCGAAGCGATAGCAGCTGTAATCGCTCTCGCGCGGCTCAACGGTAAACACCTCAAACTTGCCCGTTTTCGGGTTCTTCTGCCCCGCCTCATGCTGCGACTGATGCCAGCCGTAGCCCGCCAGCGCAACCTCGTAGCCGGTTTTGCCCCCAAAGGCGCTCAGCGGCTGATCCCAGTCCATCTCGATCGCGCCGTCGGCATAAAGGTGCAGATAGAGCTTTTTGACCGTCCACGCGCCGTATTCGCGCGCGGTATCGGTATATTTGGCCGAATCCGCCGCCAGCTTTACGCAGGCCTGCATCGCGTCGGCGCAGACGCGATGGCCGCCGTGGCCGTATTCGCCGTTTACGTCGTGCGTCACCACGACCTCCGGCTTATACTGGCGCAGCAGGCCGACAAGGAACTTGTTTGTGGCCGTCTTGCCCCACGCGTCGTAGCAGGTGTTGAGCTTCTTGGAATACTTATCCCAAAAATCGCCGATCACGGGATACGTGCGCACGCCCATTTCCCACAGGCCGTTGAGCAATTCGCTTCGCCGCTCCATCGTGCCGCAGGTCATGTAAACAACCACGACCCTCTTTCGCATTTCGCCCGCGTAGTAGGGAATCGTGCCGCCGAAAAAGAGGATCTCGTCGTCCGGATGCGCCGCCAGCACCATCAGATCGGCCTTTTCGGGCGCAGGCTGCCACTGCTGCACAAACGCAGGCGCGTCGCCCTCGCCAAGAAGGAAAAGCTCGCTGATCGTCAGCACGCTCTGCGCCGTGGAGGCGGGCAGCACGCGCACCGCGCTTTCGCCCGACGGCAGCGGAACATACGCATGCGCGTAGATCGCGTCGCTTTCATATACCGTTTCCCATACGCCGTTATGCTCCGCCTGCACCTGCCACGGCTTCACCTTATCGCCAAAGCAGACGTACACGCCGTGAATCAGCGCGTCCTTCGCCTGCGCCTGCACATAGGGGGAGCGCTGCCTGTCTGAAACATAGCAGGTGCCATAGTCGCGGTCGGTCAGGCGGGAGAGCTTATATTTCCCCGGCGCGGCGGTAATCGCGCAGCGGTCGGTAATATCCTGCGCTTCCTGCGCCAGCGCGGGCGCGCAGCACAGCAGTAAAAGCAGTGCCAGCGCCGGAAGCAGCCATGGCTTTTTCATGCCCTGTATCCTCCCAGATCGATAATATTGCGAATACGCTGCGGGAGGAGGATTCTCTGCCTGGCAAGAACCCTCCTCCCGCACGCATCTTCAAAAGCCGCCCCAGCCAAGAAAGAGCACCCTCCGGCAGCCTGCGCCATCGGCCAGTCCTACGCTGCCATGAGGGTTTTTTTCATCCGCGCCCCGCAAAAGCCGCCTTGCCCCCGGCAAGCCCTTGGCTTTTCCGCCACAGCTGCCGAAGAGCGCCTGCGCCTTATGCCGCGGCCCTGCGCCGGCTTGTCTGCGTCCCTTTCCGTTTTTCCGAAGGGAATAAGGGGGGGAATCGCCCCGCAGCCGGCCGTCAAAGAACGGCGTTCGCCTGAACGATTCCCCCGCGATATGCTTACTGCTCGTCGGCCGGCGCTTCCTCAGCCGTTTCGCCGGGAATTTCCATATAATCCTCGCCCTCGACAAAGGCTTCGTCCGCCAGCGCTTCACGAATGCTCAGGCTGATGCGCTTGGCCTCGGGATCAACGGCCAGCACCTTCACGCGAACCACCTGACCCACCTGCAGCACGTCCTCCACCTTGGCGATACGGGTCAGCGCGCACTGAGAAATGTGCACCAGACCGTCCACGCCGGGCTCCAGCTCGATGAACGCGCCGAAGGGGCGGATGCGCACCACGGTACGCTCCAGAATCGTGCCAACGGGATACTTTTCTTCGATGTTATCCCACGGCTTGGGCTGCAGCTGCTTGTAGCCCAGCTGAATGCGCTCACGCTCACGATCCAGCGAGAGGATCTTAACCTCGACCTCCTGATTGATCTGAAGCACTTCGCTGGGATGGCCGACATGGCTCCACGCCAGATCGGTGATGTGGATCAGGCCGTCCACGCCGCCCAGATCGACGAACGCGCCGAAATCGGCGAAGCGGCGAACAATGCCCTTGACCACGGCGCCCTCCTCGAGCTTCTCCCACGCGGCGGCCTTCTTGGCGGCGGATTCTTCCTCGATGACCTGCTTGCGGCTGGCCACGATGCGCTTTTTCTGCTTGTCGACGTCAATGATCTTGAGCTTCATTTCCTGACCGACGAACTGGCCGATCTTCTCGACATAGCGCTGCGCCAGCTGAGACGCGGGCACAAAGGCGCGGATGCCGCCCTCGACGGTGGCCAGCAGGCCGCCCTTGACGGCTTCCTTGCCCACGGCGTCGATGTATTCGTTGTTTTCGTACTTTTCCATCAGCGCGTCCCAAGCCTTGCGGTTGATGATGTTGCGCTGAGAAAGCAGGACGTTGCCCTCGCCGTCGTTGACCTTGACGACCTCAACCTCGATTTCGTCGCCGAGCTTGACGTCCTTGTCCACCAGCTCCGCGCGCTTAATCAGCCCGTCGGACTTGTAGCCGATGTTGACGCACACTTCGTCGTCGGTGATCTGTACCACCGTGCCGGTGACCGTCTGGCCGGGGCGAATACGAACCACGGTTTTCTCAATGTCTTCCATGGTCAGGGCCTGAGAATCGCCAGTGGCGATTTCCTGCTGGGTTTCCTGGTCGATGCGTTCCATGTCGTTCATGCGTGTGACAACCTCCTTAAATGACCAATCCGGTGTGGATGCGCCGGCGGCTATTCCTATGTATTCCGTGTGGATATTTGCAAAGTGCGGGGGAATTTCCGCCGCACGTTCCACCAAGCAGGTGCGCGGGCAAAGGGCGCGGCACGCCTCGTAAAGCTTACGGGTATTGGCGCTGTTTCTGCCGCCCACCACGATCATAGCGTCCATCCGGGCGGCCAGAGCCTGCGCCTCCGCCTGCCGCTTTGCCGTTGCCGGGCAAATGGTGCACCGAATGTGCAGGGCGGGAATGCGCGCCTTGAGCAGCGCGGTAATGCTTTCCCATTCGCCGGGGGGAAAGGTGGTCTGGGATACGACCAGCGCCTCCTCCAGCGGCGGAAGGGACGCAACGTCGCGCGCGTTTTGCAAAATGTAGCACGGGCCCCTGCACCAGCCCGCCGTTCCACGAACCTCGGGATGGTTCGCTTCGCCAATCAGCAGCACGGGCACGCCCTCATCGCCGCTTTGGCGAACGATCTCATGCAGCGCACGGACGAAAGCGCACGTGCAGTCGTAAACCGTCAGCCCGCGCGCGGCGGCGGCATGCGCTACCCCGGGCGCGACGCCGTGGCTGCGCAACAGGATAAAGCCGTCCTTCGCCTCCTCCAGCGCCTCCACGGGGATAACCCCGGCGGCCTTGAGCGCCTCCACCGCCTGCGGATTATGAATCAGCTCGCCTAAGGAATAGCAGGGAACGCCGCGCTCCCGTGCCTCTCGCGCCGCGGCAAAGGCAATCTCCATCGCCCTTCGCACCCCGGCGCAATAGCCGGCGTAACGCGCAATGGCATACGGCATAAGCATACCACCCCAAACTACGAGCGAATAAGGGAACATTCGCCGAATTCCCTGTTTTTCCTGCTTTCAAAGCGCCGAAAACAAAATTTTTTTCAAAATGCAGACCGCGCCGCGCGCTTAAACGTATAATAAGCGAAAGGCCTTTCAAACGCAGGAAAAGCGAGGAAACAAACGTGATTGACAAGCAGGAATTCACCGACCGGGCGGAGGCCATGCTGCCGTCGCTCTACCGCTGCGCGGCGGGCATGCTGCGCGCGCCGTGCGACGCGGAGGACGCCGTGCAGCAGGCGCTGCTCAGGGCGTGGGAAAAGCGCGAGAGCGTGCGGCCGGAATCCTTTCGTCCATGGCTGCAGCGTATCCTCATCAATCAGTGCCGCGATATGCTGCGCCGCCGGCGGGAAACGCTGCCGGGCGAAATGCCCGAGGACGCTTATATCGAGCCGCGCTACGAGCCGGAAAATCCGCGCCTGACGCACGCGATATACGGCCTCCGGGAAAGCCTGCGCCTCCCCTTGCTTTTGAAGTATGCGGAAGGATATTCCGTCGCGGAGATCGCGTTCATGCTGCGTCTGCCCGCCGCGACGATCAAAAACAGGCTCTTTCGCGCAAGGCGGGCGATGCGCAGGGCGCTGACAGAGGAGGAAAGGCCATGAAGCATGATGTTCCGACAGCCGAAGAACTGAAAAATGCGCTTCCTTCCCCCCCGGCGGGCTTCTCCGCGCGCATGCACGCGACGCTCTGCGCCCTGACCGACGAGAGAAAGGAAAAGAAGAAAATGAAAAAAAAGCTGTCCGCCGGATTGATTCTGGCGCTTATACTGGCGCTGCTCGCCTGCGCCGCGTTGGCGCTTACGCCGTGGCGCAAGCAGTTCGAAACGCTCGTGTCGATGGAAAACGCCGTCGGATACTATGACGAATGGGATCTGGAAAGCAAGCTCAGGCTTTTATCCATGATGGAGGAAAACGGCGTGGCGATGGACGCGGCGCTGCTTGAACGGGCGCGAAACGACGCGCTTTCCGAGCAGACGCGCGGCAAGGCGGCGGACGATATCATCGCCGGTCGCTACGGCCGCAACGGCCGCGTCGATACGGTTTCGGTGCTGGGCATGATGCAAACGGAGCTGGGATGCTTCGACGACTGGCCAATCGCAGACATGGCATGGTATTCCCGGCTGGATTCGCAAAGCCGGTGCGTATCGCCCGACTACGAAATGTTCGTTACCCCCGCGCCGGGCGACGCCACGCAGCAGCAGGCGACCGAAAAGGCCTATGCGGCGCTCAGGACGCATCGCGGCCTTGCGCAAAGCGATCTGGCCGATACGAAGCTCTGCGTAAAATTCAAGGCCTACCCCTACACGGGGCTCAACGACGGCAAGCCGATGTGGTATTTCGAATGGTATCGGGGAGACGTCATGGCCGCATGCGTGCAGCTGTACGCCGACGGTTCGACGGCCTATGTGATGGACGCGGAGCCGCCCATGACCTCGCCGGACGAGCAATACGAAAACGGCCTTGCGGCGCGGCGCGAAGCGCTGCTGGAAAGCGTCGGCGCACCGTGCCGCTGGAGCGTCGCGGACTGGCACGCCTATCGTCCCGATTATTACGCGCTGCCCGAGGAAGGCGACGTCGCGCCCGAGCGCGTGCGGGCGCTGGTCTGCGAGGCGCTGATCGCGCGGGAGGGCTATACGCAGGCCGAGCTGAACGGCATGCTGCAAAGCATGCACAAGCATGTAACCAGCATCGCGCCGGGCGACGTGCGGCAGTATGACTACACCGTCGCGTTTTATCCCGATGAAAACGGCGACGTGGAATGCTCTGCCTCCGTCAACGCCCAAACGGGCGAAATCACCTACGTTTACCGCCGCGAAAAGCAATAAACGAACCGTTCCCGCGGGGGAGCGTCTCTACAAATCGAGGCGCTCCTTTCCGTATCTTTCCTTGATCGGAAAGCAATCCGAGGGGACGCAGGACAACGGTTCCCCGCCTGCCCTTAGCGAGGTGTACATTTAATATGAAGCAGTCGCGGCTTCAAGCGGGTTTTCCTGCAATACAGCTGTGAAAAGTCTGCAGTTTCCCTGCGGCAAGCCATCGGCCGAGGACGCGCCGGCGCAGGAAGAAACAGCGAGCATACCGCCTGATGAACGGAAAAAAACGCGCTTGCATGCGGACGCGGGCGAATGACCGTTTTCGCCTATAGCGCGTTTCCGTCGGCTCGGCGGCCACGACGGGCTTCACCGAACGATCAGCCCCGCCGCAATGCTGCCCGCCAGCCAGCCCAGCAGCGCGCAGGGAACGATATGCCGGCTGCTTCGCACGCCCGCCGCACCCAGATACAGCCCGCAGGTATAGAACACCGTCTCGCTCGAGCCCATCATCACGCTGGCAACCAGCCCGGCGCGGCTGTCCGGCCCGACGGCGGAAAAAATCTGCCGCAGCATCGCCAGCGAGGCCGAGCCGGACAGCGGCCGCAGCAGCATCAGCGGCAGCGTTTCCCGCGGAATGCCTATGCGCTGCATCAGCGGCGCGCAAACGTCGGCCAGCATATCCATCAGGCCGCAGGCGGCGAACGCGCGCAGCGCGCAGAGCATGGTCAGCAGCGCGGGCAAAATGCGCTTCGCCGTTTCCAGCCCCTCGGAAACGCCCTCCAGAAACGCCTCGTACACATTCACGCGCCGCCACGCGCCCGCAAGCAGGCACAGCAGCGCAAAGACCGGCAGCGCCCAATTCATGTGAGCCGCTCCGCCAGCCTGCAGGCAATCATGCCTGTCAGCGTTGAAACGCCCGTGGCAAGCAGCGTCGGCAGCCAAACGCTTCCCGGCTGCGCCGAACCGGCCGCGGCGCGCAGCGCGATAACCGTGGAGGGCACCAGCTGAACCGAGGTCGCGTTGATGACCAGAAACCGGCACAGCGCATCGCTTGCCCGCGCGCCGCCCATGCGCCGCGCCGCCTCCAGCCCCATGGGCGTGGCCGCGTTGCCCATTCCCAGCATATTTGCCGCCAGATTCAGCGCCGCGTATTCCGCCGCCTCCGGCGGGAGGCCGCGCCCCAGCAAAAGCCGCAGCGCAGGGGAGAGGCGCAGCGCCAGCCGGCGCATGCTGCCCGCCCGGCGCAGAACCGCCATCAGCCCGCAAAAGAAGGCGAAGCTGCCCGAAAGCAGCAGCGCCGTTTCCACACCCTCCCGCGCGCCGGAAAGCATCGCCTGCGTCACGGCGTCGCCCCGGCCGCACGCCATGCCGTACAGGAGCGACGCGCCTGTCAGAAACAAAAACACAAAATTAAGCATATCGAATCACCGCCTTAACAGATATTACCTGGTGCAATTGTGTCAAAAGAAGGATTTTTTGGGGGTAATAATTTTCTTTTACTTGACAGATGTTATCGTTACTTGTAAAATAGATGCGCAAATAATTATTTTTACCCATTTTCGGTATTTGTAAGCAGGAGGAAGCACATATGAAATCTACAGGCGTGGTCCGGAAACTCGACGATTTGGGACGTATTGTCATTCCCATCGAACTGCGCAGGACAATGGACATCGGGCTGCGCGACACACTGGAAATTTTTGTAGAAGGCGACGAAATCATTCTCAAGAAATACCATCCCGCCTGCATCTTCTGCAACGATGCGCGCGACGTTATCCATTATAAGGATAAGCTGGTCTGCAGGCGTTGCCTGGAGGAATTAAAGCAGGAAGTGTAACCTTCATTTCCAGCCGGAAAAAAGCAAGCGTTCATGCCTGTTCCGGGGTGTTGATTTTCTCAGCGCCCCTGAATGCATCCGCTTGCTTTTTTATATGCGCGCCCGCCCGCACGTATGAAGCGCCCGAAAAAAAAACGGGCCTGCCCGCAGCCTGAGCGTTCAAGCGCCGTCCATATAAAAAAGGGCTGTGAAAAAAGCATTTCAGCAAGGAGAATGCCGGAATCACGGCCAGCAGCATGTTTTTTACTGGCGGTGATGCAAGCAGACCGCCTGTTTTTGTAAAACGCATACGCCCTTCTGGGAGGGACGCAAGGAACCATCCTTTAGCGTCCAAAGAAAGCATCGCCCTTAAACTGCGTGAAACCATGGATGTTCCTTGATTCCGTTTCATTTTGGACAGATTGATGCGGAAAAAAATTGCCGAAGCAAGCTTTCCAGAACGCAAAAAAGTCAGGAAAATCCTTGTATTTCCTGACTTTTTGCGTTTTGACACAATACTTGGCTTAAGAACAATTCCCCCGCAAATGCTTTGTTTTGTTTTTTTCACAGTCCCTTCCGTCTGCTAAAAGCGCTCCGGAAATCCTACCGGATCCAAGGAAGGGCAGCCGCCCCCTCTTTATTTCTCGTATCAACCGGCTTTGCCGGGCGGGGGAAGGCCTTTGCGCTGCGCCCGAAAGAAGCATTTCAGCTGTGAAAAAGGCGAGACCGCTCCGGCCCCCGACGCGCGAAGGAAGGGACTTTCGAAACCATTATTTGGGGGCTTTTCCCATCACCAGCCGGTCGCAGACGGTGAGCAGCGCAGGCAGCAGCGTCAGGATGAGCAGGACGGAGATCAGCGCGCCGCGGGAAAGCAGCAGCCCGATGGCCGAGATATAATACACGCTGCAAACCCGGCCAATGATAAAGCCCGCGGTAATCAGAATCGCGCCGGAGGTCAGAATGGTGGGCAGCGCCTTATCCATCGCGGCCTGAATGGCGTCGGCGGGCGGCTGCGTCTGCCGCGCGGCGCGGTAATGGTTCGCCAGCAGGATGGCGTAATCGATGGTCGCGCCCATCTGAATAGCCAAGCAGATCAGATAGCACATGAAGAAGATCGGCTCGCCGGCAACGCGCGAAATCGCCATGGTAACCCAAATCGCGCCCTCGATCACGCACAGCAGCATAACGGGCATGCTCAGCGAACGGAAGGACAGCGCCACGATCAGGAAAATGGCCAGCAGCGTAATCAGGTTGACCTTGGTCAGGTCGCCCTCAAAGGCGTTGCTGATGTCGTAGACCATCATGGCCGTGCCGGTCAGATACGCGTCCTGCCCGTAGAACTGCCCGGCCTGCGCAAGGATTTCGTCGATCGCACGGCGCGACGCCTCGGTATTGGCGGAGAAGCTGAGCGTCAGCAGCAGCCTCGAATATTTTTCGCTGTTGAACGCGCGCTGCGCCGTATCCAAGGCGCTTTGCAGCGCCGCGAGCCGCTCGTTGTCCGGCAGCAATCCGCCCGCCGCCGCCAGCAGCTTATCGGCGCGCACGCTCTTGCCAAAGCCCTGCGTCGTAAAGAATAATTGCACCGTCAGCTTATTCATGCCCGTGAGCGCGGCGATCTCCTCCGCGGTATAATATTTCAGCGCCGCCTCGCCCGTGGTTACCATGGCGTTAATTTCCCGAACCGTCTGCGCATCGTCCACGCGCAGGGCAAGCAGCGCGTTCACCAGCGCGCGCTGCGTATCGTACGCCGCGTCCGAGCCGTCGCTGGGCACAAGCAGCGCCAGCGGATCCGAGGCGCCGAACACCCGATCCACCTGCGCCGATTCGCTGGTCTGGTCGCGCCCGGCGTCCGTAAAGGAATAGGTGTTTTCCGTTTGCAGGTAGGCGGAGACAAGAATAACGGCCAGCAGCGCCGGCAGGACGGCCTTGCGCGCGGTATACACGCCCTTGGCCAGCCCGCGCCCGCCCAGCTGCAGCGGCTTATGCCGGGTGCGGCGCAGCGGCTTTTCCAGCATCAGCACAATCGCGGGCATCTGCAGGAGCACCGTCGCCATGCTGATGAGAATGCCTTTGCTCAGCACCAGCCCGATATCAAACCCGATGGTAAAGCTCATGAACAGCAGCGCCATCAGCCCGGCCACCGTCGTCAGCGCGCTGGACGCAATGGGCATGAAGGAGTTCGCCAGCGCCTCGGTCATGGCGTCCTGCGGCGGCATGCCCGCGTCGCGGTACGCGTTATAGCTGTGCAGCAGCATGATCGCATAATCGATGGACAACGCCAGCTGCAAAATCGCGCACACGGCGAAGGTAATAAACGAAATATCCGCGAAAATGAAATTCGTGCCCATATTAATCAGGATGGACGTCGCCAGCACGATCAGCAGCACCAGCGGCTCCAGCCACGCGTGCGACGTAAGCAGCAGCACCGCCAGCACCACCGCCACGGCGATGAGCATCGCCCGCGGTACCTGCTGCGCCACGCTGCGCTGCACATCCAGCTGGCTGGCCGGCGTGCCGCCCACGGCGCAGCTGCCCGGAAACATTTCCCGAATCGTTTCCACCAGCTTGCTGCCGTCGCAGGGCGAAAGCGTCAGCGTGACAAGCTGATACCGCGTGCCGTCCGCCTCGCGCACGCCGTCTGTCGCGTCATGCGTCGCCAGCATCACTTCTTCCAGCGCGTTCAGCGCGTCCACGCGCGCCTGCAGCGTTTGTTCGTCCAGATTTTCGAACATCACGCGCAGCTGCTCGCTGGATCCGAACTCCTCCTGCATCACCCGCAGCGCCCGGCTCGTCATGGTGCTCTCGTCCAGATATTTGGAAAGGTCGTAATTGATTTTCGTCCTGCCGATGCTCATGGCGCTCAGCACCGCCAGCGCCAGCATCAGAATCAAAATTACATACCGCGCGCGCACCGTTCCGCGCGCCAGCTTTCGCATCATTTGCATTCCCTCCATCTTTAGCGTGTGCCTCCAACGCGGCCGCGCGCCCGAGCGGCTTTTCCCGCAGCGCAAGGCCTGCCGACGCAAAAGCGCCGAAAAAAACAGCCGGCACGCTTCAAGGCGCGCGCTGGAATCATTTTATTATAGCGGCATTTCTCCTGCCGCTCAAGTGGCGCGCGCGGACATTTTTCAGTTTTTGTCCAAAAACGCACAAACAGGGGCGGTCTGAAACGCGATTCTGAAAAGCAGCGGCGCTCCGGCCTGCCGCAAGCCCTGCAGCCGCCGGAGCGCACGCGTTTTTGCAGTTTTCGCAGCCGCCCGCGGGAATCTCTTCCCGCCCCCTGCGCTTTCCCGGAAGCGTTAATCCATTTCGATTACGCCGGGGTAATAGGTGATAATATCGCTGTCCTGATTGATGAAGGTGCTCTGCGCCGCCGCGGGCGGCTGATATTCCTTGCCCTCCACCGCGATCTTCACCTGCTTAACGCCGGGAAACTGCGCGGCGGTGAACATTACGGCGCGCAGCGTTTGAATGCCGTTTTCGGCCTCGGCGGCGGCAATGAATTCCTTGGTGAAATTCACGGTCACCACGCCGTTTTTCATGCTGACGCCCAGCAGGCCGCAGTCCTTCGGCAGCGGCGCGGTCAGGCCGCTATCCTGCCTGGGCCCCTTGGCCAGCTCCAGAATCGCGGTGGTCACATCCGCGTCTGAAAACACGGTGCGCGTAACCGGCACCAGCATACGCCCCGACGCGGCCGGGAAATACAATTGCACCCGCGACGTGCCCGCCGTCGCCATGGTCTCCACGCTTTCCATATTCACGCAGCCGCCCGAAAACACGCCCGATACGTCCATGCCGTAGGTCAGCTTGCTCCGCTTCTGCCCGTCAAACAGGAAGGAAACCTCCTGAACCGAGTCAAAGTCGCACAGCGTCTGCACCACCGACTGCACCATCAGCGTTTCCTGCTCCGCGCTTGTGCAGCCCAGCGCCTCCTTGGACAAATCCACCCGCGCCCGGCCGTCCGCAATGTCCAGATCAATCCTCGTGCCCTCAGGCAGGGTGGTTTTCAGCCCCATTTTCGCCGCCGCCAAGTCATTCTCCGCCGAAGCAACCATGCACGCCAGCGTTGCCCGCGCCACGCCGTCCGTCTTAGCAATCTGCCGCGTGATTGGCACAAGGTATCCCTCGCCGTCCTGATAATACACCCGCGTCGACTGCGTTTCCGTCGCCGGCGTCACGCCGCTCTCCGCCGTGACAGGGATATTCGTCTGCCCCTGCGCGTTATGCGTATCCGCTACCTGATCCTGCCGCAGCGCCAGCGCCACCACCAACGCGGAGGCGCATAAAATCAATATGCGCTCCACATCCACGCGCTTGATCTTCCAATTCCATTTCCATTTCATTCTTTTCGCACCTCTCATTTCATTTGGCATGTCGCCTTTCATGCTCCCTGCGCCTATATCTATGTCCGCCGCGCGCAAAGCATGCGTCAAAATCTGTCGCCTGCATCGGAAACAGCGGCTTGCGCGATGCGCCGCGCTTGCGGGGCTCCCGCCCCGCGCCCCGGCAAGGAGCGCAACAAGTAACAGAGCGCATGCCGACGACTGCTGATGGGAGCCCCCCTGCCTGCCGGCGGGCTCCGGTCATCCACGCGGCATATCGTTTTCAAAGTCATGGAAATATGCCGCAAACGGATTATTACCGTCCTTAATATGTAACTATTTGTAATTGCTGTCATTAAATTCTTGACAATATTCCTATCAAGCCTTATGATAAGCCTGAGATACAGCATTTCGAAAGGGGATTGTAATCATGCGAAAGAAGCAAGTCTTGTGCCTGTTCTGTCTGATTGTCCTGCTGCTGCCTGCCGCCGCGCTGTGCGCAGAAAAGGCGCCCGCCTATGGCACAAGCCGGGGAAAAGCCGCGCTGCTAACGGATGCGAACATGGGTAAACAATACGCTGTAACTGGTAAAGGCGAAGGTACGTGGTACAAATTCGAGTGCGAGGAAGACGACACCTGTTTTCTCACCGTAGAATGTACGGGTGGCGCAGATTTTGACTGTGTGTATTACAATGTTGTAGATGGACGAAATTATTTCAAAAGCAATGCAACGGATGGCGAATTAAAAAGCATCCGCGTCTCGCCAAGCGCTTACGCAGTCAGTTCCTTCGAAGTTTCACGCGGTGAAATAATCTATCTGTGCTTTACCGGCCTGTTCAACGCATACTCGCCAAAGTTCCAGTTTTCCATCTGCAACAGCCGGCGTCACCAAATCGGCAAGCTGCAGAGGACGACGCAGGAACCGACCTGCACGGAGCCGGGCAAGCTGGCGACCTATTGCACCCTTTGCAATCAGCCCTGCGAATATACGGACATCCCCGCATTGGGGCATCAGCCCGGCGCATGGAAAACCGAAGCGGCCGAGAGCTGCGCGGATTCCGGGCGCTCCGTGCAGTATTGCAGCGTATGCGGCGAGGTGCTCGCGGCGGAAAGCATCCCGCCGGTCGGCCATCGTCCCGGAAAAGCGACGGTTGCGCGCGAGGCCACTTGCCTGTCAACCGGTCTTCGGGTAACGCAATGCACGGTATGCAATGAAATTCTCTCCTCCGAAGAGCTGCCCATTACAGATCATCATGGAAAATGGGTGGAGGAATCAAAGCCTACCTGCACGGCGAGCGGGCAGCGCCTGAAGCTTTGCGCAGATTGCGGCGCTATACTGGACAGCGAAGCAATTCCGGCGGCAGGGCATAAAATCGGCGAATGGAAAACCGTTCGCGAAGCGGCCTGCCTGCAATCCGGTCTGCGGGAAAAGCAATGCACCGTCTGCGGCGCCGTACTGCAGAGCGAAACCCAGCCTGCATTGGGGCACCGGTATACCGAATGGCAGATTCTGACTGAGGCTACCAAGGAACATGAGGGCGAACGCCGCCGCCATTGCGAGGGATGCGGAGATACACAGTACGAAACCATACCGAAAATTCCAAAATTTCTCGGGATTTTTTAAGGCAGTACCGCGCAAATGCAGCGCGCGATAACGGAAAAATCACCGTTCGCGCTCCATCCGAATGCTGCGGCATGGCCATGATACATGCGCGCCATGCTTTCCGTTGCCCCTGCTTCGCACCCCTTATCTTGCGTGCGGGATAAGGAAAGCCAATTGCTTCTGCGCGATACGCCGCGCTTGCGGGGCTCCCGCCCCGCACCCCGGCAAGGGACTTCGCCCCTTGACCCAGTACGCAATGGTGCAGGATAAGGAAAGCCGATCGTTTCTGCGCGATGCAGCACGTTTTTCTATCCTTTCTGCATGATGCGACACGTGAACGCGCCGAAGGACTTTTGGGCAGCCTCTGCATGATATCCACGCGCTGCCGCCCAAAGTCTACTATCGCCCAAGCAATGTTTCCGTGCCGCATGAGCACACAAAGCCTGAGGCTTTCTATTGGCCATCGCACGCGTCTTTTACGGCGAACCGCAGAAGCATCCGCTGAGCGACAATCCGACACAATTCCCGAAAACAATTGATTCGGAAACAATCAATTTTTGCACGCAGAATCGCCCAACATGCACAAAGTATTCTGTATACGCAGGATAACTTTGCGCACGTCAAATTCCCCGTGTGCGGTATGCAAACGAAAAGGCTGCCGAGGGAAAATGCTTTTTCCCTTCGGTCAGCCTTTTTCGTTTTGCCCGGATTTTCATTGAAAATCCGGTTGGCGGCGTTCGCCGCCCCGCACACGGGCTTGTGTATATTTCACGAATTCAGGCTGTAAACCCAATTCATAGCGGCATGCTGTTTTGTTCTATTGCGCAACTTTGTCCGCTACTGGGTGCAGGGATGAAATCCCTGCCCGCCGGAGGCCTCCGGGCGTTCCTTGACGGGCAGAAAAGCTATCCCAAAGGGAACGTAGCAATCCGCACGGCGATAAGCGTGTCAGCAATTGACCGTGCAGGGTGACAGAGCCGAAGCGCCGCCTGTGGCGGATAAAGCGAGGCGGAGGAATCATCCGAAAAGGAGCATTGCGAACGGCAGGGAGCTAGCCGACGATTGAGGATGCGGAGCAAAATCCCTGCCTGCCGGAGGCCTCCGGGCGTTCCCTTCCGGACAGAGAAGCTATCCCAAAGGAGCATTGCGAACGGCAGGGAGTTAGCCGACGATTGAGGATGCGGAGCAAAATCCCTGCCCGCCGGAGGCCTCCGGGCGTTTCTTCGCGGGCAAGAAAACGACCGAAAAAGCGAAACACCCTCAACGGAGCGGCGCGCAGCGCATACAGAAGGGGCTGCTGCGGAGGGGTCAAAAATCCGCAACAGCCCCGGAAAGAACAGGAAGAACGCCGATGCGATGGTTACTTCAGTTGAATGCCGTACATCTTCGCGTTATCCTTGCTGCAGGTACCGATGACGAGGATATCCTTGTAAACCGCGGGCGAGCCCTGAATGGAGCCGCCCAGATCAAGGGTGCTGCGCTCAGAGCCGGTCTGGCCGTCGAGCATGTGCAGCACGCCGTCCTCATCGCCCTGAATAACCCACGCCCTGCCGGACTCATCATACACGGCGACGGGCGAGGACACGGCGTTGGCGGAAAGGCTCTTTTCCCATGCAACCGTGCCGCTGCTCTTGTTGAGCGCAATGATTTTGCTGCCGCCGCCCTCCACCATGTTGACTGTGAAGATCGCCAAATGGCTGATATCATTCTGGCCGATGATCGGGCTGGCCTTGCAGCCGGAGAGCTGGTTTTTATCATAGGTACATTTGATGTTGTAGCTCCAGTACTCCTCGCCCGTGAGCGCGTTGACGCGGCGGATGGTCACATCCTTCTTGCTGCCAAGGCGCGAATAAGCGGTATTGCCGGTGTAGAGGCTCACGCCCGTATCGCCGTCCATGTCCAGCGCAATGGCGGCGTCGGTGTTGTCGCCCACATCAATGGCCCAGACGGTGCGCATGGTGTCCGAATTCACGCAGCGCAGCACGCCGTAGGTGTCGGCCATGTAGATGTATTTGTCATACATCGCCACGCTGCTTTCCACGCCGACGTTCGCGTCCTTTTCGGCGGTCGCCTTGGTGCGCAGATAGGTGACCGTTCGGTTGAGGGCAAGGCTTCCCTTTTCGTCCGGCGCGTCGGCCTTGGGATAGTGGAAATCGCTGCCCAAATCCACGGTGTACAGCAGGCCGTTTTCGCCCGCGACCACCATGGCGTCGTTGTTGTAGAGGAAGAGCGCCGTGCCGTCGAACGCGCCGTTGGTGGTGTACTGCTTCTGGGAATCGGACTTGCGGCCGTTAATCAGGAACGCCCTGCTGCCGTCGATCAGGTTGTATACGTGCAGGCCGATGTCGCCTGTCTTCCCGGGCAGCTTGGAAATGCCCTGCCCGACGGCAATCAGCGGCTTGCCGTAGGTCTCCACGGCGACGCTGCCCTTGAGCGGATAGCCGACGTTGATCGGGTCGCGCGTAGGCTCGCCGGTCTTCAGGTCAAGGAAATAGATCTTGCCGTCCTGCGCGCCAAAGATCACCTCGCGCAGCGCCTTGGTGTTTTTCTTGCTTTCGTAGAGGTTCATCATCTGGCGAACCTCGGTCGTCCATTTGATGATGGCGGGCTGCCCTGTCCAGCCCACGCCGTAGAGCGTGCCGTTATCCGCCGTTCGCAGCGAGCCGATATCGCTCTGCCAGATAACCGACATTTTTTCCTCCGTGATGGCGGCAGTGCCGAAGGCGGCGTTGCGGCGGAAGTTGTCGCCGCGGAAGGTCAGCACGCCCACGCCGTAATAGGCGTACTCATCCGGGTTGGGCGCGATCAGACTTTCCTTGCGGCTGTAATTGCTCTGCGTTTTGCCGCCGATCAGCACGGTATCCGTGCTCTTGAGTCCCGTAACGCCGGCCTCCGCCGTCAGGCGCGGGAAGGGCGTGGCGGTCGGCGCGGGGGTAGGCTCCGCCGTCGGCTCCGCCGTCGGCTTGTACACGGGCTCGTCGGTCGGCGCGTACACGGGCTCCGCCGTCGGCTCGTCCACGGGCTCCGCCGTCGGCTCGTCCACAATGTCGCCCCAGTCGTCGCCGTTGCCGCCGGGCTGTGCAAGGGGCTGCGCCGCCCACGTGGGCACGGGCACGTTGGTGGGGGCGGTAAAGGGCTGCGACGCGGGCGTTTCCTGCGTGTCGCCGCCCTGCACGGGGAAGGGCGTCATGAGCGGCTCGTCGCCGGCAGACAGCGAAATCGTCTCAAAGCTATCCGCAACGATCCATTCGCCCTCAAAGCGCACGGCGGGATAGACCTCCGTCTCGCCGGTGTAGTCAAAAACGGCGGTAACGCGCCACGTAACGTACGCGTCGCCCGGCGCGGAAATGTCCTCCGCCTTGGCGGGGATTACGTCGCCCGCCCAGTCCTGCAGGCCCACTTCCTCGGCCGCGCCGTCCACAACCAATTCGAAGACGACCTCTTCATATGCCCTTTCGCCCGAAATGCGGCGGAAGGAAACGACCTCGGGCGCAAGCGCCGCAACGGGCGCAGGCGTTTGGGCGACGGGCTCCTGCGTAGGCGCGGGCGCTTGCGTGGGCGCCTGCGTTTCCGCGACGACGGGCGGCAAAGCGACGGAAGCCGACTGCGTGGGCGCGGGCGCTTGCGTAGGCGCGGGCGCCTGCGTAGGCACAGGCGCTTGCGTAGGCGCGGGCGCCTGCGTAGGCACGGTCGTGGGCTCCGTCACCGTCAGGGCGACCCACATGGGCGAACGCGTCCAGTCGCTGCCTTCCTTCACGGCGGCATACACATTGCCCGTAAAGGGCTCGGTAAAGGTCGTGGTGATCGCCCAGACCTTGTTGTTTTCATCCTCGCTGTTCACCAGACTGACCGTGCCGGGTATTTCGTTGCCCGCCGCGTCCTCAAGTCGCACGCCGTCGGCGCTTTGGTTGGTGGTCAGCTGGAAGACCACGCGGCTGTTGGTCGCGCAGGCGTCGGTAACGGATTGGAAGCTCAGCACGGCGGCGGGCTCCTTCTTTTCGGGAAGGATCATCTGCTTCACGCTGTTCACCGCGCCCATAACCGCGTTCTTGAGCGGATTGAGCGGCCCGGCGCTGGGCACGAAATACAGCGCGGCGCAAATCATCGCCAACGCCAGCAGCACAATAAGCGCTACGCGCAGCGCCCGTCCGCCGCCCTCCCGCTCGTCCTCTTCGTCGTCATATTCGTTTTCCAGCGCGACGGGACGGCGCATGAAGGACTGCCGGTCGGCGTCATGGCCGAACGCGTCGGCGTGCCCGTCCCCCTCCTGCGGCATGCCGGGCGCGGCCGGCGGCGTGCGGCGCACCCACTGCGTCGCTTCCTCGGCCTCCTGCGGCTGAGGCGCATAGGGCGAGGGCGCGCGGCGGGGCGCGAAGCTCTCCTCCGCGGCGGCGCGGCCCTCCGCTTTATAGCGGTCGCTGCGGCGGTGACGCACAGGCGGCGCAGGCACAACCTCCTGCGCGGGCGTATCCTGCGCGGAAATGCTCTTCACGGCCTGCTGTGCAACGCGGTTTACCTTTTGATTATATTGGGAATCATAGTTGCTCAAAGGGCGCAACCTCCTTTACTGCCATGGAATACAAAACGCCATTGCATAGTATACCAGAAAACGCGGCGTTTCACAAGTAAAATTGCCACATGTTACAAAGCGGCGGCCAAACGGGGCCTTCAGGCCTGCGGCGAAGCGCTTTCCACAGCCTCCAGCGCGCTTTCCAGCCGCTCCATCACGGGCACGGCGGCGCGGAGAATTTCCTCGGGGGAAAGCTTCGCGTCGCGCAGCAGCATGGCCGGCTCCTTGGACGCGGACAGCAGCAGCCGCTTATCCGCCCTTTCCATCGCTGCGTAAAGGCGAATGGGCTCGGGCGCGGCGGCGGGCGCAAGCTTGAAGATCATCACGCCGGGCATATAGTTCACGCGCAGCACGCCCAGCCGCCCGCACAGGCCGCGAAGATGCGCGATGTCGATCAGGTTGACGACGGCCTGCGGCGGATCGCCGAAGCGGTCGATCATTTCCTCGATCACATCCTCACGGTCCTCTCGCGTCCTAATCAGCGCGATACGCTTGAACACCTCCATTCGCTGGCTTTCACCGCGCACATAGTCCGCCGGCAGATAGGCGTCCACCTTCAGCTCCACGCGGGTTTCCACCTCGGCCTTGACATGCTCGCCCTTCTCGCCGCGCGCCTCGCGCACGGCTTCCTCAATCAGGCGGCAATACATGTCGTAGCCCACCGCGGCCACATTGCCGCTCTGCTCGGGGCCGAAGATGTTGCCCGCGCCGCGAATTTCCAAATCGCGCATCGCGATGCGGAAGCCCGAGCCGAACGCCGTGAATTCGCGAATGGCGTTCAGGCGCTTTTGCGCCGTTTCGGAAAGCATCTTATCCGGCCGCACGGTAAAATACGCGTATGCGACGCGGGTCGAGCGCCCGACGCGGCCGCGCAGCTGATACAGCTGCGATAAGCCGAAGCGGTCGGCGTCGAAGATGATCATGGTGTTCGCACGCGGCACGTCCAGCCCGTTTTCGATGATCGTGGAGCATAAAAGCACGTCGAATCCGCCCTCGTAAAAATCCAGCATTACGTCCTCGAGCGTGTTTTCCTTCATCTGGCCGTGCGCCACGCCGATCCGCGCCTCGGGCACCAGCGCCCGCAGCCGCGCGGCAAATTGGTCGATATTGCGCACCTGATTATAGAGGAAATACACCTGCCCCTGCCGGTTCATTTCGCGTATGATCGCGTCCCGAATCACCGCGTCGTTGTAGTCGAGCACGTATGTCTGCACGGGGTAGCGCTCCTCCGGCGGCGTGGCCAGCACGCTCATGTCCCGCACGCCCACCATGCTCATGTGCAGCGTGCGCGGAATGGGCGTGGCGGAAAGGGTGAGCACGTCCACGGTCTTTTTCAGGTTCTTGATGGCCTCCTTGTGCGCCACGCCGAAGCGCTGCTCCTCGTCGACGATCAGCAGCCCCAGATCCTTAAAGCGAACGTCCTTGGAAAGCAGGCGATGCGTGCCCACCAGAATATCCACCTGCCCCTCCGCCGTTTTGCGCAGGGTTTCCTTTTGCAGCTTGGATGAACGGAAGCGCGAAAGCACGTCGATCTTTACGGGAAAATCGGAAAACCTGCGCAGCATGGTGTAATAGTGCTGCTGCGCCAGAATCGTGGTGGGCGCGAGCAGCGCCACCTGCTTGCCGTCCATCACGGCCTTCATCGCCGCGCGCAGCGCCACCTCGGTCTTGCCGTAGCCCACGTCGCCGCACACCAGCCTGTCCATGTTCCGCGGCGCTTCCATATCGCAGCGGATATCGTTCACCGCCTTTTCCTGATCGGGCGTGAGCTCATAGGGGAAGGCGTCCTCAAACTGCATTTGCCATGGCGTGTCGGGCGCAAAGGCGTGGCCGGGCGTGGACTGGCGCGCGGCGTAGAGCGCCACCAGATCAAACGCCAGCTTTTTCAGCCCCGCCTTGACCTTCTTTTTCTGTTTGTCCCATTCGTTTCCGCTGAGCGAATTGAGCGGCGGCGCGCTGTCCGGACTGCCGATAAATTTCTGCACGCGGTCGAATTGATCGGTGGGCACATACAGCTTATCGTTGCCCTGATACTGAATCAGCAGATAATCGCGGTAGGTTCCCTCGCTCTGCAGGCGTACCGTTCCGCGGAAGATGCCCACGCCGTGCGCCTCGTGCACCACGTAGTCGCCTTCCTTCAGGTCGGTAAAGGCCTCGATGCGTTCGCCGGCGCTCCTGCGCTGACGCGTTTTGCGGTAGCCCGCGCCGAAAAGGTCGCTGTCGGCGATTACGGCCAGCTTGCATTCCGGCAGCGTAAAGCCGCGCGAAAGCGTCAGCGGCCAGATGACCGCCTGACCGGCCGCGACGTTCAGGCCTTCCTCCCATGTGGGCGCGGGCAGGTTCATTTCCGCCAGCGCCGTTTGCAGCCTGCGCGCGCGCGCCTCGCCGCCCGCCATGAGCACGACCGCCGCGCCCTCCTTTTCCCATGCGGCCAGATCGCCGCCCAGCTCCTTAAAGCGCGAAACATATTTAGGAGCGTTCACGCCGGGAAAGCGAACGATTTTGCCGGGCTCAATTTCACCCATGCCGCGCAGAAAATCCTGCAGCGTGCAAAGCGGCCGTTCCTTGAGCGCGGGCAGAATTTCATCCCAGCCGCGCAGCAGCCCGGCCTGCTCCGGCACGGCCTCCTGCCGCTCAAGGGACAGCTTGAAATCCTCCGCAAAGCCGCGCAGCCTGTCCTCGCAGCGCGCGCGGACGCGCTCAGGCTCATCCAGCACCACGATGGGGCGGTCCAGATAATCCCACACAAAGGCGTCCGGAGCGCCAAGCGCGCTCGCCCAGAGCGCAAGGCTCTGCGGCTGCAGCCCGGCGGCGAGCTGATCCGCGTCCTGCAAAAGGCGAAGCACGCCCGTATCATGCACGCGCGGCACGGCGGGAACGGCGGGCGCTTCCTCCTCGTCCTCGGGCAGCGGCGGAAGGCCGCTTTGCATCAGCCCACCCTGCACGCGCGCCGCCTGCGCCTCAATCATGCGCCGAAGCGCGGGCGCGTCGTCCGCGTCCAGCAGCCATTCCACAGCCGGGCCGAACGCCGCCCTTTCCAGCCTGTCCAAGCTGCGCTGGCTGATGGGATCGAAAAAGCGGATGGAATCAACCTCATTATCGAAAAATTCGATTCGCGTCGCGCTGCTTTCCGCGGGGGAAAACGCGTCCACAATCGCGCCGCGCAGGGCGCACTGTCCCTTGCCCTCCACCATGTCCACGCGTTCATAGCCCATTTTGACCAGCCGCGCGATCAGCGCCCCCGGCTCGATCACGTCGCCCGCGCAAAGCGAAACCGTATGCGCGTCATAGCGCTCAGGGGGAAGCATGCGGCTCATGAGCGCGTCGGCGCTCACGCACAGCACGCGCACGTCGCCGCTGCGCGCCCGCTGCAGCGTGGACAGGCGTCGGAACACCCCCTCGCGGCTGGCTACGCCGCGGGTAAAGACGCACTCCGCCGCGGGCAGCATCGCCGCGCCGCCGCCCAGCCACGCGGCGCAATCGTCCGCCGCGCGCATGGCCGCGCTGTCGCCGGGGCAGACGAAAAGCACCTGCCGCCCCGTCCTCCGGGCGAGGGCCGCCGCGTAAAAGGCGCGCTGCCCCTCCGCCATTTCATACAGTGCCAGCGCGCCCTTTTCCGGCGCGTCAAAAGCCTCCCGAAAGGCTGGGGAGGCGTTCAGATATTCCAGCATTTTATTCAGCATGCCGTTTGTTATAGCGGTTCATCGTCTGGTCGATACCGTGCTCCGCCCAGCACAGCGCCGCGTCCGCGGCCAGCATATAAGCGTCAAAGGCGATTTTGCGCTCCTCCGCCGTTTGAAATTTGCCCAGCACCCAGTCGGCCAAATCCCACTGCGGCGGCGGCGCGCCCATGCCCACGCGAATGCGCGGAAAATCGCCGCTGCCCGTGCACTGTACAATGCTGCGCAGCCCGTTATGCGTGCCCGGGCCGCCCTTGCCGCGCACGCGCACCTGACCGAAGGGCAAATCGATATCGTCCACGATCAGCAGCGTTTCCTGCGGCGTAAGCTTATACCAGCTCAGCGCGTCGGCGACCGCCATGCCTGAAAGGTTCATAAACGTCTGCGGCTTGATTAAAACAAGCCGCTGCCCGCCCAGCGCGCCTTCGCCCACCGTCGCGCGGCACTTGAGCTTTTTGACCGGAAGGCTCAGCTTCTGCGACAGGATGTCGATCACGTCAAACCCCGCGTTGTGGCGGCTGTGCGCGTATTGCTCGCCGGGATTCCCCAGCCCTATGATTGCCAGCATAATACCCTCTTTTTATTGAATCCATTCCGCCGGACGCACGGAAAGCTCCGCGTCCTGACGAATATCGTTCATCAGCATCAGCGCCTTCACGCCCTCGGGCAGCGGCGTTTTCGGGCTGTCCAGCGCCAGCACGAAGCATGTGCCCGCCACCGTGACGCCAAATTCCTTCATCAGCTCCTGCATGCCGCGCGCCGTGCCGCCGCCGCGGATGAAATCATCCACAATCAGCGCGCGCTGTCCCTCCTTCACCGCCCGGCGGGAAAGCGCCATGGTTTCAATCGCGCCCGAGCCCGACACATAGGAGATATTCACCGCGCTGCCCTCGTATACCTTGGTGGCGCGCCGGGCGATCACCAGCGGCACACGCAGCGCCTCCGCCGCCATCAGCGCCACGGGAATGCCCTTGGTTTCCATGGTCAGCACAAAATCCACGCGCGCGTCATAGTATTCCCCGGCAATCAGGCTGCCCATGCCGCGAACCAGCTCCGGAATGGCCAGAATATCGGAAAAATACAGATAGCCGCCCGGCAGCCGGCGCTCCTTTTCCATCAGCATCCGGCAAACGCCCTCAATGAATTCGCGCCCGCCCTCGCGCAGCCCCACGGGGCGATAGCGCACGCCCCCCGCCGCGCCCGTCACCGTTTCCAGCTGCCCCAGCCCAAACTGGCGCATGGCCGCCTGCAAAATGGCCACGTCCTCGCTGACGGTGGATTTGGCGGCGGAAAACAAATCGCCAAAGTAGGAGAGCGTGAAAATTCGGTTCGGCGAGGCGGTCAGAATCTGCGTCATCGCCGCGATGCGCTCGTTGCGCTTGATTTTTTCCATGAGCCGGGCTCCTTCCGCTTTCGCGCCCTCCGGGCGCAGTGATACCATAAAAGTATAGCACTAAAACACGAATTATGGAAGACGTTTTTGAACGAAATGTTCGTAAAAAGAATCGACGGCCGCGCAGAAAAGAAAACAAAGCAGGAGTCGCCTCGTCCCCTCCAACTGCCAAAGGAACGAAGCGCTTCCTGCCTGTTTCATTTTCAGGCGGTTGACGCAAATCCAAGCGCGGCCATCCGCCCTGCGCGTTTTTTCATCCCGGAACGGTCGAATGAAGCGTTCCTTCTCCGAAGCGAAAAAGGCGCGGCGGGCGACGTGTTTTTTCGGCAGCGTCTCGCGTTACGCCCAATACATCACGCCGGGATCCTCGAACATCAGCACGTTCTGCATAAAGCGAATGGCCTTGCTCAGCCCCTCCTCGCCGCTCATAAGGCCGTCCTCATGCTCGATGGAGATCGGGCCGTCGTAGCCGGCGACGCGCAGCGCGCTCATAATATCCTTCCACGTTTTTTCGTCATGGCCGTAGCCGACGGTACGGAAGACCCACGCGCGGTTCTTCACATCGGAGAAATGCTTGCTGTCCAGCACGCCGTTGCGGGCAATATTGTTCCCGTTGAGCGCGGTGTCCTTGGCGTGGAAGAAATAAATCGCGTCGCCCAATTCGCCAATGGCGCGGACAGGGTCGATGCCCTGCCAGAAAAGGTGGCTCGGGTCGACGTTCGCGCCCAGCGTATCGCCGACGGCCTCGCGAATGCGCAGCATGGTCTCGGGGTTATAGACGCAAAAGCCCGGATGCATTTCAAAGGCGATCTTGTTCACGCCGTGCTCGCGGGCAAAAGCGGCGGCCTTCTTCCAATAGGGAATCAGCACGTCGTTCCACTGGTACTCCTTGATTTCCTGATATTCCGGCGGCCACGCGCAGGTGACCCAGTTAGGCTGCTGATCGGCGGGGGAGCCGCCCGGGCAGCCGGAGAAGGTAATCACCCGATCCACACCCAGCTTTTCGGCCAGCAGCACCGCGTTGACGAAATCGTCGTGGTACGCCTTGGCAATCTCCTGCTTGGGATGCACGGGATTGCCGTGCGTGGAAAGCGCGGAGATGGACAGCTGGTAGCGCTTGAAGACGTCCTTGAATTCCTGCAGCTTGGCCTCGTCCGCCAGCAGCACGGCCGGGTCGCAGTGCGCCTTGCCGGGATAACCGCCGCAGCCGACCTCCACCTGCTGCACGCCCCGCTCCTTGAGAAACTGCAGCGCCTGCGGCAGCGGCCGGTCGGCCAGCGCCACGGCCAGAACGGATAATTTCATGATGGTTTCCTCCTTTTTTTCGCACGCACGCCGTTATCGGCGGGCGCGTGCGTTTGCTTCGATACATCCTGACAGACGGCTCTCCGCCGCCCGGAGAAACGCTTCGCGCTTTTCCGCCTTCATTATAGCACAGGCGCTTTCCCGCTTTCAATTCCATTTTCGCCGCAATGTGTGCAAAAAAATGCCGACCTGCAAAAAAGCAGGAAAAACGAAAGCGCCCCGTCCCGCGGCCGTGAAGGGGGACGCGCGGAACGGAGCGCCTTGGTTTGTTTTTCGCCGCCTCCGCGCTTTTCAGCGGGAGGGCGAGGGCGCGCCCGGAGCGTTTTCCTTCGGGCGCGCGTTACGCCGCCTGCTTACATCCAAGGCGCGTCAAGCACCGTGCCGTCCGCCGCGACGACGACCTCAAAGCGCGCGCCGCCTTTTGCATCGTCCTTCGCCACGATCCGCCACGCGGGGGAAAGCGTCGCCTGCTCCCGCACGGCGTAGATCAGCTCGATGCGCTGCGCGTTCCGAAGCGGCGCGGTCAAATCGCTCAGCCAGCTGTTTTTCGCCGCCGCGACCGCGCGGGAAAGCGCGTCCGCCGCGGAAATGAGCGTTTCCTCCGCCAAGGCCTCGCCGCGCGCAAAGGGCGCCCTGAGCGATACGAAGCGAACGCCCTCTCCGTTGATGAACAGGAACGCCTCCAGAAACGCGCTCTGCGCCGGCACGCCGTTTACCCTGCCAATGTAATGCAGCGCGTAGCCCTCGTCCGCGTCGGTGAGCGCCTGCGTCCACGGCGCGCAGTTGAGCAGCCTGCCGCTTTCAATTTCCGCATTACGCCGGTCGATAAGCGCCTGCAGCGCCGCGCGGTCGCCGGCATAAACCCAGTCGCAGTCCGCGTCCGCAACGCCCAGATCGTCCAGCAGCGCCTGCGCCTGCTCGCGCGCCTGCGCAAGAGTGATTGCGGAAAGCGCGGGCAGCGCGCGGCTTTCCGGCGGCTCGGCGCTCTTGCTGCTCTCGCGGCCGTGCCAATCGCTCAGCAGCACCGCCGCATAGCTGCCCGGTTCCATGCGCGGGTTGACCTGCTCCGTGTATTCCCCGGTTTCAGCCTGCGTCCGAATGGTTTCCGTGCCCTCAAAGGCGGTGTACCACAGGCCGCCCTCTGCGTCGACGGTCAATTCATCCTCATCGTTAAACAGGTAGTACACGCTGTCGCCGCCCGTCGTCTTCACCACGCCGCTTGGGTTAAAGCGCTCGGGCGAGGCCTTCAGCGGCCGCCGCGTCAGCGCATAGACGGGCAGCGCGCCGTCAAACCCCGCCGGCGTAACGACGGACGCCCCCGTCGCGTCCACGGGCACGGTGGTTTCCACCTGCGCTTCCTTCATTTCCGGCGTAACCGTCACGCGCCATGTTGCGCTCGTCCATTCGCGATCCTGCCCGCAATAGCCCGCCCACAGGCACAGCGTATAGCTTTCCCGGCGCACGACGCCGCCGTTCCAGCCGCACACCTCGAAGGATGCGGCCACGCCGCCGCCCTCAAGCGCGCTGTCAAAATAGCCGACCTCGCCGCTCATTACCCTGCCGTCCAGCTCATAGCCGTCGGGAACGCAGCGCACATGCGCAAGCCGCGCGCCCTTTTCCTCAGCCGCCTGCGCGAAGGTGGTTTTGCCGTCCGCCGTCAGGTCGCTCTCCTGCGCGTCCTCGGGCATGAGCACGAGCCGCGCGCCCGGGACGGGCGTCATCACGACGGTGCCCAGCAGCTTGCCGTCGGCGTAAATAACGTCGGTAATCGTGAAGGTGACGTCATCCAGCGTCATGCCCTCGTCAACATCCGCCACGTCGCCGCGGGTAAGCCTGTCGGCATATGCGTCGCCATAGGATTGCCGAAACCGCTCGACCGTACGCGGGTAAAGCGCCGCGGCCAGCGCGGTGGCCGCCAGCAGAATGGTCAAAACAATCGCCAGCACAGGGGCCAGCGCCAGTTTTCTTTTCATTTTTTCCTCCTTTTGCGCGGAAAGCCTCCGCAGCGTGCGCCGAAGCCCGTCGTCAAAGGCGGATGGCGCATCGCCAAAGGCGCGAAGGAGCTCCTCCCGGGAAAAATCCCGTTCGCTCGCCTTTTTCATGTCTCATCCTCCCTTTCCAGCGCCCGGCGCAAATCGTTTCGTGCCCGAAACATGCGGCTTCTGACCGCCGTTTCCGTCAGGCACAGCGTTTTTGCAATTTCTCTGGTGGTAAAGCCGTCCATGTAATAAAGCAGGAAGGGGGTTCGCGTTTTGTCCGGCAGCCGCGCAATGGCGTCCGCCAGCGACAGATCGGGCGGCGGCGTTTGCCCCGCCCAGCGCGCGGGCTCGTCCGTGGGAATCACGCGCCGCCGCCTGCGCAGCAGGCTTTTGCACTCGTTGATGACAATGCGCGTAAACCATGGGCGAAAGGACGCTTCGTCCACACGATCCCGATGCCGCCACGCGTTCTCGGCCGCCTGCTGCACAGCGTCCTGCGCGTCCGCGTCGCTGTGCAGGTAGCTTACGCTCAGCCGGTACAGCATGTCCCGCATGGAAAGCACCTTCGCGGTAAACTGTTCCTCGCCGATCACGGCCTCGCACCTCCCTTGCTTTCGTTGCCAAAGCATGCATGCCTTTCACCTGAACAACGCGCGAAGCAGCACGATTGTTGTGCGGCGAAAAAATTTCGCGGCTTGAACGCTTCCTGAAGCGGCCGTCCGCGCATGAAAAAAAGGGGGAAAACCCTTCCTGCGCATGCAAGAAACGATTTCCCCGTACCCGATGCTTTTTCCTTCTTCGGCAAACGCGGCCTATCCCCTCGTCAGCCGTTGCTGCCCTCGCCGAAGTACTCCGCGTTGCGCGCCTCGCCGGTGCGCGCGTCGACCTCGACATAGCCCACGATGCAGTAGCTGCCGTTCGCCTTGGGAAGCGCCATCTGAATCAGCCAGCACCTTTCATCGGTAATCACATCGCGCAAAAGCGCCTGCGACACGCGCAGCGCGTCCATCCATTCCCGGTCGCGGCCGCTCGCCTCATACAGCGGCGTGAGCGCGTCCCACGCGGCGGCAAGCGCCTGCTGGGCGGGAATATCGTCCGCGCCGGGCAGCGTGCTGATTTCCGCCCAGCCCTCCCCATACGTCAGCGCGGCGCGAATCAGGTGGTTCTCCAGCGGCCAGAAGAGCGAATCGCCGTATTCCGCGTTCCACTTTTCCTCATACTGCGCAAGGTTTTCCGCCGTCACGCCGCTGCGCTCCACCACGTCCCATTCCGCAGGCGTGAGCAGGTCGCTTCGCCAATACCACGGCGTTCCGTCCGGCCGCGGCGTGGGCGTGGGCGCGGCGGGCAGATCAAAGGCGCCTATGTCGACCAGCGCGCCCGTCTTGGCCTCCAGCGTTACATAGCCGCGCAGCGGCCCGCCGTTGCCGTTATGAAACTGAACGCTCCATACGCTTTGCCCGCGCTGCTCATAATGGAACAGGAACCCGACGCTCACGTCCATGCCCTCGTAATCCCAATCCGGCGCGGCGGCGGCGTATGTCTGGCGGAAAATTTCCCGCGCAGCCGCAACCGCCTGCTCCTGCTGCATGTCGTCCTCCCCGGGCAGGCCGGGGAAGGCCATGATTTCGTCCTCGCTCACGTAGCCGTACAGGTCGAAACGCAGGAAATAGATCACCTGCGCCTCCAGCGGCCAGTAATTCACATCGTTGCCGTAT
This sequence comes from uncultured Clostridia bacterium, assembly GCA_934632155.1. Classification (GTDB taxonomy): domain Bacteria; phylum Bacillota; class Clostridia; order Christensenellales; family Aristaeellaceae; genus RUG563. Next base: position 17,304 of record CAKTXZ010000007.1, on the reverse strand, counting down.
TCGGCGTACCATTCAGTCAGCTGCTCCGCGGTGTTGTAGCCCACATCGTCCATTTTTTTCCAAAACCATTCAGGCGCAAGCGTGGAATACCACAGCCATGGCTTGCCGTCGGGGCGGCTGGTTGGCCTCGGCTCCGGGGTGGAGACGGGCGTACGGTGCGCCTGATAGTATTCCTCGCCCACAAAGCGCCGTATCGAGCCCCCGTCGATATCGCACTGCACCACCTCGCCCGTCAGCGCGTCCACCTCGGCGTAGCCCCATCCAATCGCGCGCACGTTCGTACACACGCGCCAAACGGTCTTTTCCCCGTCCTTGAGGCAAATCGCGCTCGCCTGATCGGGCACATATTGCCTGTTTTCCGTCTCGTCAATCTTTTCCAGCGCGGCGCGGGCGATGGCGATCGCCTCCTCGCGCCCGATCATCGCGTCGGTCGGCGTAATGTATTCCTGCTCCAAAATGGCCTTTTCCTCCCTCGTCATCTGCGCGTCCTGACCGTACAGCGCCGACTGTGCGCTCAGCGCCTGCCGGTACTTTTCAATCAGGTCGTTATCCCAGCTTACAAAGCCGTATTCGTCGCCGTAGACGCGCCAGAAACGATCGCCGATGGACATGCCGGGAACAGGCTGCCCGTCAATACCGGGCGCCACGCTGAACGAATCGACCACGCCGTGGTTATCCATGGTAATGTAATAATCCGGATGGTACAAATCCCGCGCATCGTATTTAATCCACCATGCGCGGTCGTATGCGTCGGGGGCGATCTTCTGCTGGGAAAAGGTCATGTGGCGAAGGTAGAGCTCCTTATCCGCCAGCTCCGCCGTATCGCCGCCGCTTTCCCGGATTTTATCATGGAAAATCGCCAGCGCCTGCTCCTGCGTAATCTCGCCCTCGCCCGGCAGCGCGGAGTTGATGACCCCGTCGCCCAGCCCGCACGCCTCGAGCGCTTCCTCATACCACGCCTGCACCTCCAGCGGCCATGCGGAGGGGTAGAAGCCGTATTCGGTTTTGACGAATACGCGCATCAACTCCTCTTTGTAATAGCCGTCCTGCGTCGATTGCAGGCGCTTGACGAAATAATCGGGCAGAACGATCTGGTTTTCCTTCGCCAGCCGGATCATTTCCTCCACCTCGTCCTGCGTAAAGCTGTCGGAAACGTTTTCCTTCGCCTTGGGCAGCATCACCTGATCGACAAAATCCTTCCCGCCCAGCAGCGTGGCCGCCAGCGCGCCTATCGCCAGCAGCGCCAGCACGATGGCGAGCACCAGTCCTGCAGATATTTTCTTTTTCACAAGCTGCTCCTTTCCTTTGAGCGGCATGCTCTCGATCATGCCGCGCATCCGCGCCTCAAAATCCTGAGGAATTTCGGGAAACAGCGCGTTCATGGCTTCCCGATTGACGTTGATTTTCTGCTTCACTCGAACGTCACCTCCCCATCCAGTGCCTTTTTCAGCGCCCTTCGCGCGCGAAAAAGCCGGTTCTTGAGCGTCGTCACGGGGATCCCCAGCGCGCGCGCCGCCTCCTTTTCGCTCATCCCCTGCAGGTATTTGAGCATCAACGGCAGCCGTAATTCCTCGCGCAGGGCGTAGAGCGCGTCGTACAGCGCGCTGTATTCCGGGCTTTCCGTTACGACTGCCGGCGGCGCCTCCACCGGGAACACACGCATCCGCGCACGCTGAATATTGCGGCATTCGTTAATCAAAATCCGCGTCAAATACCAGCGAAACGCGCCGGGCCGCGCGCTTTCCCGCTTTTCCCAGCCCTTGAGCAGCGCCTGCTGCACGGCGTCCCGAGCGTCCGCGTCGCAGCGCAGCAGCCCGACGGCTATTCGGTAAAGCGTGGGCAGCAGCGCCTGCGCCGTGCTTTCGTATTCCTCCCGATCCGCCACAAAAGCGCCCTCCTTTGTTTCCTGTGGAATATTCTCACATCATAAAGACGGAAAACGCCGGCCAAATGTTTCCGGCCCTGGAAAAAAATTTTATCGTCCGCCGTCTTCCCGCGCGCAGGCCCTGCCGTTTCACCCTTCCTTCCTCGGCGCATACCCTGAAAAGGAGGAGGTGCAGGCGGTGAGTATATGGATCGCGGATGAGGAGCGGGGGCTGATGCAAAGCGTGCCGGACGGATGGCGGCGTGTCGCGCCCCCCTGTCAGACGGTTTGCGCGGGCGGCGGCCGCATTTTTTGCGCCGATCAGACGCGCTGCCTCTGCCTGCGCGCGGAGGACGGCGCGGCGCTGTGCGATATGCCCCTGCCCGGCGGCGTCTGCGCGCTTTCCTGCCTGCCGGGCGCCGTATGCGCGCTTTCCTCCGAGGCGGATTGCCTGCTTTGCCTGCGCGCGGATACGGGCGCGCCGCTCTTCTCCGCGCCTGCCGGCGTATATCCGCGCGATATGGACGTCAGCCCCGGCGGACAGATCGCCGTCGCGGGCGGCGGTGCGGGCGAAATTCTGCTTTATGACCGCGCGCTGCGGCAAACGGGCCGTCACCGCGTAGCGGGCGTGCCCTGCGCCGTGCGCTTTGGCCCGCGCGGCCTGCATACGCTGGTCGCCGTGGGGGACGGCGAGCTCTCCGGCAGCCTGATTCGCATCAGCGTCCGCGGCGTGCAGGAGGAGCTTTTCCGCTGTCCCGCCGCCCCCTGCGCCCTGTGCGTGCTGGGCGACGGCCGCATTTTCGCGGGGTTTCATGGGCATGTGTTCGCCCTGCGGCCGAACGGAAACGTGCTGTTTCACCAATCCTGCGCCCTGCCCTCCGCGCTTTTGCCATGCTTTCGAGGCGTGCTGGCGCTGGACGCATACGGCGGCGGCGCGGCGCTGCTGCGCGGCGCGCGCATTTATTCCGGCGGCGCGCCCTGCGGCGCGGTCGAATATCCGCGCACCGAGCGAATAAAACCCTGAACATTTATCCGATTTTACGTGATAATGTGCATCATTAACAACGCATGCGCCAAATTTTTGTAATTTTTATTGAAACAATGCAGGATTATTTTCCTTTGCGTCGAATACCATGCATCAGAGGGGAAGGTGAGGGGAAAAAGAAAACCGAAGGGTTTGGTTGATTATAACATGAGAGGAGCTGTTCCCATGAAAACAACGATTACCGCAAAAAACATGGTAGTCACGCCGGGGATCACGAACCGCATTACGAAAAAGACCGCGACCATGGAACGATATCTGAAGGCGGACACAGAAATGTTTGTGCGCCTGCGCCGGGAGCGCGACGAACGCATCTGCGAGATCACCGTGCCCATCAACGGCGTAACGCTGCGCGCGGAATCCTCCAGCAAGGATAATCTGTTTATGTCCATCGACAGCGCGCTGGCCAAGCTGGAGCGCCAGATTCTGCGCCACCGCACCAAGCTGGAAAAGCGGCTGAAGGAAACCGCCTATCAGGACGAAACGCCCGAATTCATCGAGGATATTTCCGCCTACGGCACGGGCGAGCGCAAAATTGTGCGCACGAAGACCTTCCCCGTCCGCCCCATGGCGGTCGAGGACGCGATTTTACAAATGGAGCTGCTGGGCCACAGCTTCTTCGTCTTCGTCAACATTGAAACCGAGCGCACCAACGTGCTGTATCTGCGCAAGGACGGCAACCTCGGCCTGCTCGAGCCGGAGGCGTAACGCGCCGGGGCTTTTGTACCATATTTATTGTTTCCATATTTGCGGACGCTCTTTCGGGCGTCCGCATTTTATTGATATTGAATGTTTCACGTGAAACATCGCCGTTCCGAATCAGAAAAAGGAAAATTGCCGCACGCCGCCCATCGGGGGCGCCTGTGCGCTACGCGTTTCAAAAAAGGAATCGCTCCTGTATTGTTCGGAACGATTCCCGCAAAGCAGCCGATATACGATTTTTAAGTGAAAATGCGTTCGAATGGGAAGCGCGCCTCTACGCCAGCCAAACACGGATGAAACCGCGCCGCGCGGATCGAAGAAAGCGGCGCGGCGGCCAATGAAACGCGACCGGCTGAAGGCGTTTTACAGGAAAACCGCGTCAGTTACTCTTCCAAAGATGTATTGAGAACAGCACCAGCAGCGGATAAACCTCCAGACGGCCGGCCAGCATCAGGAAGGAGCAAAGCAGCTTTGCCTGCGGTGAAAAGAAGGCGAAATTGCCCGCCGGGCCGACCGCGCCAAGCCCCGGCCCGACATTCGACAGGCAGGTCAGCGCCGCGGTGAAGGCGGTCGTTGCATCGCCCGTTTCAAGGGACAAAAGCACGCCGCCCGCCAGCGCCAGTAAAATATAGATGAACAGGAAAATGCCCAGCTGTGAAAGCGTCTCCTCCGGCACGGTTTTTCCATCCAGCCGCACGACGGAAACCTTGCGCGGCTGCAGCGTATGACGTATTTCGCGAACTGTGGCCTTGAGCAGCATAACGACGCGGGAAATCTTGAACCCGCCCGCCGTCGACCCGGCGCACGCGCCAAAGCACATCAGCAGCACCAATACGGCCTTTGCAAACACAGGCCAGAGATTGAAATCCGCCGTTGCAAAGCCGGAGGTGGACATGACGGACATGACCTGAAAGAACGCGTGCCGAAGCGACACGAGGAAATCGCCGTATTCCGCTTGAATACACAGCGCGATAGCGACCGTCGCCGCCAGCGCCAGCCCGAGATACGTCAAAAATTCCTCGCCGCGCAGGGCGTCGCGGCCGTCCCGACGCAAAATGCGGAAATAGATTGCAAAATTCACGCCGAACAGCAGCATGAAAATCGCAATGATCCATTCGATCGCCGGGTTTTGAAACGCGCCGACGCTCAGATTATAGTTCGAAAAGCCGCCCGTTCCCGCTGTGCCGAAGGTATGAATCAGCGCGTCGAACAGGTTCATTCCCGCCAGCAGCAGGCAAACCGTCTGAATCATCGACAGCGCAATGTACAGGCCGTAGAGCGCCTTGGCGGTATCGCTCATACGCGGCAGCAGCTTGCTGAAGGTTGGCCCCGGGCTTTCCGCACGCGCAAGATGGGACGTGCGCCCCGTCAGGCGCGGCATCAGCGCCAGCGTAAAGATCAGCACGCCCATGCCGCCCACCCAATGCGTAAAGCTGCGCCAGAACAACACGCCGTGTGCCAGTCCCTCCACCTGCGTCAGGATGGTGGAGCCGGTGGTCGTAAAGCCGCTGACCGCTTCAAAATACGCGTCCGCAAGGCCGGGAATCGCCCCGGAAAAGACAAAGGGCAGCGCCCCGAAGAAGGACAGCACGACCCAGCTCAGCCCCGCAACCGCCATGCCGTCCCGGGCGTTCAGGTTCTGCTGTCCCGCATGCATTTTCAACGTCAGCGGCAGGCCGACGGCCACGCACAGCAGAATCGTGTACACAAACGCAGGCGCGTCGCCCTCGCCATAGATCAGCGCGACGGCGAGCGACGGCAGCATCAGCGCCGCCTCAATCAACAATAGCTGGCCCAGCAGCCGGAAAACAAGCTTTCGATTCACAGCGCACCTTCACCCCTTTTTGAACACTTCACGCAGCGTGCTCAGCCCTGTGCGCTTGGAAATCACGACGACATGGTCGCCCGCCTCGATGGTATCGCCGCCGAAGGGCACGCGAATCAGCCCGCCGCGGACGATCACGGCAATCAGGCAATCCGGCGCGACATGCAAATCCCGCAGCGGAACGTGGATATAGCCTTCATCCGCGCCCGCGATGAATTCCAGCGCCTCGGCGTTGCCGTCCATCAGCCGGTACATACGCTCCACCGTAGCGGAGGAGCGGCTGGCCCGCGCGCGAACCGTACGCAGAATCGTATTGCAGGCAACGGTTTTCGTGCTGATGATGGAATCCAGCCCCATGCCGTGCATGATGGCGGAATAATTATCGCGGCCAGATTTGACGATGACCTTCTTTACGCCGCACTGTGCCGCATAAAAGCCGCTCATCAGGTTTTCCTCGTCGCGATCGGAAAGGGTGATGAACGCGTGCGTATCGCTCAAGCCCTCGCTCTGGAGCAGATCCTGATCCGTGCCGTCGCCCTCGATAATCGTCGCGCCCGGCAGAAGCTCGGACAGCTTGCGCGCCTTTTCAGCGTTGATTTCGATGATCGTTACCTTGATATGCATGGAAAGCAGCATCGACGCCAAATAAAACGCAATGCGGCTTCCGCCCATTATCATCACCGAGCGAATGCTTTCCATTCCCTTGCCCAGCGCATTGAAAAAGGCGGTAATCGTCGTGACATTCGCCACCACGTGCACGCGGTCGCCCGGCTGAATGACAAAATCGCCCTTGGGAATGATGATTTCCCCGCCGCGCTCCACCGCGCAGAACAGCACCTGCGGCAGATGCTTATTTTGCCTGTACATATCGCGCAGCGGTACGCCCGCCACGCTATCGCCCTCCGCGGCGCGAAAATCCGCCATTTCCACGCGCCCGCGCGCGAAGGTTTCAATATTGCCCGCAAAGGGAAAGCGCAGCATCCGGCTGATTTCTCGCGCCGTCGCGCGCTCGGGATTGACCACATAATCGATCGACAGCTCCTTTTGAATAAAGGGCAGGCTGTCCAGATATTCCGGGTCGCGGATGCGGGCGATGGTGTACTGCGCGCCCAGCCGCTTGGCCGTCAGGCAGGAGAGCATGTTGATCTCGTCGCCCGCCGTCGCCGCAATGAGAATGTCGGCGTGCTGCACGCCCGCCTCCGTCAGCGCCTGCGTGCTGATGCCGCTGCCCTTGATAAACATGGCGTCCAGCGTATCCGTGCCGCGCTGAACCACGCTTTCGCTGTGATCGACGACCGTTACGTCATGCCCCTCGTCGATCAGCCGCTGCGTCAGGGAAAGCCCCATCTTGCCGCCGCCAACCATGACAATACGCATAATTGCCTCCTTTTTTCGCTTCACAGACGATAATCATCCATGATACCATATATTATAGCACAAACCGTTTTTTTAAGCAAATGAGCCGCCTCCGCGCCGCGCGCGGCGCTTTTCCATTTGACATCACGCGGCGTTTATGGCAAACTGTTGCCACGATGCGAGGTGATTATTTTGCGTTTGACGGGACTGAGGCTGCATGATTTTCGCGGCTATCGGCAGGTGCTGCTTTCTCCGCCGCCGGGCGTAACCGTTCTGGTCGGCGAAAACGGCGCGGGAAAAACCAATCTGCTCGAGGCCGTGCACCTTTGCTGTCTGGGACGCAGCCACCGCACGGCCTTCGACCGCGAGATGATCCGCACCGGGCAGGCAACCGCCGCCGTACAGCTGACCGTAGAGCGCAGCGACGGCCGCCACGATGTGGGCGTTCGCCTGTTCGAAGCCGCCCGTAAACGGAAAATCATTTATGTCAACGGAAAAATCGCGCCGCGCATCGGCGAATTAATCGGCCACGCTACCTGCGTGATCTTTTCGCCGGAGGATCTCGAGCTGGTGAAGGATGGCCCGCAGACGCGCCGCCGGTTTTTGGATATGCTGCTTTCGCAGCTCCAGCCCGCCTATTTCTATGCGCTGCAAACGTACATGACCACGCTGCGCCAGCGAAACGCGCTGCTTAAGCAGGGCGATCTGCGTCCGCTGGAGGCATGGAACGCGCAGCTTGCAGCGGCGGCGGCGCCGCTGATTCGCGCGCGCCGTCAGGTTTGCGATCAGCTTTCCCGCAGCGCGCAAAAGCATTACTATTATATCGGCGGCCGCGAAAACGAACAATTCGCCATGCGCTATGAAAGCGCGCTTTCCGAAAGCGGCGATATTGAAGGCGATATGCTGCGCGGACTGCGGGCATGCCGCGACGAGGAAGCGCGCAGGCAAACCACCTGCTTTGGCCCGCACCGCGACGACCTGAGCCTGTTTCTGTTCGATCAGCCGCTCAAGGCCTTTGCCTCACAGGGCCAGATGCGCACGGCCGCGCTGTCCATGAAGCTGGCCGCCTTTGATTTGCTGGAGCTGTCGCAGGGCGAGCCGCCGCTATTACTGCTGGACGATGTGCTCAGCGAACTGGATCCCGATCGCCGCCGCCGCCTGATTGCGCGCATTGGCCGCGCGCAGGCGCTTTTGACCTGCACCGACCGCAGCGATTTTATCGGCGCGCGTCCCGCGTGCGTACTGCACGTTCGCGACGGCGCAATTTTCAGCGAATAAAATGCCAAAGAGCAGGGGCGTGCGTCCCCCTGCATGTCCAATTTACGTTTGGTCACACTGCATGCAGGGCTTTCTCCTGCACAGCAAGTACGCTGAAATGATTTCACTGCACGAACGCTCCGCAAATTTTTCTCGTAGGCCTGACTGCGACTTTCCGGTAATCCGAAATGTTTCACGTGAAACATTTTTCGACAAAAAAACGGCGGACGGCTCATCGCCGACCCTTTCGCCGCTTTTTTTGTATAATCCGCGCGGATTGCCGTCATACTATCTGTGAATTCAAAAAGGAGGATGGTAACATGGCGGATAAAATTGCGCTGCTGCTGGTCATTATCGGGGCGATTAACTGGGGGCTGATCGGCGTGTTTCAGTTCGATCTGGTTTCCTATATCTTCGGCGGTCAGGGCGCGCTGATCAGCCGCATTATCTATACGATCGTCGGCGCGGCCGGGCTCTGGTGCATCTCGCTGCTGTTCCGCGATCAGGACGCCGTAAAGGAATAAGCAGGGAAAGTCCGCCGCACAGGCGTTCATGCAAAAAGCGCTTTGACTCACGAATATTTCGGGTCAAAGCGCTCCTTTTTCATTTTTCTGATAATCAAAGGCGGCCAAACGCCGGAAAAGCGTTCCTCCCGCGGCATATTATCGCCCGAAAATACGCACGGGCAAAACAAGGAAGGTGTATTCGTTGCCCTCAACCGGCTTAATCATGCAGGGCGAAACATTGCTGTTGAAGCACATGCAGATGCGTTCGCCATCGATATTATGAATGATATCGGTCAAATACCGCGCGTTGAACGCGATGCTCAGCTCGTTGCCCTCGATGCCGATTTCCAGCTCCTCATGCACGTCGCCGCGGTCTGCGTTGGCGGTCAGCTCCATGCGACCCTCGGGCAGCATTTTCAGGTAAATCATATTGTTCTTACCCTCGCGCGCCATCAGGCTGCAGCGGTCGATCGCGTCGGAGAACATCGACCGCATCACCACGACCTCCGTCGTCCATGTCGCAGGCAAAATCTTCTGATAATCAATAAATTCGCCCGTCAGCAGCGTGGCGTACACCTTCACATTGCCAAATTGATACATCGCATGCGAGGAATTAAAGACAATCTCGACATTATCGTCGCTGTCGGGCAGCATTTTGCTGACCTCGCCCAGCACCTTGCCGGGCACAACGATATGCAGCATGGCCTTTCCGCCGGTTGGCGGCAAAGCATTCTCCGCCGCAATGCGCTGCAGCGCAAGGCGGAAGCCGTCCAGCCCCACCAGCAGCGTCTGCTGCGGATAGACCTCCATTAATATACCTGTAAGAATTTTCCTGCTTTCGTCGGTTGAAACGGCGAATTGCACCCGTCCGATCGCATCGCGCAGGCGGCGGCAGGGCAGCGACACGTGATTTTCCGCTGTGATATCGCGGATATCAGGAAAATCCTCCGCAGCCATGCAGGCCATGGAGGTGTTACTGCCGCGGCTGCGGATGGCGGCGCGCATCTGCGCGTCCACGCGCACGTCGACCTCGCCGGCGGGCTGCTTACGCATCATCTCGGCAAACAGCCTGGCAGGCAGCAGGGCGCAGCCTTCTTCGTCGATAATGGCGTTAACGCGCGCCTTAATGGAAATTTCGCCGTCGGTACAGGTAAGGATCAGCCCCGCCTCGTCCGTTTCGATCATCACGCCGTCATAGGCCTGCTTGACCGGGCGCGGGGCGATGGCGCGAACGACCATGCCCAGCCCGTAATTCATTTCGTCGGTTTGTACGCGGAAATGCATATCGTTTTTCTCTCCTTTGGCAGCCGAAGCGCAAAACGCCTTCGGCAGTAGTAGTAATATTTTTTAGTAGTAGTAGTAGGCGCTGTGGAAAAGTGGATAAGTGCCTGAAAGGCTGACGCCACGGGCATTTTCGGCGTTTATGCCGATGTGGAAAAGCGCTAAAACGCCGGGGAAAAACGGCGGACGAGAGCCGCGGCGGCGGAAGAGGGAAGCGCACGCGAAAAAAAAGCTTCTTCTTCTCCGCTAATATATTCTCACATTTTCATGGAAAATGCAAGAAAAAACAACGCAAATCGTTGCCGGCGGCGTTCATCGATTCGCAGGATGGCAGCCGAAAACGCGCGGTTTCGGCTTATCCACACAATCCACAATCGCTCCTTTCACAGACTGTGGAAAGCGCAAACAAAGGCGATATAAGGGTTTTATGCGGCAACTGGGAAAAATATGCCGATTTTATCCCCGAAAAAACGAAAACTTTTCCACAGCGCGACAGCCGAAAAGAAAAGCGCGACTTTCCCGCGCCGGGGCTTGAAAGCGCGCGAGGTTTCCATTATAATGTAAAGTGTGTTCGTTTGGGCGCATGAACGGGCGACACAGTAAAGGAGATTATCATATGAGCAAGAAAATGACGGCGCTGATTATCATGGACGGCTTTGGCATCAATCCCGCGAAGGAGGGCAACGCCATTTACGCGGCGGGCACGCCGGAGCTTGACAAGCTGCTGGCAAAATTCCCGCATACGCAGCTGGGCGCGAGCGGCATGGACGTGGGTTTGCCGGACGGCCAGATGGGCAACAGCGAAGTAGGACATCTGAATATCGGCGCGGGCCGCATCGTTTATCAGGAGCTGACGCGGATTACGAAGGACATTCGCGACGGCGAGTTCTTCAAAAAGGAGCCCCTGATCTGGGCGATGGACAGCGTGAAGCAAAATGGCGGCAGCCTGCATCTGATGGGGCTGCTTTCCGACGGCGGCGTGCACAGCCACAATACGCATTTGTACGCCCTGCTGGAAATGGCCAAGCAGCGCGGCCTGAAGAAGGTCTATGTGCATTGCCTGCTGGACGGCCGCGACGTGCCGCCGACCTCCGGCGTCGAATATGTGCGCGAATTGGAGGAAAAGCTCCGGGAAATCGGCGTCGGGCAGATCGCCTCCCTGCAGGGACGCTTCTGGGGCATGGACCGCGATAACATCTGGGATCGCGTGGAAAAGGGCTACAATGCGATTGCGCTGGGCGAGGGCGTTGAGGAGCAGGACGCCGTGCAGGCGGTGGAAAACAGCTATCGCAACGGCAAGACGGACGAATTCATGATTCCCACCGTGATTTGCCGCGACGGCAAGCCGACCGCCACCGTGCAGCCGGGCGACAGCGTGATTTTCTTCAATTTCCGCCCCGACCGCGCGCGGCAGCTTACCCGCGCCTTCATCATGCCTGATTTTACCGGCTTTGCGCGCAGGAAGGGCTTTATCCCCGTGCAGTTCGTTTCCATGACGCAGTACGACGAAACCTTCACGGGCCTCAAGGTGGTCAATCCGCCCGAAACGCTGGTTAACACGCTGGGCGAATACCTCTCCAAGCTGGGCATGACGCAGGCGCATATCGCCGAAACGCAGAAATACGCGCACGTTACCTTCTTCTTCAACGGCGGCGTGGAAGCGCCCAACGCGGGCGAGGATCGCTTCCTGATCGATTCGCCCAAGGTGGCCACGTTCGACATGATGCCGGAAATGAGCGCGCCGGGCGTTACGGAAAAGGCGCTGGAGCTGATTGACAGCGGCAAATACGATGTGATGATCCTCAACTACGCCAACTGCGACATGGTGGGCCACACGGGCGTGATGGAGGCCGCCGAGGCCGCTGTGAAGGAAGTGGACAAGGATGTGGGGCGGCTGGTGAACGAAATTCTCAAGATGGGCGGCCGCGCCTTTGTGACGGCGGATCATGGCAACGCCGACCAGATGATCGACCCTGAAACCAAGGAGCCCTTTACCGCGCATACCACCAATCCCGTGCCCTTTATCGCCTGCGACCCCGCGTTGATCGGCAAAAAGCTGCGCGACGGCGGGCGGCTGGCGGATATCGCGCCCACGATGCTCGACAGCATGGGCGTGGCGGTTCCTCCCGAAATGACGGGCAAGAGCCTGATTGAGCAATGATTTATTCCTATTGCAAGCGCTGCAAAACCGAAAGCGCCGGCGACGTATGCCGGGGCTGCGGCAGGCGCGCGACGGCCGCGGCACAGCGCGATGTGTGGAGCGTCGCGTCCGTGCCCATTGCGGACGGCAGAATCTGGCGCGCAGCGCTCTACACGCTGCTGGCGGTGACGGCGCTGCTGTTTCTGATGATTTTCGGGCTGGAAACGCTGCTTTCGGGCAGCACGAAAACGGCGCAAATGTGGAACAGCGCGCTGCCCTCGTGCATCTTTGCGCTGCTGCCGGTCGGGCTGGCGCTGACGTTTATTGACCTGATGCTGCAGGGGCGCGAGGTTATCGTCTTTATCCTCGACCCGCAGGGCGCGCATCTGCAAACATGGCACGCGCCCTCCAAGTTCAAAAGCTGGGCGCGGCTGCAAAGCGCGTCGCCTGAAAACGACGTGCCGCAGCAGGACGGCTCGGTTATGCATTTGTCGCAGGAGCGGCATATGCTCTGGGCGGATGTGCAGAGCGTAAAATACCGCCAGAGCAAGGCGACGATTCTTTTGTACCACACGCCGTATCTGGCGCCCATGGCGCTGCGGCTGCCGCCGGAGGAATATGAGCTGGCGGCGGCGTACGTTCAAAAATACTGCAAGGGAAAGTAAGCGGCTGCGGCCGCGCTGAGCATTCGGCTTGACGCCGAAGGATGGAGGAAAATATGGCCATTACGCTGCATGAAATTGCAAAGACGCTGGATCATTCTACGCTTCAGCCCTTCCTGACGCCCGACGATATTCGCCGTGGCTGCGACGTCGCGCTGGAATACGGCACGGCGACGGTATGCGCCCGCCCCTACGATATGCCGCTGGTGGTCAAGGCGCTGCGCGGAAGCGACGTTTTGCCCTGCACGGTGATCGGCTTCCCGCACGGCGCGCACCATACGTCGGTGAAGGTGTTTGAGGCGCAGCGCGCGCTGGACGACGGCTGCCGCGAATTGGATATGGTTATCAATATCGGCGAAATGCTGGCGGGAAATACGCATTATGTCGAGGACGAAATCGCCAAGCTGGCGCACGCCGCGCATGCGCGCGACGCGATTCTCAAGGTTATCATCGAAACCTGCTTCCTCAACGATGAGCAAAAGCGAATGGTTTGCGCGCTGTCGGAAAAGGCGGGCGCGGATTTTGTCAAAACCTCGACAGGTTACGGCAAGGGCGGCGCGACGGTGGCGGACGTGCGCCTCATGCGCGCGGCCGTTTCCCCCGCCGTGCGCGTCAAGGCCTCCGGCGGCATTCGTTCGCTGGATATGGTGCTGGCCTGCCGTCTGGCGGGCGCGGCGCGCTGCGGTGTTTCCGCCACGCAGAAGATTATGGAGGAGGCCAAGGCGCGTCTGGCTGCCGGCACGCTGACCGAGCGGCCCGCAGGGCCTGTGGATGAGGCGGGCGGCGCATATTGAGAGGCCCTCGATGCAGGGCGCGCCGGCATTCCTGCATCGTTTTGCATTCAATGGAAACGGAGCGGAACGAATGAAAAAGCGTTTGATGGGGTTGCTGCTGCTCACGCTGCTTTGCGTATGCCTTGGCGCGTCGGCGGAGGATTATGCCCTCCCGGTTGATTTTTCGGGCGGCTATACGCCCAGCGAGGCGAATTATACCAAGGACGCCTACGAGGACGAGAGCCTTTCCGTGAAAATGGAAAAGCGCGACGTCGACGGCGTACGCTACGATATTGCATGGATTAAGGTCAAAAGCCCTACGCAGCTGCGTACGGCGCTGGCCGGAGCGCCCAATCAGGTGGTGGCTGAAAAGCCGGGAAAGATGGCGCGCCGCCTGAACGCCGTGGTGGCGATCAACGGCGATTTCTATACCCAGCGCAAGGACGGCCTGATTTACCGGCAGGGCGTGATGGTGCGCCCGGACATTAACCCGGAAAAGGACGTGCTGGTGATTGACGATCAGGGCGATTTTCATAATTTCCTCGGCTCGGAAACGCAGGCGCAGGAGCTGGTGGACTTCCTCAAGTCCGGCCGAACCATTGTCAACGCCTTCACCTTCGGCCCCGCCCTGATTCGGCAGGGCGAGGTGCTGCCCATGCCGGACGCCTATAAAACCCGCTTTGACAGCGCGGTGCGCTCGCCGCGCACGGTGATCGCCCAGATGGGGCCGCTGGAATACGTTTTTGTCGAGGCGGAGGGCCGCAACGCCATCTCCAAGGGCGTGACCACCGACCAGATGGCGCAGTTCATGGCCACGCTGGGGGTTGCGGAGGCCTATTGTCTGGACGGCGGGAATTCAAGCATCATGTTTTTCCATAACCGGTATTACGATTCCAATTACGCCGCCTCCGAGCGGCCGCAGAGCGATATCGTGTATGTCGTCACCGCCGTGCCGGACGGCAGATAAGGAGGGAGTTATGCGCAAGGGCGTCGTATGGCTTCTGGCCGTCGTGATGGCGGTTACGCTCTTTTCCATGCCGTTCCTGTTGGTGCATTGCGATCTTCTGCCCGAGCGCGCGACGGCCTATTATGCCGAAAAGGCGGCGCGTGAGGCGCGGCAGGGCGACGATGCGCAGGCGGAGCTGATGCGGCTTTTGCTTGGCGGCGCGGAAGGAGGAAGCGCGGAATGACCTTTTCCTATTACGGGCTGGCGCTGGCGGTTTCCGCGGCTATCGGCTGCGCAGCGGCGCTTGCCTGCTGTCGCGACAGGCAAAAAGCGCCCGCGCTGTTCGCAGCCCTGTCGCTTGCGCTGCCGCTGGGGCTGCTGGGCGCCCGGCTGCTGTACGCGGCGGTGAACGCGGGCTTTTTCCTGCACGATATTCAGTCGCCGTTGGCGATGGCGCGCATTCGAGAGGGCGGGCTGAGCCTGACGGGCGCGCTGGCGCTTGCCTGTCTGGCGGCGCTGCCCGGCGCGAAAATCGGCGGCGCGCGTGCGCGCGATACATTGGCCGCCATGGCGCCCGGCCTGCTTGTTTTCGCTGCGGGCGCGCGGCTTTCCGAATGGGTTATTGGCGCGGGCTATGGCCCGGAAGCGTCCTTTTCGCTGCCGCTGCTCACGCGCGCGGTTTCCGGATCGCCAAGGCTGAACACGGCGCTGCTTATGGCGCTGTGCGCGCTGGCGCTTGTGCCCATAGCCCTGCGGCGCGGTTTTTCGCTGACGGCGTTTTGCTACGGCGCATCCCAGCTTTTGCTGGAGAGCCTGCGGCGGGACGGGCACATGCTCTGGGGCTTTGTGCATGCTGAGCAGGCCGCCGCGCTGGCCATTGCGTTCGCCGCGCTGCTGCGCCTGTCTAAAACCCGTGGCCGGGCTTGGCTTTCGGCATGCGCAACCCTTCTGGTTTCGGCGGCGATTGTCGCGCTGGAGTTTGCGCTGGATCGTTCCAATCTGTCCGACACGCTGCTTTACGCGGTATACGCGCTGGCGGTGGGCGGGTATATGGCCTATGGCGTAGTGATTGCAGGGAAAAAGCGAAGGTGAACTACCAAGGCGAAAAAATGAACAGGGAGGGGTTTTCATGAACTATCGGGATGCTTACGAGAGCTGGCTCAGGCGGTTTGCCAAGGATGAAGCGACGGTGGCGGAACTGAAGTCCATCGCGCAGGACGAGCAAGAAATCGAGGATCGTTTTTATACCGAGCTGGCCTTTGGCACGGGCGGGCTGCGCGGCGTGCTGGGCATGGGCACGAACCGCATGAACGTATACAACGTTCGCCGCGCGACGATGGGGCTGGCGAAGTATCTGATCGATCAGGGCATTGCGGACAGGGGGGTGACGGTAGCCTACGACAGCCGCAACATGAGCGATGTGTTCGCCAGGCAGACGGCGCTGACGTTGGCCGCTGCGGGCGTGAAGGCGTACCTGTTTGATTCGCTGCGTCCCGTGCCGGTTTTGTCCTATTCGGTGCGGCATCTGCACGCGGCGGGCGGCGTTATCATTACCGCCAGCCACAACCCGCCTAAGTACAACGGCTATAAGGTATACGGCGAGGACGGCGCGCAGATCGGTCTGGAGGCCGCCGACGCGATTACCAGATACATCCGTTCCCTGCAATACGAGCAGTGCGCGCCCATGGCCGAGGACGAAGCGCGCGAAAAGGGGCTTTTGCAGATCATCGGCGCGAAGGAAGTGGACGATGATTATATCCGGATGATAAAGGGGCTGGCGCTGCGGCCGGAGCTGCTGGAAAAGCGCGGCAAGGATTTGAATATCGTCTACACGCCGCTGCACGGCTCTGGCAATGTGCCGGTGCGCCGCATGCTGCAGGAGGTCGGCGTAACGCACGTGACCGTTGTGCCCGAGCAGGAAAAGCCCGACGGCAATTTCCCCACCGTCACCGCGCCCAATCCCGAGGATCCCGCCGCCTTCCGTCTGGCCATTCCGCTGGCGGAAAAGGTGGGCGCGTCCGTCGTTTTCGGCACCGATCCGGACTGCGACCGGCTGGGCGCCGCCGTGCGCGACGGCGCGGGCGTGTTCCACACGCTGACCGGCAATCAGATTGCCTGCCTGATGCTTTACCACATTCTCACGAGCCTGAAGGAAAAGGGGACGCTGCCGAAAAACGGCGCGGTGGTCAAATCCGTCGTTTCCACCGAGCTTGCGCGTGCCATTTGCGACGATTTCGGCGTGGCGATGGTCGAGGTGCTCACCGGCTTCAAGTTCATCGGTGAGAAAATTCAGCAATTCGAGGAAACCGGCAGCCACACCTTCCTCTTTGGCTTTGAGGAGAGCTTTGGCTATCTATCCGGCACGCAGGTGCGCGACAAGGACGGCGTGAACGCGTCGCTGCTGCTGTGCGAGGCTGCCTGCGCGTGCATGGATCGCGGCGAAACGCTCTACGACGCGCTGCAGGCCATTTATCGTCGCTACGGCTATTATCAGGAGCGCGGCGTTTCCGTTACCCTGCCCGGCAAGGATGGCGCGGAAAAGATTCAGCGCATGATGACCGCCATGCGCGCCAATCCGCCCAGGGTGCTGGCCGGCGTTCGCGTCCTCGCTGTACGCGATTTCCTGCGCGGTGCGCGCGTGGATGCAAGCGGCGCGGAAACCGCGTTGGATTTCCCACGCTCCAATGTGCTCTACTTCGAGCTGGAGGGCGGCAACTGGGTCTGCGTGCGTCCCAGCGGCACAGAGCCTAAAATCAAGCTCTACATCGCTTCCAAGGGTGAAAACGAAGCGCGCGCCGCGGAGCTTAACGCTGTCCTTACCGAGGCTGCCCGCGCGCTATTGGCCTGATAAAACGTACCGGCGGGCAGGGAGATTGCTCCGCATCCTCAATAGTCGCCTTGCTCTCTGCCGTTCGCAATGCTCCTTTTCGGATGATTCCTCCGCCTCGCT
>CAKTXZ010000006.1 GCA_934632155.1 uncultured Clostridia bacterium | reverse complement strand
ATTCTGACGGCGGAGGAGAACATCATCATGCCGCTGCTGCTGGACGGCAAAAAGCCGGATAAGACGAAGCTGCGGGAGCTGGCGGGCTTTTTGGGCATTGAAAACCGCCTAAAGCATCTGCCGAGTGAGCTGTCCGGCGGACAGAAACAGCGCGTGGCCATCGCCCGCGCCCTGATCAACGACCCGGTGATTCTTCTTGCCGACGAGCCCACCGGGAATCTCGACAAAAAGGCGGCGGACGAGATCATGGAGCTGCTGCTCGCCGTCAACCGCCGTGGAAACACCGTGCTGCTGGTGACGCATGAGCAGCGGTACGCCGACCTGTGCAGGCGAAGGATTGAAATCAGCGATGGGAGGATCCTTGTATGAAGGCGTGCGGACGCGGCTTGCGCTTGCCCGCCCCGGCTGCCGTTGCGCTATATGCTTTCGGCCAGCCATCCAATGACAACCCTTCAAGAGGATTCAAGAAGGAACAGCTGTTTGCTTTCTGAGAGAAGTCAGAGCGCTCTTTTGTTTTACCTTATTTAATCTCAATCCAAATACCGATATCCCGCATTTCAGAGTCCGGGATGGGTTTATAGAATTGCTGCGCTTCATCGTTAGCGGCGGTTAAAGCAATCAGCGTATCAACATTTTGTTTCTTGAGGGCGTCGCGTAACGCAGAAAGGAGCGTTTGCGCCACTCCCTGATGGCGGCAGCTCTTAAGAACGCAAATCCAGTCCAGATATGCTTTTATCGATCCGTCAAAGCGCGACGGAATCAAAGCGGCGTCAATTCGGCCTATCACACGGTCGTTCCGATATGCTAAAAAGGAAAGAGAATGGGAAAAGCTGCGGTTCCCGAAGCTGGCAGTAACGCTTTGGATATATTTCTCGTTGATTTCCCAGCCCCACGGGCCCCCTCCGCCCGAAGCGCTTGTTCAAACGCCAGTACATCCGGAATTCTCCGTTTGGTAAACGGCTTGATGACGGCTCTGCTTCGCTTTATCTCCGCCTGCATACGGTCACACCATTCGTGCCATTTTTCCCGATAGTCATCCTCCGGGATAATTCGCGGAAGCAGATCTCCGGGCGACTTAATTCCTCTCCTTCGGCAAGCTGCTACGCAGGCGCGGTACATATCCCATGACGGCTCGTCCGCATCCCAGACTAACGGAACAGCATCAAGACCGGCTCGTAACGCGGCCACCGCTCGGGTATGTCCGTCCGTCATAACCGGCCTGCCATCCCAAAGCTTAATGGGGACAGCGTCAAAGCCGGATCAATCCGAGGCGTCAAGCCAGCCCTCCACCGCCCTTAATTTCTTCTTGGAAATATAAAACTGCGAGGGCTGCAGGTCCTTGAGCGTTAATTTATTGATTTTCAGGATGACAGCCCCCTGCCTAAATTGCTCATTGATTTTATCCCCGAACGCCCTGAACGCAGCGTCGCTTCGTTTCTTGGACGGAAGCTCCACATGGCCGGAGGCTTTGTCATACCTTGGATAATTATATCGCCATTCGTCGTAGTCTTCTCTGTTAATTTCGCCATTGCGATATCTTTCCGCTTGCTGCGCCCAAGCAACAAGCATTTCGGAAAGCTCAGCGGCGTCCTTCCCCTTCCGGGGATCAACACGCAGAGAAACGCCGTTCTCGCCGGTTTCCACCGTCAGGCCATAGCGATCCTCCAAGGCGAACAGGGTATGCGTCAGCCCGTGACAGCTGTCAATGTCCTGCACGGACAGCGCCAGCGGCGACACGCCCAGCGCACCGGCAAGGCTTTCCGTCAGCGCTGCCCTGGGCGATCCGCTGCCGGACTCATGCTGCGCCATGCGAATGTCGGCGGTCTTTTCCGGGAGGCAAACCGCCTGCGCCAAGTATTTTTGCGTTATTCACCGCAGATTATGGAAAAAGCGAATTCTTTCACCGATTGCCATAGCACGACGCTCCTTTATATGCTTGGATTTAGTATAGCGTATAGATTTAAGCCTCGTCAAGATATCAATAGCAAAAGGTTAAAAAATGGCACGCAATTCGGCGGCGCCTTAAATACTCTTCGGAAAGCCTTTTGACAATCGCAAATCTATCCAGCATAATGGCTATAGCAAATATCGTTAAGCTGCTTGCCGACAACGGAAAAACCGTCGTGCGCCACGGACATGGCGCGACCGCTCGGGCAAATCGGAATACGGCCGGAAAGCGCTCCGACAATAATAAATGAACGGAAGGGATTTCAGCGAGCGCGCCCGCTGCGGCGAACGGGGGAAAGAAGTAAACGGACTGGCAGTTCATAGGGAACCGAAAACCATCGCGGTTCACCCTAATGCATTAAAAAGCATAGCGAACCGGATGAATCCGGAAAAGCCAATATCGGTTTTTTTGCAGCGCATGAAGGCTTGTCGGAATCGTTTGATCCTTCAAAAGAAACGTTTCACTCCGTTCCTGCGTTGATAGAGCACCCTTTCCTGCGCCTGCGGCTCGGCGCGATTTTGCTTCGGAGAAACGATCTGGTTGTAACGTTCGGGGGAATGTGATTGTATGCCAATTCCCATAGGCTTTCGGCAGATCCCTTCATTTGCGGCCGTTTTCCGTGGCATACAGGATCGCATGAATCGGTTAAGGCTGGGCCTTCCGCCGCTCCCGCGTTATGTCGGGAGACGCCTCGCCATCCTCGCATACCGCCCCTGCGTCATCTGCATGGCTCCATGATATCGGCTTTGAGCGCCACCGAAGAAGGATGGAGATACGGGCGCGCTCTGGGATGCGGGCGCAGACCGGATTAAGCTACGAAAGAGAGCGCTCCCGCCTTTTTTGATTGCTCGTGATTTTACAGCGCGGCTCGGGCAACGACGTTCACGCCGCCGATGGCAAGCTCGCCGTCCGCTACATCCCGGAACCGGGCGACGAGCCTCGAAACGGTGAATTTGCCGCCGCCGGACGCCCGGATCAGCGCGGGTAAAGCTGCCGACGGGCCGACCCCGTGGAGCGCCTCGTCTGTAACGTCGCCGGCATCGGAAAAGCGGAGGTTCTTTAGCTTCGCGCCCGTGCGCGTTACGTTTGCGCGGGCTTCGGTACGGGAGGCGCGGGCGTTTCCGGAACGTCCTCCGGCTTTTCCGCCGTGAACTGCAAGCCGGATTGGACGAGCGGACGGCGGGCCATCCGCCGGATCAGACGCCTTCAAGCGCAAGGGCCTGTTTGAATCGCGCGTCCGGGTGCGCCGAAACAGGGGCGACGCCGCGCATTGGCGATTGCCCGCTTTCGATGGGAAGAAACTTTGCCCGCCGCAGAAGGAAATGCATTCCATGCGGCGAATGAACCATAATAAAAGGGGACAAGCGCTCCCGATGCACTGCAAGTATGATTTGGAGGTTGATTCCTATGGCAAACCGTATCGTGCTCAATCCTGTTTCCTATCACGGCAAAGGCGCTATTGAAGCCATCGTGACCGAGGTGCAGTCCCGCGGCCTGAAAAAGGCCTTTGTCTGCTCCGACCCGGATCTGCTTCGCTTCGGCGTGACGAATAAGGTGACCAAGCTGCTGGACGAGGCGGGGATGGCTTACGAAATCTATTCCAACATTAAGCCCAATCCCACCATTGAGAATGTTCAGACCGGCGTTGCCGCCTACAAGGCCTCCGGCGCGGATTATATGATCGCCATCGGCGGCGGATCCTCCATGGACACCGCCAAGGCCATCGGCATTATCATCAACAACCCCGAATTTGCGGACGTTCGTTCGCTGGAGGGGGTCGCGCCCACGCGGAACAAAACGGTGTTCACGATCGCCGTGCCCACCACGGCTGGAACCGCCGCAGAGGTTACCATCAATTACGTTATCACCGATGTGGAAAAGAAGCGCAAGTTCGTTTGCGTGGACGTGCATGACATTCCCGAGGTGGCCGTTGTCGATCCGGATATGATGTCCACCATGCCCAAGGGCTTAACCGCCGCCACCGGCATGGACGCGTTGACCCACGCCATTGAAGGCTACATTACCAAGGGCGCGTGGGAAATGACCGATATGTTCCACCTCAAGGCCATTGAAATCATTGCCAGATCGCTGCGCAGCGCCGTCAAGGGGGAGGACGAGGGCTTTGCGGGCATGGCGCTTGGGCAGTATGTGGCCGGCATGGGCTTTTCGAACGTCGGCCTTGGCATCGTGCATTCCATGGCGCATTGTCTGGGCGCTGTGTACGATACGCCTCACGGCGTGGCAAACGCTATTTTGCTGCCCACGGTGATGGAATACAACGCCCCTGTGACCGGCGACAAATACAAGCATATCGCCATGGCGATGGGCGTTCAGGGCGTGGAAAAGATGACCGTGGACGAATACCGCAAGGCCGCCTGCGACGCGGTAAAGCAGCTTTCCGTCGATGTGGGCATTCCCGCCGATCTCAAGGATATCGTCAATCCTGCCGATCTGGATTTTCTGGCGGAATCCGCGTATGCGGACGCTTGCCGTCCCGGCAATCCTCGCGATACCTCCGTGGAGGAAATCAAGGCGCTGTACCAGAAGCTGCTGTAATTCCTTGGCGCGGCTTCGCGGCGCGCGGACGAGCGGCAACAATCATCGCCCAACGCGCCTGCACGGTCTTGCTCCGGCTTTCACCGGGGCGGGGCCGTTTTTTGCGTGCCATGGCGCATCTCCCGGCGCGGATGATCCGCTTTGACAGAACGCGCGGGAAACGCTATAATCAAGCGAAGAAGGACTGATTGGCGGCGAAATGGGGGAGGCAAGCCATGAAGACGATGCTTTCGGACGCGATTGAGCGCATGACGCGACGTATCGCGGCAATATTGGAGGATGTCGCGCCGTCGATTTATCTGTACGGCTCGGCTGTAATGGATGATTTTCAAATGGGCTGGAGCGACGTCGACATTCTTGTGCTGACGAAGCGGCGTATCGCGCAGGGGCAGGCGGAGAGGCTGCTCACGCTTCGTCAGACCATGCTGGCGGAAAGGCCGGAAAACCGGCTTTTTCGCGCCTTCGAGGGCGGTATGCTGTCACTGGAGGCATTTGAATCCGGCGCGGAGGATACGGTGATTTATTGGGGAACGCGCGGCGAGCGCATCGCCGCGCGATACACGTTTGATTCATTCTGCATGCAGGAATTGCTTGACTGCGGCGTTTTGCTGTATGGCGTGGATGTGAGAGCGCGCTTTTCTGAGCCGAGGGCGGAGGAGCTGCGTGCGGATGTTCTTCGACATTACGAGAGCATCCGGCGTTTCGCACGGGAAACGGGACGCGATTTTTATGCCTACGGCTGGCTGCTGGATATTTCGCGGTGCATATATACCTTGCGCACCGGGCGCGTGATTGCCAAAACGGCGGCTGGCGAATGGGCGTTGGCACAGCGGCTGTGCCCGTGCGAGGGCGCGCTTTTGCGCGCCGTGATTGTTCGCAGGAATCCGCAGCGGTATCAGAACAGCCGCGCTGCGATGGATTATGCGCAAAGCCTCGGCGCAAGCGTTCAGGCCTATGCCGATGTGCTGGAGCGTGAGCTTGCAAGGAACGGCGGCCCGGAGCCGCACGGCGCGCGGTCTTAGGCGACGCGCTTATTTTCGCGCGCTCTGCATGCGGGCGCGATAGGCGGCGGGCGTTTCGCCGAAAAAGGCCTTGAAGCGCTTGCAAAAATAATGCGTGTCCGGGATACCGGTCATGCGCGCGATCTGCGTCAGGTCATAGGAGCTGGCGCAGAGCAGGCGCTGCGCGGCGTCCATACGCGCCTGCAGCAGCATTTGTCCGGGCGTTGCGTGAAACTCCCGGCGGCACAAATCAAACAGCTTGCTCTTGCCCATGTGCATTTGGGCGCACAGCGTATGGAGCGTTATCGGCTCCGCGAAATGCTGCAGGATATAGCTTTGCAGGCGTGATGCGTCGCTCATTTGCGACGCGGAAAGCATGCCCTGCAGGCGAACGTCGCAGATGCAGGCGCGAATGATTTCCGTCAGGGAAAAGATCTGCGCGGCGGAGAACTGACGAAGGCGGAAAAACGCGTCGGAAAGCGCGTCGGCGTCGCGTCGCCAAGCGAGCAGCCGCCTTGTCTCGCGCCACTGCGCGCGATGGTCGGCCTCGTCCAGAAATTGTCCGAATAAAATGGTCGCGACGGCTTGTCCGTTTTCCATGACCGGCATCGCCACCTCTATCAGCCCGCAGTGGCAGCGATAGACCTTCATTTTTTGCGTGCAGCGAACCTCCGCGATTACCTGCCGGTCGCAGGCGACGCAGCGCTCCCGGCCGGTGGGCGCTTCCTTGACGGCGCGGCAAAAATCCGCCTGCTCGCTGGAGGAAAATACCTCCGCGGCCTGATCGTCCATCAAGGCGAATTTTAACCCCAAGCAGATGTGCAGATGGTTCAGCAGCGCCGCCAGCTTGTCAATTTCGTTGGCACTCAGCATTATTCATTCCTCTTCCTGCCGGATGCTTTTGCGCAGGCAAAGCGGCTTGCTGTTCCCCGAGAGCCTCCGGCCTTCCGCTGCTCATGCGCAATTGCATGAAATCTCCACGTCTCAGTATACCATATTTTCTGAAAAACGGAAGATCCTACCCGAAACGCACACGATTTTTCCTATCGCTTTAGCGCGCGCGGCGTTATAATGAGACAGAATATTTCCGCATCAGGCGCAGAATACCGCGCGGATATCCGCACGCTGCGTGCGGGACGGGAGGAAAGCAATGCTGAGCATTTGCGAACAGTTTCAGCTCAAGGCGCAGGCAGTTTCCTGCGCGCCCTATGGCAACGGCCATATCAACGCCACCTATCTGGTGAAGACGGCGGGCGGGCCGGATTATATTCTTCAGCGTATCAGCCGGCAGGCGTTTCACGATGTGCCCGCGCTGATGCGCAACGTGGCGCTGGTGACGGCGTATCTGGCGCAGCGGGATCCCGACCCGCGCCATACGCTGCATTTGGTGCCCGCGCTGGATGGGCGGAGCTATTGGCAGGCGCAGGACGGCGAATACTACCGCGTTTATGATTTCATCACGGACAGCGTCAGCCTTGACCGCCCCGAACGCCCGGGCGATTTGTACGCCTGCGCACATGCTTTTGGCCGCTTCCAGCAGATGCTGGGCAGCTTTCCGGCGCAGGAGCTGAGCGAGACCATTCCGCATTTTCATGACACGCCTGCGCGCTATCGTGCGCTGCGGGAAGCAATTGCCGCGGACAGGCTGGGGCGCGCGAAGGAATGTGAGCGCGAGATTGCCTTTGCGCTGGCGCGCGAGGAGGAGGCGGGCACGCTGATGCGCATGCTGGCGGCGGGCGAGCTGCCCCTGCGTGTGACGCATAACGATACCAAGCTGAACAACGTGATGCTGGATGCGAAAACCCACGAGGCCGTGTGTGTGATCGATCTGGACACGGTGATGCCCGGGCTGGCGGCGAACGATTTTGGCGATCTGGTGCGCTTTGGCGCGAACACAGGCGCGGAGGACGAGAAGGAACTGGCGAAAATTAGCCTGTCCCTGCCCCATTATGAGCAGCTCCTGGCCGGCTTTCTGGCTGCCTGCGACGATGCGCTGACGGAGCAGGAGGTTGAAACGCTGCCGCTGGGTGGCAAGCTGATGACGCTGGAATGCGGCGTTCGTTTCCTGACGGATTATTTGTCCGGCGACGTTTATTTCCGCATTCATCGCCCAGAGCATAATCTGGATCGCTGCCGGACGCAGTTTAAGCTGGTCGCCAGTATGGAGGAGCGCTGGGACGAGATGACGCGGCTGGCGTGCGCCGCGCGATAAGGCAAAAGGAAAAGGGCAAAGGCGACGGCCGCACGCGCGGTCTGCCGGCAAAATAGGAAGCCGCGTCTGCTTCATTTCGTGATGAAACAGGCGCGGCTGGTTTTATGCATGAAAAGCGCTTTGCACGATACGGGCGGGCGCTACAGCGTCAGGGTTCGGCAGGCTTCGCCGTCCAGCGCCTTCCACGTGAAGGTCGTGCCCTCCAGCGTCATATAGCCGGAAGCGCTGCCGTCCTTCGGCAGGCTGAGCGAGCCGGGGTTCAAATAATAGTTGTCCTGACCGAATGGCGTGCAGGCAGGAATGTGCGTGTGGCCGTGCAGCAGAATGTCGCCCGGCTGCAGCGGCGGGGGAGAAGCCATGTGAAAGCGGTGCCCGTGCGTGATGTAAATCAGCCGCGCATCCAACGGCCAGATTGCGTATTCGGCCATCATCGGGAAGTCGAGCACCATCTGGTCAACCTCGGCGTCGCAGTTGCCGCGCACGCAGAGCAGCCTGGTCTTTACGCCGTTGAGCATCGCGATGACCTGCTTGGGAGCATAATCGCGCGGCAGATCATTTCGCGGGCCGTGGTAGAGCAGGTCGCCCAGCAAAAGCAGCCGGTCGGCCCGCTCGGCGGCGAACGCAGCCAGCATCCTTTGGCAAAAGTAGGCCGAACCGTGCAAATCGGATGCGATCATCAGTTTCATGGCTTTTCCTCCGAGTCATGCAGAATTGGCCGCGCCCGCGGACGGTCAGGCGGCCGGGTCGAGCATATCAAACGCCTCCGCGCGCTTAATCCAGAGGCTGCCGTCCTCGCGCACGATCAGGTACACGCTGCGCGTCCTGTCGACAATGCCCTGCGCATTGGTGAAGCGGAAGGAAAGCTCCACGTCCTCGGCGGGGCGGTTCGCGCTGCGGAAAATGGCCGTATACATGCCGGCCTGCACGTCTTCGCTTTCGGGCGTCAGCATGCCTTCGTCCAGCACGCCGGTCTGCCATGCGCCGCCCTTCTCGTCCATCGGGAGCGCGACGGTTACCGTATCGTCATCGAGGTTTACCTCGCACCAGTCGGCGAAGGGATCCTGCGTCAGCACGGAGCGCGGTAGAAGCTTTCCGTCGGGAGTCAATTCCATTTCCAGCACGCGCGTCTTTACGGGCGCTTCGGCGCTGGAATCCATCAAACGGAAAATCAGGCTGACACGGCCGCCCTCGCTGCCGATGGAACGGAAGCTGGCGACATACGTGGTCGGCGCGCCCGCCATGCCCTCGCCGGGGCCGACGATGGTCTCGCCAGTAATCAGTTCCATAATTTCGGGCGCGGAGATCTCGTATTCCCATACAAGGCCGGTTTTGGTGTTGCTGGGCAGACGAACCGTTACGACGGTGTTCTCGGCGCTGAACGCGTACCAAGCGTCCTCTTCCTTGGGCGCTTCCTCCGCCATTGCGGGGCAGGTCAGCAGCAGGGACAGCATCCACAGGATCATACAACGTTTTGCAATTTGTTTCATTTTATTTCCTCCTTTGGCATTGCGCCGCATGATAAACGGGGAGACGGCGTGAAATATTCCCGCATGCGCATTTTTTTTCAAATGCATACGCTTCCCCACGGCAAAAAAGGGCAATTGCAGTTCGCTGCCGTAATGCATTCCAGCTTCATGGCATGCTTGCCTGCCAAGTGGAGGACGCCTGCCGAACAGATATTGTTTCTGCACGCAAAAAACCACCGTATCTCAGGTGGTTCATTGCGGTGCGGGAAAAAGGGTTACACCTCTTCGGTAACCGCTTCGCTCTGCGTGGGCAGGGCGCGCTGCACATAACCGCTGCGCAGGCAACGGGTGCACACGTTCAGATGCACGGGCTTTCCGTCCAGCATGACGCGAACGCGCTGAACGTTGGGTGCCCAAGCGCGGCTGCTCTTGCGGTTGGAATGGCTCACGTTGTGGCCGATCATCTGACCCTTTTCGCACACTTGACAAAATTTGCCCATTGTAATTACCTCCCCGGGGATTTGCGCTATGGTGACGCGGCGCGAACACCGCGAAACAGCCATCAATGACAGCTTGACTATTTTAGCATATTCAGCAGGGAAATGCAAGCTTTTTTTGCTGTATTCAGCAAAATTGCCGCATATTTTCCAAAAACGTTTCCGAGGCGCGCGAAACATGCGCGGCATGAGCGCTGCGTCCGCTTATCCTACCGTAATGCATTTGCAGGGGCAGACCGCCGCGCACGCGCCGCAGCGGGTGCAACGATCGGGATCAATTCGCGCAAAACCATTTTCCACTTGAATAGCGCCGTATTGGCATTCCTTTTTGCAGCGGCCGCAGCCGATGCACGCGTCCATGCACACGGCGCGCGCCGCGCGGGCGGTGTCGCTGTTGCGACAGCGTACGATCACGGATTGGGACACGCTCATCAGCTGAATCACGCCGCGCGGGCAGGCCTTGACGCACGCGCCGCAGGCCGTGCATCGATCCGGGTTAATTCGGGCGAGGCCGTTCACCATGGCGATTGCGTCAAAAGCGCATTTGTCCTGACAATCGCCAAGGCCGATGCAGGCAAAGCGGCAGTCCTTCGGCCCGCCGGCCAAGCCGGCAGCTACGGCGCAGCTTTGATAGCCGTCGTAGCGGTAGCGCTCGATGGCGACGCCGCTTTCGCCCTGACACAGCACGCGGGCGACCTGACGCTCCGTCGCGGGCGCGGCTACGCCCATGACGGCGCTGATTGTCGCCACGCCCTTTTCGCCGGCGGGCGCGCAGCCGTTGACCGGCGCTTTGCCATCCACAACGGCCTGAGCAAAGGCGTCGCAGCCGGCATAGCCGCAGGCGCCGCAGTTCGCGCCGCCCAGGCATTCCCGAATTTTGGCGACGCGCTCGTCCACGTCGACATGAAACTTTTTATCGGCATAGGACAGCACGAGGCCGAAAACCAGCCCCAGCACGCCCAGCAGCAGCCCGGAAAACAGAATCGTCGTCATGCTCATCTGCGCGCCTCCTTACACCAGTCCGCTGAAGCCCATAAACGCAATCGCCATCAGCCCGGCGGAAACCAGCGTGATGGGGAAGCCCTTCATGCAGGCGGGAATCTTGCTGCTTTCCAGCCGCTCGCGCACGCCCGCCATCAGCACAATGGCCAGCGTAAAGCCAAGCGCCGAGAATGTGCCGTTGAGCACGGATTGAAGCAGTCCGTAGCCGCTGTTCATATTGAGCGTGGCCACGCCCAGCACGGCGCAGTTGGTGGTAATCAGCGGCAGGTAAATGCCCAGCGCGCTGTAGAGGGTGGGGCTGGATTTTTTGAGGAACATTTCCACAAACTGCACCAGCGCGGCGATGACCAGAATGAAGGCGATGGTGCTCATGAAGGCGATTTTCAGCGGAACCAGCAGCCAGTGATAGATCATATAGCAAAAGAGCGAAGCGATGGTCATCACGAAGGTAACGGCCAGCCCCATGCTGACGGAGGTTTCCACCTTGCTTGAGACGCCCAGAAAGGGGCAGCAGCCCAGAAAGCGCGAAAAGATAAAGTTATTGGTCAGGATACAATTGACCATGAAAAGCAGCACGTTCATCGTCATGCTTCATCGCCTCCCTTTGCGGCGCGGCGGGCGGAAAGCTTTCTTTCCGCGAGGTTGAACAGCCCCAGCAGCAGCCCGAACGTCAGAAAGCCGCCCGAGGCCAGCACGATGAGCAGCATAGGCTCATAGGACGCGCCCAGCACGCTCACGCCGAAAATCGACCCGTTGCCGATCAGCTCGCGCACGGCGCCCATCAGCGTCAGCGCCAGCGTAAAGCCCACGCCCATGCCCAGCCCGTCCGCGGCGGAGGCGAGGGGCGGGTTCTTGCTGGCAAACGCCTCAGCGCGCGCCAGAATAATGCAGTTGACCACAATCAGCGGGATGAAGATGCCCAGCGATTCATAGAGCGACGGCACGAACGCCTGCATCAGCAGCTGAACCATGGTAACGAACGTACAAATCATCACAATGAACGCCGGGATGCGCACTTTATCCGGAATGAAGCGGCGCAGCAGCGAAATGGCGACGTTTGAGCAGACCAGCACGAACGCTGCCGCAGCGCCCATGCCCAGCCCGTTGAGCGCGCTGGTGGTGGTCGCCAGCGTGGGGCATGTGCCCAGCACAAGGCGGAAGGTGGGGTTTTCGGGAATAATGCCGTTGAAGAAAATGCCGCTCAGGGTCTTTTTTTCGCTCATGCCTGCTTCGCCTCCCTTTGATGGCCGTAGATTTTGCGCGGCAGGAATTTGTCGATCAGCGGGGTCATGATATTCATCAGCAAAATGCCGTAGGTTACGCCCTCCGGGTAGCTGCTGCTGAAGGCGCGAATGACCGAAACGATCAGGCCGATGCCCGCGGCGTAAATGACCTGCCCCCACGGCGTGATGGGCGACGTGACGTAATCGGTGGCCATATAGACCGCGCCGAACAGCACCCCGCCGGTGCAAACGGCCATGACGGGATTATCGCCAAAGCACCACGAGAAAAGAAATACGCTGCCGACCATGACCGCCGGAATGCGCCACGAAACCGTGCGCGTAAGCAGCAGGAAGGCAAAGCCCAGCAGGATGGCGGCCTTGTTGACCTCGCCGATCGTTCCGGGAATATTGCCCAGGAAAGCGTCCAGCAGGGCAGGGGAATGCGCGCCGGAAAGCGCAAGGGGGGTGGCGGCGGTCACGGCGTCAACGCCGGAGAAGAACGTGGGCGCGACATAGGCCGTCATGCGCGCGGGCCAGGAGGCCAGCAGCACGGCGCGCGCCGCCATGGCGGGGTTGAGGAAATTATCGCCCAGCCCGCCAAAGAGCTGCTTGACGATCAGGATGGCGAACGCGCTGCCAATCGCCGTGATCCACCACGGCGACGTAGCGGGCAGGTTAAGCGCCAGAATAACGCCTGTTACCAGCGCGGAGCAATCAGAGACGCGAATTTTCTGCCGGGCGAGCTTTTGCCAGAGAGCCTCGGACAGCACGGCGCTTGCCGCGCCGACGAGGATGGTGAAAAGCGCCGGAAGGCCAAACGCATATACGCCGGCGGCGGCGGGCGGCAAAAGGGAAAGCAGCACGCAGGCCATCAGCCGCTGGGTGGTCATCGGGCTGTGCATATGCGGCGCGGTGGACATTCTCAGGCTCATTTGGTATTGCCTCCTTGCTCGGCGGCCCGCGCGGCGCGCGCTTGAGCGGCCAATTGATCCTTGGCGAAGCGGAAGGACGCCGTCAGCCAGCGGCGGGACGGGCATACATAGGCGCAGGAGCCGCAAAGCATACAGTCGCCTACGTGCAGCCTTTTCGCCGCTTCAAAATTGCTTGCGTCTGCGGCAACCTTGATTTGATAGGGGTTCAGGCCGATCGGACATGCCGCCACGCACCGGCCGCAGCGGATGCAGGGGCTTTCCTCAAGGCTGGCCGCGTCGTGCTCGTTGAGCGCGACGATCCCGTTGGTGGCCTTGGTAATGGGAACGTAGATGTTGGGCAGCGACATGCCCGTCATTGCGCCGCCGAAAAAGATTTTGCCGGGCGTTTCGGAAAAGCCGCCGCACGCGCCGATGGCGTCCCCCACGACCGTGCCCACGCGCAGACGCAGGTTGGAGGGCTGACGCACGCAGCCTGTGACCGTCGTAACGCGGCTGATAAGCGGCTTTCCGTCGATGATTGCGTCGGCAATGGCGGCGCAGGTGCCCGCGTTGAGGACGACGACGTGCACGTCGATGGGCAGCTTGCCGCTGGGCACCTGACGGCCGGTAACGGCCTCGATAAGCTGCTTTTCGCCGCCCTGCGGATATTTGGTTTTCAGCGGCTGAACGCGCACGCCCTCCCGCCCGGAGGCGGCGCGGCGCATGGCCTCGATCGCTTCGGGCTTGTTATCCTCGATGGCGATCACGCCGTGGGAAACGCCCGTGGCGCGCATGGCGGCGCGCAGGCCGTCCACGACGCGCACGCCGTGCTCGATCATCAGGCGGTGGTCGGCGGTCAGGTGCGTTTCGCATTCCGCGCCGTTGACGATGATCGTATCGCAATACGCGTTCTCGCGGAAGGTGAGCTTCACGTGCGTGGGGAAGGAAGCGCCGCCCATGCCGCATATGCCGGCGCGCGCAATGGCGGGAAGGATGGCCTTGGGGTCGACGCGGTCGACGGCGCCAAGCGGCGAAAGATCGTCCGTCCATTCGTCCAGAAAATCATTTTTTATGGAAACGGCCATGACCGGCGACGAGAGGAGGAAGGGAATGGGCGCGACGTCCGTTACCTCGCCGGAGATGCTGGCGTGAACCGGCAGGCTGACAAAGCCGTTCGCCGTGCCGATGACCTGCCCCAGCTTCACATGATCGCCCTTCTTGACGCAGGGCGTCGCAGGCGCGCCAATATGCATGGCCATGCTGATGACCACGCTGTCGGAGACATAATCCCGAATAGGAACGTCGCGCGTGGGCAGTTTGCCCTCGTGCTGGCGGCGAAGGGGGTGCACGCCGCGATGAAAGGTTTTTGTCTGCAATGCAAGCGCCTCCGTTTTCTGATGGAATCGTGCCGCCCTCAGGGCTGCAGAGAAGCGACGGCCTTCGCGATATCGTTGACCGCGCCGACAACCGCCCGGGAGGTAATGGTGGCCGAGGTAATGGCGTCGATGGAAGCGTCGTCCGCGGCTTCGCCGGCCCGAACGACGCGCAGCTGCGCCTGCTTACCGATAAAGGCGTCCGTAAAGGCGCTCTCCTTCGCCTTTGCGCCAAGCCCCGGCGTTTCGGAAAAGCTTCCGCCGCCGACCGTTACGCCGCGGATTGTTTGCGCCGTATCCACGCCCGCGACGACCTCGATTTCGCCGCCGAAGCCCTGCACGGTGATCTGCGCCGCATACCCCACGAGCGCGCCGTCCTTTTTCCCGGCGTAGCACCAATCCAGCCCCAGACCGGCGTCCGGCGCAATCGCTTCGAACGTATCGGCCTGCGGCAGCACGGCGCGCCGCGCGTTTTCGGCCGCGGCGGTTTGCTGCGCGGCAATGGCGTCGCGCGTCAATTCGAAGGTGCCGCCAAGCGCCAGCCCGGCGCACAGCGTAATGAGCAGCAGCACGGCCCATGCCGGGAATTTCCTGTTCATGAGGGATTCCTCCTTGTTTGATGCGTTGGAAGGGAAAATGCGGCTTCGCCGCGTGTCGGAGGCAGGCGGCTGATGGTCAGCGCGGCTGCCGCGCCCGTCAGCGCGCCGGCCATTATCGAGGCGATCAGCAGCCACGGAAGCTGCGCAGCCGCCGCCCATGAGCCGAGCATCGGCCGGGAAATCAGCGTTTGCCCCAGCGCGTGGGCGCACGCCCCGCCGACGCTAACGCCGATAACGCCAAAGCGTGCGCGGCGAAGCAGCGTCATGGCCGTCATGGCCGCCGCGCCGCCGCACAGCGCATAGGGGAGCGCCCGAAAGCCGGAAAATAATAGGCAGCCCATCACGGCCTTCAGCAGCGCCAGCAGCCATGCGTCCCCGGCGGAAAGGGCGTAGAGCGCGACGAGCAGCGCCGCGTTGCCCAGCCCCAGCCGGATGGCGGGCACGGCGGGCACCAGCACAAACTGCCGCTCGATCAGCCCCAGCAGCGTGGCGACTGCCGCCAGCATGCCCAGCAGGGTCAGCCTTTGCGTTTTATGCACCGCAGCCTCCTTTTTACAGATCCGGAAGCGCCGGATCGGGCGTTTGATTCAGCAGCGTCAGCTCCGCGATAACCTGATTGGGCAGGCAGATGACGCGCGTTCCCAGCGCACGGGCGGCGTAGTTCTCAAGCGTGACCGCGCCCTGCCGCACGCAGCGCTGGTCCGGGCAGGAGGCGCAGCGCATATAGAAGCCGTCGGCGGAAAAGCACAGCGTGTTGACCGCGCCGTTCTCCTGCCGGACGGTCAGCTCTCGCTCGCCGTCCAGCGGTACGCTTGCATACAGGCTGCCGCCTGCATAGATATCCACCCGTGCCGACGCGCCCTGCCGCGCGGCGATTGGACGCGTGAAAAGCAGGCAGGCGAGCGCGAAAAGCAATATTGCCGCAAGGAGTGCCAGATCGCGTCCACGAAGCAGGCGAACGTTCTTCATAGGGTGCCCTCCTGTGAACGCGCCGCGGCGGCGCAGCCGGGCGTCATGCGCACATCGCCGTCCGGCAGCACCCATAACGCCTCAACGCCGGGCAGCGCGTTAACCAGCGCCAGCCCCTCCTCAACGGGCAGCAGGAAAAGCGTGGTGGACAGGTAATCGGCCGTCAGCGCGTCCGCGCAAATGACCGTAACGGCTCGCGCGAAGGCGGGCGGATAAAGCGTGTCCGGGTCGATGATGTGCGCGTAGCGCACGCCGTCGACGGTGAAATAGCGCTGGTAATCGCCGCTGGTGACGACGGCGGTATGAGAGACGGAAAGCACGTCCAGCACGCTTGCCTCGTCGTCCGGGCGCTGCACTGCGACGCGCCAGCTGCCGCGCCCGTCGCGCGGCGCGTCGCCGGCAATCACGTTGCCGCCAAGGCTGAGTAGAAACGAGGGCATTTTTTCAGCCAAATAGTCCCGCGCCCGGTCGGCCACATAGCCCTTGGCGACCGCGCCCAGATCCAGCCGCAGCGCGGGATCGGAGAAGAACACCGTTTGCTTTTCGCGATCCAGCCGCACGCAGGCTGGGTCGATATGCGCCGCCGCTCTTTGCAGGGCCTCCGCGTCTGGCAGAGAAGCGGCTTCGGCGTCCGCGTTCGCCGCCTCTCGGCAATCGTGCCAGATCGAAAGCGCCGCGCCCATGGCGATGTTGACCTTTTGCGGGTAAGCGCTCGTTTGGTTGAGACACCAGTCGATCAGGTCGAATAATTGCGCGTCCACCCGAACTGGAGACTGCGCCGCGTGGCGGTTGAGATACCATACATTGTGCGTATCGGGGTATTCCGTATAGCCGTCCAGCAGGCGATCGTACGTTTGCAGCAGCGCCGTCAGGCCGTCGGCCGTTTCGTTGAAGGCGGCCTGACTTTCGCAGTAGCCGGTCAGGGTCACGAAGGTGTCGAACAATCCCCACACGGTTTTGGAAAAACGACCGCCGACTGCGCGGTTTGAGGCGGGCGCAGCCGCCAGAATCCATACGCAGATTACACAAAACAAACGCTTCATTGGTACAAAAGGCCTTTCCGCCCGACGGCAGAGCGATCGCCGCCAACGCTGCGCTGAATTGACATATTGAATGTATTAGTACAACGCGAATCAAAAAAATCCTGCTTTGAAAGCGCGAAAACGTAAAAAGGATGTTTTTGCGCGCGACCCGCGGAAAGCCCGTGCTTGACGGGAGGCGTGCAGTGCGCTTATAATACGCAGGAAACGTTAAAACGGGAGGCGGGCGGCATTATGGAAAAAATGCTTAATCGGCTGGAACGCCGGCTGGGGCGGCATTACATTCCGCATTTGATGCAATACCTTTGCTTCGGCATGCTGGGCGTGTTTATTCTGAATTATCTGCCCTTGGCGCGCAGCGCGAGCGGGCTGCTTTATTTTGACCGCGACAGAATTCTGAACGGCGAAGTATGGCGGCTGGTTACCTTCGTTTTTCTTCCGCCGACGGGCGATATGCTCTTTATCCTGCTGAACCTGTATTTCGATTACTTTATCGGGACGAGTCTGGAAAACAGCTGGGGCGGCGCACGGTTTAACATCTACTATTTTATTGGCGTGCTGGGCAATATTGCGGCGGGCATGCTGACGGGCTACGCGACCAATACATACCTGAACATCAGCCTTCTGCTGGCCTTTGCCGTGCTGTATCCGGAGGAACGGTTCATGCTGTTTTTTGTTTTGCCGGTTCGGGCGAAATGGTTCGGCATTTTTGCCGGGGCCCTGCTTATCTATCAGTTCATTTTCGCGTCGTGGGCGGCGCGGGCCTCCGTGCTGCTTTCGGTGCTTCCGTTTTTGCTCTTTTTCGGGCCGCAGGCGCTGCTTCAATTGCGGATGGACGTTCGGCGGCTGCTTCGGCGCCTTAAGCAGGGGCGCTGAAAGCGGCAAAACGCCACGAAAACGCCACAATCGCGACATAAAACCTGCGCCTCGCCCGTTGCATTTCGGCAATTTATGGGGTATAATAGGATACATCGCCGCCCGCTGTGCGCGGCGACCGTCCATGCTGGGAGTGTGAGCAATGCAGCTTCTGACGGGCATCGTGTGTGCAACGGTTTTGGGGGCGGCGCTGTACGGGCTGCTCATTGCGCCCAATGTGCTGCACAGAAAGCTTCGTCCGCCGCGCGGCATGGGTTCGCTCTACGCGCACCGCGGGCTGCACGACAACATTCTGATTCCCGAGAACAGCCTTCCGGCCTTCGAGCGGGCGGCCCGCGCGGGCGTCGGCGTCGAGCTGGATGTGCGACTGACGCGGGACGGCGAAATCGTTGTTTTCCACGACGCGACGCTTGAACGTATGTGCGGCGAAAAAATCGCCGTGCGCGACGCGACGCTGGCTCAGCTGCGCCGGATGCGCCTTGCCGGCACGCGGGAAACGATTCCTACGCTGGCGGAAGCGCTTTCGCAAATCGCCGGGCGCGTGCCGTTGGTGATCGAGATGAAGGAAGAAAGGCGCACGTGCGTCGCGCTGGCCGCCGCGCTTCACGCGCGGATGGGGGACTATCACGGCGCGTACTGCGTCGAATCCTTTCATCCGCTGCTGCTGCGGTGGTATCGCCGCCATGCGCCGTGCGTTTTTCGCGGGCAATTAGCTTTTGACGGCAAAATCGAGAAGGGAAGGTACGGCGGCGCAGAGGGCTTTGCGCTGGCGCATTTGCTTTGCAACGTGCTGTCCCGGCCCGATTTTATCGCCTATAACTGCAAAACGGACGCCAATATCTCATTCCGTGTCGTGCGCAGCGTCTTTCGGCCGCTTCTGGCCGCGTGGACGGTGCGTTCTCAGGAGGAATCCGACGAGGCTCGCAGCCGCTACGACTGGCAGATTTTCGAGGGATTCCTTCCCAAGCCTGAAACAGAAAAGGAGTAATCAACCATGAGCGAAGTACACGAACACAGTAATAAAACCGTCGTTTCCGTCGAGGGCATGAAAAAGCTGGAGGAACGGCTGCAGTACCTGACCACCACCCGCCGCGCCGAGGTGGCCGAGCAGATTTCCATCGCCCGCGGCTTTGGCGATTTGAGTGAAAACGCCGAATACGACGAGGCGAAGAACGAGCAGTCCCGTCTTGAGGCGGAGATTGTGGAGCTCGAGAACGCCATTCGTACCGCCATCGTGATCGACGACGAGAACGTATCCACCGACCGCGTGAACGTGGGCACTACGGTGCGCGTCGCGTATGTTCAGGACGGCGACGAGGAGGAGTACGCGATCGTCGGCGCGCGCGAAAGCGACCCGATGAACAACCGCATCTCCAACGAATGCCCCATCGGCGCCGCGCTGCTGGGCAAGCATCTGGGCGACGTGGTGATGGTGGAAGCGCCCGACGGGCAGCTTGAGCTGAAGATCCTCGAAATTCGCCGGTGAACGGCAATCTACCAACGAAATGAGGTTATGAGCGATGCCGCAGGAGCAACAGACCCCTTCCTTTTCCGAACAGGAACAGATTCGCCGCGCGAAGCTGGCCGCGCTGCGCGAGGCCGGGCATGATCCCTATCTGCTGACCAAGTGCGACGTGACGGAGAAATCCGCGCATGTGCTTTGCAATTATGACGCGCTGGAGGGGCAGACGGTTTCGCTGGCGGGGCGGATGATGAGCCGCCGCGTGATGGGCAAGGCCTCCTTCGCGCATCTGCTGGACAGCGATGGGGAAATTCAATTTTATGTCCGCAGGGACGATGTGGGCGAGGAGACCTACGCCGCCTTTAAGGATATGGATATCGGCGACGTGGTGTTTGTCCGGGGCTTTGTCTTTAAGACCAAGACGGGCGAGGTTTCGGTTCATGCGCAGGAGCTGACGCTGCTGGCCAAGTGCTTAAAGCCGCTTCCTGAAAAGTTCCATGGCCTGACGGACACCGACCTGCGCTATCGCCAGCGCTATCTGGACATGGTGGTAAATCCCGAGGTGCGCGACGTATTCCGCAAGCGCAGCCAGATTATCACCGCCATTCGTACCTTTCTGGACAGCCGCGGTTTTCTGGAGGTTGAAACGCCTGTGCTGCATACGCAGGCGGGCGGCGCGTCGGCGCGCCCCTTTATCACGCATCATAACACGCTGGATATCGATATGTATCTGCGCATCGCGCTGGAGCTGCATCTCAAGCGTCTGATCGTGGGCGGCTTTGACCGCGTGTATGAGGTTGGCCGCGTTTTCCGCAACGAGGGCATGGACACCAAGCATAACCCTGAATTTACCATGCTGGAGCTGTATCAGGCCTTTACTGATTTTCACGGCATGATGGATATTACCGAGGACATGTTCCGCTATGTGGCGCGGCAGGTCAACGGCAGCGCGATCGTGCAGTACGGCGATGTGACCATCGATCTGGAAAAGCCCTTTGCGCGTCTGTCCATGGCCGAGGCGGTCAAGCAGTATTCCGGCGTGGATTTTGACGCGATGGAAACGTTGGAGGAGGCGCGCCGCGCGGCGGATGAGCGTCATATCCACTATGAGCCGCGCCATCAAAAGGGCGATATCCTCAACCTGTTCTTTGACGAATACGTCGAGGAGCATCTGGTTCAGCCCACCTTCATCTATGGCCATCCGGTTGAAATTTCGCCGCTGGCCAAGAAAATGCCGGAAAATCCCGCCTATACGGAACGCTTTGAGGTTTTCATTCTGGGGCGCGAGCATGGCAACGCCTTCTCGGAGCTTAACGACCCGATCGATCAGCGTCAGCGCTTTGAGGCGCAGGCGGCGCTCAAGGCGCAGGGCGACGAGGAAGCCTGCGGCGTGGATGAGGATTTCCTCAACGCGTTGGAGATCGGCATGCCGCCTACCGGCGGTCTGGGCGTGGGCGTGGACCGGCTGGTGATGCTGCTGACCGGCGCGGCCTCCATCCGCGACGTGCTCTTGTTCCCGACGATGAAGCCCGCCAAGTAAGAACCCCTGCGCTGAATGTCTCAACGTATCCCGCGACGAAGGAGTATTGTATGCATATTGCAACGCCCATAAACAAGGACAGGCTTCGCAATCATTTGAATTATGGCCTGTGGAAATATGCGCTGGTGCTGGTGCTGGCGATTGCAGGCTGGAGCATTGTCTTTGACATGACGGAGCCGCGTTCGCCGCAGGATAAGCGCATTGACGTTTATGTGCAGGCGAACACCGCCTCCAGCGATACGATCGATGCGTTCCTCGCGCCGATCTGGCATGAGGTAACGCCCGAGATGGAAGAGGTATCCTCCGTCGCGCTGACGGTGATCGACGAATATACCAGCTATATGCAGCTTTACGCCTATATTGCCGCGGGGGAGGGCGATATCTATTTCCTGAACGAGCAGTATTTCAAGTCCTTCGCGGCCGGCGAGGCTTTCCTGCCGCTGGAGGCGCTGGTTGCCGACGGAACGCTCGACGTATCCGACGTCGATCTTTCCAAGGGCTATATCACGCTGAGGCCGGATGAGGATGAGGAACGCGCCGAGCCGGCAACGCATCTTTATGGTATTCCGCTGGACAGCTTCTACGGCTTCATGAAGGGAATGCAGATTGATAATCGCGGGCTCTATGCCGTTGTGATGGTCAACAATATGAACGACGAAAACGTGATTCCCTTCTTTAACGCATTGCTTCAGGCCGGACGCGGGGAGAAGGAAGCGTGGATTGATTAACCCGAACGCCGCCCTTCAGGAAAATGGCTGTGCTAAAAAAGCCGATAATCGGCTGGTTCTCGATAACAAAAGCCCCGATTCGCCATGTTGCGTTTCGGGGCCTTTGTTTTGGTTGGCTGCGCATTCGGAACGCTTACGGGCGGCGGCGCCCTGACGGGCGCTGGCGGCTGTTTTGGGGAACCGGAAAAAGGAGTTACGGTTCCTCGCTCTCCTCGCTTTCCATTACGCGGCAAAGCGGCGCGTCGCTGCGCAGCTGATAGCCCAAAACCGTTTGCAGGTTGACATGCTCCAGACTATGAAAAATATTGCCGATTACGGCGGGCGTTTCGCGTTCCAGCGTCGCTAAAAGGTTTTTGACGTATTTCCGCTTGCCGCCCTCCTCGCTTTGCGTGACGCGGCAGGCGCAGCGCAGCGTTTCCAGCCCCATGAAGTCCCGCCATGCGACGACGTCGCGTTCGCGGACAAGATACAGCGGGCGAATCAGCGACATGCCGGGGAAATTTTTGCTTTTCAGGCGCGGCATCATGGTCTTGTATTCGCCGCCGTAGAGCAAGCTGAGCAAAACCGTTTCCACTGCGTCGTCCAGATGATGCCCCAGCGCAATCTTGTTGCAGCCAAGCCTTTGCGCCTCTTTGTACAGATACCCCCGCCGCATGGAGGCGCAGATGTGGCAAAAGCCGCGCTCCACGCTGTCCACCGCCGCAAAGATGGGCGAATCGAAAACATGCGGGTCAAACCCCAGCCTCTGCGCGTTCCCGATCATCAGCGCGCGGTTTTCGGGCGTGTAGCCCGGATCCATCGAAAGATAGGAAACGGTAAAGGGCACGTCGCTGTAGCGGCTCAGCTCGCGCATGCATACCGCCAGCAGCAGGGAGTCCTTGCCGCCGGAAACGCACACGGCAATGTGATCTCCCGGGGCGATCAGGCCGTAGTTCTTGACGGACGCAATAAACCGGCGCCAGATCGGCTTGCGAAAATCCCGCTGTACGCTGCGGGAGGCGATGATCTCCGCCGGGGAACGCGATTCGCTCATCCTTTGCTCGCTCCTTTTTGTCGGCGCATGTTTTTCATTTGAGGGGCGGCGGTTTCGACGTTTTTTCATGCGCCTGAGCGGCCTCAAAGCGCCGTTTACCGCCAGTAAACTCTCGGGCTTCATCCCGGCATTGAGGGGAAGCCCGCTCGTTACCATGGTCGTCTCATGGAAGAAGCCCGCGCTGATACCGCGCAAGTATAGCATAAACGATTGTTTTTGTCACCTGTTCATGGTAAAATAATCAGGCGGCGGCGGTTGCTGCCTGAGGCGTGCCATGCGCCCGCCGCAAAGGAGGAAAAACGAATGCTCAACGCTTTGAGCGGCATTGCGCGGACAGCGGGAAAAATGATGCTGGATTATCAGAACGCTGCGATTCATCAGAAGGAAGGCCATTACAATTTTGTGACGGACGCGGACGTCACCGTACAGGAATATATTCAAGGGGCGCTGTCGGCGCTGCGCCCCGACGCTGCTTTCATCGGCGAGGAGCAGGACAACGCGCGCCTGACCGACGCGCCTGCGTTCATCGTCGATCCGATCGACGGCACGTTGAATTTCATGCGCTGCCGGCATATGTCCGCCGTATCCATCGGCTATCTGGAAGGAAAGCAGCCGCTTCTGGGCGTGATTTATAATCCGTATCTGGACGAAATGTATACGGCTGAGCGCGGAAAGGGCGCGCGCTGCAATCACCGGGCGATTCACGTTTCGGAAACGCCCCTTGAAAACGCGATGATTGCGCTGGGCACGTCGCCCTACGATCAGGAGCTGGTCAAAAAGACGCTGCGCGCGGCGCAGGAATTCCTGCTGCGCGCCGGAGATCTGCGCCGGACTGGCTCGGCGGCCATCGATCTGTGCGACGTGGCCTGTGGGCGCATTGACGCGTTTTACGAGCTGCGGTTACGCCCGTGGGATGTGGCGGCCGGCGCGCTGCTTGTCAGCGAGGCGGGCGGCGTGTTCTGCTCGCTTGGGCATGACGCGCCGTATTTTGAGGATGCATGCGGTATTGTCGCGTCCAACCGGCGCTGCGCGGAGGAGGCGCTGCGTATTGTACAGGAGGCTGCAAAATGCTGACAAAATCCAGCGCGCATGTTCATACCCAATTTTGCGACGGCCGCTCGACGGCGGAGGAAATGGTGCGCGCCGCCTTGGCGTTGGGCCTTGTAAGCCTTGGCTTTTCCTCCCACGCCCCGCAGACCTTCGGCCGCCCCTGCTGCGTGCTTCCGGCGGAAATGCCGGCATATCGCCGGGAAATTCAGCGGCTCAAGACGGCCTGCGCCGGAAGGCTTGCGATTTATACCGGATTGGAGGTTGATTACTTCGCCTGCGAGCCGCCGACGGGCTGCGATTATTTCATTGCCTCCGTGCATTATATGCCGGAGGGGCATACGCCGGTGGATGGAAAACCGGAGGAGCTGCGCGCCTATATCGATCACTACTGCGGCGGAAACGGCATGGAGCTTGCAAAGCGATACTTTGAGCTGCTGGTGAAGCACACGACGCAGTGCCGCCCGGATATCATCGGGCATTTTGACCTGCTTCGCAAGAATAACGCCCGGCTGCACTTTCTGGATGAGGAAAGCCCCGCCTATCGCTGCTTGGCGCTGGACGCGCTTTCCGCGCTGCGTCCTATCGGCGCGCTGCTGGAGGTGAACACCGGCGCGATGGCGCGCGGAGTCCTGTCCACGCCGTATCCGGCTGCGTTTTTGCTGCGCGCATGGCGCGACATGGGCGGCGAGGTTATGGTGAATTCCGATTGTCATTTTGCCGATAAGCTTGCCTATGGCTATGACGAGGCTGAAGCGCTTTTGCGCGCCAGCGGCTTCGACCACGCCTACAGGCTGGGCTGCGGAAATGAAAAATGGGTCGCATATTCCCTGATTGCTTGACTTTTACCTGCGAATGACGCATAATAAATTGTTATCGTATGGAAAGGAGATGGGTCGATGCCCCATTTGATTGTCGGTGTGGAGCCGCACGGCGTGGCCTATCGCCGGGGGATTCGCGCGGGGGATACGCTTTTGACCATCAACGGAGAGGAAATCGTCGACGAGATTGATTATCAGGCGCTTTCCAACCGTTCGCGTCTGGATGTGGCGATTCGCCGTGCCGACGGGCGGGAGACGACGGTGCGCATCGTCAAGGCAAAGGATCTGCGGCTGGGGCTGGACTTTGGCCAGTCCATGCTCTGCACGCCGCGGGTGTGCCGCAATAAGTGCGCCTTTTGCTTTATTGACCAGATGCCGCCCGGCATGCGCAAAACCCTCTATGTGAAGGACGACGACTGGCGCTTTTCCCTGATGATGGGCAATTATGTAACGTTAACCAATGTCGACGACGCCGAATTTGCGCGCATCCTGCGCCGCAAGGCCAGCCCGCTGTATATTTCCGTTCACACAACCGATCCGGCGCTGCGCGTTCGCATGATGCATAACCCCAAGGCCGCGTTGATTATGGAGCGTCTGCGCGCATTGGCGGACGCCGGGCTGCATTTTCATTGCCAGATCGTGCTTTGCCCGGGCTATAACGACGGCGAAGCGCTGGAAAAGACGCTGAATGACCTAACATCGCTTGCGCCCGCGGCAAAATCCGTCGCGCTGGTGCCGGTCGGCCTGACCAAATACCGCGACGGCCTTGCTCCGGTACGCTGCTTTACCCGTGACGAGGCGCAGGCGGTTTTGCAGATTGCGCGGCGCTTTCAGAACCTAATGCTGGAGCGGCAGGGCACGCGTTTTGTTTTCCCCTCCGACGAGATGCTGCTGATTGCCGGGGAGGCGATACCGCCCGAGGCGGAATACGAGGACTATCCGCAAATCGAAAATGGCGTAGGTCTGCTGCGCCGGTTTGAGGAATCGCTCAGGGCGGCGGCGCAGGAATACGCCGGGACGGCTGCACGGCCGCGGCGTGTGCTCATTCCCTGCGGCGTATCCGTCGCCCCTGTGATGCGCCAATGGCTTTCCGCCTATGCGCCGCACGGCGTGGAATGGACGGTTCAACCCATTCGCAACCTGTTCTTCGGCGAAACCGTCACTGTGACCGGGCTGATTACCGGCGGCGACCTGACGGCGCAATTGCGCGACGCTCGGACGGATGAAATCCTGCTGTGCAGCAATACCCTTTGCTCCGAGGGCGATATGTTTCTGGACGATATGACGCTTACGCAGGCGCGCGCGCTGCTGCCCGCGCCGCTGACCATTGTGCAAAATACCGGCGCATCGCTTATGCGCGCGCTGCTTGGCATTTCACCAAAGGAGGACAAATAAGTCATGCCTTCCGCAAAACCGCTTGTCGCCATCGTGGGGCGGCCGAATGTAGGAAAATCCACGTTTTTTAACAGGATTTCCGGTCGCCGCATCGCCATTGTCGAGGATGTTCCCGGCGTGACGCGCGACCGCATTTACGCCGACGTCGAATGGAGCGGCCGAAAATTTACGCTGATCGACACGGGCGGCATCGACCCGAAGAGCGACGACGTGCTTTTGTCCCAAATGCGCCGTCAGGCGGAAATCGCCATGGAAATGGCGGATGTGATTTGCTTTTTCACCGATGCGCGCGCCGGCCTGACGCCGGACGACGAGGAGGTGGCCGCGCTGCTGCGCCGCACGCGTAAGCCGGTGGTTCTGGTGGTCAATAAGCTGGACTACGCCGGGCTGAACGATGTGCTGTATGAATTTTACGCCTTGGGGCTTGGCGATCCGGTCGGCATTTCCTCGACGAACATGCTGGGGCTTGGCGACCTGCTGGACGAGGTGGTAAAGCGTCTGCCGCCGCCGGAGGCGGGCGAAGCGGATGAGGAGAACCATGTGATTCAGCTGGCCGTGGTGGGACGGCCGAACGTGGGCAAATCTTCGCTGGTGAACCGCTTGCTGGGGCAGGAGCGCACCATGGTTTCCAACATTCCCGGCACGACGCGCGACGCGATCGACACGCGCTTTACCGGCGCGGACGGCACGGAATACAACATCATCGATACGGCGGGAATTCGCCGTAAGCGCGCGATTGAGGATGAATCCCTCGAGCGCTACAGCGTTTTGCGCTCCATCGCGGCGATTCGGCGCTGCGACGTGGCGCTGCTTCTGATTGACGCGCAGGAGGGCGTGACAGAGCAGGACGCGCGCATTGCCGGCATGATTCATGAAGAGGGCAAGGCGGCGGTTGTGATCGTCAATAAGTGGGATTCGCTGGACAAGGAAACCGGCACGCTGGAAAAATACAAAAAGCAGGTCATCGAGGACCTGAAATTTATGGATTATGCGCCGGTGCTCTTCATTTCCGCCCTGACCGGGCAGCGCAGTCAGAATGTCCTGCCGCAGGTCAACGCTGTTTGGGAGCAGGCCAGCCGCCGCATCGGAACGGGCGCGCTCAACGATGTGCTGGGGGACGCGCAGATCGCCCTGCAG
Organism: uncultured Clostridia bacterium; assembly: GCA_934632155.1. Lineage (GTDB taxonomy): Bacteria > Bacillota > Clostridia > Christensenellales > Aristaeellaceae > RUG563. Next base: position 111,299 of record CAKTXZ010000006.1, on the reverse strand, counting down.
CCGCCCTCCATGAGCGGGCGGAGACTGAAAATCTATTACGGCACGCAGTCCGGCGTTTGCCCGCCGACCTTTTCGCTCTTTATCAACGCCGAGGAGCTGATGCATTTTTCCTATGAACGTTATCTGGAAAACTGCATTCGCAAGGCGTTCGGCTTTGAAGGCACGCCCATTCGCTTTGCGCTGCGCGAAAAAAAGAAGGAGGACGTCCGGAAATGATTTTTCGTTATCTGCTTTGCGCTGTGGTCGGCTATTTGCTCGGGTGCTTTTCTACAGGCATTCTGGTGGCGCGCAAGGAAGGACACGATATCCGCGCCGAAGGAAGCCACAATACGGGCGCGAGCAACGCGCTGCGTGTTCTGGGCGTTAAGGGCGGCGCGCTGACGTTCCTTGGCGATTTTCTCAAGGCGGCGCTCGCCGTGATGATCGGCAAATGGATCGCCGGGCAGGCGGGCGGCATGCTGGGCGGCCTGTTTGTGGTGCTGGGGCATAACTGGCCTGCGTTTTTTGATTTCCGCGGCGGCAAGGGCATTGCCTGCTCGACGGCGGTGCTGCTGTTCCTGTTTCCGTGGCAGGGGGCGGTGGCGATTGCGCTGTGTCTGGGCGTGATTTATTTTACGCGCTATATTTCGCTGGGCAGCCTGACGATGCTGACGGTTTTCTTTTTCCTGATCCTTTTGACGCAGCCCCTCTGGCCCTGCGCGGTGTGGGCGCTGGCGCTGGCGCTGCTGGGCTTTTACCGGCATCGCGCGAATATCGAGCGGCTGCGTCAGGGGACGGAGAATAAAATCGGCGCCAAGGCGCGGTAAGTATTTCGACATGGTTTGCACCCGGGGTATGTTCAACGTGAAACGTTCGGATGCAGTTTGAAAAACGACACAGCGTAAATGCGCTCCGGCTTGCAGCAAAAATGACTGTCAGCCGGAGCGCATGCTTTATGCATTTGGGGTGATCTTTTCAGGCGATACGCCTTGAGCGGAAGATAAAACAAATGTCAGACGACCGCCTTGTCAATCCGTTCGCCGCCGGATTATTCCTTCACGGTGCCGTCCGGATTGAATACGGGCAGCTTTTCCAGATACTGAATGTCCGATCGGGTCTGTGCGTCGCCCTCGGCCAGAATGGCCATGCGCCCCACAATGCTGCCGCCCGCGGCGTTGACCAGCGTTTCCACCGCCTTGAGGGATTCGCCGGTGGAGATCACATCGTCCACGATCAGCACGCGCTTGCCGCGCATGAAATCGGCGTCATCCTGATCGATGCAGAGGATTTGCTCTTTTTCCGTGGTGATGGAATTCACCTTGACGGAGAACACGTTTTTCATGTAGAGCTTGGGCACCTTGCGGGCGATGAGATAACGGTTGACGCCGCTCTGCTTCGCCATTTCGTAGGCCAGCGGAATGCCCTTGGATTCGGCGGTGATAATGACGTCGTGCGCGGGCGCAATCTTCAGCAGGTCGCGCGCGCAGCATTCGGTCAGCTCCACATCGCCAAAGATGACGAAAGCGCCGATATAGAGGGAATCGCTTACGCGGCAGATGGGCAAATTACGCACAAGGCCGGCCACATGCAGCGGGTAGGTTTTGTTCATGATGCTTCGCTTCCTTTACAATTCATCCTCATGGGAAATATTACTGCTTATTTTACCAGCCCTTCAGGCTTTTTGTCAACCGCCTTGCCTATGAAATTCATTATTTGGCGTTTTTACGCTCTGCCCCGAGCTTGCCCATCCCCAGCAGCATCAGCAGCGGGAAGACGATGGCGGCCAGAAAGCCGGTTTTCAGTCCGGCCTGCGAAAGCTCAAGCCCGGGAAGCAGTCGTGTGAGCAGGGAGTGCCCCGCACTGGTTACGGCGTCGCTGACCGCGCCGACCAAACTGGGGCCGGCGCAGCAGCCGATATCGCCGCCAAGGGCCAGATAGGCGAACATTGCCGTCCCGCCGGCAGGCAGTACGGACGAGGCGGTCGAGTACAGCCCCGGCCACATCACGCCGACCGAAAAGCCGCATAGCCCGCAGCCGACCAGCGACAACAGCGGCCACGGAGAGAACACGATCATTAAATAACACGCGACGCACAGCACGCTGCTGAGCAAAATGGCCTGACGGATGGTCAAACTGCGCGATTTGCTGAACATAATACGCGAAAGTCCCATCATCGCGGCAAAGGTGCACGGGCCGAGCAAATCGCCCAGCGTCTTGCTCACCCCCAGACCGGATTCCGCGAAAAGCGACGCCCATTGGCTCACGGCCTGCTCCGAGGCGCCCGCGCAGATCATCAGCGCAAACAGCAGCCAGAAAACAGGACGCGTAAGCAGCGCGCGGCCCTTCATGGTTTCCGTCCCCTCGCCCAGCCTGCAAAGGGGAACCTTGAAGAACAAAAGCAAATTGGCAAAGGGAACGATTGCCCATACGATCGGCAGCCAACGCCAGTTTTCCGTTCCGAACAGAGCGAAATACGCCGTGGAGAGCAGCACGACGCCGACGTGTCCCCAACAATAGAAGGAATGCAGCAGGCTCATTTCCTTTTCCTTATGGTCGCTCGGCAGCGCCTCGATCAGCGGGCTGACCAGCACCTCCAGCAGGCCGCCGCCCACGGCGCAAAAGAATGTGGCGATCAGCAGCGCCGGATAGGGCGCGATTATTTCGGGCAGGAGGCCGAGACAGACCAGACCGAGCCCCGCCAGCGCGTGGGCGGCGATCATGCAGACGCGGTAGCCCAGCTTATCGATAAACTGGGCGGAGAGAGAATCAATCGCCATTTGAATGGCGAAATTGATGGTGATAATCAGACTGATTTGCGAAAGCGTGATGGAGAAGCGGCGCTGGAAGGTGAGAAACAGCAGCGGCGAAAGGTTGTTGACGATGGCCTGCACAATGTAGGATACGAAGCCCGCAAAGCGCGTGTGGCGATAGGTGTACTGCATGGTGGAAATTACTCCCTTGTTTCATCGTGCTTTAGATATGAATTTGCGTAACGCCGTAGCAGGTAAACAGGAAAACGGCAATCAGCAGCGCCGCTTCCGCAGGATGAATGCGGCGCTTATCGCTCCGCAGCATCAGGTAGAAAAAGGCATAGGGAATCAGGTCGACGCAATAACGCGCGCCCAGCTGATAGCCGCCGAAGGTCCGGTGCGTCAGCAGCAGCGCAAAATGGGCAAGGAAAGCCAGCACAACGGACGTTTTGACGGGCGTGACGCGCCGCTTGACGATATCCATCGCAAACCAGATCAGCATCAACAGCAGCGCCGGACAGGCGAAGAAGGCGGAATAGCCGAAGGATTGAAGGCTCCATTTGCCGCCGTTGCTCGCGATGGGCAGACCCCAGATAAAGGTTTTGGCATTCCTCAGAATATGTGCGGCGGAGAACTGTACCCCGCCCTGCGTGGAAAACTCCGGAAGGTAATTGTGCCCAAATTCCAGCACATCGCCAAACCGCGCGTAATTATACGCCGCGAGCGCCGCCGCAACGCAAACACCGGCCGCAATGCCGGGCAGCAGCCTTTTGATCGTACGCTGGAGCGGTACGCCCGCCTGATGATTCAGCCACAGATATGCGGTGAACAGCGGCAGGGCGTAGAGCGCGTGAAAGGGGCGGCAGGCGACCGAGAGCGCATAGCATAAAAGGCAGGGGGTCGGCTTGTCCTCGCACAGGCAGGCGATGGAGGCAATCATCAGGAAAAACGCCAGCGCCTGCGCGTGGTACCACACCGCGCCGGAAAGCGTGAGCGGCAGCAGAGAGGAGGCCATGCACATCAGAAAGGCCAGCAGCGCGGCGGATGCGCGGCCGTACTCCGCGCGGCGCAGGGCGCGGTACATCAGCAGGCAGGCCGCCAGCGCGTAAAGCTTGACCAGCAGATTATCCGGTGTGTCATAGCCGAATATGAAGGTTAGCGGCAGCAGCACAAGCGAGGGCAGCGGAGGGAAAGAAACGTAATAGTTTCCCTCGAATACCGCCAGCTCAAGGTACGAATAATCGTGCGGCAGGTGCAGACTGCCGTCGCGCCATGCCATGGCCTGCAGCGTGTAGGTATTATAGGGCGTGGAGCCAAAGAAGCTGCTGCCAAGCAGCGCATGCAGAACGCCCCAGCACATCAGCATGGCGGCGACAAGGAAAAGCGGCGTGAAATCCCATTGCTTTATTCTGCGCATGGCGGCTCATCCTCCGATTGGGGCGCGGCTTCGGCCGGGCCGAGAATGCGCGCTTCCTGACTGTTCAGGAAGGGGAACGCGCGCGCTACGCGGCGGTATTTGCCGCTGCGCTTCATTTCCCACGCCTTGACGTTGTCCCGCAGCTCATCCTCAAGCGAAGCGATCACGCGGCTTTTCAGCTCGTCTCGCTCGATGGGGAACATCAGCTCCACGCGTTTGTCCAGATTGCGCGGCATCCAGTCGGCGGAGGAGAGGAAGACCTTGGGCTCGCCGCCGTTTTCAAACATGAACGCGCGCGTATGCTCCAGCAGCCGCCCCACGATGGAGCGAACGTGCAGCCGCTCCTCACGGCCCTTGACCTGCAGGCAGCATATGCCGCGCACGATCAGGAAAACGTCCACGCCCGCGTCTGCGGCGCGGTAGAGCAGGGCGATCATTTTCGGGTCGACCAGCGAATTCATCTTGGCGATGATACGGGCGGGGCGGCCGTCCCTGGCGTTCTCAATTTCCTGCTCAATCAGGCGTCGGAGCGCTTTGCGCAGCCCCGTCGGCGCGGCGATGAGCTTTTCCATGGGCACGGTTTCGCCATAGCCGGTAACGGTATTGAAGAACGCGCCCGCGTCCCGGCCGATCGTCTCGTCGCAGGTCATCAGCCCCATGTCGGTGTAAAGGCGGGCGGTCACGTCGTTGTAATTGCCGGTCGCCAGATGCACGTAACGGCGAAGAACGTTGCCCTCGCGCCGGACGATGAGGGTAATTTTGCTGTGCGTTTTCAGCTTGGCCACGCCGTAGAACACGTGGCAGCCGACCTTTTCCAGCGCGCGGCACCAGTTGATGTTGTTTTCCTCGTCAAAGCGCGCGCGCACCTCAATCAGTACGGTGACCTGCTTGCCCTGCTGCGCCGCGCGGGAGAGCGCCGCCACAATCGGGCTTTGACCGCTGACACGGTAAAGCGTTTGCTTGATGGCCATGACGTTGGGGTCGTCCGCCGCCTCGCAGATCAGGCGCACCACGGGGTCGAAGCTGTCGTAGGGATGATTGAGCAGAATGTCGCCCTGCGCGATGGCGCGAAAAACGGACGGATTTTGACGGAAGCATTCCGGTACGCGGGGCGTAAAATCCGGAAAGCGAAAATCATCGAAGCCGGGCAGCTTGGAAAGCTGCTTCATGAAAAAATCCAAATTCAGCGGGCCGCCGACCTTGAAAATGCCCTCGTCGCGCACGTCAAGATACTTTTTGATACGGCTGAGGAGTCGGTTATCCGCGGCGGCGGGAACCTCCAGACGAACTACCTGCCCCCATTTGCGCTTTTTCAGGTTTTTTCGCATTTCGGTGATCAGCGCGTCCGGATCGCTGTCGTTATAGAGAAAATCGGTATTGCGCGTCAGGCGGAAGGGCAGCGAAGCGAGGGGCGCCGCGCCGCCGAAGAGACGGGCGGCAAAGAGCGCGGCGACGTCCTCGAGCAGCACGCCGCGGGCCTTGCCCTGCCCCATGGGCAGCATGACAACGCGGGGGAGCGACGTCGGCAAGGGAATGAGCGCCATACGCGGCGCGCCGCCGCGCGCACCGGGCGGCAAAAGCAGCGCCAGATGCAGGCAGCGCGCCGCCAGCAGGGGGAAGGGGCGGCGGTCGTCCACGGCGCGCGGCGTAAGCAGCGGCTGAATCTGCTCGTCAAAATACTGCGAAAGCCAGCGCTTCTGCTCGCCGCTGAGCTGACGCACGGAAAGCAGCAGAATTCCCGCGTCCGCCAGCGCTGGCAGATAGTCTGCCTGCAGAAGCGTATACTGGCGATTGACCAGCTTGCGAACCTCGGGGAAAATCGCGGCCAGCTGTTCGGCGGGCGTCATGCCGGCGGGGTCCTTTTTCGTTTCGCCGTTTTCCACGCTGCGATAGAGCGCCCCGACGCGCACCATAAAGAATTCGTCCAGATTGGTTGCGCAGATGGAAAGAAATTTTCCACGCTCCAGCAGAGGATTGTCCGGGTTGGCCGCTTCCTCCAGCACACGGCGGTTGAATTGAATCAGGCTCAGTTCACGATTGGTAAGCGATGGCATACAAAAACGCTCCTTGCTTTGCTTCAGTGGGTCATTTTTGTCGTCAGCGTCAGCAGCGTGACGGCGGGCGTGTTGAACAGGCGGAAATTGGGCAGGCCGCTGACCGCGCAGGGGCCCAGACCCGGGCTGATGTATTGCGGAATGCCCATGACCGAGGAGAGGCCGACCACCTGCTGATCGCCGGGAAACCAGCCGTTATTGCCCAGCCCTGCGGAAAGCGGCACGCGCACCGCGCCAACGCCCGGCAGCCGCCATTGCCCGGCGGCGTAATGCCCGGCCAGCACGAGGGAAATCTTGCGCACATAGCTGTCGTTGTCCGTGGCCGTCCATTCCTGCAGGGAGGCCATGGCGGACAGCTGCAGCGGATGGTGCGTAACTGCGATGTGGATATCGTCGTCCGCAACCTCGCGCCGCGCCGCCTGAATGCGCGCGAGCTGGTCAAGCTGATATTCGACGGCCTCCATGGCGGCTCGCCGCGCGGCGGAGGCGGGCTCGGAAAGCAGCTCGCGCTGACGATCCACCAGCCCCGTTTCGGAGGCGGCGACGTCCAGCGTATACACCCATTCAGGCGCGAGCCACAGCGTGGACTTGCCTACGGTAATTTTGTAGGGCGCGTCCAGATAAACCGCGCCCTTGGCCTCGGCCTGCTGAATAAAGGCGTTCTTTGCGCCGTCCGTCCGATGCGGCGTCGCCAAGATGGGGTCGGGATCCTCGTCGCCGACAATGAAATAGACCGGCACGTTCGGGTCCAAAACGTCCAGCAGCTTGAGAAAGGCGTCTGCGTCGCCGCTTTTGCCGGTTATGTCGCCGGTGATGCAGACGACGTTATAGGAAAGGCCGCGAATCGCGCTGGCAAAGCGTTCCTGATTTGCGCCGAAATAAAGCCCGTGCAGGTCGCTGATGTGCAGAATGGAGAAATTCTCCATGGAAGAGGGCAGGTTGGGCACGGTGACGCGCTGGCGAAGCAGATCGACGCGGCTGTTGTTGATATAATTGAGCGTCAGCAGCGTGGCCAGCAGAAAAACGAGCAAAATCACCAGAAAGGCAAGCGCCGGGTGACGCTTCCTTTCAGGGGCGAATAAAGGGTCCTTGTAGCGGCGCATACGGCAGGCTCCTTTCAAAAATCCTTGAACATTATAACGGAAAAAACGCGGCTATGCAATCGGAAATCCTGCGCAATGCAGGATTTTACACTTTTTTGACGAACGATTTTTTCATCCCTTCGCGCTTTTGCGACAAAAGAAGTCATGGCGCGCAGGAAAAAGAAGTGATACGATCAGGGCGGTTGTTACCCGCCCCTTCGGGAGGCAGCGATGGCAAAAAGGAAAAGTACCTATCAATGCTCCGCCTGCGGCTATGAAACGCACGGGTGGCTGGGAAAATGCCCGGCGTGCGGTGCGTGGAATACGCTGGAGGAAATCATCCCGGCCGCAGCCGCGGAGCCCGCGCCCAAGCAATACAAGCAGCGCGGCGGAACGGGCGGGGACGCGACGCGCCTGAGCGATGTGGAAACGGGCGAGCAGGTATATACCTCCAGCGGCATGGAGGAACTGGATCGGGTACTGGGCGGCGGCATTGTGACGGGCGCGCTGATTCTGGTGGGCGGCGATCCGGGCATCGGCAAATCCACGCTGCTGCTGCAGATATGCGCGTACCTTTCCCGAACAGGCAAGCGCGTGCTGTACGTCAGCGGCGAGGAAAGCGCGCGGCAGATTCGTCTGCGGGCGGACAGGCTTGGCGCGGGGAAAAGCGAAATGTTCATCCTGACGGAAAACGCCATGGACGCCGTGGAAGAGAAAATGCGCCGGATCGGCCCGGATTTTTGCGTGATCGATTCCATTCAGACGATGTACCGTCCCGAGCTTGGCAGCGCGCCGGGCAGCGTAAGCCAGGTGCGCGAGAGCGCGGCTATGCTCATGCGCTACGCCAAGACCGAAAACTGCGCCGTCGTGCTGGTCGGCCACGTAACGAAGGAGGGGGCGCTGGCGGGGCCGCGGGTATTGGAGCACATGGTGGATGTGGTGCTTTATTTCGAGGGCGACCATCAGCATGAATACCGGCTGCTGCGCGCGGTGAAAAATCGCTTCGGCTCGGTGAACGAGCTGGGCATTTTCGAAATGACGGGCGAGGGCATGCGCGCGGTGCAAAACGCGTCCGAAACGCTGCTGTCCCAGCGCGCCAAGGGCGCGAGCGGCTCCTGCGTGTTCTGCGGCATGGAGGGCTCGCGGCCGATGCTGGTGGATATTCAGGCGCTGGTGACGCAATCGTTTTACCAGGTGCCGCGCCGCACGGCGGACGGCGTCGACGCGTCCCGCGTGATGCTGCTGCTGGCTGTGATGGAAAAGCGCGCGCGGCTGAAAATGTATAACCGCGACGTGTACATCAACGTGGCGGGCGGGCTGTCGCTCAATGAGCCGGCGGCCGATCTGGCGCTGTGCATGGCGGTCGCCTCCTCCTATTCGGACAGCGCCGTTCCCGGCGACTGGGCGGTCATGGGCGAGGTCGGGCTGGCGGGCGAGGTACGCGCTATCGCGCAGATGGAGCGCCGCGTGGCTGAATGCCGTCGGCTGGGCTTTGTCAATATTCTTTGCCCGCGGGACAGCGCGCGAAAGCTGAAAGCGCCTGAGGGCGTGCGCCTCTACGGCGTGGATACCGTGGCGCAGGCAATGGCGGTGCTGAACCTGATGCCGCCCTCCTGACGCATGTTTTCCCTCGCGGCGCATGCGTTTGGAGCGGACGGCGCATACTATGAACGCATGCATGACAGAAAGAGGGATAAACATGGAAAAAACCTGCGATGAATTGTTGCGCAGCAAGCGCATCCGTTCCCTGTGCGGCGCTTTTGCAGGCATGCTGGCCGCCGCGCTGCTGACCCAGCCGCTGCGTTTTCTTCCGGCGGGATGGGGAGCGCTGGGCGTGTCGGCGGGCGTTTACGCCGCGCTGATTGCCGTCGGCTGGCGCGCCGGGAGAAGGGAAAAAGCGCTGACGCACGATGACGGAGAACAAGCGCCTTCCGCCGTGCGCAGGGAAAAGGTGCTGGACACTTCGGTGCTCATCGACGGACGAATTCTGGATATCTGCAAGGCCGGTTTTTTGGAGGGCGAGCTTGTGATTCCCACCTTTGTGCTGGACGAGCTGCGCCATATCGCCGACAGCGCCGATTCCCTGCGCCGCAGCCGTGGCCGGCGCGGGCTGGACATTGTGGCGAGGCTTCAGGAGGAAGCGGGGCAGGCTGTGCGCATTGAGGAGAGCGAGGAGGACGCGGCGGAGGTGGACGTGCGGCTGCTGCGGCTGGCGAAGGAGCGAAACGCAGCCGTGCTGACGAACGATTATAACCTGAACAAGGTGGCGGGCGTGACGGGCGTGCGCGTGCTGAACATCAACGAGCTTGCCGGCGCGCTGCGGCCGGTCGTGCTGCCGGGCGAGGAAATGAGCGTGCGCCTCATTCGCGACGGCAAGGAGCCCGGACAGGGCGTAGCCTATCTGGACGACGGCACGATGGTGGTGGTGGAAAACGGCAAGCGCTATGTGGGCGAGGTGACGGACGTGGTGGTCACCACCGTTTTGCAGACCAGCGCCGGCAGGATGATCTTTGGCCGGGTGAAGGGCCGGCAGGGCTTCGCCGTGTAGGGCGCCGCGCCGGGAATTTACAGTTGTTACATGTAAATTACGGAATTCGAAACAGAATTGGAATAGGATTTTTTCACGAGGTATGATACAATAGCGGCAAGAGACGGGCGGGCAGACGCCGTTCGTTTTTGGAAAAGGAGGCTTGTTCAAATGATGAAGCGTGTTTTGGCGTTGCTGCTGGCGCTGGTGGTTCTGCTGCCTGCCGCGGCGCTGGCTGATTCCGGCGCGGGAACCATCGCCTTTGGCGCGAAGGGTGAAAACGTTTTAGCCGCGCAGGAGCGCCTGCAGTATTATGGCTACTATAACGGCAAGCTCGACGGTGTGTTCGGCAACGGCGTGCTTTCCGCCGTCAAGATTTTTCAGAAGAATAACGGCCTGACGGTGGATGGAAAAATCGGCCCGGCGACGCTGGCGCTGCTTAATTCCGAAAACGCGGTGTTTAAGAATTCCGCCGCCGCCAACACCCTGCAGCAGGGCATGACGGGCGAGGCGGTCAAGGAGCTTCAGCGCAAGCTGCGCGAAACGTACTATTACAGCGGCACGATCGACGGCATCTTTGGCGTGAACGTCACCCGCGCGGTCAAGGCGTTTCAGGCCTCGACCGGCCTGAAGGTGGACGGCAGGGTGGGCAGCGCGACCTACGACGCGCTGTTCAACGGCACCGCCAAAATCTTCAACGGCGCGCTGCCAAGACGCACCCTTTCCTCCGGCGACCGCGGCTACGACGTCTATGTCCTTCAGAACAAGCTGATTTCGCTGAATTATCTTTCCATTACCCCCTCGGGCTACTACGGAACGGACACGGTCGCGGCGGTCAAGAAATTCCAGACGGCCAACGGCCTGAAGGCGGACGGCAAGGCGGGGCCGATCGTGCGCCGCTACCTGTGGCCGACGACGATCAACGATCAGGAGCAGCAGGAAAACGATAACAAGGGCACGGCGGACGATCCCTATAAGGACCGTTCCCTGCGGCTGGGCATGCACGGCTCGGACGTTGCCAACGCCCAGATGCGCCTGAAGGCGGCCGGCTATCTGCTGGGCAATGCCGACGGTATCTTCGGCCCCAAGACCAAGCAGGCGGTTGTCGCGCTGCAGAAGGATTATAACCTGAAGCAGGACGGCGTGATCGGCAGCGAAACGTGGGCGATCATCAAGACGTTCAATATCAAGAACGCTGAGCAGGGCGTGATCGACGGCGGCTCCTCCGTGGGCAGTTATACCGGCTCCCTGCGCAAGGGCAGCAGCGGCGCTTCCGTGAAAAAGCTGCAAAATCAGCTGATTCTGCTGGGTTACCTTGCGCCCGGCGGCGACGACGGAAAATTCGGCGCGAAGACCGAGCTGGCCGTGCGCCGCTTCCAGCGCGCTGAAAAGCTGAAGGTGGACGGCGTTGCCGGAACGCAGACCTTTGTCCGCATAAACGAGCGGCTGGGCACGCAGTGGGACGTTCCGGTGGGCTGATTTCCCCGGAAATAAGTGCTGAATAAATGAAAAAATTCCCCGTATGGCGGCGAAGCCTGACGCTCATGCTAGTGCCATAGGGGGGATTTTTTAATGAAAAAAACACTCGCACTGCTGCTGGGGCTGATGATGGTCGCGCTGGTTTTGGCCGGATGCTCGGCTGCCAATGCCAACGAGGACGGCGACAATCGGCGTATCACGGACGGAGACGGGGTGAAGGCGGGCAGACGGCCCGCGTTGCCTGAAAAGCTGAGCCTGAACGACGAGGGCGTGCCGCTGCTGCAGGTGTATCAGGTGGACGAGGAGAAAAGTCAGGAGATGGATATAGAAACCTATCTTCTGGGCGTGCTGGCAGGGGAAATGAAGAACGATTGGCCGATGGAGGCGCTTAAGGCGCAGGCAATCCTCGCACGGACGTTTGTGCTCAAGTTTTGTACCGAAAAGGAAAGCAAATATCAAAACGCGGACATCTCCACCGATATTGAGGAGGCGCAGGCATACGACGCGACGGGGGTGAACGAGCGCATTGAGCAGGCGCTGGGCGAAACGCGCGGGCTGGCACTTTCGTATCAGGGAACATTCCCCTATGCGTGGTTTCACGCGCACTCCGGCGGGGTAACGGCGCGCGCGAAGGAAGGCCTGGCCTATGCGCAGAGCGAGCCGGGCTATACCCAGAGCGTTGCGGGACGGGAGAGCGATCAGGCGCCCGCGGACGCTAAGGAATGGTCGGCTTCCTTTACGGAGGACGAGGTGCTTGCCGCGGCGAAAAAGGCCGGGCTTTCGCTTTCATCCGCTATCAGCGAGATCACGGTGGCGGCGCGCGGGGAGAGCGGGCGCGCAACGGAAATCGCCATCAACGGCAAGCGGGTTTCCGCGCCGGAGCTGAGAATTGCGCTGGGCTCGTCGCGGATGCGTTCGACCCTGCTGACGAGCCTGAAAATGGAGGACGGCCGGATCGTCATGGCCGGAAAGGGTTATGGGCATGGCGTGGGGATGCCGCAGTGGGGCGCTTACGGCATGGCGCAGGAGGGCATGACGGCGGAGGAAATCGTCGACTATTATTTTCGAGATGTGACGGTTGAAAAGCTGTGGTAGGGTTGAAGCCGGGCACAGGAAAGGATGACGGCGGGCAAAAGGGGCGACGAGAGCCATTGCCGCGCGCTTCAGTTTTGCGAAGCGCGGGGGCGATGGCTTTTTCAGCGCCCGGATTTGCGGCGCTTTGCCCTCCAAAGGCGCGGCTTGGTTCGGCTGTATATGCGTTTTGACCGGGAAGCGGAAAGAACGCTGATGAAAAATCAAAAACACAAACTGGCAAAAAGAATGAAAACGCATCGAAAAATCACAGAAAATAATTCAAAAATGGATAATTACAAAACAAAAAATGCAAAATACAATAGAAAAACAGAAAATAGCCCGGCAAAGCGCATGAAAATGCATGCAGAGGGATGGATTTTTTCAAAATATCTGCTATAATGGGTTCGTCCTGTAACAAGGATGTAATGAACAGAGGAGGGGACAAAATGAAACGGTTCGTCTATCTGGTTCTCGCAGCAATGTTTACCTTTATGAGCATAGGAATGCCCGTCCAGCAGGCGGCCGCGGAAGCAGCGCCTCAAGAGGCGACGTATACATCCCTTTATTCGGGCGAGGTGACGACGCTCAACTATCTGGTCACATCCTCCACAAGCGAATTCGCCATCGCCGCCAACCTGATCGATACGCTGGTCGAGTATGATGAATTCGGCAGAATGCAGCCTTCGCTGGCCGAAGCGTGGGAAAATTCCGACGACGGCCTGACGTGGACGTTCCACCTTCGCAAGGACGCCGTTTGGGTCAACGGCAAGGACGAGGTGGTCGCGCCCGTCGTCGCGAACGACTTTGTGGCGGCTGCGCGGTATATTCTGGATGCGAAAAACGCTTCCGCGACGGCCTCTCAGCTTTTTGGCGTAATTGCCGGCGCGAAGGAATTTTATCTGGGCACGTCGACGCCCGCCGAGGGCGAGGAGCCCGCGCCGGTGATGGCTTGGGATACTGTCGGCGTGAAGGCGTTGGACGATACGACGCTCCAGTACACGCTGGTGGAGCCTGTGCCTTATTTCCTGTCCATGCTGACCTATGTCAACTTTATGCCCGTTAATGAAGAATTCCTGCAGCAAAAGGGGGAAAGCTTCGGTCTGGCGACCGGAAACGATACGTTGCTTTACTGCGGCGCGTATTACCTGAGCGAGTTCCGCCCGCAGGAGCTTCGCGTGCTGAGCCGCAGCGAGCATAACTGGGACAAGGACCGTGTGTACATTACCAAGATCATCTCCAAGTATAACAAGGAATCCTCTAACGTATCGCCCGAGATGTACCTGCGCGGCGAGGTCGACTCCGCCTCCCTCAGCCCGGAGCTGGCCGGCGACTGGCTCAATGACGAGAAAAAGGCCGCGATGATTCATCCCATGCGCCTGACCAGCTATTATTCCTACTTCTACACCTTTAATTTCGATCCGCAGTTTGACGCGATCTACGAGCCGGACAACTGGCGGCTGGCGGTTAATAACGAGAGCTTCCGCCTGTCGATCATTAACGCCTTCAACCGCGTAAAGGCGAAGGCGCTGGTGGACGCCGAAAACCCCGAGACCCTGCTGTACAACACCATTACCCCGCCCGCCTTTGTCGAGATCAACGGGAAGGATTATATCTACATCGGCGACCTTGCCGAGCTGACGGCCAAGGGCGCGCAGACGCTGGATACGGCCAAGGCGCTGGAATACAAGGAAATCGCCGTGAAGGAGCTGACCGCGGCGGGCGCGACCTTCCCGGTCAAGCTGCTGCTGCTGTATAACCCCAACAGCTCCAGCGGCAATACCGCCGAGGAGGCGCAGGTGGTCGAGCAGCAGCTCGAGGGCGTGCTGGGCGCGGATTATGTCGATGTGGTGATCGAAGCGGGCCCGGTCATCAGCTATTTGTCCGCGCGTAAATCCGGCCTGTACGGCATGATGAACTGCAACTGGGGCCCCGACTACGCCGACCCGGATACCTACGCCATGCCCTTCCGCCGCGGCGGCAATTATAACTTTATGGATAAGGCGACTGATCAGGATGCGGTGAACGAATATTACGCGCTGGTGGACGCCGCCAAGGCGATCACCAACGATATCGCGGCTCGCTATGAGGCTTATGCCAAGGCGGAGGCTTACCTGATTCATCATGGCTATGTAATGCCCTTTGGCTACGGCAACGGCGGCTATTCCGCCTCCCTGCTGGATCCCTTCACGGCGCCCATCGCCCCCTTTGGCCTGACGGTGGATCGCTTCAAGGGCCAGAAGAAGCTGGAAACCTATATGGATACCGACGCGTACTACGATGCGTATGACGCGTACATGGCGCAGAAGGAAGCCATGGCCGCCGGCAATTAAACCATAGCATAGCGCCCAAAGAATTATACGCTGCGGCAGGGGAGAAACCGCTCCTCTGCCGCAGACGAATATCAAAGGATGTTGACCTGCGTGGCGAAATACTTGCTCAAGCGAATCGGACAATCCTTGCTGACGCTGATGATTATTCTGGTCGTCGTGTTTATCATGGTTCGCCAGATGCCCATCGACGGCTATTTTGATAATATCGACAAGCTGGACGACGCCGTGATTCAGGCGACGCTGGACGACCTTGGCCTGAACGACCCGATGGTTGTGCAGCTGAAGAATTTTTTCGCGCGCCTTTTGCATGGCGATTTGGGAAAGTCGACGCGCTACAGCCGCGATGTGCCCATTACGGAGATTATCGCGGCCAAGGCGCCCATTTCCATTCAGATGGGGCTGCTGTCGATGGCGGTTTCCATGCTGCTGGGCATTCCGCTGGGCGCGGCGATGGCGCGGTCTAAAAACAGGTTCTGGGATAAATTCGGCACGGTTTTTATCGTGCTGGTCAACGCGGTTCCCTCGGCGGTGTATTATATCTATATTCAGTCCTTCGGCTCCTCGTTGCTGGGGGTCAAAATGCTCTTTGATTCGGGCAATTGGGTGTATTGGATACTGCCGGTGTTCTCCATGTCGCTGGGCAATATCGCGTATTACGCGATGTGGCTGCGCCGCTATATGGTGGATGAAATGAACAAGGACTATGTGCGGCTGGCCAAGGCCAAGGGTGTGGACCGAAAGAAAATTACGCTTCGCCATGTTTTTCGCAACGCGTTTGTGCCGATGATTCAATATCTTCCCACGTCGCTGCTCTTCACGGTGGGCGGCTCGATTTATATTGAATCGCTTTATTCCATTCCCGGCATGGGCGGGCTGCTGGTGGACGTAATCGGCCGGCAGGATAACCCCATGATTCAGGCGCTCGTCATGATCTATTCGTGCATCGGAATCGTCGGCATGCTGCTGGGCGATTTGCTGATGGCCGTCATTGATCCGCGCATCAATCTTTCCAAAAAGGAGGGCGCGCGATAATGAAGGGCGTAAAGGATCACCTTTCGGAAAAGCTGGAAGATTCGGTTTCCTTTGATTTTGCAGCCTATGACCATGAAGCGGCGGAAAAGGCTGGCTATTCGAATTATTCCTATTGGGGCAGCACCTTTCGCTGCTTCGGCAAGAACCGGCTGGCGATGGGGCTGCTCGCGCTGCTTGCCGTGCTGTTGCTCTTTACCTGCATTCAGCCGTATCTTCCCGGCCAGTATGAGGCCAATATCGTTATCAATCATCCCATCACCGGCATGCAGATGATGAACGTTCAGCCCTGCCTGACCAATGTGATCGCCGAGGTTCCCGCCGGCACGCCGCTGATTGTGTCGCCGTGGGAAAACGCGGAATGGGCGGCGGTGAGCAACGTGGTGGCCTCCATTCCGGCGCGAAAGGAATTCACCCTGCTGGAATACGGCGCGGATTTTTGCCGCGTTTCCTATGAGGGCCACGAGGGCTATGTCAAAAACGATTTCACCACGAAGCTCAAGCTTCCTGAGGATTTTGAGCATACGCCCTATCAGGCAAAATCCAATTACAAGCTGAAGATTTTCTCTACGCCCAGCGAACTGACCAATAAGGGCGACGAGCTGTTTGTGCGCAAGAGCGATTTGACGCTGCAGGCGGACGGCACGGCGGTTACCGCGACGACGGCGAAGCTGCGCCTGCTGCCCGATACGCGTCCCTTCCTCTTTGGCACCAATAACGCCGGACAGGATCTGTGGGCGATGGTCTGGGCGGGCACGCGCACGTCGCTGACCATCGGCATTGTAGTGGCCTTCTGTCAGGCGGCGCTGGGCATACTGATCGGCGTATTGTGGGGCTATGTGCGCAGCCTTGACCGCCTGCTGACGGAGGTTTACAACGTCATCGACAATATCCCCACCACCATCGTGCTGATTCTTATTTCCTACATTCTGCGCCCTGGCATTACCACGCTGATTTTTGCCATGAGCATCACGGGCTGGGTCGGTATGGCGCGGTTTGTCCGCAATCAGATTGTCATCATCCGCGATAGGGATTATAATCTGGCGTCCCGATGCTTGGGCACGGGCACGCTGCGCATTATTCTGCGCAATCTGCTGCCCTATCTTGTGTCGGTCATCACGCTGCGCATGGCGCTGTCCGTTCCCGGCGCAATCGGCAGCGAGGTGTTTATCACCTATATCGGCCTCGGCCTGCCCATCAGCATTCCTTCGCTGGGCAATCTGATTAATGTCGGGCGCAAGCTGCTGGCCACCTCGGCGAGCTATCAGCTCGTTTTCCCGACGATCGTGCTGTCGATCATCACCATTTCCTTTTACATTATCGGCAACGCCTTTGCGGACGCCGCCGACCCGAAAAAGCACATGTAAGGAGGGCGCTTCATGGACAATCAACCGATTCTATCCGTGCAGCATCTCAATGTGAAGTTTTCCCTCCGCGGCCAGACGCTGCATGCCATTCGCGATCTGTCGCTGGATTTGTATAAGGGCGAAACACTGGCGATTGTGGGCGAATCGGGCTCCGGTAAATCCGTGCTGACCAAATCATTCATGGGTCTGCTGGATGAAAACGGCTGGATTGAAAGCGGCAGCATCCTCTATGACGGCAAGGATCTGGCAAAGTTCAAGACCGAACGGGAATGGCTCGCCATCCGCGGGCGTAAGATCGCCATGGTGCTGCAGGACCCGATGACCAGCCTGAACCCGCTCAAAACCATCGGCGCGCAAATTGAGGAGGCGCTTTTTCTGCACCAGCATGTAAGCCGGGCGGAGGCGCATAAGCGCATGATTGAAACGCTGGTGGATGTGGGCATTCCGCATCCCGAGCGGCGCGCGCGCCAGTATCCGCATGAGTTTTCCGGCGGCATGCGCCAGCGTGTGGTGATTGCCATCGCCATGGCCTGCAACCCCGAAATTCTGATCTGCGACGAGCCGACCACGGCGCTGGACGTTACCATTCAGGCGCAGATTCTGCACCTGATTCAGGAGCTTGTGCATAAATACAACCTGACGACGATTTATATCACCCACGATTTGGGCGTAGTGGCGAACGTAGCGGATCGCGTGGCGGTCATGTACGCGGGCGATATTGTGGAAATCGGCAAGAGCCGCGAGGTCTTCTACGACCCGCGCCATCCCTATACATGGGCGCTGCTGTCCTCCCTGCCGCAGCTGGGGGTGAAGGGCGAGCCGCTGTTTTCCATCAAGGGCACGCCGCCGAACCTCTTTGCCGATATTCGGGGCGACGCCTTTGCGCCGCGCAATCCGCATGCGTTGAAAATTGATTTTGAGCAGCGTCCGCCGCTGTTTCAGATTACGCCGACGCACTATGCGCGCACATGGCTGCTGGATCCGCGCGCGCCGCGGGTCGATCCACCCAAGATGCTGGAACGCTTGAAGGGGGCGGAAATATCATGAGCGAAGCGAGAGAGCCGCTGCTGTCCGTACGCGATATGCGGGTTGATTTCGGGTCGCGTTTTCGGCCGTTTCACGCCGTGCGCGGCGTCAGCTTCGACGTTTACCGCGGCGAGACGTTCGGGCTTGTCGGCGAATCGGGCTCGGGCAAAACGACCATTGGCCGCGCGATTATCCGTATCTACGAAACGGCGGGCGGCGAGGTGCTCTTTAAGGGTCAGAAGATTAACGGCCGCATTTCCAAGGCGCTGGACCATGAGGTGACGCGGAAAATTCAGATGATTTTTCAGGATCCCATGGCCTCGCTTAACGAGCGTGCGAAGGTGGATTATATCGTCGCCGAGGGGCTGTACAACGTCGAAAAGCACCTTACCCGCGCGGAACGTAAGGCGCGCGTGGACGCCGCGCTGCAGGACGTGGGGCTGCTGCCCGAGTTTGCAAGCCGGTTCCCGCATGAGTTTTCGGGCGGTCAGCGCCAACGTATCGGCATCGCCCGCGCGCTGATTATGCAGCCGGAATTCATCATAGCCGACGAGCCGATTTCCGCGTTGGACGTTTCGATTCGCGCGCAGGTGCTCAACCTGCTTTCCGATTTGCAAAAGCAGCGCGGGCTGACCTATCTGTTCATTTCGCATGATCTTTCCGTCATGCGCTTTATCTGCGACCGTATCGCCGTCATCCATAAGGGCCGTCTGATGGAGCTGGCGGATACCGAAACCATTTTCCGGCATCCGCTGCATCCGTATACCAAGGCGTTGCTGGCCGCCGTGCCCGTGCCGTCGCCGGATGATCGCCGGCAGGAATCGCCGGAGGTTTACGACGAGAGCATGCATGACTACAGCGTGGATCTTCCCGTGTGGCATGAAATTGAGCCGGGCCATTTCGTGCGGGCGAATCAGGCGGAGATTGCGGCGTATACGCGTCGGCTTTCGGAGGATGGACATGACCATTGACAAGGCGACGTCCCGCGTATGGCTGGAAGTGGACGAGGACGCTTTTTTGCATAACTATCGCCTTGCGCGCAGCCTTTGCGATCGGAACGCCGAAATGATCTGCGTGGTGAAGGCGAACGCCTACGGCTTTGGCCTGCGGCGCGCCGTGCAAACGCTGTGGGAGGCGGGGGCGACATGGTTCGCCGTCGCCGCGCCGGAGGAGGCGCTTGCGGTTCGCCGCGCGCTGCCGGACGCGCATGTGCTCCTGATGGGGCCGGCGAACGCGGCCTATCTGCCGGTGCTGATTCAAAACCGTATATCCCTGACGGTTGGCACAGCGCAGGACGG
The DNA here is from genome assembly GCA_934632155.1 of uncultured Clostridia bacterium. GTDB lineage: Bacteria > Bacillota > Clostridia > Christensenellales > Aristaeellaceae > RUG563. Next base: position 91,887 of record CAKTXZ010000006.1, on the reverse strand, counting down.
GGCGGCGGCCGCATGGGCGGCGCGGCAGGCCGGCATTAACGCGCGCGTTCATGTGAAGCTGGATACCGGGCTCCATCGGCTTGGCTTTGCCAAGGCGGCGGACGCGCTGCCGCTGCTTTCGGAAAAGAGGCTGCATTTTGAGGGCGTATACAGCCATCTGGCGCTGCGAAGCGCGGAGCAAAGCGCGGCGCAGTACGCCCTTTTTCAGGCCATGACGGCGGAGCTGACAGCCGCCGGCTTTTGCTTTGATATGCGCCATCTGCTGGATTCGATCGGCCTGACGCGCTATCCGCAGTGGCAAATGGACGCCGTGCGAATCGGCGCGTTTTTGTATGGCAATGTGCCCATCGCATGGCCGCGTTATGCGGAAGGACGTGCTGACGTAGCCGCCCTGAAGGCGCGCGTAACGCGTGTGGCATGGGTTGCGGCGGGAGAGGGCGTCGGCTATGACGACACGCCGCTGCCGCGTGCCGCCCGCGTGGCCACCATTGCCGCGGGTTATGTGGACGGTTATCCGCGCGCGCTGTCGCAAAAGGGCTTTGTTTCGCTGCGCGGCCGCCGCGCGCCGGTGCTGGGCCTTGTGTGCATGGATCAGATGATGGTGGACGTGACGGACGTCCCCGGCGTTTGCGAGGGCGATACGGCGACGCTGCTGGGGAATGATATTCCGCTGCCCGAGTATGCGAAATGGGGAAGCCTGAACCGCAACGAATGCCTCGCGTTGATCGGGCGGCGCGTGCCGCGGGTGTATCTTCGCGGCGGCAGCGTCGCGCATATTGACGCTGAGATGGAGGACAAACCATGAATTATCCTGCGCCCCTGCAGAAGGGAATGACCATCGCGTTTATCGCGCCCTCCGGCGCGCTGCGCAACGCCGAGGTGCTGCCGCGCACGGTGGATTTCTGGAAGCGGCAGGGCTTTCAGGCCGTCATCGGGGAAAGCTGCACGGCGCGGCACGGCTATCTGGCCGGCGACGACGCGCTGCGCGCCGCGGATATTAATCGATTCTTTGCCGATGATTCTGTGGACGCGATTTTCTGCGTGCGGGGCGGTTACGGTGCGGCGCGGCTGATGAAGCTGCTGAATTTTGAGTTGATTCGACGTAAGCCGAAGATTTTTGTCGGCTTCAGCGATATTACCGCGCTGCACGGCGCACTGAACCGTTACGGCCAGCTGGCGACGTTTCACGGCCCCAACGGCGATATCACGGTGGACGACGACAAAACGCCCGCGTCTCTGTCTTCGCTTTTGCAGGCGCTTGAGTCGCCGGACGGCTATGAGATTCTCAATCCGCCCGGCTTTCCGCGCACGACGCTTGCGCCCGGGATCGCGCGGGGCGAAATTGTGGGCGGCAACCTGACCGTGCTGGCACACAGCCTTGGAACGCCTTGGCAGCCTGATTTTGCTGGGAAGCTGTTGTTTCTGGAGGACGTGAACGAATATACCTACCGCGTGGATGAAACGCTGATGAACCTGATGCATGCCGGGGCATTTGACGCATGCGCCGGCGTGCTGCTGGGCGAATTTACCGATTGCACGACCGCCGACCCGACCTACGCCCTGACGCTTGACGAGATTTTTTCAGAGCTCCTGCTGCCGCTCGGCAAGCCTGTGCTTGGCGCCATTCGCGCGGGGCATTGCAACCCAAAGATCACGATTCCGCTGGGGGTGGCGGCTGAAATGGATGCGGGGCGGCAGACGCTTCGCCTGCTTCGCGGCGCGGTGGAGCCCCGCTGACGGGACGATTTTTTGACGACAAAACCGCCGCATAGCAGACCCTCTGATTGGTAGCGTGCATGATCCGATTTACCAGGGCGCCGGGCCGCTGGGCATTCAGGGCGTGCCGCAGCCCAAGCCCGGCGCGGTCAGCCGTGCGCATGGCGGCGTATTGTTTCTGGATGAGATCGGCGAATTGCATCCTATCCAGATGAACAAGCTGCTCAAGGTGCTGGAGGATCGTAAGGTTCATTTTGAATCCGCTTATTATAACGCGGACGATCGCAATGTGCCGCGCTATGTCCATGAAATTTTCAAGCAGGGCATGCCGGCTGATTTTCGCCTGATCGGCGCGACGACGCGCAGCCCGGAGGAGCTGCCGCCTGCGCTGCGTTCCCGCTGCATGGAAATTTTTTTCCGTGCGCTGGAGCCGGATGAGATTGAGACGATCGCCTTTCGGGCGGCGCAGCGCGCGGGCTTTGAAATGAGCCGCAAAACGGCGAAAATTGCCGGGCGCTTTGCCGCGTGCGGGCGCGATGCGGTGAATATGGTGCAAATGGCGTCCGGGCTGGCGCAATTGGAAAAGCGCCGCCACATTACGGACGACGACATGGAATGGGTGGCGCAGTCGGGGCATTACGCCGAGCGTCCCGCCGTGCTCGCCGCGCAGGAAAACCGCGTGGGTGCGGTGCACGGGCTTGCCGTGCACGGCAGTCATCAGGGCGCGGTGATGGAGATTGAGGCGACGGTTTGCCCGGGACGGGGCGACGTGCGCGTGACGGGCATCGTGGAGGAGGAGGAAATCGGCGGCAACGGGCACACCATGCGCCGGAAATCAACCGCCTTTTCTTCTGCGCAGAATGTGACGACGGTGCTGCGCGAGATGGGGTATATGCCGGGGGATCGCGATGTGCATATCAATTTCCCCGGCGGTATGCCGGTGGACGGCCCGTCGGCAGGCGTAGCGATGGCGGTGGTTGCCGTCAGCGCGCTGACAGGCCGCCCCGTGGATGCGGGGAGCGCGATTACGGGCGAAATCAGCGTGCAGGGCTATGTGAAGCCGGTAGGCGGCGTGCCTGAAAAAATTGAGGCGGCGCGCCGCGCGGGTCTTGCGCGCGTGCTGGTGCCGCGCGATAATTATTTGGAACGCTTCGCGCGGGCGGGAATCGCCGTTGTTCCGGTCGATACGGCGGCGCAGGCGCTGGACGCGCTGCTGCTGCCCAGCGATGCTCGCGAGGAAAAGCAAACGCAGGGAACGCTGCCGCCCGCGCCGATGGCCGCCGTGGCGCGCGGCATGGAGCGAACCGGGGCGTGACGGTTGCAATTTATCCCGCAATCGTATATAATATGGGAACAAATCGCAAGACGATTTGTCCTTTCCGCGCCGCACGGCGATGAGCCGTTGGATGGGCGCGGGCTGGGAATGAATGGGTCAGGAGTATGTATGCCTAAAAAGAAAGAAAAGCAAATGGAGCGGCTCCCCCTCATTCCGCTGCGCGGACTGATGGTGTTTCCGCATATGGTGCTTCATTTTGACGTGGGTCGCCCGCGTTCGGTAGCTGCGCTGGAAAAGGCCATGGTGGAGGATCAACTGGTCTTTCTGGTGGCGCAGCGGGACGGCGACGCGGAGGATCCAACGCCCGGCGAGCTGTGCCGGGTCGGAACGATCGCGCTGATTAAGCAGGTGCTCAATCTTCCGGGCGATTCCATCCGCGTGCTGGTCGAGGGGCAGCGCCGGGCGATTCTGGAATCCGTCGTGGAGGATGAGAACTGCTGGTTTGCCAATGCGGAGGTGCCGCGCCAACGCATGCCCGACGATACGCAGGCGCAGGCGCTGGTGCGCACGACGCACGATTTGTTTGACGAATACGCGCGCGCATCCATGCGGGTGAGCAGCGAAACGCTGCGCTCGGTTTCGGATGTGGATAAGCCGGATCAGCTGGCCGACATTATTGCCGCCAACGTGCTCACGCGTGTGGAGGATCGGCAGGCGATTCTCGAGGAAATCGACGTTGAAAAGCGGCTGGAAACGCTTTGCGGCATTCTGGTGCGCGAGACAGAGCTGGCCGTCATTGAAAAACAGGTGCAGAGCCGCCTGAAAAAGCAGATTGATAAAAACCAGAAGGATTATTACCTGCGCGAGCAAATCAAGGCCATTCAGGAAGAACTGGGCGATAAGGACGCGACCGACGTTGAGGATCTTCGCCATCGGCTGGAGGAAACGCCGCTCAACGACGAGGCGCGCGAAAAGGCAAGCCGCGAGCTGGATCGCCTTTCCCGCATGGCGCCCGGCACGCCCGAGGTGGGCGTCAGCCGTACCTATGTGGAATGGATTCTGGATTTGCCGTGGGGGAAGACCACGCAGGATAATCTGGATTTGAAGCGCGCGCGCCGCGTGCTGGACGCCGATCATTACGGCATGGAAAAGGTCAAGGAGCGCGTGATCGAATATCTGGCCGTGCGCCGGATGAAGGAAATACACACGCAGGACGGCGCGATGAAGGGGCCGATCCTCTGCTTCGTCGGCCCGCCGGGCGTGGGCAAAACCAGCATTGTCAAGGGCATCGCCAAGGCGGTCGGGCGCAGGTTTGTGCAGATGAGTCTCGGCGGCGTACGCGACGAGGCTGAAATACGCGGCCATCGGCGCACGTATGTCGGCGCAATTCCCGGCCGCATCATCGCGGGATTGAAGCAGGCGGGCACCATGAACCCGGTGTTCCTGTTTGACGAGATCGACAAAATGAGCCACGATTTCCGCGGCGATCCGGCCTCGGCCATGCTGGAGGTGCTCGACAGCGAGCAGAATTTCGCCTTCCGCGATCATTATCTGGAGTTGCCGGTGGATTTGTCGCGCGTGATGTTTATTACCACCGCCAATTCCGTGGATACGATTCCCGGCCCCCTGCTGGACAGGATGGAAATTATCGAGGTGCCCAGCTACACGGAGGAGGAAAAGCTGCACATCGCCAAGAAGCACCTGCTGCCCAAGCAGACGCAGGAGCACGGCCTGCCGCCGCGCGCCGTGCGCGTGAGCGACGCGGCCATGAAGCATATCATCGAGGGCTATACGCGGGAGGCGGGTGTGCGCACGCTGAGCCGGACGATTGCCCGCGTGGTGCGTAAGGCTGCGGTGGATATGCTCAGCGATGAATGCGAAAGCGTATCCATAACCCCGGCTGTTGTGGAGAAATATCTGGGCGCGCCGCGCTATCTGCGCGATCTGCCCGAAAAAGCGCCGCAGATCGGCGTGGTGAACGGCTTGGCCTATACTACGGTGGGCGGCGAAACGCTGGCCGTGGAATGCGCTACCATGCCGGGAAGCGGACAACTGCAATTAACGGGGCAGCTGGGCGACGTGATGAAGGAATCGGCGCAGGCGGCGCGTTCATGGGTGCGTGCGCACGCGACGGAATATGGCGTTGACCCGGAGTTCTATAAAAATCTGGACATTCATGTGCATGTGCCCGAGGGCGCAGTGCCCAAGGACGGGCCTTCCGCAGGCGTGACGATGGCGACGGCGCTGGTCTCAGCGCTGAGCGGCAGGAGGGTGCGTCAGGATGTGGCAATGACCGGCGAAATTACGCTGCGCGGGCGCGTTCTGCCGATCGGCGGCGTGAAGGAAAAGCTGCTGGCCGCCTATCGCGCGGGGCTGAAAACCATTCTCCTGCCGCGTGAAAATAAAAAAGATTTGGAGGATGTGCCGCCGCACGTGCTGGCGCAGTTCGAAATCGTTTTGACCGATACCATCGAAGACGTGCTGCGCGTGGCGCTGCTGCCCGCGCAAACGGAGTAATACGAAAGCGAGCCGACGCATGGAAATTCAAGCCGCCGAATTTGTAACCAGCATGAGCGCCTATGCTCCGCCGACGCCCGCGCTTCCGCAGATCGCGGTGGCCGGGAAAAGCAATGTGGGCAAATCCTCCTTAATCAATAGCCTGTGCCGCCGCAAGGCGTTGGCGCGAACCAGCGCTACGCCGGGGAAAACACGTCTGATTAATCTGTTTCTGCTCAATAACAGCTTTCATCTGGTCGACCTGCCGGGCTATGGCTTCGCCAAGGTGGACAAGCAGGAAAAGCTTCGCTGGGGCGAAATGATGGAGGCGTATTTCCGCGAGACGAAGGCGCTGTGCCTGACGCTGCATCTGGTGGATATCCGGCATGAGCCGACGCAGGACGACCTGCAGATGAATGCGTTTCTGCGTGCGATGGGCTTGCCGTTTCTGGTTGTGGCGACCAAGGCAGACAAAATTTCCCGCGGCGCGCGGATGAAGTATTTGGCGCCCATTTGCCGCCAGCTTCAGATTCAGCCGTGGCAGGTGATATGCTATTCCGCCGAAACGGGGGACGGGCGTGAGGCGCTGCTTGAAAAGATTGCGCAGGCGCTGGCGGATGCGGAGTCGCCGCATAACGAGGCGTAGCGGCTGCGCGCGCTTTTCATAATGCCGCCGCCCGCCTGCGGCCTTCTGCGCCGGCGCGGGCCTTCGCCGGTCAACGCAGCTAGCCGGGCACGGTTGCTTTCGGGTCGCAGCGGCGGGCAGCAATGCGTTCGACCTGTTCCCCTGATTCACCCGAGCATATCTATATACGAAAAAAGCAGCCGGTTTTCCGGGCGTACGAAACGACGCTTGGGATAACCGGCTGCTTTTTCCATTGGGATGGATGCTATCACATGACTGCTTTCAGGAAACGCGCGGCCATTTCCGGCCAGCCCTGACAGGCGGGCTGAATGGCGTCCGTCCAGCTGGGGGCGGAGGTTTCCTCGTTAGCCAGCGAAAGGCCGTGAGGGCCGCGCGGGAAAATGTGCATCTCGGCGGGGACGTGATGCTCCGCCAGCGCGGCGCCCATCATCAGGCTGTTTTCCACCGGGACGCAGGCGTCCGTATACGTATGCCACAGAAAGACGGGCGGGCATTCGGGCGTGACCAGCCTGTCCAGAGAATAATCGGCGTGAATCGCCTGATCCTTCGTGCCGGTCAGCGCCTCAAACGATCCCTGATGCGCGTGCTTTCCGCTGACAATTACAGGATAGCAAAGCACGGCGGCGTTGGGGCGAACATCCTCGGGCGTGAGACCGAGCGGCTCCCAAAGCGCGGCGCGCTGCCACATGACGCTGAGGCTGCCCGCCAAGTGACCGCCTGCGGAAAAGCCCATGACGGCAATGCGGTTAGAATCGGTGTGCAGGCTATCCGCATGGGAGCGAATATAGGCCAGCGCGGCCGCCGCGTCCTGCTGGGGGGCGGGGAAGCGGTTGGGCGCAACGCGATACCACACCACAAACGCATTGAAGCCAAGCGTGACAAAACGCAGCGCGACAGGCTCCGCCTCGCGCTCGGAGCAAAAAACATAGCCGCCGCCGGGGCAAATCAGCACGGCGGGACGCCGGATATCCGCATTAACCTCTTCTGAGGCGTGCGCAATGTAAGTATCCAGCGCAATCTGCGCGCCGTCTGTGGACTGAATCATGATACGTTCCTGCTGCATGTAAATCCCTCGATTCGTGAAAATGTCAACGCAGCAGAAATTCTGCGCAAAAAATGAAAATCCTGCAAAAAATCGCGAAAAATAAGAAACGTCCCGGTCTATGCATTGCTTGCGCAGGCCGGAACGAATGCCGTTGCTTTTGATGTTTTTTCCATCGCTTTAGGGCGCGACGGCGAAACACTCGATTTCAATCAGCGCATCCTTGGGCAGCTTGGCGACCTGTACGCAGCTGCGGGCGGGAAAAGAAATGGAAAAATAGCTTTCATAGATTGCGTTGACGGCGGAAAAATCGTCAAAGTTCTTGAGAAAGACCGTCGTTTTGACCACGTCGTCAAAGGAAGCGCCGCCGGCGGAAAGAACTGCGCCCAAATTGCGCAGCGCCTGATGCGTTTGCGCTTCGATTCCCTCGCAAAGCGCGCCGGTCATGGGGTCAAGCCCCAGTTGGCCGGAGGCGTAGATCATGCCGTTGGCAAGGGTCGCCTGCGCGTAGGGGCCGATGGCGCGCGGGGCGGCGTCGGTGTGGATTAATTGCTTGGCCATGTTGAAAATCTCCCTTCAGAAGGTATCGTATGGTTCGCTGTCGGCGGGCTGCGGCGGCTTGCTTGGAGGATCGCCGGCCGGAAAGCCCGCCGTTTCATTCGGCGAAAAGTCGCGCCTGCGCATTTGTACGGCGGGTTTAATCCACGGCTTCACCCGTCAGCGCCTTCCATGCGCTGCGCAGGGTCTTTTGGTTGTTTACGCCATAGTTCGGGTCGTTCTTGGAGCATTCGTCCATATCGCGCAGGAAATGGACGCACAGGTGACCGCCGAAGCCGTTATCCGTAATGCTGCCGTACAGATGCGGGCGGTTATGCATGGTGGCCATGGTCCATTTTCCGTCGGGAAGCTGCACATAGACGGGGTGAATCGTCCACGACGAGGAGCCGAAGGAACGGTTCATGAGCTGCGTATCGCGCCAAGAGGCGGGCTCGCTGTCTGCGTGCCGGCCCAGTGAATAAAGCTTCAGCTGCCACGAAATGCTGGTGTTCGGGTCGTAAATGAGCACCTTTTGCCCCGCGCTGATGGTGGGTTTGATCTGGTCGAACCAGTGCAGCAGCTTGATTTCATCCCGAGCCGGGCCGGCGATCTTTCCTTCGTCCGCGGGCAGCTCCTGAACGGGCGTGGAGGCCGGGTTGGCGTTTTCACTGTGAATCAACTGCCGGGTCAGCGCGTCGGCAATGCCGCTGATGGGCAGGCTGTTGCGCTGCTGGAAGGCCACCACGGCGTTGTGCGTCGCCACGTCGAATTCGCCGTTTACCGCAACCGTATAGCCCAGCGCCTTGAGCGCCTTTTGCATGGAGGTCACGGCCTCGCCCTTGTCGTCCACGCGCAGTGTGGTGTAATTGAGCGGCGCGTCGTCCGCCCGGCGCGCGTTGGAGGAACGCAGCATGGCGAAGGTTTGGGATCCGGCGACGCCGTCCGCACTCAGGGCGTTCTGGCCTTGGAAGGCCTTGACGGCGGCGATTGTTTTCGCGTCGTACACGCCGGTTTGCACGGCGGAATAGCCCAGCGCAATCAGGCGGCTTTGCACCCACGAAACGTCTTCGCCGACCATGCCGCTTCTGAGCGTACGCTTATAAACGGAAGGGTCGTCATCCGCGGCGGGCGTCGGGGTAACGCCGGGGGTGGGCGCGGCGCCAAGGAAGGTCAGGTATCGGGTCATGACATAGCCGGACGTGCCCGCATAGGAAACGGCGCACCAATCGCTGCCGCGCTGGTAGACCAAGACGGAGGCGGCGTTGGGAATGGTTGTGAGCACCTTCGCATTGCCGGATTTTTCGGCGCGAAGATTCAGCGAACCGCCGGACGTGGTCACAATGGCATACACGGAGCCGCTGCCCTGCGTGGGCGTAGGCGCGGCGGTGGGCGCGGGCGTTTCCGTCGCGCCGCTAAAGCGAAGGAAATCCGTCATAACGTAGCCGGTTTGGCCGTTATACAGCACTTGGCACCACGCGACGTTGCGGGTAATTACCTGAAGCGCGGTTCCGTTGGGAATGGTCGTAATGATGTTGGCGCCCGAGCGCGCTTCCCGGCGCAGATTCAGCGAGCCGCCGGTGGTTTGAACATAGGCGATGGTTCCGGATGGAGCCTGACCGGTGGGCTGGGGCGCGACGGTCGGAATGGGCGTGGGCGTCGCCGCCGACTGCTCAAAGCGTAAAAAGCTCGTCATGGCATAGCCGGATATGCCGTTATAAATCACGCCGCACCATGTGGATCCGCGCGACGTAACGGCAACCTGCGCGCCGAAGGGGATGGTGGTAAGCACCTTTGCGCCTGAGCGCGCGGCCTGACGCAGGTTGAGCGAACCGCCGGTGGTTTGAACGTAGGCGTAGGCGGTAACGGCCTGCGAGGGCGTCGTGGTGGGCAGAGCGGGTGTTTGCGTGGACGCGGCGGTCGGCGCTGAGCCAAAGGAAAGAAACTGGGTCATGACATAGCCAACTGCGCCGGCATAGCTCGTCTGGCACCAAACGTCGCCGCGGCTGTAGATCGGCAGCGAAGCGCCGAAGGGAATGGTCATGATGACGCGGGCGTTGGCTCTGGCCGATTCGCGCAGGTTGAGCGAGCCGCCCGTGGTCGTTACCGTGGCGTAGCACAGCACGCCGCCGGGCTGGGTGGGCGCAGCGGTGGGAATCGCGGTGGGAGCGGCGGTTGGCGCCGTGCCGCCGAAGGAAAGAAACTGCGTCATAACAAAGCCGGCGTATCCGTTATACTGTACGCTGCACCATGTGCCGCCGCGGGACGTGACCGTGACGCGCGCGCCGTTGGGGATGGTTGTGATGATATTGGCGCCGCCTCTGGCCGAGGCACGCAAATTCAGCGAGCCGCCGGTGGTGACGACGGTGGCGGCCCATCCGCCGGAGGCGGGCACGGGGGTGGGAATGGGCGTGGGGTTTCCGCCGGGAATCGGCGTGCCGGAGCCGGTGAGGGAATAGAGCAGCGTGAGCGTTTGGTCGCCCGCCACGCCGTCGACCTTCAGGCCGTGATTGCGCTGAAAGGATTTGATTACCGCAACCGTGCCCGTGCCGTACTTGCCGTCCACCGTGATGGAATAGCCAAGACTCCGCAGCGCCTGCTGCATGGCGGCAACCTGATTATTATGATCTCCCTTTTGCAGCTTATCATACGCCAGCGCGCTGCCGGTGAACAAAACGAGCGCCGTAATCAAGGCCAAAAAACGCATTGTGTTTCTTTTCAAAGGAAGAATCCTCCTCATCGGTAGCGTATAACCGGCTTTTGAAAGCAAGCAGTCGGCGGCTCACGCTTCATTACGTCGTTTATTGTAACACATTAAGGCTAAAATGTAAACATATATTACGAAAATGTTACAAATCAAATTATTTTTATTGCAGAATGACATTATAAAAATAATTTTCATGATGCAAAAAATATAGAATATTTCGCTTGCACTTTTTTCGTATCAATGCTATGCTATCATGGGGAAAGATGAGGCAGGGAGGAAACGAACGGTGCCGCTGGGACGATGGACGGGCTGCGAGCTTGACAATACGATTGCGCTGACAATGCCTTGGCGTGTGATGGACGGGCGCCTGCGCCCTGAATTTTCGCAGACAGCCGCGCAGCTCTCCTTGGAACTGGCGGCGACCGCATACGATCTGGAGCTTTCGGCCTGGCGCGAGGCGGGCTGGCGCGACGTTTCCTATTTGGTAGATAACGAGCTGCTGACCGGGCCGAGCGCGAACGGCAGCGGCGGCGGGCTGAGCCGGGCGCTGAGCGCATACCTGCAGCGAAAGGCGCGCGCCAGACTGACGCGGCAGGGCGCAATCGGGCAATTGCGCGGCGCGCTGCGTCAGCGCGAGGCGAGCGATACGTGTAAGGCGGTCGTGATGCTCCACGCCGCGCCGGGCGGGCGGTATGTCGTGGCCGTCGGCTTTATGGGCACGGGACGGCGTATTTACGATTGGTTTTCCAATTTCCGCCTGATGCGCGAGGACGGGGCGCATCTTGGCTTTTTGCAGCTTGCCCGTGAATTTGAGGAAAACTGCGACGCGATTGTGTTTCCGCAAACGGCGAAGGAGCTGGGGCTGGAGCGGCTGACGCTCCGGGACGTTTTTCAGGAATGCCGCCGCCCGAACAGCCGCTTTCATATCTGGATGGCGGGGCATAGTCAGGGCGGCGCGGTGATGCAGCTGGTTGCGTACCGGCAGATCATGGGCGGCCTGCTTCGGCAGCATTTGATCGGCTACGGTTTTGCCTCGCCCAGCGTTCTATACGATGCGCCGCCCTGCGATTTGAGCGGCTTTCCGCTTTTTCACATTATAAACGCGGACGACGTTACGCCGCGCGTGGGTGCGAAGCTGCACATTGGCTGCCGCAGGGTTTTGCGCCCGGACGAGGAAATGCGCGCCTGCTGCTATCGCGCAGTATGGCAGGATGAAGCGTATCGCACGGCGCTATCGATGCTTCGGCCGATTCGCGACACGGAAAGCGCGCTCGTCTGGGTGATGGCGCTGCTCAAGGTGCTTCAGGCGCTGCCGGAGGGCGAATCCATGGCGATGCTGACGGGCATGCCGGGAAGGCTGCTGCCCGAAAAGGCGCAGGAATCCCTTGGCGGGCATGTGGACGAGCTTCTCGGCTATCTGATCCGCAAGGCGGAAGCGGCTTATGCGCAAGTTACAGGCGGTAAAGCCGTGCCGCAGGGAATGCTTCTTTCCATGCGCCGGCAGCTGGAGGATGCGATTGCCCGATACGGCGCGCTGCCCTATGTGCGCGCTGTGCGCAAGGCGCTGGCGCTGCCGCACCGGCTTCGCGGAAACGATACGAATACCGGCGTCGCGCCGTATTTGTACATCGTGAACGAGCGCTTTGCGCAGCTGGACCGCAACGCCGTGTTCGCGCAGCGCCTATGCGCCGAGGGCGAGAAGCGTACGGAGCCGCGAACGCGCGCTTTGCCCGGCGGCCGCTTCGCGCGCTTCAGCGCGCAGCGCAATCTGCGCGCGCGGCGAAGGGGCTGATACCAAAGCAATGTGGAGGACAAGGTGAGCATTCAAATTTTGATTTCCCTCTTTGGCGGGCTGGCGCTGTTTTTGTTTGGCATGCGCGTGATGGGCGACGGCTTGGAGCGCGCGGCGGGGCCGAAGCTGAAGCATTTTCTGGGGCTGATGACGCGCAATCGCTTTATCGGCATGCTGACGGGCCTTTGCGTGACGGCGATTATTCAGTCCTCCGGCGCGACGACGGTCATGGTGGTAGGCTTTGTCAACGCGCAGCTATTGACGCTGGCGCAGTCCGTGGGCGTTATCATCGGCGCGAATATCGGCACGACGGTGACGTCGCTGCTGCTGTCGATTAAATTCGATCCAGGCGCCGTGTTCGCGCTCATCGGCGTGCTGATGATGATGCTCTTTGAAAAGCGGGAAACGGTCAAGCAGACGGGCTATGTGTTCATGGGACTGGGCGTGCTGTTTGTGGGCATGAGCCTGATGAGCGAGGCGATGGAGCCGCTGCGCGACTGGCAGATTTTTCAGGATATGATGCGCGGGGTGACCAACCCGCTGCTGGGGGTGCTCATCGGCACGCTGCTCACGGCGCTGCTGCAAAGCTCGTCCGTGTTTGTCGGTATCGTGCAGGTCATGGCAGCCGCGGGGCTGGTGAGCATGCAGGGGGCGCTGTTTCTGGTGCTGGGCGCGCAAATCGGCGCGTGCACGCCGACGCTTCTGGCCATGGCCAATACGGGCGTTTCCGCCCGGCGCGCCGCGATGGTGCAATTGACCTATAACCTGCTTAAAACGCTGCTGATTCTATTGCTGAACTGCTTTCTGCCGCTGGCGACATGGTATGAGGGGCTGGTGCCCAATAATCCCAAGCTTTGCGTTTCCGCGATGCATGTGAGCTTTAACATTGCGGCCGCAGCGGTGATTTTGCCATGCAGCGATGTGCTGATATGGCTTGCCAAGCGGCTGATTCCTGGGCAGGAGCAGGAGACGCAGGCCATCAAGCTGCAGTACTACGACGAGCGCCTGCTCAAAACCCCGTCGCTGGCGGCGGAGCAATTGTATCGTGAAGTTTGCCGTATGGGACGCGGGGCGCACGAGCATATCGTTCTGGCGCTGGAGGCGCTCAGAACGCAGGATCTATCGAAGGAAAAGGAAATGCTCTATCATGAGGAGCTTTCCGATTATTTAGAGGAAGCGATCACCGAGGGATTGGTGGCCGTTATGCCGCTTGAGCTGAGCGAACATGAGAGTATGCGGATCGGCGGCCTGTTCCACGTGGTGAACGATATTGAGCGCATCAGCGATCATGCGGACAATATTCTGGGATTGGCAAAGGAGCGCGTGACGCGCAATGCGAAAATATCGGATAAGGCGATGGAGGAGATGGACGCGCTGACGGGGCGGGTGATTCGCGTGCTGGACGGCGCGCTGGCCGGTCTGGAAGAATGGGGCGTGCCGGACAGCATCATGGAGCTGCTGGAGGATGCGGAGCAATCGGTCGACGATATGACGGAGATTTTGCGCAAAAAGCATGTGGAACGCCTTAAAGAGCATCGCTGTACGCCCAAGAGCGGGGTAATCTTTCTGGAAACAATCAATAATTTGGAGCGCGTGGCCGATCATGCCATGAATATCGCGTCGGTTGCGAAGGACGGCGGCGTGCTGCACCTGCATACGTAAAGCGCCGGCGGGCGTATACGTTCCGAATGAGCCATGAACCGCGGAATGCATGAAGATTGCATACCGCGGTTTTGTTTATATAAAAATTAATAGAATTAAATAAAAATAAATCATTTATTGATAAAAAACGAAAAAATGGATAAAAATTTCACTAAATTTCCATTAGACATCCTATTGACAAGGGCAAAATACAAATGCTATAATGCAAATGATTAAAACATTTAACTAATGCAATGCCGGAGGAAAGGTATATGTGGGATGTTAGATGCGTTTCGGGGATGGAGCGTGTGTTTATGGATCTGGCGCCGCAGCCGATGCAGCCCGCAGCATGGATGCCCGCCAACGGCCTGTATTTTTTCCAAATCGCTTATCGCGCCGACGAGGGGGATTTGGTAGGCGTAAATTTTTCCGGCAGCGCGGCCGCATGGGCGGAGGCGCGGGAGACGGTGCTGGTGCCGTCGCAGCTGCCGGCCTATCCCGGCTTTGACGAGCATTACGAGCGCACTGCGCCCGGACTTTTTCCTGATCCGCTGCTGCCCATCCCCGAATATGGCATTCCGTGCAGCGATCTGGGCGGCTGGCGCAGCGTGACGGTTATTCTCGACGCGCAGGAGCGCCCAATGCCGCAGGGCGAGACCGAACTGCACGTTTCGCTGACGTCCACGCAAACGGGCGCGTGCCACGGAACGGTGGATTTTAAGCTGCATATTGCGCCGCCCATGACCGCAAGCAAGCCGCTGTATACCTGCTGGATGTATTTGGACTGCATGGCGCAGGCGCACCATGCTGCGCTGTGGACGGAGGAATTCTGGATGCTGCTGGCGCGTTATATGCGTCTGGCAGTACGCTTTGGCGTGAACGTGCTGCTCACGCCGCTGGTGACGCCGCCGCTGGAGACGGCGGTTGGATTGTATCGCACGCCGGTGCAGCTGGTGGATATCACGCGCGACGGTGACAGCTATTCCTTCGATTTTTCGCGTTTTGACCGTTTTGCCGCGCTCGCGCGCAAGGCGGGCGTTGAACGCTTTGAAATCGGACATTTGTTCAGCCAATGGGGCGCTGCCGCCGCAGCGCAGGTAATTGCATGGGAAAACGGCGTTGAAAAGCGTATTTTTGGTTGGAATGACCGTGCGGACAGCGAGGCGTATCGCAGCTTTCTGCGCGCGCTGCTTTCGGCCTTTGGACGTCATGCACAGGAAAAGGGCGTTGCGGAGATGTGCCTGTATCATGTATCCGATGAGCCCGGCTACGAGCAGCGCGAGGCCTACGCGCAAGGGAGAAGACTGCTGGAGGAATGCTTGGGGCCGGTTACGGTAATCGACGCGATGTCCGATTACCGGCTTTATGAAGAGGGGTATGTGACCATGCCCGTGCCTGCGTTGGATGCCATTGCGCCCTTTGTGACAAACAACGTGCGCCCGCTGTGGGGGTATTACTGCTGCGTGCAGACGCAAAAGGTGTCCAACCGCTTTTTCTCTGTGCCGCTGAGCCGGACGCGCGTGCTGGGCGTGCAGATGTATTTAAGCGGTATGACGGGCTTTCTGCATTGGGGCTTTAACCACTACAACGCATCGCAGTCGCGCGAGCGAATCGATCCTTATTTGGTGACGGATGCGCGGCTGGCTTTTCCGTCCGGGGACGCATTCTGCGTCTATCCGGCGCAGGAGGACGGCGCGCCGTCGCTGCGTATGGCGGCGTTTCAGGCGGGGCTGGAGGACATGCGCATTCTTGGAACGCTGGAGGAGAAAATCGGCCGCGAGCGCGTGGTGGCTCTGATTGAGGAAACGGCTGGCATGAAGGTGACCTTTGAACAGTATCCCCACGACGCGGCGTTTCTGCCGCGGCTGCGGGACAGGGCGCTGGCGATGCTGGCCGGGGCGTGGGAGGAAACGAAATGAAGGCAAGCGTTTACGACATGAACACATGGCTCTACGCCGATGACAGAAACCGCGCGGACGGCCGCGCAGCGGCGAATGTGGAGGTGGCCCGCAACAGCTACGCCTGCTTTCAAGTGTTGTTGGAGGAATGCCCTGTCGGCGAGATCACGTGGAAAATGGCGGGACACGGCATGCCGGGCGAGGTCAGTGTACGCAGGCTGCGGGCGGTGTATGTCGGAAAGAATACAGGGCCGGAGGGCTTTACGGCGACGCAGCCTGTAAACCCGAAGGACGTTGCCCGCGTCGCGCCCTTTTGGGTGTACGACGCGATGAGTGCGATCACGGGCGAGGCGGCACGCATCAAGGAAACGGACGTAAACGCGGCGCTGTATGTGATGATTCGCGTGGCGGATACTGTGCGGCCGGGCGATTACTTGGATACACTGCTCATCGAGATTGCAGGCGAACAGGCTGCCGTTCCGGTTGTCGTGCGCGCTGCGCGGGCGGTGGTGCCCAAGCAGGAAACACTGCAGATTATCAACTGGTTTCGGTTCGACTGCATGGCCAAGTATCATCATGTGGAAATGTGGAGCGAGGAACACTGGGAGGTCATTCGCCGCTATGGCGAAATGATGCGCCATGGCCGGCAGACGCATTTCTGGATTACCAAGGAGCTGGTTGAATGCCGGGAAAATGCTGACGGCGGCTTCAGCTTTGATTTTTCACGCGCGCTGCGGCTGATGCGCATGTATTTTGACATGGGCTTTCGCTGGCTGGAAAGCGGCATGGTTATCGAACGGCGAATGTATGAGGATCAGCATTTTATCATTCGGACGGGTGCGCGGGAGCTGGACGCGCTTTCTCCGGAGGGGTATCGATACCTGGCGGATTATTTTCGGCAGCTGCGCGCGCTGCTGGCGCAAAACGGGTGGCTGGAAAACACGGTGCAGCACGTGGCGGACGAACCGCATGCGGGGTGCGCCGCAGAATATCGCGTGCTGGCCGGCATTGTACGCATGCTGATGCCGGGCGTTCCGTTGATTGACGCAGTGGAAATTCATGATTTATACGGTGCGGTGGATATTATCGTGCCCAAGAACCACTATTATGAAGCGCATCGCGCTCAATTCGAAGCCTATCGCCGAATGGGCAATACGCTCTGGTGCTATACCTGCTGCAATCCCGGCGGCGCGTATATGAACCGTACGCTGGATTTTTCATTGCTGCGCACGCGCTACATGCATTGGGGAAACTACGTCTATGATCTGAAGGGCTATCTGCATTGGGGCCTGAATTGGTACGATTATACGGACGATCCCTTCTGCGGCAAGGCGGGACAGGCGCAGAACCTTGGCGAGGTGGAGCTGCCGCCGGGGGATACGCACATTCTTTATCCCGACGTCGACGGCCCGATGAGCTCGGTACGGTTTGAGGCTATGCGCGCCGGGATTGAGGATTACGAACTGCTTTGTCTGGCTGCAGCGCGCAGCCGTGATGCGGCGGACGCTATCGCACGCTCCTGTGTGCGCGGCTTTGGCGATTTTGACGAGAGCACGGCGCGCTTTGCCGGCGCGTATCGTCGCCTGCTGGCGGCGGCGGCTCCGTAACAGGATTCCGTCGGCCCGTCAGCGGCCGAGGAAATAGAAAACCATACTAAGGAGGAACCCAGAATGAAACGTTTCGTATCCCTGCTTCTGGCGGCTGTGCTGGCACTGGCCGTCGTTCCGGTGCTTGCACAGGATGAAACCGTGTCCGGCAAGGTTGTGCTGGCGGACTTCTCATGGCTGTGCGACGAGGATCGCGAGCTGGCCGCCGCCTTCAACGAGCTTTACCCCGACATCGAGATTGAGGTTGTTTCCATTCCCGACGACGTTGAACGCAACGATTGGCTCGCCTCTCAGGCCGCCATCGGCCAGATGCCCGATCTGGTTCGTTCCCCGTGGCATGAGATCCCGGTGGATCTGTCGCAGGGCTGGCTCTATCCGCTCAACGATTTTCTGGAGGCGGACGATGAATTCTTCCAGTACGTCGCCAAGGCGCAGTATGAGACCTTCTACTACAACGATTACATCTACTGCCTGCCCTATACGTTGGGCTTTACCTGCATGGTGCTGAACCTTGAAATGCTGGAAAGCATGAACGAGGACGTGCCGGCCTACGACGAATGGACCGTCGACGAATTTACCCGTCTGGTAAAAAAGGCCACGACGGCGACCACGTCCGGCATTGATAACGTGTGGAATTTGGACTATTTCCTGCCCGCGCAGCTGGATGCGAATCTGGTGGACGGCTGCCTGAACGAGAAGACGGGGCGCGTGGAGCTGACCGGCGCGTGGATTGAGGCTGTGAATCTGGTCAAGGAGCTCAAGAGCGTGCCCGGCCTGATCTGCGGCGAGCTGCGCAATCAGGCGCTGATTGACGCCGGACAGATGGACGATTATCAAAAGAAATTCGGCAAGGACGCCGACGCTGTGCTGGACGGCAACAACCTGATTATCTGGAACGGTTCCACGTGGTCATGGTCTTGGCTGAAGGACCTGAGCTACGAATGGGATTTTTATACCATTCCCTTTTCCCCCGAGGTAGGCTTCCGCACGCAGGCGCATAACGACGTGATGATGATGACGGCGGCGGCGCAGGATCCGCAGGCGGCCTTCCTGCTGCTTAAGTATCTTACCTATGGCAAGGACGGTTGCCTCAAGCGTCTCGAGCGCGCCGTGGCGAACAACGATCTGTTCATCCCCACCACACAGCATCCCGAGGTCGTGGCCGCGTTTGAAGCGGTTGAGTATGTCCCTGCCGGCGTTATGTATATGTATAAGCACATGGAAAATTCCATCCATGGCGACCATTACCGCTATGTGCCGGACTTCAATACGGCAACCGGCTCGATGCAGGGCGATGAGCGCCAGGCGATCTATGACGGCCAGATCGAGGCTGCCGCGGTAGCTGCCGAAATGGAAGAAAAGATCAACGCTTGGCTGGCGGAATCTGAAAAGACCTTTGAGGAAAATCTTGCCGCTGTGCAGGCAACCTATCCCAAGAAGTAAGCGATGGGCAAAATCGCGGCGCGGCTTTCGGGCCGCGCCGCGAGCCCGATGCGCGCTGTGGAGGAATACGGATGAAGGGTATGAAAAAATGGCTGTTTCTGGCGATGCTGACGGCGGTGACGCTGGACGGGTCAGGGGCGCTTGGCGAAGCGCGCTGGACGGATACCGCCGCGCCGGGGCGTGTGGAGGCCGTATGCGCTTCTCATCAGGCGGCGTGCGCGGATGTAAAGCTGGAAAAAAACGAAAGCGCAAGCTTTGTCGTCCGCATTCCTGCACAGGGCGAATATCAGGTGATTTTGGATTATGTGCTGCCGCTGCATATGACGGGCGACAGCGCCGTAACGGTAACGCTGGACGGGAAAACGGCCGCCGCTGCGGTCAACGATTTATGGATGGACACGGAGGAATACCAGCTCGATCGCTTCGGCAATGAATTTATTGCGCGGCAGGAGGCGCTTTCGGCATCACATGAGGACTATCTTCGTTCCTTTTCTGCCATTGACGCGTCGCCGCTTTGCTTTTCACTTTCTGCCGGGGAGCATTGCCTGACGCTGCGCGCCGATACGCAGCCGGTGATGATCCGGCATGTATACGTTGCGCCGATCCAGACGATACCGGATTACAGAGGCTACCGCGCAAGCGAGAGCGCTTTGGATGCGGGTGGCGACGCGGTGATCGCCATTGAAGCGGAGAAATATACCTACAAATCCCACGCCTATCTTTCGCCTGCGAATGTGCAGGATATGACGCTGAGTCCGTATGACGTTTATCATAAACGCCTGAACGTGATCGGAACGGTCAGTGAAGGCTCCGGCTATCGGCTTGTGTGGACGTTTACGGTGGAGCAGGCAGGCTGGTATGGCTTTGGTATGCGCTACGCGCAGGATACGCTGCAGGATGTGCCCGCGTTTTTTGATCTGGAGCTGGACGGGCGGACGCTCTTTGAGGAGATGCGGGGCGTCGGCGCCCCCTATACCAAGGGCGATTATCGGAATTTTGTGTTTGCGGACGCACAAGGCGCGCCCTACCGGATGTATCTATCGGCAGGCGAGCATACGGTTTCGGTGCTCTTCAACGGCGAAAAAAAACAGCGCCTGACAGACGAAATTCACGCCGTGATGATGGATATGAACCGGGTTGGCGTGGAAATTAAGAAGATCGTCGGCATATCGGACGACGTGAACCGCGTTTGGAAGATGGAGCAATATATGCCTGACCTTGACGCGCGGATGGATGGATGGCGCGCGCAGCTGGACGCCTGTTACGCTGATTTGGCCGCGCTGTGCGATACGCAGGCGCCAGGCGGCGCGGTTGACCTGCGCATTGTTTCGAGTATGATTGCGTCGCTGCAGCGGGATATGAAGCACTTGCCGGGCCGCCTGAGCGAGCTGAGCGAGGGCTCTGGTTCGGCAGCGCAGCTGCTGGGCGCGCTGCTGCCCAAGCTGTACGATCAGGTGTTCGCCATCGACAGGCTTTTCTTCTTTCAGAATGCGATACCGGAATCGCAGGCCGGCCTGCTGGCGCGTGCGGCAAACGGCGTGAAGGGTTTTTGCTATTCCTTTACGGACGAGGGCAAGGGAAACGGCGCAATCGCGGGCGATACACAGGAGCTGGAATTTTGGGTCGCCGGCTCGGTCGCCTATGTTGAGACGCTTCAGCGCATGGTGGATGCGTACTTCACCCCTGAAACCGGTATTTCCGTTCGCCTGTCCGTGCTGGCGGATTCCAATAAGGTGCTGTTAGCTGTGGCGGCGAACGAGGCGCCTGACGGCGTGCTGGGCATTGCCTCCCATTTGCCGTTTCAATTGGCTATGCGCGGCGCGCTGGTTGATTTGAGCTCGCAGGAGGGCTTTAATCAGTTTGTCAAGGAGAATTTTAACCCGAACGTTTTGCAGCCCTATGTGTTCGAGGATAAAATCTATGCCCTATGCGAGCGGCAGGATTTTTATGTGATGTTCTATCGCCGCGATTTGATGGAGCAGCTTGGGCTGGAGCTTCCCAATACGTGGGAGGACGTGGAGCGCATCATGCCGGCGCTTCGGCGGCAAGGGATGAGTTTCTATGTGCCGCTTTCATCGGCTTCGGGGCTTAAGCCCTTTTATGCGACGCTGCCGTTTATCTTCCAGACGGGCGGAAAGCTCTATTCGGCGGACGGCATGCGCGCCGTGATCGGATCGGACGAGGCGGTGCGGGGCTTTAGGCTGATGTGCGATTTGTACAATCTGTATTCTTTTGACAAGCAGACCGTGAATTTCTACAATTCCTTTCGTTACGGACTGACGCCTCTGGGCGTATCCTCGCTCAATGATTATATTCTGATGACAACCGGCGCGCCGGAAATCAGCGGCCTGTGGGATATCGCGCTCAGCCCGGGTGTTGCAGATGCGGAGGGAAACGTAAACCGCGCCTATACGGCGGCGACGCACGCGGACGTGATTCTCAAAGGCGCGGATGTGGAAAAGGCTTGGCGCTTTCTGCAATGGTGGATGAGCACGGAAACGCAGACAACCTATGCCCAGATGATGCTCAACCAGTACGGCCCGGCCTATCTGTGGAATTCGGCCAATAAGAATGCGTTTGCGCAGCTGGGGATCGACAATGGTCATCGGGCGGTGATTCTCGCCTCGTGGGAGCAGATTCAGGAAGCGCCGTCGCATCCGGCAACCTATATGATGGAGCGTGAGCTGAGCAATGCATGGATCGACACGGTGGTCAACGGCGAATTCTATCGCTCTGCGCTGGACGACGCGATCCTTCATATCGATCGCGATATCCTGCGGAAGCTGGAGGAATTCGGCTATTATGCAGACGGGAAAAAGCTGCGGGACTTTGTTATTTCGGATGTGTCTGACCTGCTCGGCTTCTGAGCGGCCATGAAAGGAGGAAAACGCGCATGCAACGGGACGGCTTTGCTTGCCGGCTGGGCAGATGGAAGGACAAATATTCAGCGTGGCTGCTGCTTTCGCCGTATCTGATTTTATTTACGGTGTTTATTGTGGTGCCCGTCGTGGCAGCGATACTGCTTTCCTTTACGCGTTTTAACGGTGTGCAGACGCCGCGGCTGGTGGGCGCGCGTAATTATGTGGAGCTCTTTACGCAGGACGAGGTGTTCATGAAATACGTCCTGCCCAATACCGTCAAGTATGCGCTGATCGTCGGGCCGGGCGGATATATTCTTTCGTTTTTTCTGGCTTGGGTGCTGGCGCAGCTGACCAAATGGCCGCGGACGATTCTGGCCATTATCATCTATTCGCCCTCCATGACGGCGGGGGTGACGATGTCGGTGATGTGGAAGGTGCTCTTTAGCGGCGACAGAATGGGCTATATCAACAATCTGCTGCTCCAGCTGGGCGCGATTACCGAGCCGCTGCAGTTTCTGACGGGCGAGGCGTATCTGATGCCTATCATGATCGTTGTTTCCCTTTGGTCGAGCATGGGCGTCGGCTTTTTAGCCATGCTGGCTGGCGTCCTGAACGTCAATGCAGAATTGTATGAGGCGGCGTATATCGACGGCGTGCACAGCCGCTTGCAGGAGATTATCTATATCACCATTCCCACCATGCTGCCGCAAATGCTCTTTGGCGCGGTGATGGCGATTGTGAATACCTTTTCCGTCGGTTATATCGGCGTGCAGCTTTCCGGCAGCAATCCGACGCCCGGCTATGCCGGCCAGTTGATGATTAACCATATTGAGGATTACGGCTATCTGCGCTATGAAATGGGCTATGCCGCTGCGGTGAGCGTGGTGCTGTTGGCGATGATCTGGTCGTTTTCGAAGCTTTGCCACAAGCTTTTGGGTGATAAATAAGGGAGGGAAGCACATGACCGGAAAAGCGCGCCGTTATACGGGCATTAGCATCGGCCCGGAGAAATTTCATCGCGGACAGATTAAGTTTTATGTTATTCTCCTGCCCTTTGTGGGCTTTATGCTGTTGCCGATCATTTATATTTTCTTTCATGCGCTCAAGAGCACATCCGAGCTTTTTGCCTTTCCGCCGAAATTCATTACCCTTCGCCCGACGGCCGATAATTTTCGCGCGTTGTTTCGCATGATGAGCTCCTCCAACATTCCGGCGGCGAGGTATCTTTTCAACAATCTGGTGGTGACGCTGGCGGTGATGGGGTTTTCCATCGTGTTTTCAGTCATGGCGGCCTATGCGCTGTCCAAGAAAAAATTCAGGGGACGCGAGGCCGTGTTTACTGTCAATCAGGTTGCGCTGATGTTTGTTCCCACCGCCGTGACCATTCCGCGGTTTCTGATTGTGGCGAAGCTTGGATTGATCGATACCTATTGGGCGCATATTCTGCCGACGATCGCCATGCCGGTCGGTCTGTTTCTGCTTAAGCAATTTATGGATCAGCTTCCGGACGCGCTGGTGGAGGCCGCGCAAATTGACGGTGCGGGCGATTTGACGATCATCCGGCGGATCATCGTGCCCATGGTACGCCCGGCCATTGCGACCATCGGCATTCTTTCTTTTCAATTGGCGTGGGGCAATGTGGAAACTTCGTCGATCTACATCAATGATGAAACGCTGCGGACGTTTGCCTTTTATATCGGCAATATTTCCAATGCGTCCGGCAACGTTGTGGCAGGGCAGGGCATGTCCGCTGCGGCGGCGCTGATTATGTTCGTGCCGAACTTGCTCATCTTTATTCTTATGCAGTCTAAAATGCTCAACACCATGGCCTATTCCGGCATCAAGTAAGGGGGGATCGGCATGCGAAAGAAAAAGCGTCTTTTGCCGGCGGCAGTTTGGATGTGGCTGTTTCTGCTTGTCACGCCGACGGCCGCCCTGGCCGGAAACGCCACGTCCTATACCTATTCAAGCTCACGTCTGGGCTTTGTGCGTACGCAGGACGCCTATCTGCCCGGCCCCGTGCTGCTGCGGGAGGCGGGGCTGAAAGCGCCTGAGGACATTTACATCCGCGACGGCGTGATCTACGTTGCCGACGCGGGAAATCGCCGCATTGTACGTTATGATTTGGCCAGCGGCGAATATGTCGTGCTGGCGGAGGGGCTGCTCCAATACCCGACGGGGCTCTATGTGCGGAAGGACGGCTGCATCTATGTGGCTGATTATGGCGCGAAAAAGGTGCTGCTGCTTTCTATGGACGGCCGACTGCTTCGGGAATACCTTCGTCCGGAGGAGGCGATTTTCGGCTCGGCTGCAACATATTTTCCAAGAAAGGTTGCCGCTAACAGTGCGGGCGACGTGTATATCGTCAGCGAGGGCGGCTACGACGGCATCATTAACCTGAACGCCGATGGGCGCTTTATGGGCTATTTCGGCTTTAACTATACCCGCATGACGCTCTGGCAGCGTATTCAGCAGCGCATTTTTACTGATGCACAGCTGAATAAGGTGCTCACGGAGAAACCGTCGCCCTTTGGCAATCTGGATATCGGCGAGGACGGGATTGTCTACACTGTTACGCCTGCCGTGCGCGGAAACGCACTGAAGCGTCACGATATCGCCGGGGCGAACATGATTGCTGACGACATGGTGGACGAAAGCAATTTTGTGGACGTCTGCGTCGGCTCCTTTGGCCAAATGTACGCCCTGACGCAGACAGGACTGATAAACGAATACGATGCGGCGGGCGATTTGCTGGTTACATTTGGCGGAAAAGCCATTGCTTCCGAGCGTGCGGGCTTTTTCTCGGTGGCGGCGGCTATCGCGCGGGATGCACAGGATAACCTGTATGTACTGGACAGGGAACGTGGCGCTGTGCATGTCTTTTGCCCGACGGATTTCATTCTGGGCATTCACAGCGCCATCCGCGATTATGAAAACGGCGATTACCAAAGCAGCCGCAGGCTTTGGCAGCAGGTGATCGACCGGGGCGGCCGGATGGAATACGCCTATCAATATCTGGCCAGAACGTATTACCAAACGCAGGACTACGCCAACGCGCTCAAGTATGCGAAGCTGGCAGATTCGCGTGAAATGGCTTCCGACGCATTTTGGGAGATGCGGAATACGTGGCTGATGCGTTATTTGGGATATATTCTTTCCGCGTTTGCGTTGGGCGCAATGCTCTGGCGCGTTTACAGGCTTTTGCGCCCTAAGCCGCCGGCCATAACGCTTTCGCGGCAGAGCCTCGAGCATACGCCCGGCATGCGGGGCGATTTGAAGCTGACAAGACGTTATCTGCGTCATCCGGTGGATACGCTTTATTATATCCGCCGCGGCGAGTGCGCTACGCCCCTGAGCGCCACGGTTTTGTATCTGGCGGCGTTCGCCGTGTTCTTTGCTGATTATTACTTCCGCAGCTTCATTTTTAACGAGCATAAGGCGGAGGAGGGCAGCATTATTCTGCTGGCAGCGCTGTTCTTTGGGGCGATCGGCTTTACAGTGGGCGGAAATTATCTGGTTTCATCCATATCCGAGGGCGAGGGAAAGCTGCGTCATGTGTATATCATGGGCGCATATGCGCTCACGCCGGTTATTCTGGGCCTGCCGCTGATAACCGTGATGAGCTATGCGCTGACCCTGAATGAAGCCTTTTTTATCGAGGCGGGGCAGACGCTGCTGTGGCTGTGGTCGGCGGTGCTGCTGGTGATCGGGGTTCATGAGGTGCATCAGTTTACGCTGCGCCGCACGGTTGCAAATGTGCTTTGGACGCTGTTCTTTATTGCCATTGCGCTGATTGTTCTTTCGGTGCTGTATATGTTCTGGGATCAGCTTTCGCAGTTTGTGTATTCGCTGGTAAAGGAGGTGGGCTACAGTGTACGCTAGGAAAAAGGCGCTGTGTCTTTTGCTGACGGCGCTGCTGCTTTTCGCTGCGGTCGGAAATGTGCTGGCTGCGGACGACGGCGCGCTGGCGGTCGCTTCGTTGCGTTTTGAGCAGCCGACCCGGCAGGGAGAGCGCATAAACCGGCTGGACGACGCGGGCTTTGCTCCGATTCTGGAAAACGAACGGCTGCGCGTGCTCTATCGGCCCGAAACCTATGGCATTCGGGTGCAGAATTTGGAAAGCGGTTATATCTGGGGCGGCCTGGCTTCGGACAAGCCGGGCAACATGAATAAAAAATGGTCGGCTACGGGGAATTCGCTGCTGAGCGTTACGTATTTTACCAAGGACGGCACGGAAAAAACATCCGCGCTGACGCCCGCGTCGCATAAGTTGACCTATGAGCTCCACGGGGACGAGGCGTTGTTTCACGCGGTGCTGACCGACCTTGACATTTCCTTTGATTTTTCGCTTACGCTTTTGCCGCGGGGCTTTTCTTTGCGCCTGCATTCCCGGACTATTCGTGAGGAAGGAAAGTTTCTGCTCGGTCAGGTACAGTTTATTCCGTTTTTTGGCGCCGTGCAGGAATCGGATGGGATAGACGGCTATGTGCTGCTGCCGGACGGCTGCGGCGCGCTGATGCGCTTTGGCGCGAATACGAGCTATTTTTCAGGATATGAAAAGCGCGTCTTCGGTAAGGATGCCGGCGTCGACGCGCTGTATCAGATGAACGATCTGGGCTCCTATCGTCCGAACGATTACGCCGTTGCGGAGGCCGAGGCGGCACTGCCGGTGCTGGGCATGGTGCATGGCGAGGGATGCGACGCTTGGTTCGCCCGCGTTGTTTCGGGCGCGGAGTACGCCGTGGTGTACGCAATGCCTGGCGGTGTACAGACGGATTATACCAATGCTGCGTTCCGCTTTATCTATCGGCAGAAATATTCGCAGCCCATCAGCCGCTCCGGTGCCGGCGTTCAGGTGGTGCAGAAGACGATGAACCCCGTCGAGCCTGCGGTGAGCTATTATCTGCTTTCGGACGACGACGCGAATTATGGCGGTATGGCGCGGCTGTATCGCGAGCTGCTTGGGCAGGAAGGCGTGCTTGCGAGACGTGTTTCGCAGGACGGCGGCATCCCCATGCGGCTGGACTTTCTGACGGCGGACGTTCAAAAGGGCATGCTTGCCAACACGACGAAGATTATTACCACGCTGGATGACGTGAACGCCTGCCTGGACGCGCTAAGGACAAGGAAGGTGCTGGTCAACCTGATTGGCTGGCAGCGGGGCGGGCTGAGCGGCGCGCCAAAGCGCGACGTGAGCCTGGACAGCGTGCTGGGCGGAGCAAAGAGCTTTGCCGCGGCGCTTGAAGGCCTTGAGCGGCGCGGCGTACAGGTCGGGCTTTATGTAGACCCGGCGCGGGCGACGGCGCTGCAGCTCAACGAGCGGCGCGAGGCCGCCATTACGCTTTCGCAGACCAGCGCATCGTATGTGCGGGAGAACCTGAACGTATGGCTGAATAAAACCTATTTCATTAAGCCGGCGCTGGTGGCGGAAAGGCTTTCCCGGCTGGAGGAAGCGCGTGCCGCGGCGGAACTGCCTGTTTTCTGGGCGCTGAACGGCGTGAGCACCATGCTGTATGCCGATCAGCTCAAGGGCGCAGAGGTCGATCGTCAAGAAGCGCGCGCCATGCTGTGGACGGCGATGGAGACGCTTGCGGACGGCGTATCGCTCTACGGCGCGAATGAATACATGCTTCCGTTTGCGGTGCGGCTGTATGATACGCCGCTTTCGAGCAGCCAGTATTTGTTTGAAACCGACAGCGTTCCCTTTCTGCAAATGACGCTTTCGGGGCGCGTGGAGCTCTATGCGCCCTATATGAACGAAAGCCTGTTTACAACGCTGGATTTGCTACGGCATATTGATTACGGCGTTTATCCTTCCTTGCTGCTCAGCGGGCTTGACAACGACGCGTTAGCCTACACCACCGTTGGCGAGTATGCCTCCACGCAGTGGCGCAACTGGACGCAGCAGGCGAACGAGGCGTATGAAATGATAAACGGCGTGCTCGGCCGCGTCAGGGGGTTGCAAATGCTGAAACGCAGCGTGCCCCGGCGGGGTGTGGCCGTCACCTACTATGAAGGCGGGCTGGCTGTGGCCGTGAATTACACGCAGGCTGAGGTCGTGCTTCCGGAAGGAAGCGTTCCGCCCTGCTCTGCACTGGTATGGGAGGTGAGCGAGTGAAAAAAACGATTGCGTCGGGAAATGCTGCGCCGCGGCGTATGAGCATGCGATGGAAGAACATTCTGACGGGCTATGCGTTCCTGCTGCCGTGGATTATCGGTTTTGCGCTGATTACGCTCTATCCCATGGCGTATTCCCTGTTTTTGAGCTTTCAGCGGGTGAAGGTCGGCATTCAGGGCATTGAAACGGCCCGCGCGGGCCTGTATTGGTATAAGGAGGTGCTTTTTTCCGACGCGGAATTTCTGGAAGCGCTGGGATCAACGCTGCGGTTTGTGGTTTATTCGCTGCCGGTGATTGTTGTTGTGTCGCTGATAATCGCCGTACTGCTGAACAATCGCTACCCGTGCCGTGGGCTGTTTCGAACGGTTTTCTTCTTCCCGGTAATTATCATTTCCGGCCCGGTTATCAATGAATTCATCGCCAACAATGCCGCTACCATCGGCTCGCCGCAGTCCTATATGTTTTATCGGCTGATTGCGCGGCTGCCCGGCCCGGTATCAGGGCCGCTGACCTATGTGATTCAAAATATCGTGCTGATTTTGTGGTTTTCCGGCGTGCAGACGCTGATTTACCTTTCCGGGCTGCAAAAGATCGGCCGCCCGATCTTTGAGGCGGCGCAGATTGACGGCGCGAGTCAATGGGAAATTTTCTGGAAAATAACCCTGCCCTACATCAAGCCCTATATGCTGGTAAACGCGATTTATACGGTGGTGGAGATGTCCACCTTTACCGGCACGGAGGTCAGCAAGCTGATTGCGGCCAAGATGTTTTCAGCCAATGTGATCTATAGCTATTCTGCGGCGATATCATGGCTGTTCTTCGGCATTCAAATCCTGCTGCTTTTGCTGTGCTACGCTGTGTTCAGGCCAAGAAGGGAGAAGGGCGTATGACGCTGAAAAAAAACGCCGCATATCTGCGGTTTCGGCTGGTATCGGGGAAGGGAGAGAAATTATCGCTTCTGCAGATGCTGGCGATTTACGCCGTGCTCATCGGGATGGGCTATGTGTTTCTCTACCCGCTGCTGTATATGACGTCGCTGTCGATGATGTCGGTGGAGGATTTGGTGAACCCGACGGTACGCTGGGTTCCTAACAAATGGACGCTGGAGAATTATCAAAAGGCGTGGCGGGTGTTGCATCTGCCGGATTCACTGATGATTTCGGTGGGTATTTCGTTCGCATGCGCCGTATTGCAGACGGCCAGCTGCGCGATTACCGCCTATGGCCTCGAGCGTTTCGACGTTCCAGGTCAGAAGGCGCTCTTCGCACTGGTGGCGCTGACTTTCATTGTGCCATCGCAGGTAACGCTGATTCCCAAATCGTTGATGTTCTTTCGTTACGGCATGAAAAACACCGTGTTTCCATCGCTGATTCCGGCTTTTCTGGGGCAAGGGTTGAAAAGCGCGGTATTCGTGCTGCTGTTTTATCAGGCGTTTCATGCGAACCCGCGCTCCATGGACGAAGCAGCGCAGATTGACGGCGCGGGACGCCTACGCACGTTTGTGCGCATCGCGCTGCCCATGTGCGCATCTGTGATCGTGGTTTCCTTTCTGTTTTCGTTTGTATGGTACTGGAATGAAACCTATCAGGCGGGCATTTTCTACGGCGAGTTCATCAAGACGCTGCCCATGCGGCTGATGGGCTTTGTAAATGAGTTTTCCACCCAAAACCCAGTGAAAAGCGGCGAGACGGGCAACCGTTTGAACGAAAGCATCCGCATGGCAGGCACGTTTCTGACCATTTTACCGCTCATGATTCTTTACGCGTTCTTGCAGCGCCGCTTTATCGAGGGGGTAGAGCGAACGGGCATTACGGGCGAGTGATACGATTTTCTAAAGGAGGAAAAGCGATGAGCGACGAAGGATGGCGGCTGATATGGCAGGATGATTTTTCGGTAAACGGCCGCCCCAACCCGGACCTATGGACGCAGCAGCTTGGCGCGGGCGGCTGGGGCAACCAGGAGAGGCAATGCTATACGGACAGCCTTGAGAACGCTTTTGTGCGGGATGGCGAATTGATTCTCCGCGCACTGGGCAGCCGTGAAACGGGCTATACATCCGCCCGCCTGACGACGTTTGGCCATGCGTCATGGCGGTACGGGCGCTTTGAAATTGAGGCCAAGCTTCCGCGCGGCAAGGGCTCGTGGCCGGCAATCTGGATGCTGCCGGACGCGATTTATGCCGGCAAGCCATGGCCGCTGTGCGGTGAGATCGACGTGATGGAGCATGTGGGGTGGAATCAGGATCAAGTTCATGTAAGCCTGCACACCGAAAAGTATAATCATATCATCGGAACACAGATGACGCATTTTGAAAGGCTGCAGGGTGTGAGCGACGGTTATCATCAGTATGCTATGGAATGGGATGACCGGCAAATCGCCTTCTATTTCGACGAGCGGGCGGCTGCGGTCTTTCGTAAAGCCGACAGGGACGGAGACGAGGCGGGTTGGCCCTTTGACAAGCCCTTTCATTTGATTTTGAATATTGCGGCGGGCGGCTTCTGGGGCGGCGAGATTGACGATGCCACTCTGCCGTGGGAAATGCGCGTGCGTGCTGTGCGCGTATATGAAAGGACGAGTGAATAAATGGCAAAGCCATATTTTTCCACGCTGGTGATTCGGTCGGCGCACTTTGGCCCCGACAGCGTGCTGCCCTCCATTTTTCCCCCAAAGAATGTCCAAACGGACAAACGGCGCGATCTGGATGAATACGACGAGGTGTTTTACGACGTTGGGCGCATTCCAAACATCATGCCCTATGCTATGAAATGCCGCTACGACAGGGCGGAGGAACCGACGGAGATCGAAACGGCGGTGCTGGAAAACGCCTGCCTGCGTGCGGAGTTTGTTCCCAGCCTTGGCGGTAAGCTTTGGTCGCTTTATGACAAAGCCGAGGGGCGCGAACTGCTCTATGTGAACGATGTGCTTCGCCCGTGCAATCTGGCGCTTTGCAATGCGTGGACGTCCGGCGGCGTGGAATGGAATATTGGCATGATCGGGCACACGCCCTTTGCCTGCGCGCCGATGAACGTTGCGTTTGTGGAATGGCAAGGCATGACGGCGCTGCGGATGTATGCCTATGAGCGTATTCGCGAGGTCGTTTATCAGATGGATTTTCTGCTGCCCGACGACAGCCGCGCACTGCTTTGCCGCATGCGCATCAAGAATATCAACAATCATACTGTGCCTATGTACTGGTTCAGTAATATCGCCGTGCCGCAGACCACACGCTCACGTGTGATCGTTCCGGCGGACAGCGCCTATGTCAGCGATATCAACGGCATCGGGAAATGCCAAGTGCCTGTCAATGCACAGGGGATCGACGTGACCTATCCGGCACATTGTCACGCGGCGACGGATTATTTTTACAAAATTGCGGACGGACAGAGAAAATACGAGGCCTGTGTGGATGAAACCGGGCGCGGAATGTTCCAAACGTCCACATCACGCCAGCGCGGGCGCAAGCTTTTTGCATGGGGCAGCGCGCCAGGCGGGCGAAACTGGCAGCGCTGGCTGACAGATAAGGCCGGCCCGTATATCGAGATTCAGGCGGGCGTGAACCAGACGCAGTACGAGTGCATTCCGATGCCGCCCAACGCGGCCTGGGAATGGATGGAGGCCTACGGTGGGCTGAGACTTTCGCCAGAAACGGCGATGGGCAACTACGCAGACGCGCAGGCGGCTGCCGAAGGGGCGATTGCGGAAAAGGTGGACGCGGCGTATTTGGAAGACCTTCTGGTGCGAACGCGGCCGCTGGCTCATGTGACCGCGCCGCCGCTTCAGCTGGCTGCGCCGGGGGCGTGGGCGACGCTGGAGCGCATGGCGCGCGGGGCGGAATTCGAGCCGCATTTGGGCTTTGCAGCGCTTGGGGAGGCCCAGCTTCCATGGAAAACGCTGCTGGAGGAGGCGACGCTTCCTGCTCCTGAGCGGCTCGAGGACGTATCCTACATGATTTCGGACGCGTGGTTGAAGCGACTGGAGGAGGCAGAGCCGAGTCCGTATACCGATTATCAGATCGGGCTGAACCTGATGTATCGCGGCGATACGCGCTATTTTGCCCGGCTGACGCGCGCGGCGGAGGCGGTGCCGTTGGCGCTGTATGCGCTGGCTGTTGCCTATCATCTGGAAAGGAACGAGCGCGGGGCGCAATTGGCGTTGGAAGCGTTCCCGGCGCTTGGCGGTTATTTGGAATTCGACCGGGAGCTAATGATAATCCTCAACGACGCAGGCAGGCATCAGGCGGCGCTTGACGTCCTCGCGGCGATGAAACCCGAGGCGCGCAGGGACGGCCACGTGCGCTGCGAGGAGGCGCGGGCGCTGGCGCGGCTGGGACGGCTGAACGAGGCGGAAGCGATCCTGACCGAGGGGGGCGCGCTGCAGGTGTTCGACCAGCGTGAGGGGATGGAATGGCTGAGCGATCTATGGTTTTATATTCAAAGCAAGCGCACGGAAAAAGGAGAAAGGGCGCAGCTGCATTTGCCTGAAGCGCTGGATTTCCGAATGGCTTAACAACAAAGAAAGGGAGAAAAGAAAATGAAGCGGCAAACAAAAGAAATGAAGATTGTGTTCATCGGCGCGGGGAGCATGTCCTTTGGCCTGCCGACCTTCCGGGATATTTTTTCCCATCCTCTGATTCAGGACGCGCGGCTGTATCTTGTGGATATCGATGAGGAGAATTTGGAAAGGATGTATAGGCTGGCGCTGCGCATGAACGAAGCGGCGGGAAAGCATCTCGCCATTCTGAAAACGACGGATCGTTTGGAGGCGTTGCCTGAGGCGGATTTTGTGATCAACTCGCTGGCTATTGAGCGGTGCGAGCTGTGGAGGCATGATTTTCAGGTGCCCATCAAGCACGGTCTGCGCCATTGCTTGGGCGAAAACGGCGGGCCTGGCGCGCTTTATTTCACCATGCGCACGCTGCCCGTGCTGCTGGAGATTGCGCGCGACATGGAGCGCCTTTGCCCGAACGCTTATCTTTTCAACTTTTCCAATCCTGAGAGTCGCATCGTGCTGGGCGTAAACCAGTATACGAGCATCAAGTGCCTGGGACTTTGCCACGGCATCTTTATGGCGCAGGATCAGATCGCCCACATTCTGGGACGCGACGCGGAGGAAATTGAAATTCAGGCGGCGGGCATGAACCATTTCCAATGGGTAACGGACATTCGCGAAAAGGGCAGCGGAGCCGATCTCTATCCCGAGTTCCGAGAAAAGGAGACTGTCTTCGATCCTGCGTTTATGCCCTATGTGCGCAAAATGCTGCACGCCTTTGGGCTGTATCCCACCTGTTCGGACGATCATTTAGGAGAATATCAGGCTTATGGGTATGAGGCGGGCGAGCACGGTTATGATTTTGTATGGGATGAGCAGGAGCGGACGCGGATGCGCACTGAAATCGAGGAAGTGATTCGCGGCGAACGCGATGCGAAGGCGTGGCTGTCGCCCTCTGGCGAAAAGGCCGTCGAGCTGATTTGCGCCATCTACTATGACGTTCCTACGATGATTCCTTCCGCCATTGTGAAAAACGACGGTGCGATTGGCCGCTTGCCGGACGATGTGGCGGTTGAGATTCCCGTTTTTGCCGATGGCAGCGGCGTTCGCCGGGTGATGCCGCCAGCGCTGCCCGAGGGCGTGATTGGCCTGATGAATAATCAGGTTTCCGCGCAGCGCCTTTCCGTGCTGGCGGCTGCAACCGGTTCTAAGGAAATCGCCTATCAGGCGCTGCTTTGCGACCCGGTGGTCAATTCGACCGTTGCGGCACAGAGGATTAACGACGAGCTGTTTGAAATCAACCGGCCTTACATCAGGAAGTGCATATGAATATTCATGTAATGAAGGATGCGCATCACGCGGCGGCGCTGGCCGCAGAGCATGTGCGGATAGTGCTTGCGCAAAAGCCGGACGCGCTGCTGTGCATGGCGGCTGGGCACACCTCGCTGCCGGTATTCGACGCGCTGACAGGCGTGGATTTTTCCCGGGCATATTTTGTCGACATGGACGAATGGACGGGCTGCGACGAGGGGGACGATGGCTCGTGCGCGGGCTTTTTGCAGCGCAATTTTCTAAATCGAACCAATATGCCCGAGGAGCATATTTGCCTTTTTCGGGGGAAATATCGTGACGCGACGGCGGAATGCAAGCGAATAAAAGCTTTTATCGCGGCGCGCGGCGGAATTGATTATATGCTGCTGGGCCTTGGCATGAATGGCCATCTGGCGCTTAACGAGCCGGGCTGCGCTTCGGACAGTCCGGCGCGTGAGCAGCGGCTGGACGAAAACACGCGCGCGGTGATGCAGAAATACTTTGCCGGCACTGTCGAAATTCGCAGCGGCGTCACGCTGGGAATGGCTGATTTGCTGGCGGCTAAGCAGGCGGACGTGCTGATTGTCGGGGAGCATAAACGCGAGATTTTGCGATGCGTTTTCAGCGGCGAAGAGCCCTTCCTGCCCGCCACGATGCTTCGCGACGCGCCCGGAGTGATGTGGATATGCGATCGGGCGGCATGGGGGGAAGAGGAATGAAGGATGGCGGGTGCTTTGTCGGCGTGGACGTCGGCGGCACGAAAACGCTGCTGATTGTCCGCGAGCGCGGAGAGAGGCTGTTGGAATGCGTCTGGCCGACTGAAAAGAATATTCCCGATTTTCGCGCACATCTGGAGCAGGTGTTTTTCGACCTGACGGCGAATGGACACGTGATAGCGGGCATGGCGATGGGCGTGGCCGGCCGTGTGACGCCGGAAAGCGGCGTCGTGGTGGACGCTCCTGCGCTGGGCTGGGTGCGGCAGGATCTGAAGAAGACGCTTTTTAGCGGCTGGGGCTTTCCTTGCCGGGTGGAAAACGACACAACTATGGCCATGCTGGCGGAAATGCACGGCGGAAGGGCGAAGGGCTGCACGGACGCGGTGCTCATTACCCTGGGCACGGGCGTCGGTTGCGCGATTCTTTCGGGGGGACGGCTTCTGTCAGGCGCGACGAATAGCGCGGGCGAAATTGGCTATTGCGTGTTCGAACCACCTGAAGCGGATTTTTCGGCGGCGGAGGGTCGGTTTGGCTTTCTGGAATCGCGCATTTCGGGAACGGCCCTGCAAAAAATGGCGGAGCCGCTGGGCTATACGGCCAAGACGCTCTTTGACCACGCCGACGACGCGGCGGCGCGGCAAATCATCGATCGGTTTCTTGGAAGGCTTACGGTAACTGTCGCCAACATGATGAGCCTGCTTAACCCGCAGGTGGTGGTGCTGGGCGGCGGCGTGGCGGCCTCGCTTGGGGATTATCGCGACGCAATTGAGCGTGCGGCAGGCCGGCTTACGCCCGTGCGCGCGCGCGTTGAATTGAGCGAATATGACAATCGCGCCGGCGCGCTGGGCGCCTGCTGTCTGGCCGAAAGCGGCTGGCAATCAATGATTTGAACGGAGTGAAGCTGGATGGAAAGAGAAAACGCTAATATTATGGACGACGCTGCCGACATGAAGCGGATGAATCGCTTGGCGGCGTTGGAATATATGCTGCGTCATCCGGCGTTTTCCAGAAGCGATGTGATTGCCGCAACCGGTTTGAGCGCGCCGACAATCATGAAAATCTGTGATTTTTTTGAGGAGCTCGGCCTTATTCGTACTGGAGACAAGATCAATACCTCCGCCTTCGGACGTAAGGCGTTTGCATATCAGCTTTGCAGCGATACAAACATGGCCGTAGGGCTGCTGCTGGACGGCGAAAAATGCCGCGCGGGGCTGGTGGATATGAACGGCCGACTTGTCTGCGTCCAGCAGACGGACGGGCTGGCCGGCAGAGCGGCGCTAGAAAGAGCCCGCCTGCAAGAAAGCGTGCATGACCTGATCGCGCGCGCGCAGACGCAGGGGGCGCGGGTGCTGAGCATCGGCGTCGCGCTTCCCGCCATCGTGCATGGCTATACGGTCATCGCCGCGCCGTATCTGGATATCGCCGCTCCGGAATCATTGGCAGAAACGGCGCAATGGCTGGCGGAAACATACGGCGTCCATGTCGGCCTTGAAAATGATGTGAACGCTGCGGCGCAGGGCGAATACATGCTGCGCGGCGGCATTCAGAACATGGGCTATATCGCCCTGAACACGGGCATGGGCGCGGGGCTGATTCTGGACGGTACGCTGTACCGCGGCTCGCATTTCACGGCGGGCGAGATCGGTTATGTTTCGCAGGACATTTTTGAAGAAGGCGGTATTGCGGAGCGGGGCGCATTGGAGCGGCGGCTGGACAGGGAGCGTATGCTGCGCCGCTGGCCGGCGCTGCTCCAGGGCGACGAAGCTTCGCGCCGGGAAGCGACGGCCTATCTGGCCGATCATCTGGCGCTGTGCATTCGCAATTTGCAGTATATTCTGGATCTGGAGCTTTTTGTATTGGGCGGGGAACGCATTGCCTTTTACGGCAAGGCGCTGGTGGACGCCGTCAACCGCCGGTTAAGCCTGATGGGCTTTGGCGAAAAGCTTTGCGAGATGGAATCTGCAAGCGATCTGAGCATCATCGGCGCGGGCAGGCTGTCCATGCGCGAGTATCTGCGGCGGGAGTGCATGAAATAAAGGGCGAGCCTTACGTGTCAAAATCAAAGCCCTGCGGGCGAAGGCTGCGTTTGACTGAACGCCAAGCGGCTTCCCTGCAGGGCTTGCTGTATCGTCGCGCCATCCGCGCCAGCCTATTTGCGCTGCGTTTTCTTAAACACGACAAAGCTGCTGGCAAAATAGTTAAACACCACAACCAGCACGTTCATCAGCAGCTTATCCCATTCGTGCGGCAGAATGTAGAGCGCCAGCGTGTACAGCAGCACTTCAAACAGCACCAGCGACAACAGACGCGCGGACACGAACAGGCCGAATTCCTTCCATGCGCCGTTTTGCGCGTCGCGTTTGCTTTGAAACACGAACCTCTTGTTGGTAAAGAAAGCGAACAGCACGGCGGCGATCCACGCGACAATGTTGGCCGCGTTGCCGATGAGCACATATTCGTAGGAGCCCTTGGCGTAATTGTTCATCCCCAGCGCGCTTGTGAAGGCAAAATAGACAAGCCAGTTTACGGCCGTCGTCAGCACGCCGAAGAGAAGATACATTGACATCTCGCGCATTTTGTCGCGGTCGCGCAGCAGCGCTTTGACTTTTTCAAGCATATGGTTCGTTATTCCTCCTTGGGTTCATATTGCAGCGTATCGCCGGTATCGCCGCGCGCATAGGCGGCGGAGAGAATATCGCCGACGAGCACGCGCTCGGGCTTTTTTCGTCCGGCGGTAAGGAAAAACACGTTTTCGCCCTCCAGCGCGATGACGGTAATATTCCGACATTTCAGGCTGTCGGCCATCACCACGCGGATTTTCCGGTTGTGCGCCAGCGAATAGCGCAGAAAACGTTCGATCACGGCGTTTTTCCTGCCTTGAAGATCATAATCTGCCCGTTATCCGATGTATAGACGCATTCGAACGTTTGCGAAAGCGCAGGCAGGTTGACGGCGTACATGCTTCTTTCGCTGCCGCCGACCAGAATGTAATCCACATCGTATTTTTCCAGAATGTTCGCGCTTCCGGCGGGGTCGGCATAGAAGGCGCGGATATCCGATTGACGCACGGAGGTATCCAGCCCGTGGAAATACAGCCATGTGTCCGGGCCGCAGACAATTTTGCGCCCGGCGAGGCTGCTGACGAAATTAATGTGGGTGGTGGAGGTCAGGAACGTCGCGTCCTCCGGCGTTTCGGCCTCGACATATTTTGCCGCCGCTACCTCGGCCGCAGAGAACATCTGGTAATCGCTGACGCATTCGCGGGCGATGCTCAGCGTACCGGTGGCGAAGCAGGCGAAGGCGCACAGCGCGGCGATCACCGGCCGGGCGCGCAGCCCCCGCAGCCTGCCCAGCAGCTCCAGCGCATAATCCGCCGCAATGACGGCGCAGAGCATATACCAGATATAGAATAGCTTGTTGTTGTCATAGGTGTTGGGGGTAAAGACGACGAACTCCGCCACGATATAGATCGCAAACGCGCCGCTGGCCAGAAAGCGGCGTTTTGGATTCTTTTCCAGAAGCGCGAGTAAAATCAGCGCGAAGGGCAGGCCGACGTTTTTTAGGTAGAACCAGAAATAATTATCCAGCAGCATGCCGTTTTCGCCGTTGACCCAGTTAAATTGCAGCCGGAGGAACCCCTGATTGTTCAGGGATTGGCGGAACGTCCATGTGAAAAGCTGCGGCGCGGCCAGAAGGACGGCCGGCGCGCCGAAGACCGCCCAGAAGCACAGCGCGCGGGAAATCTGTGCGCGGTTGACGATCAAGTCGTACAGCATAAAGCCCGCGCACATCAGCCCCAGCGCGAGGAAGCAATGCGTGTTGACCATAGGGAGCGCGCCCGCCCATATGCCGGCAAGCGTCAGGGAACGGAAATTCAACGCGCGCTTATGAAAAAAGGCGGTCGGGCCGTCGGGCGCGGCGGTGATGGTAACGCCGCGCGCCGCCATGGCGGGCCACAGCATATCGTAGAGCAGGTAAACGCAGGGGATCGTCATGCACCAGCCGCCCAGCGTTGTGCGCTGTGGCACCATCATGTCGACAATGACATTGCTCCAGCGCAGGTTGTAGGTGGTGAACTCGGCGTGATTGGCGGGGG
Organism: uncultured Clostridia bacterium; assembly: GCA_934632155.1. Lineage (GTDB taxonomy): Bacteria > Bacillota > Clostridia > Christensenellales > Aristaeellaceae > RUG563. The sequence goes on along the minus strand of CAKTXZ010000006.1, from coordinate 53,499 downwards.
TTTGATACCATCCCGACAGCACGGCGCGAATGCGCGCGCCCAGCCCGGCTACAGCCTGAAGCTCATTGTGCCCGGAATAGCCCAGCACCGTGCCCTGCATATCCATCAGGTAGAAAAAGCCCAGTCCGCCGCTGATGAAGAAGAACAGTGCGGCCAGCGCGGCGGTCTTGCATTTTCCGGCGATACGCTCCGCCAGAATGACATAGCCGCAAAACACCAGCGCGCTCATCAGAATGCCCGGCGCCAGAATGGCTGCGCGCAGCGAAAAGCCCATCACCATAAAGGAGGTGGACAGCGTGTCCGTCAGGAAGGGATAGGATAAAAGCGTGCCGGGCAAAATGGAATAATCCGCCGGAAAGGCCGCGCCGCGCATGCTGGTGACGATGGCCAGATGGAGCGGCAGATCGCCGTAGGTGCTCTGGCCCACGTGCAGCGTGCCGTTCGGGGCGGGGGAAAGGGTATGCGTGCAATGCAAATACGCCGTCAGCACCGTCAGCGGCAGCGACACGGCGAGCAGCAGGAGACACAGCCGCTTTTCGGCCGCGTCAAAGGGAAGCGGGGCGCGCTTGTCGCGTAAAAGCCACGCCGCGCACATGATCGCGCCCAGTGGCAGCAGGGCGAAGAGATGCGCGGAAACGGTAAAGCGACATAGGAAGGCCGTCAGCGCGGGCAGGCACATCATCATTAGCAGCCCCAGACATAGCCCCAGCCAGATTCGGGCGACAAACCGAACGCGGGGCAGGAGCAGAAAGGCGATTCCCGCGCCGCAAAGCAAAAATAAAGCCAGATAGGCGACAGCCAGCATGAGCGTTTCCCCCTTGCGTGAAGTGTGAAACAAATCCTATTATACGGCAAACGCGTCGAAAAGGCAAATCCTATGCATGTAAAACCTTGATGGCGGCGATCTACTTTTTCCGCTCGACGTATTGCATCCGGGCGAAATCGGCGATATAATGTCATTATCCGTGATGTTTTAACGTGACAAAGGAGCGTTGAGGATGGAACTGCGTTTGATTAGTCCGGAGACACATATTGCGTGCCCTAAAATATGGAAGCGTTTTTCAATTGCTGATGTTGCCGGCGGCGAGCTTTGCATGACCGGTCTGGGCGTTTACCGCGCGTATCTCAACGGCAAGCGAATCGGCCGGGATTATCTGACCCCCGGTTTTAACGATTACGACGCCTATTTGCGGTATCAAACCTATGACGTGACGAACCTGCTGGCGCAGGACAACCTGCTGGAGGTTTATCTGGGCGACGGCTGGTATAAAGGCCGCATCGGCTGGGCGGGGAAGAACCGCAAGGGCTTTGATACCTGGGGCGATGAATACCTGCTGGGCGCGCGGCTGTCGGTTCGCGGGCAGGATGGCGCGCAAACTGTGATCGAAACGGATGAGAGCTGGACGGCCAGCCCTTCCGTTATTCGGAAAACGGATATTTACGACGGCGAATACCGCGATGATACGGCGGATGATCTGGACGTTTGCGTGCCCTGCCGCGTGGTTGAGAAGCCCTATCATCTGGTGGCGCAGTTTTCGCCGCCTATTCGGGAGCGCGCCGTGCTTACGCCCGAGCTGATTGTTACGCCGCGGGGCGAACAGGTTCTGGATTTTAAGCAGAACATGGCGGGCATTTTCCGTTTTGTCAATCGTCTTCCACGGGGAGGAAAGGTCTATATTCAGACGGGCGAGGTGCTGCAGCAGGGCTGTTTTTACCGCGACAACCTGCGCTCCGCACTCTCCGAGTACACCTATGTGTCCGACGGCGTTGAAAAAGAGGTCGAGCCGTGGTTTACCTTCTACGGCTTTCGCTATATGAAGGTCGAGGGAATTGCCCATGTCGATCCGGCGGATTTTCGGGCGGTCGCGCTTTGCTCGGATCTGCGCGAGGTTATGCGCTGCGAAACCGGCCACGCGTTGATAAACCAGCTGATGCATAACACGCTCTGGGGGCAGCGCAGCAATTTCCTCGATACGCCGACGGACTGCCCGCAGCGCGACGAGCGGCTGGGCTGGACGGGGGATACGCAGGTGTTCTGCTCCACGGCGTGCTATCAGATGGATTGTAAGGATTTTTATCGTAAGTATATGCACGATCTGCGCGCCGATCAAACCATGTATTACGGCGGCAATATTCCGCAGTACAGCCCGTCGCTTAAATGCTCGGACAAAACGCCGGGCGGCGCGGTCTGGTCGGACGTGGCGACGATTGTGCCGTGGACGGTTTACATGCACTACGGCGATCGGGCGCTTTTGGAAGAAAGCTATCCGCTGATGCGCGATTACGCCGAGAAGCTGATTCGGCTGGACGACGCGGCGGGCGGCACGCACCTGAATTTTCCCTACCATACCTATGGCGACTGGCTGGCGCAGGACGGCCTGACGCCGCAGTCGGTCTGGGGCGGAACGCTGCACGCCTATATTCAGGGCGTTTATTATATGTATAGCCTGCGTCTGACGGCGAAGGCGGCGCAGGAGCTGGACAAAACGCAGGACGCGGCGCGCTACGCCGACCTTGCCGGGCAGGTGCATCGCGCGCTGCTGGATGAATACGTATCCCCCAACGGCAACCTGACCGTCGATACGCAAACGGCTTATGTGCTGGCGCTGCGCTATGGTATTTATCGCGATAAGGATAAGCTGATTCAGGGCCTTCGCCGTCGACTGCGGCGCGATTTCTATGCCATTACCGGCGGCTTTACGGGCGCGCCGCTGACCATTCCGGTGCTGATGGAGAATGGGCTGGCGGATGAGGCCTACCGCATGCTGCTCAACGAGGGCTTCCCGGGCTGGCTGTACAGCGTGAAGCTGGGCGCGACGACGATCTGGGAGCGCTGGAACAGCCTTGAGGCGGACGGCACAATTTCCGGAACGGGCATGAATTCCCTGAATCATTACGCCTACGGCACGATCTGCGAGGCGATTTACGCGCAGATCGCAGGTCTTCAGTATGCTGCGCCCGGCTGGAAGCGGGCGAGAATTGCGCCGCATCCGGACGGACGAATCGGCCATATTGACCTTGCCTTCCAGTCGCCTTCCGGAGAATGGCGGGTGCATTGGGATGTTGACGCAACGAACGAGCTTACGCTTCGCGTGCAGGTGCCGCAGGGTGCGGAGGCGGAGATTTGCCTGCCCGACAGCGCGGGCGCGCCGTTTGCCGTCAAGAGCGGCGCGCATGAATTTAAGTGGCGGCCGGAGCGCGATTATGCGCATCCCTTTACGGGGGAATCGCTGCTGATGGATGTTATACGCCATGCGGGGGCGCGCGAGGTGCTGACTCGTTTCGCGCCCCGGGTCGCGGCGCTTTCGCCTGATGCGCACGCGGAGGAAATGGTTTCGCCGGCATGGGACGTCGTGCCGCGCGATCAGCGGAAGGCGCTTGACGAGGCGCTGCGCGCTGTGACGATCTGAGCGATGAAGCCGCGGTGATGCGCACGGCGGCCTTTCCATCGCCTGCAATGTACAAAAAATCCTGCTTTATTTTCGCTGAGCTTTCGTTTTTGAGCGATTGCCTATGACGATAAGCGCCGCCTTTCGCCGCAGCCGCATGCGCACGACGCCGCAGGCGGCCGCGAAAGCGCGGAGTGTTACAAAGCAAAGGGGGAGTGGTAATGGCGAGCGCGAACTATTATATGATGATCGAGCCGGCCTTTTCCGGCACCCACTGGTGCGAGCAATGCGTTCAGGGGATTCGGCAGGAGGTTTCCCGCAGCAAGGGAATATTGGAGGAAGTACCGGTCAACGATTTGCGGGCGCTCGAACGCGTTCAGCAGCAGGAGAGGCCGCTGCTGATGCTGGTCGGGTCGCTGGTAAATTGGATGACGGAGACGGTGCAGCGCTTGGGCGAGGCGGGCATTCACAGCATCATGATGACCGCGCCGCCTCCGGACGGCCACTTTGACGCCAGCACCATCTCCATGGATTATAATCAGGCCATCTGTGATTTACTGCGCTACCTTTCCCAAATGCAGCGCCGGCGCATGGCGCTTTTCGGCGTGCATCCCAATTCCATCAACGATTTGACCAAGCAGCGCGCCTACTGCGATTTCATGCACCATGAAACGGCGGATCATCGGGGAATTTTCTGGAATACGGGCAATGTTTCCGCAGCCTGCGAGCGCTTTTATCAGCAAATGGATGAATTTGACGCGGTGCTGTGCTCCAACGATATTATTGCAATTAAGCTGTATGATTTTCTAAAGGAAAAGAAGGTTGAAATTCCGCAGCGGCTTTATCTGGTCAGCATCGGTGAAACGCGGCTTTCGCAGCTGGTCAAGCCGGGCATTACGACGGCATCGCTCAACTTTTTCGATATCGGTCATAACGCCGTGCGGCTCTACAACATCCTGCGCCGGAACGATACCATCACCGCGCTGCATGCGAAGGTGCGCGGCACGATTACCGTGCGTGAATCGACGGGCAATGTGCCCTATCAAAGCGTTGCGCGCCGTATTACGCCGCCGCAAATGCCTGAACAGAGCAGCTTCTATGCCGACGACGACGTGCGCCGCATCTTTATGCTGGAAAATTTGGTTTCCCATTGCCTGCCGATTGATTTTGCCATTCTGCGCAGCCTGATGCTTGGCCAGCCCTACCGCCAGATGGCCGAGGAGCATTATACGTCCGAGAATTCGATCAAGTATCGCATCAAACGAATGATGGAGCTGGCGCAGTGCGAAACCAAGGAACAGATGATTCGGTTGGTCAGCCTGCAGCTTCGGGTTGAGGATTTGCCGAAGAGTTAAACCTTCATTGTACATCGCATAAATAAATTTGTCAATCAAAAGAATCCGCGATGAAGACAGAAAAGCTTGTATTGAACAAGCGCCGCCGAATTGCTATACTTTCCATGCAATCATGATTTAGGAAGGAAGCAAAAAGCATGTCTGTTGAAATGAAGCGGATTTCTTTGCATATCCCGACGTATGAGCCCGCCGCGCCGCTCGATTTGCCCATGTTCTTCGAGAAGAAGGCGTATCAGGGCGCGACGGGCCGCATTTACCCCGTTCCCTTCGCTGATCGGCTCTCCAACGAGCCGGTGGACAAGGCGTGGGACGCCGTGGTGCTCAAGAACGAGCATATCGAGGTGACGCTGCTGCCGCAGCTTGGCGGCAAGATTCACGGCGCGAAGGATCTTCATAACGGCTATGAATTTATCTATCAGAATACGGTCATCAAGCCCGCGATGGTGGGCATTGCCGGGCCGTGGGTGTCCGGCGGCGTGGAATTCAACTGGCCGCAGCATCACCGTCCTACAACCTTCATGCCGCTGGAAGCGACGCTGCGTGAAAACGCCGACGGCAGCAAGACCTGCATTATGGGCGAGGCCGATCCCTTCAACCGTATGCGCGCGCAGGTAGCCATCACCGTGCGTCCCGGCTCCTCCGTTGTGGAGGCCAAGGCGACCGTCTGCAACCGCACCGACAAAGCCCTGCCCTTCATGTGGTGGAATAATCTGGCCGTGCGCGTGCACGATCAGTACAAGGCCTGCTTCCCGCCGGACGTTGAATGGGGAAACGATCATGACCGCCGCGCGGTGATTTCCTTCCCGGTCATGAAGGGCGTGTACCATACCGCGCGCCCCTTCGATTACGGCGAAGGCACGGACGTGACATGGTTCCCGGCCGTGAAGCTGCCTTCCTCCGTCATGGTTTCCAAGGGACAGAGCGATATGGACTTTCTGGGCGGCTATGATTTTGCCGCGGATGCGGGCACGGTGACCGTCAGCGACCATCGTATCTGCCCGGGTAAGAAGATGTGGACGTGGGGCGACGGCCCCTTCGGCCGCGCTTGGTGCGCCAATCTGACGGATAACGGGGATCGCTATATCGAGCTGATGACCGGCGCGTATACCGACAACCAGCCCGACTTTACATGGATCATGCCGGGCGAAACGCGCGAATTTACCCAGATCTGGTTCCCGATTACCGGAATCAAAGAGCCGAAGAACGCCAACGCCAACGGCGCGCTGTCGCTTGAGGTGAAAAACGGCGCGGTGCAGCTTGGCGCTGTGACGACGCGCGAGGTTCGGAACGCCTACCTGACGCTGACCTGCCGCGGCGAGGAAATCGCGTCCTTCAATTGCGATTTGAACCCGGAAAAATTCATTCTGGAAAAGGTTACGCTGCCCGTGGACGCGAAGGAAACCGACCTGACGCTTACGTTGCTGGACGACAGCGGAAGGGAGCTTATTTCCTATCAGCCGGTTGAGCTTGGTCATCGTAAGCCGATCAAGGCGCGCACGATTCCGCCGCGTCCCAAGGATGTTCCCAGCATTGAGGAGCTCTACCTGCACGGCGCGCATCTTGTTCAATATAAGCATCACACCTATGAGCCCGAGGCCTACTTTATGGAGGCGCTGCGCCGCGATCCTGAGGATTACCGCTGCAATTTGGAAATGGGTCGTCTGCTCATTGAACGCGCCGATTATGAAAACGCCGAAAAGCACCTGACTGCCGCCGCCGGGCGCATTCGGATGCGCAACGATAACCCCGGCGACGTGGAAGCGCTGTATCTGCTGGGGCGGCTGTACCGGCTGCTTGGAAATATGGACGAGGCTTACCGCCAGTTTGCCAACGCGTCGTGGCAGTATGCGTGGCGTTCCCCCGCACTGTACGAAATGGCGTGCATCGACGCGGCGCGCGGCGATATTGACGAGGCCGTGGGCGAATTGCACGAATGCCTTGTCACCAATGCCCGCCACTATGGCGCGCGCGTGCTGCTGGGCTACCTGACGGGCGATATCGACGCCATTAGCCGCGTCTTGGACGAAATGCCGCAGGACGCCGCCGCGCGTTTCGCGCTGCACATTATGGAAGGCCGCGCGGTGGAAGACTACATTCTGGATCGTCCCGAGGATTGCTTGGATGCGGCGCTGCAGTTTGAACGCGCGGGGCTTACGGACGAGGCGGTTCGTTGCCTGCGGATGTGTCATCGCCAGAGCATGCTGGTGCTGGCGCACATTGCGCGCCTTACGGGCGAGGCGCTGGTGGACGGCGATATGCGCTACTGCTTCCCCAACCGGTTGGAGGATATTCCCGCGCTGGATGTACAAAGCGGCAAAGCGCAGTATCTGCTGGGCTGCCTGTATTACGACCGGATGAACTACCGCAAGGCAGCCGACGCGTGGGAAAAGGCGCGCGAAATGATGCCGGAGGACGCGTATACCTGCCGCAATCTGGCGCAGGCGTACTTCGATCATCTCGGCCAGCCCGAAAAGGCGCGGAAGATGCTGGAAAAGGCGCTGGCGCTTGCGCCCGAGAATGCGCGCATTCTCTATGAGCTGCTGCAGCTGTATAAGAATATCGAAATCAGCCCCGAGGAGCGCATTGCGCTGCTGGAAGCGCATCGCGAACAGGCTAAGGAGCGCGACGATTGCTTCCTTGAAATGGCGATTCTTTATACGCAGGTTGGGCGGCTGGACGAGGCGCGCGAGCTGCTGCTCTCCAAGCGCTTTAACATCTACGAGGGCGGCGAGGGTAAGCTGACAAGGCATCACGGCTGGCTTTACACGCTGCTGGGCCGCAAGGCGGAAGCGGATGGCAAGCGCGACGAGGCGCTTGAATGGTACCACAAAGCGCTGGTATTCCCCGCCAATTATGGCGAGGGCCGCCACTACAGCGCGCAGGAAGCGAACATTTACTATTACACGGGGCTGCTGCTGGCAGAAACGGGCGATCAGGCCGGCGCGGAGAAGGCATGGGAGGAGGCGGCGCATCAGCCCAACCATGTGACCGAAATCACCTATTTCGCCGCCAAGGCGATGGAGAAGCTGGGACGCGCGGACGAGGCCAAGGCGGAATACGAGCGCATGCTGGCGGAAGCGGAGCACCGACTGGAAAACAAGGATTTGTACGGCTACTTTGGCGTGGGCATGCCGTCGCCGCTGCCCTTTGAGCTGAACATCGTGCGTCAAAACACCATTCCGGCGCTGCTGATTAAGGCGCTGGCCGAAAAGGGACTGGGGCGCGAGGAGGAAAGCTGGAAGACGCTGGAGGCGCTGAAGGCGCTTGATGTGTACGGCACGCCGCTGCGCTTCTTCGAAATGCTGAACATTCTGTGACCTTTATAGGACGCGGCGGGACGCCAGGAAGGGGGCGTCTCGCCTGCGTCGCTTTCAGGAAGGAGCCAATGCCATGATTATCCTGCAATCCGACGGCTATACCGCGTGGATTCTGCCCGGACGCGGAGCAAGCTGCGTTCGCCTTTCCAAGGATGGCGCGGAGGCGCTGCGTACCCCCGAAACGCTGGACAATTATTCGTCCCAGCCCTTTTTTTACGGAACGCCCCTGCTTTTTCCGCCAAACCGCATTTCGGGCGGCGCATTTTCCTTTGACGGCAGGGTGTACCGCCTGCCGGTGAATGAGCCTAAGACTGGCTGCTTCCTGCACGGCACGTTGCACGAAAGCACGTTTTCCGTTGTTTCGCAGCAAGAGACGGAGGCTGTGCTGCAGTATCGCGCCACGACGGAAAAGCCGTACCTGACATGGCCGGATCCCTTCACGATAACCGTGCGCTGGTCGCTGTCGGCGGAGGGGCTGCGTCAGGAAACGCGCATTACAAATGACGCGGCGCTGCGCATGCCCACCGCGCTGGCGTTTCACACGACGTTTAATCTGCCCTTTGCGCAGGGAAGCGCCCCGGAAAATGTGCGGATGCAGCTGGATACGTCGGCGGAGTACAGCCGCAATATGCAAAACTATTTGCCGGACGGCGGCGTGACCGCCGATTATCCTGATCGGGAGGATATGCTGCAGGGGCGCTTCTCCATAACCGGCAAGAATATCAGCCGCTTTTTTGAGATGGGCGATCGGCATGAGCTGGTTTTGCGCGATGAAAAGGCGGGCCTTCAGGTGCGCTACCATGCCGGCGATAGCTTCGGCTACTGGATGGTGGTCAACGGCGGGCATGCCGATTTTATCTGCGTTGAGCCGCAATCATGGCTATCCAATTGCCCCAACGCGCCCTTCGACCGCGCGCAGACCGGCTTTGACGCGCTTGCGCCGGGGGAAACGCGCACGTATGAAACGATGCTGTCCATCGAAAGCCTTTGACGGCGGCATATAAGAAAAACGCTCCGACCGCGGGTGTGCGCGTCGGAGCGTTTCAATTTTTGCAGCGTCCAATGCATAAAAATGAAACGGCGATAGAATGTTCATACTCAATACCCCCAAAGAGAGGATTTATCGGCTGTTAATCGTCATGCTGTCCGGCAGCGCCGGAGAACCGTTCTTATATGCCAATCGATTGAGACAAGCGGCAATGGCAAAGAACTGTGTATTCCATAAACGCCGGCGTTACCGCCCGATGGAAAGCGAATCGCCGGTGCGGCTTCTGAGCGCGGGAATGGGGTGCGGGGCGATTTCGAAGCGCGCGTCCTGTCCGCAGGCGTCGATGTGACGCAGAACAACCTGATGGGATGGCAGCGCTTCGGCGCTTATGCGCCTTTGGTAACGCCGAAAATCAGCCCCCTCCCGCACTTCGCCGACGGGAACGATTTTTCCGCGCCGCAGCGTTTCGCCCACGCCCTGCAGGCAATCACGTACGTAGCCCTTCGTTAGCGTCAAGGGGAGCGGCGGCAGCGCGTCGACGGCTCTGTATTCAGCCGTCAACAGCGTGCGAAGCTTGTCCAGCTGCGCCTCCATGCCGCGCGCTTCGCCGGCGAGCGTTGCGCGCAGCGCTTCGCAAGATGCAAACGTTTGCCCGGATAGAGCCGCCAGACGAGCCGCGTCAATCGCATCCAACCCGGCCTGCAGCGGCCTGCGCTCGGGCGCAAGCGCGGCGATATGCGCCAGATGCTGATTGGTCAAGAGGATAAGCTCCTGACACAGCGGCGTTTCCTGCGCATGTTCCGGACGAAGCAAACAGGAAAAAAGGCATTGCTGCTGCGCCTCGAGCACGGCGAGCATCAGCTCGACGGCCGTCGGCTGCGCGTCGGGCGCGTCGGGCGGCGTTTCGTCGTAGGGGTGACGATGGCACGCGGCGCATGGGCGGCCGGGGATAATCTCCATGAGTCCTCCCGTCCATTCCAGCGCGTATTGACCGTAAAGGTTTTCATACTGATTGGCGATACGATAAGCAATATCCTGCCATTCGGGAATCAGAAAATGCAGCGCGCGCCGCAGTCCTCCATCCGGCAGCAGCTGCGCAAGGCATGCGCCGGTCTGCAATGTCAGCGCGGCGGCGGTCAGCATGGCCGCGCAGCCGTTCGGCAGCAGCGCTGCTTCGCCAAGCAATGCGGACAGCCGCGCCTGCGCCCGTGCAATCAGCGTAGCCTGCCGCCGCTGATCGTCGCTTTCAAGGCGCGACAGGCATTGAAGCAGGGCGCTTTCGGCGTGCCTTGAGGCGGAAACGGCCAGCATAAGCCGCAGCCTGTCCTCTACGGAAAGCGCGGGAAGCGGTGGCGATTGCCACGGGATGGGCGAAAGGCCGTCCTCCAAAGAAGGCGGGCAAGAATTCTCATACGTCATCGTCTTTTCCCTCCGAGAGGTAGCATGCCGCCCTCGATGTAATTTTATGCGGAATGCTCCATGGAAAGCTTATCGGCAATCAAGGCGATGAATTCGCCGTTTGTCGGCTTTTCGCCCGGAAGCGCTACGCAGCAGCCGAAGGCCTTGTTCAGCGTATCCACGCGTCCGCGGCTCCAGGCCACCTCGATGGCGTGCCGGATGGCGCGCTCGACCTTGCTGGAGGAGGTGCCGAATTTACGCGCGATGGCGGGGTACAGCTCCTTGGTAATGCCGCCGAGCATGGTGGGCTGGTCGATCACCAGCTTAATGCCCTCGCGCAGAAACTGATACCCCTTAATATGCGCCGGAATCCCCATGGAAAGGAACAGGTTGGAAAGCCGATCGTCCAGCGAGACGCCGTTTAATTGCAGGGCGGGCGCCGCGCCGGAGGCGACGCCTCCGCCATGGCGGGAGACCTCGCGGATGCGTTCCAGCAGGATGGGCATGTCGATGGGCTTAATCATGTAGTAGGATACGCCCAGATCCACTGCACGGCGAATAAAATCATCACGTCCGAGGGCTGTAACGGCAATGACCTGCGGCCGGCTTTCCGGCGGAACGCGCTGCAGCTGGGCAAGCACGCCGAAGCCGTCCATGTTTGGCATAATCATATCCAGCAGCATGACGTCCACCTGATTGCCATGCACATGCTTCATCGCCTCCATGCCGTTGGAGGCTTCGCCGGCTATCATGATGTCCTGCTGCTTTTTCAGATACTCGATCATGCAAAGGCGCAGCTCGTCGTTGTCGTCTACAACCAGAATTCGGATCGTGTTCATGATTTGGAACCCCTCTCTTTTTTGGATCGAAAACCGTGTCGGAATACTGTTCAAGCGCGCGACTTCAACAGTTTCTTTCATGTTTTCCGTTTGTTATTATCAATTATAAAAGAAGTTTGGAAATCTGCAATGAAACATGGCCTAACAGAAGTATTTTCGATATTCAAAGCGTGTATTCGACACAATAAGACACGATTAAACAGAAGGAATTCGTATCAAAAAAGGTATCCACACGAATGGATATACAACTCAATAAGAACAAACGTTTCCATATTGTGAAGCGCCATATGGAATCTTCCCCCAAAAAGACCCGCCGGCGAAAAAAGCCGCGGGTCTCAAAGAAGAATATGGCTCATGCCGTTTGCAAGCCGGAATGCGACAAAATGCGAGCCGTTTTTTGCTGCCCAGAATCAGCCGATCGTCGCGGGACGGAGCAGGAACGGAAAAGGCGCAGGCGGGTGATGCATTTGGCATTGAGCGACGTGTCAGTCGGTCAGTGTAATGTTGCAGATGTAGCGGTGGATGGTGGCGCGGTGCGTCTCATAGAGCTGCTTTTCAACGAACAGCGCCTTGTAATGCCGATAGAGCCGAGCCTTGATGCGAATGGACTTTGGAATATTCAGCCAGGAAAAGAGGGAGCTGCTGTTCATGGATTTTACGTAGTAGTATACCGGCGCTTCAACCAGCCCGACGCTGCGCACGGCGTGATAATACTGCATATTGAAGGCGAAATCCTCGCCCCAGACGAGCGACGGGTCAAACTGCAGGCCCAGATCGCGAATCAGGTCGGCGCGGTACATTTTGTTCCAGAGGGCGCTAAAGTAGAACGTGCCCGGTCGCTCAAGCAAAGAAAGCAAAAATTCGCGTTCGCCTATCGTGCGGCTGCCAGCCAATAGGCCACGTTCGGAAATCGTCTTGTCCAATTGATAGTAAAAATGCCCCAACGCAAGGTCGTTGCCCTCCATCGCGTCGAGCAGCCGCTCGCAGGCGTCTGGCGGCAGGTAATCGTCGCTGTCGGCGAACATGAAATATTCGCCGCGAGCCAGCGCCAGCGCGGCGTTTCGGGCGGCGGCGGGCCCCGCGTTTTTTTGCGATATGACGCGGATGCGCGCGTCCTTTCGGGCATATTCACGGCACAGCGTCAGGCTGTCGTCCCGGCTGCCGTCGTCGACCAGCACAATATCCAGTTTGGCGTGCGTCTGTGTGAGCAGGCTTTCCACGCAGCCGGAAAGGAATTTTCGGGCGTTATATACCGGCACAATGACGCTGACCAGCGTATCATTCTGCATAAAGATGCTCCTCCTAAGCGGTTAATGGTTCGTGCAATGGTGCGTTTTTGATGCAATCATTCCAATCTATTTTAGCCAAAGCGAAGATATTTGTCAAATCGAGGTTTTTTTCCGTGCGAAATATTCTCCCAGCGCCCAAGAGGCTTGTCAATTTGCGCGCGCTGTGGTAAAATAATATGGATTTTGGAATTCCGTGCAAGGAGTGAAGAAAGTGGTTCACATTTATCTGGACGCCATGGGCGGCGACAACGCGCCGCAATGCACCGTAGAGGGCGCTTTGGAGGCGCTGCGGAGCGACGGCGATTTGCGCATTACGCTGGGCGGGCCTGAGGAAACCATTCGCCCGCTGCTGGCCGGCGCGGACGATGTGGCGGACAGACTTGCGCTGGATCACGCGCCGGAGGTAATTACCAATCACGACGCGCCCGTGATGGCGGTTCGCCAGAAAAAGAACGCGGCGCAGGTTCGCGGCATGCTGGCCGTGCGCGAGGGCGCGGCCGACGGCTTTGTTTCCGCCGGCTCCACCGGCGCGACGCTGGCGGGCGGCATGTTTCGTCTCGGGCGTATCGAGGGTGTTGACCGTCCGGCGCTGGCGCCGCTTCTGCCAAACGGCAAAGGCTTTTTTTGCCTGATTGACTGCGGCGCGAACGTTGATTGCCTGCCGCAGTATCTGCCGCAGTTCGGCGTGATGGGCGCGGCGTATATGCGCTGCGTGCAGGGGGTGGAAAACCCGCGCGTCGGACTGGTGAATATCGGCGCGGAGGCCGAAAAGGGCAATGCGCTTTGCAAGGCCGCGTATCCGCTGATGCGGGAAGCCAGCTTTCATTTTGTAGGCAATATCGAGGGCCGCGACATTACCGCCGATCTGGCGGACGTTGTGGTGTGCGACGGCTTTTCGGGTAATCTTGTTCTGAAATTCATGGAGGGCGTTGCGGGAACGCTGATGGGCATGATGAAAAAGGAATTAATGGCCGATCCGCGCAGCAAAATCGGCGCGCTGATGGCCAAGCCCGCGTTTCGCCGCCTGAAGAAATCCATGGATTATACCGAGGTAGGCGGCGCGCCGCTGCTGGGCGTGAAGGGCGTGGTGGTCAAGGCGCACGGCTCCAGCAACGCGCATGCCATTGCCTGCGCGGTTCGTCAGGCCGTGCGCATGGCGCGCAATCAGGTGACGCAGGCCATCGAACAGGATGTGGCCGGGCAGCTCGGTCAATAAAAAGGAGGAAGCGAACATGGTCTATGAAAGGGTTGCGGCGATAATCGCCAAGCAGTTCAAGCTGGACGCAAAGGACGTGACGCGCGACAAGCGGCTGGTGGAGGATCTGAAGGCCGACAGTGCGAACGTCATGGTGTTGATTATGGACTTGGAGGACGAGTTCGGCATGACGGTGGACGACAGCGCCATTACCACACTCAAGACCGTAGGCGACGTGGTCAAGTACATCGAAGAAAGAATGTAAGCAATTAAACGGGCAGGCGCGCTCACGATACGGTGGGCGCGCTTATCCCGTCCTTCGGAGGGACTGTCATGGTCGATCTTTCACGGCTGGAGCATGCGATTTCCTATCGCTTTGCCGATAAGCGGCTGCTGAGCGTCGCGCTGACGCATCCCTCCGCAGGCCCGGAAAACAACCAGCGGCTGGAATATTTGGGCGACGCGGTGCTGGAGCTTTGCGTCAGTGAAAAGATATACGCGATGCATCCGGAAATGCATGAGGGCGCGATGACGCAGCTTCGGCAGAAGCTGGTGCGGGAGGAGCGTTTGGCTCAGGCCGCACGGCAGATTGCGCTGGGCGAAGCGCTGATGATGGACAGAAGCTGCGAAGCAACGGGCGGGCGCAAGAACCCAAGCGTGCTTTGCGACGCGTTTGAGGCCGTGCTGGCCGCCGTTTATCTGGACGGCGGGCTGGAAGCGGCGCGCGCGATGGTGCTTCGTCTGATCGGGGATTGCTCCGATCAGGGAGTGAACGACGCCAAATCCGCGCTGCAGGAACACCTTCAGGGCCGGGGTCGGCCCATGCCGGTCTATGAAACCATTGCCGAGGAAGGGCCGCCGCACGAAAGGATTTTTACGGTGGTCGTCCGCATCGACGGCACGGCGACGGGGCGCGGTGCGGGCACAAGCAAAAAACGCGCGGAACAGGAAGCGGCCAGAGCGGCGCTTGACTATTTGTCGCGTTCGGGGGAATAAGGCAAGATGCGGCTGAAAAAGCTGGAGATTTACGGGTTCAAATCCTTTGCCGATCGTACGGAGATTGTCTTCAATCAGGGCATTACGGGCATTGTCGGCCCCAACGGCTCCGGTAAAAGCAATATCGGCGACGCCGTGCGTTGGGTGCTGGGCGAGCAGAGCGCCCGCGTGCTGCGCGGCGCGAAAATGGAGGATGTAATTTTCAACGGCACCGCCAAGCGCAAAGCAGCCTCCTACTGCGAGGTTTCCTTGGTGTTCGACAACGAGGACGGGGCGCTCAAATCCAATTTTGCTGAGGTAATGGTCACGCGGCGGGTGTATCGCAACGGAGACAGTGAGTATTACCTCAACAAAACCGCCTGCCGCCTGAAGGACATTTTGGAGCTTTTCCGCGATACCGGCATCGGGCGCGAGGGCTATTCGCTGATCGGACAAGGGCGTATCGACGAAATTCTGTCGGTAAAGAGCGAGGATCGCCGTCAGGTCTTTGAGGAGGCCGCGGGCGTGATGACATATCGCGTCCGGAAGGAGGACGCAGAGCGTCGGCTGGCGCGCACGCGCGATAATCTGAGCCGTGTCAACGATATTCTGGAGGAGCTGGGCAGCCGCGTAGCGCCTTTGGAAAAGCAGGCGGCCACGGCCAAGGAATATCTGGAGCTGTCGGAGCGTCTGCGAACGCTTGAAATCAATATCTTTCTGCTTCGCCATGATAAGGCGAAGGATCGTATCGCGGCGCTGAACCAGACGCTGGAGGGCCTGCGCGACGTACTGATGCATCACGAGGCGCGTTTGAATGAAAATGCGGCCGAGCGCGAAGGGCTGGACGAGGCGATCGAACGTCTGGAGGGCGAGCTTTCCGCGCAGCGCGAAGCATATATGAACGCTGCCGGGCAGTGGCACGAGGAGCAAAGCCGCCTTGCCCGCACACAGCAGCAAATTGAGAGCGGGCGCGAGCATCTGCAAAGAATTGCGCAGGATCGCCAAGAAAACGAGCGCCGGCTGCATGAATTGGAGGCGCTCTTTGCCCAGGGCGAGCAGGATGCGCAGCGGAATGACGCGGCGCTGAGCCGCGCGCGCGCCGATATGGATCGGGAGCAGGCGCGGCTGGACCGGCTGTTGCAGGAAGCGGATGCAAAAGAGCAGGCGTTGGATTCCCATAAGGCGGATATTCTTTCCGCCGTCAACCGCCTTTCCGACATGAAGAACCAGCAGGCGCGCCAGCAGGCCATCTGCGCGCAGATGAAAAAGCGGTTGACGGAAATTGAACAGTCTGTTGTCGATTGCAACCGGCGGCGGGATGACGCGGCGGCGGCGCTGAAAAGCGCGCAGGAGCAGGCCGCGAATGTCGCCGGCGGGCTGGACGGGCTCAAGGCCGACGCGGCGCAGACCGAGGGACGTCTGCGTTCGCTTACGCAGGAAACGCAGGCGGCGGCCGAAAAGGCGCAGGCCATGAACGTGCAGTATCAGGCGGACGTGAGCCGGCTGAAGCTGATGGACGAGATGAGCCGCGAAATGGAGGGCTACAACCAATCTGTTCGCCGTGCGCTGCAATATGCGCAGCAGGATCCCGCCGTGCGCGGCGTGGTTGCGCGCCTGATGCAGGTGCCCAAGGAGCTGGAAGCCGCCATCGATATGGTGCTGGGCGGCGCGCTGCAAAATATTGTGACCGAGGATGAGGAGAGCGCCAAACGAATCATCGACTATTTGCGGAATAATCGGCTTGGACGCGCGACGTTTCTGCCCATGACGAGCGTGAAATCCCGCGTGCTCACAGGCGAGGAACGCAGACTGCTGTCCATGCCCGGCTGTCTCGGCGTGGCGAGCGAATTAATTTCCTATGCGCCCGAATATCGCGGCATTATGGAAAACCTGCTGGGGCGTACGGTCGTCGCACGCGATTTGGACAGCGGCATTCCCATCATGCGCGCCGGGCGGCACGCTTTCCGGCTGGTTACGCTCACGGGCGACGTGATGCACTCCGGCGGCTCCATGACGGGCGGCACGGCGCAAAAGAGCGCCGTCAGCCTGCTGGGGCGCGAGCGCGAGATGAAGGAGCTGCAAAAGCGGGTGGACGCAGAACGCGGGGAGCTTTCCGCCCTGCGCGATCGCCTGACGCATATGCAGCAGGAGCGCGAGGAGCTCAAGCGTCTGCGCAACGAGGCCATGGAGCGTGTGCATCAGGAGGAAATCGCCGTCGCGCGCGAGCAGGAGCGCGTCTTTAACGCCAAGGCCGAATGGGCGGCGGCGGTCGACCAATGCGACCGTACGCAGGCGGCGCAGGCGCAGCTGACCGAGAGCATTGCCGAAATTGAACGCGACCTTGCGGCGGCGCAGGCGCAAACCGAGCACCAGACCATTGACCGCGAGGCGATGGACCAGAAAACCGACGCGTTGCAAAAGGCGTTGCTTGCGGCCCGCACGGAGTCGGAGCGCCAGCGCGATGCGGTAACCAAAACACGGCTGGAATACGCCGAGCTTGCGCATACGCTGGACACGCTGCGCCGTGACAGCGCGCGCCGCGATCAGGAACTTGCGCAGCTTCGCGAGGCGATTGGCAGACTGGACGCCGAGGAAAAGGAGCGCGCGGCCGCCCTTGCGCAGTCGGTGCGCGAATTGCGGGAAGCGGAGGAAAACTGCGCCGCAATGGAGAAGCATACGGCGGAGCAGCAGCGCGCCGTGGATGAGCAGGAAAAAACACGCCAGGAGAAAAACGCGCGGCGGCGCGAATGCGTGCGCCTGAGCGAGGAAATGCACAGGGCCTACGACGAGGACAGCGCGAAGCTGCACAGAACCGAAATGGCCTGCGACCGGGCGGAAAACGAATTGAAGGTGATAACCGATCACATCTTCAACACCTACGACCTAACCTATGCCATGGCCGAGGAGTATCGTGCTGCGGGCACGTTTGACCTGACGGGCGGCGAACGCGAGGCGGCGGCGCTTCGCGGGCGTATTCGCGAGATGGGACCGGTCAATGTGGGGGCGATTGAGGAATACGCCGCCACCAAGGAGCGCTTTGACGAACTCAACGCGCAGCGGGACGACCTGACCAAGGCGGAGGAGGATTTACAGACGCTCATTTCCCGGCTGCTGACGCAGATGGAAAAGCAGTTTGTGACGGAATTTGAAAAGCTCGGCGAATACTTTAAGGAGACCTTCGCGCGGCTTTTCGGCGGCGGGCAGGCCGAACTGAAGCTGACCGACCCGGGCGACGCGCTCAATTGCGGTATTGAGATCATTGCCCAGCCGCCGGGGAAAAAGCTGCAGCTGCTCAGCCTGCTTTCCGGCGGGGAACGCGCGCTGACAGCCATCGCCATTCTTTTTGCCATGCTGAAGCTCAAGCCTACGCCCTTTTGCATTCTGGATGAAATCGAGGCGGCGCTGGACGAGGCGAATATCGGCTACTTTGCCGATTATCTTTCCGAATACGCCAAGAGCACGCAGTTTGTCGTGGTTACGCACCGCAAGGGCACGATGGAGCGCTGCGATGCGCTCTATGGCGTGGCAATGCAGGAAAAGGGCGTATCAGGCATGGTGTCGGTGAATTTGCAGGATTACGAATAAACGAATCGATGATCCGAAAGGAGGATTTGCATGGGCTTTTTTCAGCGGCTCAAGCAGGGATTGACCAAAACACGCGGCGGCCTGACGGACAAGGTGGACGAATTGGTGAAGAATACCCGCGCGGTGGACGAGGATTTTTACGATGAATTGACGGACATTCTGATTCTGGCGGACGTTGGAATGCCCGCGACGCTGGAGATTATGCAGAAGCTGCGCGCCCGCCTGACGGCGGAAAAAATTACGGACGCGGAGCGCGCGAAGGAAATCCTCAAGCAGATTATCATTGAGGAAATGAACATTCCGCGCCCGCCGCTCAAATGGCCCATGGTGATGTTCGTGGTGGGCGTGAACGGCGTGGGAAAGACCACGACGATCGGCAAGCTGGCGCTGCGCTTTCAGGAAATCGGGCGCAGCGTGATGCTGGCGGCGGCGGACACCTTCCGCGCCGCGGCGGACGAGCAGCTGGCCGTTTGGGCGCAGCGCGCCAACGTGCCCATCATTCGCCATCAGGAGGGCAGCGACCCTGCCGCCGTGGTGTACGACGCGGTGCAGGCGGCCAAGGCGCGGCACATCGACCTGCTGATTGTGGATACGGCGGGACGGCTGCACAACAAAAAGAACCTGATGGACGAGCTTGCCAAAATGCGCCGCATCATTGACCGCGAATACCCCGAGGCCGAAATGCGCTGCATGCTGGTGCTGGATGCAATGACGGGGCAAAACGGCATTCAGCAGGCCAAGCAGTTCAAGGAGGCGGCGGAGATTGGCGGTATCATCCTGACCAAGCTGGACGGCACGGCCAAGGGCGGCGTCGCCATCGCCATTCGTAAGGAGCTCAACGTTCCGGTATGGTATATCGGCGTAGGCGAAGGAATCGATGATTTGCAGGCCTTTGACGCGAAGGAATTTGTAAACGCGCTGTTCTGATTTTGGGGGCTGCGAAGCGCCGACATTGCCTCGGCTCGGCCGGCGAGGGGGAGACGCAGACGCGCCGCGTTGACCGTGCCGGGGCGATGACGCAGGTCAAATGCGCGGACAGATAAAGCGTTTTGAATTGACGAAAAATCGCAGGGGTAACGCGCCATGACGAGGATACTGCGCCTGCTTTCGCACAAGCCCATGTTTTCCGACGGCGAGATTGATTTGGTTTTGTCGAACGAAGACGTGGCGGACGCGGAATGCGGCATTACGGACGGCTACACCTTTTACATTTACAAGGCAAAAACGCGGCTGTACTTGGGCTATGTCAGCGTAAGGCTTGGGGAAAGCCCGGCGCTGTACTATCTGGGGCATATCGGCTATCGTGTTGAGGCCGAGCACCGCGGCCACGGCTTTGCCGGGCGCGCGTGCCGCCTGATAACGCCCCTTTTACGCCGTTTGCGCCTTCGCAGTCTCGTCATTACGACCGATGTGGATAATCTGCCCTCGCGCCGCACATGCGAAAGGCTGGGCTGCGCGTTGGAGCGCATCGCGCCTGTTCCCGCCGCCTATCGCGCGGTTTGCTCGGGTTCAACGCAGAAGTGCCGTTATATATGGCGCATTTCGCCCGGCGCATGAGGACACGGAAAAAGCCATATAATAACACGGATGACGATGGGAGGCTGCGGCATGTTCTTGACGGCGCGGGGCGTAAAGGTATATTATGAGCAATCGGGCGCGGCGGGCCCGCAGGTGCTGCTGCTGCACGGCTGGGGCTGCTCGACAAAGCTGTTTGACCCCATTGCACAGGAACTGAGCAAGGATTACCGCGTGACGGCGATTGATTTTCCCGGTCATGGGCAATCGGCGCGTCCGGATGCGCCGTGGGGCGTGCCGGAATATGCCCAATGCGTGCGCGAGGTCATGGAGCAGCTTGGCCTGACGGGGTGCGATGTAATCGCGCATTCCTTCGGCGGCCGGGTGGCAATTTATCTTTCTTCTTATTGGCCGGAGACGATCGGGCGGATGGTGCTGACGGGGTGCGCCGGCCTGAAGGCCGAGCCGACGCCGGAGCAAAAAAAGCGCAGCGCGGTCTATCAAAAAAAGAAGCGGCTGCTGGAAAACGTGCAGAAGCTTCCGCTTTTGGAAAAATGGGCGGACGGCGCGCTGGAGGCGCTGCGCCGGCGCTATGGCTCGGCGGATTATAACGCGTTGGATGCTGAAATGCGCAAGACCTTTGTCAAGGTGGTCAATCAGGATCTGCGTCCCTTCCTGCCCGATGTGAAGGCTCCCGCCCTGCTGGTGTGGGGCGAGAACGATACCGCCACGCCGCTGTGGATGGGCAGGGCAATGGAAAAGGAAATCCCGGACGCAGGGTTGGTGCTGTTTGAAAATGACGATCATTTTGCCTATCTGCATCAATGGCCGCGGTTTGTCGCCGTGGTGCGCGCATTTTTGAAATAAGGGGTTTTACGCCATGGCGATCATGCTGCAATTGCTTTTGTGCGTCGCGATGACACTGGCGGCGCTTTTCTCCGCACGGCGGCTTACCCATATTTTTCAATTGGAAAGCTATCAGTTCCGCGGCTATTTCAAGTCCGTCGCGCGGCAATGGAAGCGGACGATCTTGCCATACGCCGCCGTGGGCGCGGCGATGGGCGCGGCTGGCGCGGCAGTTTGCGGAACGACGGCCGGCGGCATGCGGCTGCCGCTGATCGGAGGCGGTCTCGCGGTGATTGCGGCGGCGCTGCTGATGCTGCGGCTGCGGCGCACGGACGCGGGGTGCAAGGAAAAGAAGCGCTTTGCACTCACGGCCCGCATGAAGCGCCTGTACGCATGCTTTGGCACCGTGCTGCTGGGCGCGCAGGCCGTGCTGCTTTTCGTTGCAGGGCTTCCTGCCGGCGCATACGGTGCGCTGCTTGCGCTGCTGCCGTTGCTTGTCGCTGCGGCTGCGGTCGTGGCGCTGCCGATTGAGAAATGCATTTTTCTGCTCTATTTTCATGACGCGGAAAGAAAGCTGCTGCAGAATGAGCGCCTGATTCGCATCGGAATCACCGGCAGCTATGGAAAAACCAGCACAAAATTCATTCTGGCGGAAATTCTTTCGCAAAAGTATCATGTGCTGGCGACGCCGGCCTCCTTCAATACGCCCATGGGCGTGACGCGAATCATCCGCGAACGGCTGCAGCCTGCGCATCAGGTGTTCATCGGCGAAATGGGCGCGCGGCATGTGGGCGAGATACGCGAGCTGTGCCGCTTGGTGCATCCGACGATCGGCCTTTTGACGGCTATTGGCCCGCAGCATCTGGATACGTTCAAAACAATCGAACGCATCCGCGACACGAAATATGAACTGATAGACGCTCTGCCTGCGGACGGACTGGCGGTTTTTCAGGCTGACGGCGCGCTTGTGAGCCAATGCTGGCAGAAAACAAATAAGCCCAAGCTGCTGGTCGGCGAAGTCGGAAGCGATGCATGGGCGAAGGATGTACAGGTCGGATCCTACGGAAGCCGGTTTACGCTCTGCCTCCCGGGCTGGGAGGGGATTCCATGCGAGACGCGGCTGCTGGGCGAGCATAATATTCGCAATATCCTGATGGCCGCCGCGGTGGCCAAGCATCTGGGGCTTTCAAGGGAGCAGATCGCCCGAGGGGTCGCGGCGCTCAAGCCTGTGGAGCACAGGCTGCAGCTTTTACAGAGCGCAGGCGGCGTGACGGTGATCGACGATGCGTTCAATACCAATCCGACGTCGAGCAAGCGGGCGCTGGATGTGCTGCGCGGCTTTTCCGGTCGCCGCGTGATTGTCACGCCCGGCATGGTGGAGCTTGGCGCGGAGGAAGCGCGGTTTAACGAGGAATTCGGCCGGTATATGGCTGGGTGCGTCGATGTGGCTGTGCTGGTGGGCAGGAAGCATACTGCGCCCATTGCCCAGGGGCTTCGCGCGGCGGGCTTTGCGCCGGAGAATATTCATGTGGTTTCGTCGCTGGACGAGGCGATTGCGCTCAACAGGACGCTGCTGCGCGCAGGCGACGTAGTGATGTATGAGAATGATTTGCCCGATCATTACAGCGAAGGCTGAAGGGAAGGAAGAAGCAACGATGAGCAGAATGCAGCTTGGCGTGATCTATGGCAGCAGAACCTGTGAGCACGAGGTTTCGATCATCAGCGCGGTGCAGCTGATGCGCAACGTAAACCGCGAAAAGTATGACGTGATTCCGATTTATATTACGCAAAAGGGCGAATGGTTTACCGGCGACGCGCTGTTGGACATGAAAACCTACACGCCCTTTGATCCCTTTATGAAGGGCATTATTCCGATACGGCTGGATTTAACGGCGGGCAGCGGTGCGCTGCTGCATTACGTGCCGGCCAAGGGGCTTTTTGGCGCCGCGCGGGAGGAGGTTGTCGCGCGTCTGGATTGCGTGATTCCGGTCATGCACGGCATGCACGGCGAGGACGGCTCCTTGCAGGGGCTGCTGGAGCTGGCGAACCTGCCCTACGCCTGCACCGGGATTACGGGCTCGGCCGTCGGCATGGATAAGATCACCATGAAACGCTTTTTCCGCGGCTGCGGCTTTCCTGTGCTGCCCGATTGCGCTATGACGCGCACGCAGTGGGAGCGCGACGCAGCCGGAGAGGCGGACAGGGTAGAGAAGGCGCTGGGCTATCCCGTGTTTGTCAAGCCGGCATGCCTTGGCTCCTCCATCGGCGTGAGCCGTGCGGGCGACCGCCGGGAGCTTAACGATGCGCTGGCGCTTGCCTTTTCCTATGATCGGCGCGTGCTGATTGAAAAGGGGCTGGATAGACCGATTGAGGTCAATTGCTCCGTGCTGGGCTTTGACGGCGAACGCAAAGCGTCGGTGCTGGAAATGCCCAATGCGGGGGCCGGCTTTCTGGACTTTGCTGAAAAATATTTGGCGGGCGGCTCAGGCAGCAAGGGCATGGCAAGCCTGAAGCGTATCGTGCCCGCGCCTATTGGCGAGGAATTGACGCATAAGCTTCAGACGCTGTCGCTGGACGTTTTCGACGCGATGGACTGTAAAGCGGTTGTTCGCATTGATTATATGCTCGACCGGCACAGCGACGACTATTATATCACCGAAATCAATACCATTCCGGGCTCGTTGGCGTATTATCTCTGGGCGGAAAGCGGGCTGCCTTATGATCGCCTGATTGACGAAATGGTGCGCTGCGCGATGCGGGCGTTTGAGGAAAAAGAACATAACAGCTTCGCCTTTGCGTCGGATATTCTTTCCGGCGTAAACCTTGGCGGCGGAAAAAAGGGCGGCAAGCTGAAGCTTTGAGACGGATGCGCGGCGCGCGATGGCCCGCTGTCAACGATGGGACGCATGGCGGTGGAGAAACAGAAGCTCGCAGGGGGATAGGATGAATATTTTCGATATCATCGGGCCGGTTATGATCGGGCCTTCCAGCAGCCATACTGCCGGGGCGACGCGCATCGGCTATGTGGCGCGAAAGATTCTGGCGCAGGAGCCCGTCCGTGCCCAGATCGGCCTTGCAGGAAGCTTCGCGCAGACCTATCGCGGCCACGGGACGGATCGCGCGCTGATCGCGGGCATTTTGGGCATGAAGCCGGATGATGAACGGCTGCCGGACAGCCTGCAAATTGCACGGGAAAAGGGGATGGAGTATTCCTTATTTCCCGTCGAATTGCCCAAGGCGCATCCGAACACGGCGGTGGTGCATTTGTGGGCTGCCGACGGAACGGCGGCGGAGATTGAGGGCGCGTCTGTCGGCGGAGGAAATATTCTGATCACGCGGCTCAACGGCATGGAAAGCGCCTTCACCGGCCAATGCGACACGCTGATTATTCCGCATCAGGATACCTGCGGCGTGATTGCAAGCGTTACGCAGACGCTGGCGGACGCGCAGGTGAATATCGGCAATTTTAAGCTTTCGCGCCCGCAGAAGGGACAGCAGGCCATTATGACCATCGAGGTGGACGGCGACGTGGAGCGGGACGTGATTCGCCGTCTGCGCGAACTGCCCAATGTGACAAACGTCGTGTATCTGCGCGCGTATGACGAAGGAGGAGCGGGATGCTGAGCTACACCTCGGTCGCCGAGCTGGCGCGGCTGGCGACGGACGCCGGGACAAGCATCGGTCGTCTGGTACTGAGCGATCAGGCCGTGCAGATGGAAAGAAGCGAGCGGGCGATATTGGCGCAGATGGACGCGCAGCTGCGCGTTATGGAAAAATCCGCAGAACGCGGCGCGGCGGAGAATCTGCGTTCCACCAGCGGCCTGACGGGCGGCGAAGGACGCCGCATGCTGCGCTATGCCGCGGGCGACAGCCTATCCGGAGCGTTTTGCGCGCATGCAATGGCGACTGCGCTGGCCATCGCAGATTGCAACGCCGCAATGGGGAAGATCGTCGCTTCCCCGACGGCGGGCAGCTGCGGCATCCTGCCCGGCGCGGTGATTACCATGATGCGCCTGCGCGGCGCTTCGCGCGAGGACGCCTGCATGGCGCTCATTGCGGCGGGCGGCATTGGCATGGTGATTGCCGCGCAGGCCAGCGTCAGCGGCGCGGCGGGCGGGTGTCAGGCCGAATGCGGCAGCGCGGCGGCCATGACGGCGGCGGCGCTGGTTCAAATGATGGGCGGAACGCCGGACATGGCGCAAAATGCCGTTGCGATGGCAATCAAAAACCAGCTTGGACTGGTGTGCGACCCTGTGGCAGGGCTGGTAGAGGTTCCGTGCATCAAGCGCAATGCGGGCGGCGTGATGTGCGCGATTGCGGCGGCGGACATGGCGTTGGCCGGGCTGCAAAGCGTGATTCCCGCGGATGAGGTCATCGGCGCGATGCGCGCGGTGGGGGAAAGCATGCCATGCGCGCTGCGGGAAACGGCGCAGGGCGGGCTGGCCGCTACGCCGACAGGGCAGGCGCTGGCCAAAGCGATATTCGATCCCGACGCTAAATCGTCTTAGTACAGCGCATGGCTGCCGGAAAAATGTCCACCGGCTTTATCACAATGGAACGCGTTCGAGTGCTTTTATGCGCCCGGCGCGTTTTTCGAAAAGAGACAGTTAATCAAAATGCTCCGCCCGTTGCGAATGCTTTCCGGGCGGAGCGTTGACGATGGCTTCTATCTTTTATTTCGTATCGCCGTGCAGCTGCATTTGCTCATTAAGCAGGTTAATGTTGCCGCAGCCCATCGTCAGCACAAGATCGCCGGGCTGCCAATGGGCGCGCAGGTACTTTTCAGTATCGTCAAAGGTGGGCGTATGGATGGCGTGAACGCCGTGCGCGCGCATGCCCTCCACAAGCATCTCAGCCTTGATATCGCCGGGATCCTTTTCACGGGCCGCAAAGATATCCGTTACGAGCGTAAAATCTGCCGCCGCTGTGCAGGTCAAATAATCCTGAAACAGGCTTTTGACACGGCTGAAGGTATGCGGCTGCATGACCGCCCAAAGACGCTTTGGATGCTGCATGCGCGCAACGGACAGCGCCGCGTGCATTTCGGCGGGATTGTGGCCGTAATCGTGATACATCTTAACGCCGTCAATGACGCCGGTAAGCTCGAAGCGGCGATGCACGCCGGCGAAATGCGACAGCGCCGCCGCGGCGGCTTCCGGCTTTGCGCCTACGACAACGGAGGCTGCAAAGGCCGCCAGCGAATTGAGCACGTTGAATTCTCCCGCAACCTTCAGCTTGATATGCGCCGCAATTTCGCCGCGGAACGCCGCGTCGTATTCCGGGCAGCCGGTTTCGCTGTAGACCAAATTAAGCGGGTAATAATCGTTTTCCGGGCGCATGCCGAAGGTGACGGTGCGGCAGGTAAGCTTGGAAAACAGGCGCATGATGCGCTCGTCCTCACCCCAGCCGATGGCCGTGCCGCTGCTTGGCAGCAGCGAGAGAAATTGGCCAAAGGCGGCCTCGATATGCTCGATATCGCGATAATAATCCAGATGATCGGCGTCAATATTCAGCACGACCGCGACGGTGGGGTGCATTTCCAGAAAGCTGCCGTGAAATTCGCAGGCCTCGGCGACAAAAACGTCCTTTTTCCCAATGCGCGAGCCCCCGCCCAGCGCGTCCAGCCGTCCGCCGATATGGACGGTCGGGTCTTGCCCGCATTCAAGCAGCGTTTCGGCGATCATGGAGGAGGTTGTGGTTTTCCCGTGCGCGCCGCAGACGCAGACAGCCTGCTTGTGCCCGCGCATCATTTGCCCCAGCAGCGTCGAACGCTCCATTTCCGGTATTCCCTGTGCCCGCGCCGCTGCGCGTTCCGGATTATCGGGCGCGATAGCCGCCGAGAAAACAATTAAATCGGCGCCCTGCACGTTTTGGGCGTCGTGCCCGACGGCGACGGGAATCCCCATGCCGCGGAGCCGCTCAACCGCGTGGGAATTTGCGTTATCGGAGCCGGAAACACAGTATCCTTCCCGCAGCAGCATTTCGGCCAGCCCGCTCATGCTGCTGCCGCCAATCCCGATCATATGCACACGCTTTCCGCGGTAATCCTCGATGTTCAGCATACAGTCCACCTCAATTATCGGTTTTACAGGTCTATTATACGACGGTATCGGGGGAAATATCAAGAGGCGCGCTTGCAAAAGCGGCGTATTCCGTGTAGAATCTTAAAAGAAAACGAGAGGAGCAGCAGTTATGACATCGGAAACGGCGGATTGTGTACGGGCCAGCCTGTCGACGGCTGTTGAACGCGCCGAGGACGAAAACGGCGATGTGGAGCGCTGCGCCTTTGAGCGGGACACGCTGCCGCTCATGCCCGGCCGTATTTGCGAATTTCACCAATGCCGGTTTGCGCATTGCGCTTTTTCGCCATGCGAGGCCAAGCGATTGATCTTTGTGGATTGCGTGTTTGAAAAATGCGATATGACCGGCATGGAATTTATCAACGCGACCTTTCAACGCGCCGTTTTCCGGCACTGCCGTATGACGGGCACGCAGTTTTCACAGGCGGCGCTCATGAACGTAAGCTTTGAAGAATGCCAGATGGACTATGCAAATTTTTCAAACGCAAAGGCGCAGCATGTGGCCTGCACATCCTGCGCCATGAAGGAAAGCGTATTTTACCAGTTGAAATGGTCAGACCTGACCTTGATACGCTGTCAGCTGCGGCACACGGAATTCAGCGATACGCCGCTTCGCGGGCTAAACGTGACGACCTGCGATATAACAGGGCTGGTTGCGGATATGAAAAGCCTGCGCGGGCTGAAGGTCACGCCCGAGCAGGCGGTGATGCTTTCCGGGCTGTTGGGGCTTGACATTCAACCCGAAGGGTGAGAAAGCAGCCGCTCCCGAAGAAAATCATACATCATGACCGAAGCCGCCACCGCAGCGTTGAGCGATTCCGCGCCGCCGATGATCGGAAGCTTTAGCCGCAGCGTCGCCTTTTCCAATACGATGGGCGAGAGTCCGGCCCCCTCGTTTCCAATCAGGATGCAAAGCCGCTCTCCGACCGCCGGACGACGATAAAACGGCTGCCCGCGAAGATCGCCGGCGATGAGGGCATACCCAAGCGCCGCAAGGCGATCAAGCGCCTGCGGCAAATTTTCGCTGCGAACCATGGGAATGCGGAAAACGCTGCCCATGGAGGCGCGAAGCGTTTTGGGCGCGTAAGGATCGGCCGTTTTCTCGTCCGTCAGAAGGCCGGTAAAGCCCGCCGCGTCCATCGAGCGAAGAATGGTGCCCACGTTGCCGGGATCCTGCACGCCGTCGAGCACAATGATGCGCTCGCCAAGCGCAGAAAGGCTTTCCTCCTGCGGATAATCGCACAGCGCCGCTATGCCCTGCGGCGTTTTGGCGTCGCAGACCGCCGCCATCACGTGCGGCGAAAGCACATAAACCGACAGCGCCGCTTCGTCAATAAGCGCGGAATACTTATCCAGCGCGCTGCTGTCAAGCAGCAGGGCGTTGGCCTTTTTTTCTTTGACGGCCTCCGCCGCCATATGCTCGCCCTCGGCAAGGTATAATCCGTTTGCCAGACGCTCTGCGCGCCCGCGGTTCAGGGTACGCAGCATTTTAACCTGCGGATTCTGCAGGCTGGTAATGACTTCGTGGGTCATGCGTTTTTTAATTCGCGCAGCGCGCGGGGCATGGCGGCAAGCACGGATTTCAGTTCGTCAGCGGGCAGGCTGTAGAAGCGAATATGCGGAACAATGAAGCAGCACACCGCGCGGTCGATGGCCTCGGCAACGCCGCCTGGCAGATCATTTTGCGTCGCGGCGATAAAGCGCGCCGCCTGCGAGGCGACCGTGAGCGGAAGCGGACTGCCGACGGCGGCAAGCGCACGGCGCACGGCGTTGAGCGCGGCGAGCGTTTCACCCTCTGGCAGCTTATCCGTCAGCATCGCATGGATGATTGCGGTGCGATCCACGCCGGGATACACGGGCAGCGCTGCGGGAAGCGCATCCTGATCGGGGCGGAAGGAGAGCATGACGTAGGGGGCTTGCCCGTAACGGCGCATAGCAGCGGCAGCGTCGCCTGGCTTGGAAAGATACGCCAGCGAAACCGCGCCTTCGGTAACCGTGTCAGCATTTTCGGCGTTCGTGAGAAAAACGGGCGTCGTGCCGCCGGGAAGCACGCACAGGCGCTGCCCGCCCTGCTGCGCATCGTCATAAACGGGCGCGCCAAGAGCCGCCGCAAAGGCGCGCAGGGCCTGCGCTGCGTCGGCGTGCGTAGGCGCACAGAAGCCGACGGCCTGCGCGGACAGCGCGTAAGCGGTCAGCAGCGCCTGCGCGTCGACTGCATCCATGACAAACCCAGCCGCGTGCAGCGCGGCCTGAACGCGGCCAATCAACGCATCCTTTTCGCAGGACGCGCCAGCGGAGGGCCGGACGCAGCGAACGCTGTCGAGCGCTTCCGCCGCGGCGATGGTTTGCTCGGCAGCCCGTTGCTTTTCCTCCAGCGCGGTGAGGCTCTTTTGCATGCCTTCCAGCGACTCTGCCAGCAGGCGCTGATCCGCGCGCAGCTTATCCAGCTTTTTCTGCTCGGCGCCGGTAAGCGTCCCGAGCGCCTCCTCCCTCGCGGCCGCTAGATTCTTTTTCACATCGTCCAGCTGCATCAGCGTCATCAGCCGCTCTGCCTCAAGCTCCTGCAGCTGGCTTTGCATGGCGGTGAGCGTTACGTCGCGCGTACCGGCGGTAATCGATTTGGCCAGCAGCGAACGAATGCCGGACTGGGAAAGAATCGTATCCACGGCGCGCTGCTGCGTTTCAGGAGATTGCCACATGGTTTGCAGCGCGCGCTTGAGCGTATCGATGGGGTTTTCGACATCGCGCAGCGCGGCGGCCTTTTGCAGCACGGCGCCCGGCGCCTCGTAGCGCGCGGCATAGCGCTGCTGCTCTACGGTTTCCATCAAGGGATTATGCGCGCGCTTGGGGAAAACCGCAGGCTGGGGGGCCTGATACAGGCGCGTGCCGGTCAGCGGGCGCGCGGGCTGCTCCGGCATAAAATCAAACGAGGATTTGGCGGGCATGGCCAGCCGGTTGGCGTTTTCGGACAGCTGAGCGTTCATTTCCTGAATTTGATCGTAGGCGTTGACGGGCAGATTGTCCTGACGCTGCGGCGCGGACGATGCTTCGGCAGCCGGCGCCGGCTGCGCTGCCGGCTCGATCGGCGCTGGCCTTTCGACCGTCTTGGGCCAATAAAAGAGCAGCTCCTGATCGTTTTGCAGCGTGACGGCATGAATGCTGCCGCTGTCAGGGGGGAGATGAAGAACGTTCCCGGTCGCCTGCGCGTTTTCGCGGGAAAACGGCCCCTGAATCAGCGCGCCCTTGCGAATGTACACCTGCGGGGTAACGGCGGCGGCAACGTCGCCTTCGGCAACTACCTGATAGAGCCCATGCTCCGGCAAGGGGCGAATCGCGTCGGAATAGATAATATACTGATTTGTTTCGCCGCGCGTAGGGGAATAGTTTTTGTTGGTACGAATTTTGTTTGCTTCCGGCGGCAGATTGCGCAGATCCATCAGGCACAGGCCGCACAGGGAGCGCATCCTTTCCTTAAAGGTGTGCTGCTCGTTTTTATCCGGCACGATGCGAAGATAACCGTCGTCCGGAAAAGCAGTCTGCAAATCGCCGTCCGGGCGGCCGTCCTCCGTCAAAAGCGGCTTGATGCGGAAAAAAGCGCGCGCAATGTTATCTTCTTCCAAATAAACTAAAACTGCTTTCCCCTGAAAATTCATAAATATCCCTCCACATATACTAAAAGCATT
Organism: uncultured Clostridia bacterium; assembly: GCA_934632155.1. Taxonomy (GTDB): domain Bacteria; phylum Bacillota; class Clostridia; order Christensenellales; family Aristaeellaceae; genus RUG563. The sequence continues at coordinate 23,045 of CAKTXZ010000006.1, read as the reverse complement.
GCTTTTTAACCATTATATCAAATATTTGGCACTTTCGTCAAGTTTTTGCTGTGCCGGAGGCGGCGCTTTCGTTCGCGCGAAAAAAATAAATGCTTCCCGCCGGAAAGAACGCCTTGTGCGCCCGCGTGCCGCTTGGCTCATTCGCGGACAAACGCGTCGTAAATTGCCCGCACGGCGTTATCAAAATCGTTTTCATCCACGCCGACGATGATATTCAGCTCGCTTGACCCCTGATCGATGGTGCGAATGGAAATACCCTGCGAGGAGATGGCGGTAAACAGCCGTGCGGCCGTACCAAAGGCGCGTACCATACCGCGTCCCACCGTGGCGATCAGCGCCAGATGGTCGTGCACCGTAACCTTATCGGGCGATACAAGCGCCTGAATGCGGGCGATGACCTCGTCGCGATGGGGAGCGAGCTCCTTTTTATTGACAACGACGCACAACGTATCGATTCCGGTGGGCAGGTGCTCAAAATTCACGCCGTATTCCTCAAACGCCTGCAGCACGCGGCGGCCAAAGCCGAGCTCCGCGTTCATCATGTCCTTTTCGACGGAGACGATGGAAAACCCCTTGTGTCCGGCGATGCCTGTGATGATGTGGCCGTAGTCCTCGCGCCCGGTGTTCGGGCGAATCATGGTGCCGGGATGCTTGGGGTCGTTGGTGTTGCGGATATTGGTGGGAATGCCCGCTTTGCGAACGGGAAAAACGGCGTCCTCGTGCAGAACGGTCGCGCCCATGTAGGAAAGCTCGCGAAGCTCGCGGTAGGTCATGGTGGCGATATACTGCGCGTCGGGCACAATGTGCGGGTCGGCCATGCGGAAGCCGGTCACGTCCGTCCAGTTTTCGTATATATCGGCGTTGACCGCACGGGCAACCAGCGCGCCGGATACGTCGCTGCCGCCGCGGGAGAAGGTATGAATCGCGCCGGCGTCATCCGCGCCGTAAAAGCCGGGAATAACAGCGCAGCGCACGCCGGAGAGCCGGTCGGCAAGCAAGCGGTTGGTTTCCTCCTCCTGAAGGCGGCCGTCCGCGTCAAAGCGCACCACATCCGCCGCGTCCACAAAGGCAAAGCCCAGATACGCGGCGAGCAGACGGCCGTTTAGATACTCGCCGCGGCTGGCCGCATAATCGCGCGACGCGCCAGCCCCGATGCGCTCGGAAATAGCGCCCAATTCCGCGTTAAGGTCGATCGGAACGTTCAGCTCCCCGGCAATTTCGACATAACGGGCGCTGATTCGCTCCATCAGATGGCGAAAGGGCTTTCCGGCCTTTGCAGCGTCGTGGCAGGCATAGAGCAGGTCCGTAATCTTATCATCGCCCGCCCCGCGCTTGCCCGGCGCGCTGGGAACGATATACCGGCGTTCCGGATTGGAGAGAATGATATCCCGAACCTTCATAAACTGATTGGCATCCGCCAGAGAGCTGCCGCCGAATTTCGCTGTAACCATATCCGTTCACTCCTTATGATTTCGAAAATATATTGTAATGTTTTTTTATTGTTCTGTCAATTATTCCCCCGCGATTCATGCTATGCGCGCGCTTTGAAGCGTGTTCCGCTTGCGCTGCGACGGGGGTTTTGGTATAATACCACCGGCTGCAGGAGCGCAGCCGTGGGCAGCGGGCGCCGGCCGCCTGTGCCTGAAGGAATGTTTAACGTTAGTGGCAACGGGGAACGCTTCCAATGAAAGGGAGGCGTTTCCATGACGGAGGAGCGGCTCAGGCGTTTTGTGGAAGCGGCGGAGCGAATGCATCTGGCGGATTACGTGCGTTTTGAAAGCGACAGGCGGCGCCGGCTTTGGGACGCATTTTGGCAGGGCGTGGCCCGCGGAATCGGCGCGCTGGTAGGCTTTGCCGTGCTCGGCGCGGCGCTGCTTTGGCTTTTGCAGGATCTGGCGGCGCGCAATCTGCCGCTGATTGGCGATTTTGTGGCGCAGGTTGTAACGCTTGTTCGCCTGCGAATCGACTGACAGGAGGATACATGAAAATCAAATGGTGGCTCCCCGGGCTGATCGTGCTGCTGGCGGACCGCGTTGTGAAGATGACGCTGGGGCAAACCGCCTGCACGCTGATTCCCGGCGTAATTGCGCTCAGCCCCGCCCGGAACACGGGCATGGCGTTCGGGCTACTGACAGGAAACACGGGCGTTGTGCTGCTGCTGTCGGCGGCGGTGATTGCGCTGTGCGTTTTCTGCCTGCGCGGCGTAAGGCTGCGTGGACTGGCCCCGGTTGCCGTTTCCATGATCGTGGGCGGTGCGATCGGCAATATGCTGGATCGCGTGACGCTGGGCTATGTGACGGATATGTTTGAGCTGCTTTTCGTGCATTTTTATGTTTTTAATTTGGCGGACGTTTGCATTGTAGCGGGCGCTGTGCTTTGCGGCTTTAGCCTGCTTTTCCGCCCGCAGGATTGGAGCAGGGAAAAGAAATGACGAGGCGGTTTACAGGCAATGCCGAACGGCTGGACGTGCTGTTGTCCGGCGACGGAGCGATTACCCGTTCCCGTGCCGCGGCGCTGATTCGCACGGGCTGTGTAACCGTAAACGGCGAAACGGAGACGAGGCCGGCGGCCAAGCCGGCCGTCGGCGCGGACGTTTTGCTGGCCATGCCGGAAATTCGTCCGGCCGTCGCGCAGGCGCAGAACCTGCCGCTGCAGATTCTTTATCAGGACGCGCATCTGGCCGTGGTGGTCAAGCCCTGCGGGATGGTGGTGCATCCTGCGGCGGGCAATGAGGACGGCACGCTGGTTAACGCGCTTTTGTTCCATCTGGATCACCTTTCCGGTATCGGCGGCGAAATGCGTCCGGGCATTGTGCACCGGCTGGACAAGGATACAAGCGGGCTGATGCTCGTCGCCAAGGACGATCAGAGCCACGCGGCGCTTTCGCAGCAGCTTTCCGATCGGCAAATGGAAAAGCATTACCGGGCGGTGGTTTTCGGCCGCCTGCGCGAGGATGCGGGCGTTATTGAGAGGCCGATCGGCCGCAGCCGCACGGACAGAAAGAAAATGGCCGTTGTGCCCGATGGCCGCTGGGCGAAAACCGAATGGCGCGTGCTTCGCCGCTTTGACGATCGAACCCTGCTGGATGTGCACATTATTACCGGACGAACGCATCAGATTCGCGTGCATATGAGCAGCATCGGCCACCCCGTGCTGGGCGATACGCTCTATGGCAGTCGCCATATGCCGGCGGTAAAGCGCCTGATGCTCCACGCGTATTCGCTTTCCTTTACCCATCCTATAACAGGCGAGCGGATGACCTTCACCGCGCCCTGTCCATTTTCGGAGGAACCAGAGCATGAAACAGAAGAAGCAGCGCTTGATTGACCGCCTGCTGGAGATGGGCGCATGCCCGAACGAGCGGGAAGCGGCGGCACGCGTCATGGCGGGGGAGGTTTATGTCGGCGGGCAGATCGCCAAAAACGGCGCGATGGTGCGTCACGACGACGTGGTTACCCTCAAGGGCACGCTGCCCTATGCCAGCAAGGGCGGCTTTAAGCTTTCAGGCGCGCTGCAGGATTTTAGGCTTTCCGTTTCCGGGCGCGTGTGTATCGACGCGGGCGCGTCCACAGGCGGCTTCACGGATTGTCTGGTGCAGCGCGGCGCGGCGCTGGTCTACGCCGTGGACGTAGGCTTTGGACAGCTGATGGGCAAGCTGCGCCAGGATGCGCATGTCGTCAATCTGGAAAGGACGAACATTGGGGACGAAGGCCTCCTTGCGTTATCTCCGCGGCCGGATTTTGGTACGGTGGACGTAAGCTATCTTTCCCTGCGCAAGGCGATTCCATACTTTTCCGCGATTTTGCATGGTCAGGGCGAGCTCTGCTGTCTGATCAAGCCTTTGTTTGAAATCGACGATGCGCAGGCGCGGCGCACAGGCGTGATTGCGGAGGAAAGCTACGCGCCGCTTCTGTTGGATTTGATTCGGGATGTGAACGCTATGCCTGGCGCTGCCGCCGCGCAGATTACCCACAGCCATGTGACCGGAAACGCGGGAACGCGCGAGTTTTTCCTGCATGTCGCGCTGGGACGTGCATGCCCGCCCATTCCGCAGGAGGCCGTTTACGCGGCGGTTGCCCGCGCGCAGGAGCTGGAAAGATACAAGAAATCCTAACGAAATGCGGCCTGTCGACGCCGGAGGGAGCGCCGCGCAATGCACGGCGATGGGCGGGCTTCCAAACAATGCTATTCCGGATGCTATAGCACATGGAAGGCCGGCGATACGCGCCGCCTTTTTTTGTATGGAAGTTGGGAATGCGGCGCAAAAAGAAAACGGACAATTCCGAGAAACGGAATTGCCCGCAAGGCGATTGGGAAGGGAAGCAGCGCCATGCCATAAGATGCGGCGCGCTTTACTCCGGGAATGTGACGGCAAAGGAGCCGCCGGACGCATCAGCCGTTGCGCCGAGCGCCCTCAGGAAAGCGCAGCTGACGTACAGATCGTTGTTCCAGACAACGGCATTCTTTTTGTAGGACGTGCCGTCAACAGTCAATTTGACAATGCCGTTCATGTTGTAATCGGCAACGACCGTATGACCGGCAAGGACGGAGGCTGCGCCGGGCGTATAGCTATAACCGGCGGCGCTTGCCAGCATACGCAGGCTAATCATGGCCACGCCGCTTTCATCGCGATACCAAGTCAGCGGTACGGTCGCGCCGTTGAGCTGAATGGCATATCCCGCTTCTGTCAGCGTCGGCGCGGGGACCTCGGTCGGCACAGGCGTGGGGGCTTCGGTCGGAGCCGGTGTGGGCGCTTCGGTCGGAGCCGGTGTGGGCGCTTCGGTCGGAGCCGGTGTGGGCGCTTCGGTCGGGGCCTGCGTCGGCGCTTCGGTGGGGGCCTGCGTCGGCGCTTCGGTGGGCGCTTCCGTCGGAGCCTGCGTCGGCGCTTCGGTGGGCGCTTCCGTCGGAGCCTCCGTCGGCGCTTCGGTGGGGGCCTGCGTCGGCGCTTCGGTCGGAGCCTCCGTCGGCGCTTCGGTGGGGGCCTGCGTCGGCGCTTCGGTGGGGGCCTGCGTCGGCGCTTCGGTGGGGGCCTGCGTCGGCGCTTCGGTCGGGGCCTGCGTCGGCGCTTCCGTTGGGGCTTCGGTGGGAACAGGCGTGTTCGCGGGCACGGCGTAGCGGAAGGCGATGCGCTCGGGGAACTGTGAGCCGCTTTGATCGACGAAGACGTCAATGTAGGAATCGGAAACCAGCTGATATCCGCTCGGAACATTGGAGGCGTCTGCATAGATGCGATAGGGCTGGTTCACGGGCACATCCACTGAAATTTGCTTTAGCAGCGAATCCTCGCTGTCGAGGTAATATACGGTAACGGTGCGGTACGGGGCAGGCTCGGCCGTTGGCGTGCGCTTGGCGAGCGTAAAGTAGACATGATCGGGCGATGCGCCGCCGTAGGCGTTCACGCTCACGTTTACCGGGCTGGCGCTGGCGAGGAAATAGCCGGCGGGAATCAGCGTGGCGTCGGCGTAAACCGCCGTAATCTGGCCATAGCGCGCGCTGACCGTCGTGTGGTTCAGCAGCACGCCGCCTTCGGAAAGATAGGTAACGGGAATCTGCGCGTACTGCGGTTCAGGCACGGCTGTCGGCGTCGGCTCATCCTTGGTAAAGGTGAAAATAACGGTGCTGGGAGTGGGAACGCCCGAATAGGAAACCGTGACCGCAACGGAGGCGGAGGAAATCAGGCGATAGTCGCTGGAGACCAGCTCATGAGAAACATTGACATATGCGGTGCTGCCGCAGGCGATGGTCGCACTGGTCTGGTAGAGGGTTACGCCGTGATCGGTGATATAGTAAACCGGCACGACGACTGAGGACGGTGCGGGCGTTGCGGTTGTGCGCAATTGATAACGGAAGGTAACGGAGGTAGGCGATGCAACGCCGTTGCGCACGGTAACCGTGACGGCGTTTGCCGAAATCAATGTGTAGTTCGAGCCGACGTTGTTGCTGTTGGCGTAGATGGTGGTCGTGCCGTAGCAGGTCATGTTGACGCGCTTGAGCAGCTGATTGTTCTGATCTACATAGTATACTGGAACGACGACGGTCGTAGGCGGCGTGGGCGAAGGCGTCGGCCCCTTGGTAATGTACGGCGGGGCGGTAACGACATTGCGGCTTTCGAAAAGAACGGCCTGCGTAGCCTTCCCGGCAATGCCGTCTACGCTCAGGCTGTTATAATACTGAAAGCGCTCCACGGCCTTTTTGGTGTTCTGGCCGTAGATACCGTCTACCTTGTCGGAAAGGTAGCCCAGCTCCTTCAGGCGGCGCTGTACCTTCTTAACGCTCTCGCCGCGGTCGCCAACGTACAGGGTGGTATAGGGCGAGGGCGTGGCGGTGGGGACGACGGTCGGCGCAAGGGTCGGCGCCTGCGTCACATAGGGCGAGGGCGTCGGGATTTGATCGGGTGGGATGGGGGTAACGGCCGGCGCGGCTTCCGTTCCGGCGGAAACCAGCATGATCATGTACACCAGCAGCGTTTTGATTAAATCCATGCTTTCAGCTCCTTTGCGGGTCAATGGGGGGAACATCCATAAAACGGTTCAGGCGGCGGTTTTCTTCCGCTTTTCACAGTTTTTTCTGTGAAGATAGGGGAAAGGCCGTGGGAGGCTTTTCCATCCCACAGAATTATAGCACACAAGCGCGGGCATTTGAAGGGTTAAATCCCGCCGCCCGCGCCTGTTTTTTGTAAATTTGTGCAGAAAGGTCAAACGTCAATGAATTTCCGGAATTCTGGCAGAATGCCGATACCGTCCGGATAGTGCGCGGCAAACTGCGGCACGGCGTGACTGGGAAAGGAATTCCCCTCGATGAAGCGCGGCCCGTCCGGGGTAATGGCCACATCCCACGCCACAAAGCGAACCTGCGGTACCACGCGCATCGCTTCCAGACACATGCGCTTCGCTTCCTCAAAATACGGTATCTCAAAGCCGACGATCGGCGTGCCCGTCATGGGATGCGCTTCATAGCGGTTGCCCTGCTTGTCCGCGCCGACGGTCAAGAGCCGGCCGGTTTCCAGATCGACGCGCGCCGCCATGCCGCCGCAGTCCACATTGTCCATGACCTTGCCGTTTCCGATGCGCAAAAAGGCGTAGACCACGCCCTCCCGCTTATCGCCCAGCAGCGTGGCGATGCGCACTGTGTTGACGGATGTGGGGCACAGCCGCGCCATTTGGGGGTGCTGCACGACGATTTCCTCGGCGATGGCCGGGCCGTCCTGCTGAAGCTTATTCAAAAATGCGGGAAGATCCGCCCAATCGGCCTGCGTGTATTTGACGATCCCCTGCCCGCTCGAGCCCTCCAGCGGCTTGAAAATAAACGCGTCCCTGTCCTTCAAAAACGCGGCGAGGGTCTCCTGCGTCAGGCTCTGGTCGATCTTGATCCAGTCACGGCCAATCCAGCGGGAAAAGGTTTGGTTAAACTGCGTTTTGTCGTCGAAAAAGTGCCAATACGCCTTATCGTTCATGCGGCGCACGATGCTGTTGGAGATGCCGCGGGTAATAACCGTGCGTTTTTGCGCGTCGTTCAGACGATACATCTCGGCGATTTTGTAGTCCATGTAGCCCGCGTTATATTTCAGCGCGCACTTGGCCATGTCCGCTACCAGCCACGGGGTGGATTTTCCTGTTTTTTGGTGCAGCATGCGGGCGGTTTCCCACATTTTATGGTAATCCATCTTGCCCAGTCGCTTGACGACGTATGTAAGCCGGCTCATGCTTTCCTCCCGAAATTGCTTCATTTCATTCATTCCTAGTATCCAGAGAAACCGTTACCATTATACGCCAATCCGCCTGCGAATGCAAGGCTGTAAAGAAAGATCGGCGCCTTTCGGAGGGGCGGAGGGCTATTGTATTTCCTGCTCTAATTCATCAAACAGGGGAACGCTGAAAAATTCGCTCAGGGTCATGTCCAGCCCGTCGCAAAGCTTTTTGACCAGATTAACCGATACCTCCCTGCGCCGCGCGTCCAGCATGCTGTATACGCTCGAGGGCGTTACCCCCGCGCAGTTGGCCAATTCGTTGGGGCGCATGCCGCGCTGCGCCAGAATCTGCTCAAAGCGCGCGACAACCGCTTCCTTTACCGTCATATCGATCACCTCGCTGACGATCACATAAAAAAATACGCAAACGCGTATACGCACTTGCGTAATTGTGCTGACTATGCTATCATGAAAAGCAGAATCAGATATACGATGGGAGGAAGAGACGGTGGAAAGAAACGAGGCGCGGCTTCCGCAGCAGCGGGGCAGACGGAGAAACGCCAAGCGATGTATGAGCCGCAGAAGGTTGATTTTGCTGGTTGTGCTGCTGATTGTTCATACAGCGCTTAATCTGATACAATCGTATCAATACCATGGAAAAAACAAGTTTTGGGTGGAGCCGCTCATTAGCGTATTGGCTGTCTTTCTGTGGCTGGGCGCAAATTTTTGGCTTTGCTACGGAAAGAAAAAGGCGGCGTGCGTCCAGAGTATTCTTGCGGTGCTTGCAGTGCTTGCGGCGCTTACGCGAATAGGCGAGCTGTATATTGTTCTGCTGGCGGTAGGCCGTAATGATTGGTATGGTATTTTGCCTTTCTATATTCTGCTTTATAATGTGATGGTCTTGTGCGCCGCAATCTCCAAAAAAGCGCAATGGCATCAGTACGTGGCGTTCGCAGCGTCCTGCCTGATGCTGTTTCTGCCGCCATGGCCGAATTTCGCCATGGCCGCCTTTGGCGGAATGGGCGCGGTGCTTGCCTTCGACCCGCAATGGAAGCAAAAATGGAAGCAGAAGTCGCAGGAGCAGGAAAAGAAAGCGCTTGAAAACACGTGCTATCCGGCCTTGGAGGCCTATAAAAGCGAATTACTGAAGAAAAAGGAAGGGGACAAAAAGGATGTTTAATAACCTGTACGATAACATCGGAAGCAAAATGAAGAAAACGGCGAAAATCAGCTGCAAGGTGGGCATGGTTGTGTCCATCGTGGGCGGAATTGCGCTGACGATAGCCGGCGAGGAAACGCTGAGACTTGGCGGGTCATGGGCGCGTGGTACGGGGTTAGGATTGCTTATTCCGGGCCTTGTGCTGTTGGTTTTAGGGCCCCTGTTCTCATGGCTCGGCTGTATGAAGCTGTATGCGTTAGGAGAAATGGCCGAAAATTCGGATATACAAACCGACTTGCTGGTGCGAAAGGAAATGAGCGCGCGCCGCCAAGACCGTGCAGAGCATGGCGGCGAATCGGACAAGGCGTGAAGCATACTCAAAGCGGCATCATCGGCTTGCCTGCGCCCCGGAATCCGGGGCGCTTTTTCGTGGGGGGAAAAGACAGGAGGCGGGCATGATTGTAAAAAAGCATTTGCGCGCCGCATTTTCAGTTGCGGGCGGCGGGCGGGCGTGATACAATGGGCAGGAATGTCGGCTATCGTAAAACGAGGAGGAAGGGTGCATGCGGCGGTGGATGATCGGGGTGATTTGCTGCGTGCTGGCGTTTTGCGTCTGCGCGCCGGTATGCGCTTGGGACGACGGCGGCTTCGTTGTGGAGGATGAGGACGAGAACGCCGCGCCCGATCCGCGCAGTCAGGCGCGGGTGCTGCTGCGCGGCATGACGCTGCGCCAGAAGATCAGCCAGCTTTTCATCGTTGCGCCCGAGGCGCTGACAGGCGAACGCCGAAGCGTTGCCGTGGATGCCAAAACCGCTATGACGCAGTATCCCGTGGGCGGTGTGATTCTCTTTGGCCAGAACATTGTTTCCGAAGCGCAGCTTATTGCTTTAACGGACGCAATCAACGCCGCGGCGAAAAATGCCGACGCGTACGCGCCCTTTATTGCCGTGGACGAGGAGGGCGGAAGCGTTTCCCGCATTGCGAACAAGCTGGGCTATTCCTATGCGCCTTCGCCGGCGGCGCTGGGGAACGAAGGGGATGCGCAGGGCGCTTACGACGCGGGGGCGTATATCGCCGCTTACCTGAAGCCGCTGGGAATCAATCTGGATTTCGCGCCGGTTGCGGATGTGCTGATGGAGGATGCGTCCGAGGTTGCGGCGCGTTCCTACGGCAAAGACGCGGCGACGGTATCCGCGCTGGCCGCAGGTATGGCGGCCGGGCTGCGCGACGGCGGCGTAATCCCCTGCTACAAGCATTTTCCCGGGCACGGCGCTGTGAGCGCCAGCACGCATAAGGGCAAGGCGACGTCGTGCAGAACGCTTGAGGAAATGCGTCAGGCGGAGCTGATTCCCTTTCGGTCGGGGATTGAGCAGGGCGCGGAAATAATCATGGTTTCGCATTTTACCGCGCAGGCGATCGACGCGTCCGCGCCGGTTTCGCTTTCTGCGGCGGTTATTACGTCGCTTTTACGGGAAGAAATGGGCTATGACGGCGTGGTGATTACCGACGCGCTGCGCATGAAGGCGGTTTCGACCGATTACGACGCGGGAGACGCCGCCGTCGCGGCCGTGCGCGCGGGGGTGGATATGCTGCTCCTTCCCGGCAGCCTGAGCGAAGCGGTCGACGCGCTGGAGAGCGCCGTTCGTACCGGAGCGCTCTCCCAGGAGCGCATTGACCAAAGCGTGGAGCGCATTCTGGCGCTGAAGATTCGCTACGGCCTGATTCGCTGAAAGCTGGTGGACGGAAGCAAACGCTCCGATCGTGCGACCGGAGCGTTTGTTTATCATGATATTCTCTTCAGCCGGATATCCTTGGAGAAAACGTCCTTGAGTGAAGGGCGCTCGTCTGGCGAAAGATTTTCGTTCAGTCCAGCACAACCTCGTGGCCGGTGCGGGCAGATTCGTAGATACCGTCCAGTATCTTCATCAGCGTTACGCCGTCCTCAGCCGGATTGCGGCAGGGAGCGCCCGTGCGCACACAGTCGATGTAATGCGCGATTTCACGGTCGAACAGGCCGTCGAAGGAAAGCGCGGTGGGCGCGGTGAGCTCCACGTTGGTCATATAGTTGCTCATGGTGGAGAAAATCTTGAGCGTGGGGTCGAGCTTGCAGCCGGCCTTGGTGCCGAACAGCTCAATATCACCCTTGTCCTTTTCGATGTTGAGCGAGAAGCTGGCTTCCACCGAAATGACCGCGCCGTTGTCAAAGCGAATCAGGGCGGTAACGGCGTCCTCAACGTCGAAAATATCGTTTTTGCCATCCGCGGAGACCGACTGATAACCGGCCTGATCCTTGATTTCCTTACGGTCGCCCAGCTTCTTGAAGGTTGCGCCGTAGACGGAAACGGGCTTGTGGTTGCCCATCAGATAGCGGGTCAAATCGATCACGTGCACGCCCAAGTCAATCAGCGGGCCGCCGCCGGAGCGAGATTTATCGCCGAACCAGCCGCCCGGGCTGCCCCTGCGGCGCAGGTAGGTCGCCTTAGCATAGTAAAGCTCGCCGAACTGGCCGTCGCCAATCAGATCCTGCAGGATGGCGCAGTCGTTGCCGAAGCGGCGCACAAAGCCGATCATGAGCAGCTTATTGTTTTCCTTGGCGACGCGCAGCATTTCCTCGGCTTCCTTGGCGTTGAGCGCCATGGGCTTTTCGCAAAGCACATGCTTGCCCGCCTTCAGAGCGGCGATGGTGCAGGGCGCGTGCGCGCTGTTCCATGAGCAGACGGATACGGCGTCCAGCTCGGGCAATTCGGCCAGCATGGTGTTCACGTCGGTATACAGGCGCGTTACGCCGTATTCCTCGCCGCGCTTTTTCAGCTGCTGTTCGTTAATGTCGCACAGTGCGTAGATTTCTACGTCCGGAATTTTCTGATAGCCGCCCAGATGCACCTGAGAAATGCCGCCGCAGCCGATGACCGCGACCTTGATCTTCTGATCCATGATTATATCCTCTCTTTCAGGAAATTAACGGCCAGCTCAATATCCGCCGTGGGGTTGCTGCCAACCTCGCGTTCGATGGTCAGGAAGCCGTGATAGCCGATCTCGCGCAGCGCGTTCAGGTATGCGTCGTAGGGCACGCTGCCCTTGCCCAGCGGCACCTCCTCAAAGGCGGGCTTGCCGCCGGGATGGCTGTCGCCGTTGGTAATGCCGTAGATGATTTCAGGATCGACGCAGCTGATCCGTACGCCGTCCTTGGCGTGGGTATGCACGATGTAGGGCGCAAGGTTGTGCACCGCCTGCACAGGGTCGTCGCCCGTGACCATGACCAGATTGGCGGGGTCAAGATTGACGGCTACGCCGGTGGAGTGCAGCCCGTCGAGAAACGCGCGCAGCGTAGCGGAGGTTTCAGGGCCGGTTTCAATGGCGAAATGGGCGTTCAGGCTGTCGGCATAGGCAGCCAGCTCACCGCAGGCGTCCTGCATGACGGCATAGCGCGGGTGCTTCCGATCGCCCGGCACAACGCCGATATGCGTGGTAACCACATCGGTTTCAAGCTCCTTCGCCATTTCCAGAATCAGCTTGCTGCGGCGAATCAGCTCGGGGTTTAGCTCCGGATTGCCAAACCCGCGCCCCAGATCGCCGCACAGGGCGGAGATGCGCAGCCCGTTATCCTTGACCAGCTGCAGAAAATCGCGCCGGCGCTGTCCCGTCAGGTTTTCCGGGGCCATGTCGCCGCGCGTGGCATAGATCTGAACGCCCTGCGCGCCCAGCTGACGCGCGATGCTCAGCGCCTCCGGAATGGGCTTGCGGAAGGAGTCGAGGATAATGCCGATGGAAAAATCGCTCATATACATGCCTCCTCAAAAATGATTTGACGTTTACTATGTTATAGTATATCATAAGCATGCGCGAAAGGAAATGTTGGAATTTGCTCTCGGCTATCGTAAAATTATTTTGGGAGGCGTTTGATGCTTTACGAAAAGCTGGTTTATCGCGACGAAGCGCATCCCGTGATATGCCATCACGACGTGATTTGCCCGGAGCAGCATTTCAGCGCGCACTGGCATGAGAATTATGAGCTCATCAGCGTCACGGCGGGCACGGCAGAGCTTTTGCTGGACGGTCATCGTTTTCAGGCGCAGACGGGCGACGTCGCGGTTATCGGCAGCGGCGTGATGCATTTCATCGCGGCGTTAACGCCGCGGCTGGAATACGATTGCCTGCTGGTGGACAGGGATTCTCTGGTCAAGCGCGGCATGCGTCCCACCAATCCGATGCTGCGCGAGGTTGTGCGCGACGCGCGAATATCCGCCCTGATTCATGACGTTCTGATGGAAACGAAGGCGGAAAAGCCGATGTATCGCCCCGCCGTCATGGCGATGATTGATTTGATTTTCGTGCTCTTGATTCGCGAGCACCTGCTCTCGGAGGGGCGTGCGGCGCAGGAGAGAGGCGCTTCGCATGCCGTGCGCACGGCGATGCGTTACATTCACGCCCATTACGCGCAGCCCATTACGCTGCAGGATATTTGCCGGAACGTGGGCTTTACGAAAAATTATTTCTGCCGCGTTTTTTCCGAATACGCCGGTCAGGCGCCGATACACTATTTGAATCATGTGCGCTGCGAGGATGCGCGGCGGCTTCTGCGCAGCGGCGCGTGCAATGTGTCCGAGGCCGCGCAGCGCTGCGGCTTTCGCAATATGTCCTATTTTTCGCATTATTACAAGCAGATCATCGGCCATTCTCCCTCCTGTGATCTGCCGCAGCACGGCGAATATACGCCGTAAAAAACGGAGGCGAACATATGAAGAACCTATCGGCGCAGGCCGAAGAAGAATACGAGCTGATGCGCGATAACTGCCGAACCACGACCTGCTGGCAGTCGCGCAACAACGGCTGCATGCCGCATTTTCATGCCAGCATCGAGCTGGTTTACGTGATTTCCGGCGTGATGACGGCGATCATCAACGGCCAGACCTATGCGGTGCGGCAGGGGCATCTGCTGCTGGTTTCCAGCTATGCCGTGCACGCCTACCGTACCGAGGAAAACGAGCAGAACGTCGTGGTGGTGATGACGATTCCGCTGCCCTTTGTGCCCACGCTGCAAAAAAAACTGAACAAAATGGCGTTTGCCAAGGCGATTTACGACGCGCGGCAGGATGAGGAAATCAGCACGCTCATGCCCATGCTTTCGCAATACCTGCAAAGCTACGACGAGATTGCCGGGCAGGGCTTTTCCTACGCTATTTTAGGGCTGCTGAGCTCCCGAGTCGGCCTTGTCGACCAGCCCAGCAACCAGCAGAGCGGGCTGATGCGCGACGTGCTGATCTATCTTCAGGAGAATTATCAGCAGCAGCTGCGTATGGAAAGCCTCGCGCGGCATTTTGGATATAGCAAAAGCCGCTTTTCGCGGCTTTTCCACGACCATCTGGGCTGCTCGATGATCGAATATCTTTCCGCCCTGCGCTGCAGGCAGGCGGCGCAGCTGCTGCTTGAAAAGGATATGACCATGCTGGATGTGGCGATGGGCGTTGGGTTTGAATGCCTGCGTACGTTCTATCGCGCGTTCAAAAGCTATTATCACATGACGCCGACGCAGTATGTAAAAACCCACACGGCCAAATAGCTTGAAGGACTGCCGCGCCAATGAGTCGCCAGGGCAACGAGCGGTTTTTTGCCGGATTCAATTGCAGATTTTGACGTCTTACCGGCGGCAGACTGAAAAAGCTGCAGGCGAAAGACGGCAAAAAGAATGCTGCCGCACTGCCGACCAATTGCGCGGCATTGCCTTAGGTTTTGGGCTGCGGCCGGAAGCACAGCGCCGCCAGAAAGCCGAAGAGAATTGCGGCCGCGATGCCGCCCGCCGTGGCGGTCAGTCCGCCGGTAAACGCGCCGATGAGCCCCAGATCCTGAACCCCGGCGATTGCGCCCTGCGCCAGCGCGTGGCCAAAGCCCGTCAGCGGCACGGTCGCGCCCGCGCCGGCAAAGCGCGCCAGCGGCCCGTACAGGCCGGCCGCGCTGAGAATAACCCCCGCCGTGATGTAGGAAACAAGGATCCGCGCGGGGGTCATTTTGGTTTTGAGAATCAGCGCCTCGCCAATTACGCAAAGCAGCCCGCCGACGAGAAACACCTTCAAATACATGAGCATCTTTTATGCCTCTCCTTCCAAAATAATCGCGTGCGCTACGCCCGGGATGGATTCGCCCTGCTGGTTGGTTGTCGGGCTGAGCAGCGCGCCGGTGGCCATGAAGAGGACGCGTTTCCATTCGCCGCTGCGCAGCCGGGGGAGAATATAGGCGCTCAACACGCTGGCTGAGCAGCCGCAGCCGCTGCCGCCTGCGTGCACATCCTCCGTTGGGTCGAAGATTTTCAGGCCGCAGTCCGCATATTTTTCTTCCGGCAGCGCAATATCCTTTTGCGAGAGCAATTCCCGAAGCAGGCTGCTGCCAACCTTGCCCAGATCGCCGCTGAAAATCTGGTCGTAATCGGCGGGCGTGCGGCCCGTATCCCGAAAATGCGCCGCCAGCGTATCCGCGGCGGCGGGGGCCATCGCCGCGCCCATATTGTTTGCGTCATGCACGCCAAGATCCACTACGCGCCCCATCGTCGCCATGACGACGCGTGGGAGACGATCGCCCGTTTCGCCCAGCAGGCATGCGCCCGCGCCCGTGACCGTCCATTGCGCCGCGGGCGTGCGCTGCGAACCGTATTCCAGCGGAAAACGGTATTGCCGCTCCGCTGTACAGAAATGGCTTCCCGCCGCGCATAATACGGGCGAGGCGTAGCCGCCGTCCACGAGCATCGCGCCCAGCATCAGCGATTCGGCCATGGTTGAGCACGCGCCGTAGAGCCCCAGAAAGGGAATGCCCAGCTCACGCGCCGCCAGCGACGAGGCCATGATCTGGTTGAGCAAATCGCCGCCCAGCAGCGCCTGAACGCGTGAAGCCTCGACGCGCGCGTTGCCCGCGCAGCGGTTGCAGGCTTCGCGGAAAATGGCGCGCTCCGCCTGCTCGTAGCTATCCTGATCAAAAAGCGCATCGGGCACGACCAGATCAAACTGCTTGCCGAGCGGGCCGCGCCCTTCCTTGGGGCCCACGACGGCTGCGCTGGCCAGAATGCGCGGCGCGTGGTTGAAAATAATCGTTTGGCTGCCGATTCGGGATGTAGGCATGCGCAAGCCCCCTTTTACCATTGGATGAAGTAATACAGAACGCCCACCAGCACCGAAGCGCTGATGCCGAAGGTCAGCACAGGGCCGGCAATGGTGAACAGCCGCGCGCCGATTCCCAGCACCCAGCCCTCCGGCTTGAATTCCATGGCGGGCGATACCATGGCGTTGGCAAAGCCCGAAATGGGCACCAGCGTGCCGGCCCCGGCGTACTGGGCAATGCGGTCGAACACGCCGACGCCCGTGAGCAGCGCGGTCAGAAAGACCAGCCCGACCGAGCCCAACATCTGCGCGCCGGCCGTGGTAAGCCCCAGCCATGCCGCGCCCGCGTCCGCGATGATCTGCCCCAACACGCAGATCGCGCCGCCGACCCAGAAGGCGCGCAGGCACCCCAACCCCAATTGGGACTTGGGCGTCAGCCGCCGAACGATCTGCGCATACTGCTCAAGCGTTTTCTTTCTGTTTCCATCTTTGAAGAATTCCACTGCGCAACTTCCTTTCATACCGAATTTGAAGGCCGCCCGTCAGTCCGGGCGTTCGCGTTTCCCGGTTGCCCGGCCGGGGCAGATAATCCAGAGGATGGGGAAAGGACTGGATTCCCATACGTTTCACACTCCCATCAGGCCGGCGGCGATCGCGCCGGCAGCCTTTCCGATTGCCAGCGCAGCGGCGGCAAAGCGCATGTCGGATGTGACGCTCAGCCGGTCAAACAGTACCGGCACCACGTCGACGGCCTCCGTCAGCGCGGCGGCCAGCATGCCGACAAACACGCCGCCGCATAACATGCCAAAGCAGCCTATGGCGTCGGGGCAAAAGCCGGAAAGGGAAAGACTTCCGACGACCGCGCCCAGCGTCATGGCCCACGCGCACGGGCGCAGGTTTTGCGTTTTGAGGATATCCGCCGTCCGCATGGGCAATTGCAGCGCCAGCCAAAGCGGCGCTGCGCACAGCCCCAGCGTCGCGCCGCCCAGCAGGCCGATTGCGATTTCGATCATGGCGTTTTCCCCGCCGCTTCCTCCGCCGACTGCCGGTATTCCGAAAGCTTGATTTCCAGCGGCGAAACCGTTTCCTTGCGCCCGAGCAGCGCATAGAACAGTGAAACGCCGAGGAAAACGCCGGCGGCGTAGGGAATGGTAATCAGCCATGTGTTTTCCGCACGATGCCCGGTGAAGAGGCGAAACAGGCTCTGCTGCGCGTCCAGCATGTTAACGTCTGCGTGAAACCATGTGATCGCCAGCGCGCTGCCGATCATCAGCAACAGAAAGGCGACGGCCGTTCGAAGAGGCTGGGTGCGGTTTCGCCTTGCCTTGGGCACGACATGCACATAGCATGTGTCCGCGCCCAGCACGCGCACGTCCGGGTATTGCGGAAGCACCGCCTTGACAACCGCGATGGCCGGCAAGCGCCAAACGCCCTTTGCGCGGCAGAAATCTATCGGCGTCTCCAGCGCCGCCGCCGCGCCGCTGTCCATTGCGTCCGCAACGTCGCCCACGCGCAGCGCCTGCCCGGGCTCGATGACGACGCGTTCCTTCAGCTGCAGATACAGCATGCTCACACCTCGCTTTTCGTCGGTAGTATGCGGTGTAAACGGGAAAATTATCGATGATCGGAAAATTTTCCGCTCAGGCGTCGAACCGCCATCCGCGATGCGGGGGTGAAATTCGGTCTGAACAACGGCTGCGTGCGCGCCCCTGAAAATGGAATCCGGTATGCCGACGGGATGACGTCCGAAGGCCGGTCGCGGCGCAGGCCGCGCCTGAAAGGAAGCGACCGAATTGTACGAACAGGCGGACCTAATATACAAAATTAGATCTATTTGTATACAAAAGCTGACGCCGGAGTGCAAAATATTAGCTTTTTCACGAAAAATGTCGAAAAATGAATGAAACAAAGCGACGCGCACGAAAAAATATTGAACAAAGCATTACAATTTTGTTACAAAAAAAAAAAAAAAAAACGACCCAGTTTTTTCATAGAAACGTTTGTTCTCCTTGCTTCCCGCCCGCACATTCAAGCCGATGACCAGATATTGTGTGCTTTCCTGCAGATAAGGCATATAAAAACTTAAAACCCCGAAGAATACAGGCGAAATGTTTCTAAATTCTAACAATATGGCCTTGAAAAACCCTGTGTATTGCTTGACTTTTCTTTCCAAACGGATATAATGAAGCTGTCTGAATCAAATCCAGACATGGCATTCCAGCCTTCCGTCGCTAATGCGTTTTGTGTGCATGCGGAAGACTTCTTTGCATATGCATCTATGTGCGCCTGTGGCGCGAGCATGTCCGTGCGCGCGGATGCGCACCCTGCGTCGCATAGTGGATATCGCAGCAATATCTTGAGGAGGGGTTTTATGAACCGTCGTACATTTCTGGTGCTTCTGTTGACGCTCGTGTTGGCATGCAGCGGTACGCTCTGCGCGCCCTGCGTCGCCCTGGCGGAGGATATGCCCGCCGGCCTGCCGGCTGGAGCCGTGCCGGAGGACGCCTTGCCGGACGCCAATGATCCGGATACCCATTGTAATGAAGCAAACGCATTCGACGCGCCCGCGCCCGAGGCCGACGCGCCCGAGGCCGACGCACCCGAGGCCGACGCGCCCGCGGCTGACGCGCCTGCGGCTGACGCGCCCGAGGCCGAGACCCCCGCGGAGCACGAGGGGGTCAAGATTGCTACCATCACCGACGCGCTCGACGCTTCCCGCTACATCGACATCTACGCGATTTTCGAGGGCGACAGCCTGCACGCCGGCGTGGTCGTCACGCTGGCCGCCTCGCTGCACGGCTACGAGAATCTGGTCTACACCCTGCAGTGGGAAATGAGCGACGGCGGCGACTGGGTTCCCGTCGGTCAGCTGAACGCCGTTACGTATTCCTTCCGCCTGACGGAGGCGCTTTACAACGCCTCGTGGCGGATTGTGGTCAATATAACGGAGGCAAAGGTGGTACAATAATCGGGGGACGGAGGCCGCGCCCTGCGGAATCCCCTCGGGAAACCGATGCATTGTCAAGAAAGGATGAAGAATCATGAAAGCCAGGCTTCGGCAGTATACCGCCATCATGCTGGCGGTGCTCATGATCGTCACCAGCCTGCCCACGGCGGCGCTGGCGGACGAAGTGACGGTCAGCGGCGAGCATCAGGATACGCAGACGTTTTCCCTGCGCTCCGTCCGCCCCTACGAATTTACGCTTCATGCCATTTTCCAAAATGAAGCGGGTGACGCCGTCGCGCAGCAATATGTGCGAAACGGCGAAACGCTGATTCCCCCTGCCTCGCCCTCGAAGGAGGGACATAGGTTCACCGGCTGGGTCGACGCCGAGGACGGAGTGACCCCTGCGCCTGTCGATCAGGTAATCACCGGCCTGACGCAGGACGAAGTGAAGATATATAAGCCTGCCTTCACGCAGGTCTATTATGTTTTCTTCCTCGATATGGACGGGCGCGTGATCGAGACGCGCGAGGGCGCGACCGGCGAAACAATTATGGCCGACGCTTCCTTCGCTGTCGACCCGGAGAAGGGCATCACAGGCTGGTATCTGGACGCCGGCCTTACCCAACCTGTTTCCTCCGTTGTGCTGGCGAATGAAAATGTGCTGCTGTATCCGAAGGTCGAATCCGGCCATTGGATTGAGTTTGACAGCGATGGCGGTACTTACCAGCCGCCCATCTTCGTTTTGCCGAACGAAAATACGGCCGCGCCCGAGGCGCCGACCCGTCCGGGCTATACCTTCCGCTATTGGGCGCAGGGCGAAACCCAGTATACATGGGGCGGGATGCTGAACAGCGCGCTGAGCCTGAAGGCGGTCTGGCAGCCTGAGCAGGTAAGCTACACCGTCGTCTATTGGGTTGAGAACCCGAACGACGATGCGTATTCCTTCATGAAGAGCGTCGCGAAAACCGGGCTGACGGGCGGCCAAACGGCCGCGGTGGCGCTGGCCTCGGGAGAATGGCAGGAAATCGCCGGCGGCGACGTCTGGAAACAGGCCGGCTTCACGGCGCAGGCCATTGCCCAGGAAACCATTAAGGGCGACGGCTCGACCATCGTGAACGTATTTTATAAGCGGAATGTATATGATGTAAAATTCTTTAATAATCCGACCATTGGGGGATATCCCATTGGTACGCCAACCGAGTATACAGATCTTCGCATCACCGCGAAGTATGGCGCGCAGATCAGCGACAAGTGGCCGACCTATAACGGTAGCAGCACGTGGATCACAGGACATGGCGGCAACACGTCTCAGGTCAATATCGACACCATGCCTTTGAACGGCGCGAGCTTCTACGGCCCCAAAACCGGTCAGAATTCAGAAACTGCGTATTACTATGTTCAGGTTCTGGACGGGGAAACTGGAACAGTCCACAATGGCGTTACCTACAAGCTGCACCATTCGGACACCTCGCCCGGAACCGGGTACACTGTTAGCCAAGAGGACAAGTACCCGATCACTGGCTTTACCTATAAAGAGGGAACAGCGAACAGCGGAAACTACAACAACGCCAAATTCTACTATACCCGCAACCGCTATACGATCACATATATCAACGCGGGTATGCCGTATAAAACAGCGTCCTACCAGTATCAGGCGGATATTTCAGCTGCGGGCGCAGAGGTTCCCCCGCGCCCGGCGAGCCTTCCTGACAGCTATACGTTTGGCGGCTGGTGCGCCGATTCGGCGTTGACGCAAAACTATTCCTTCGGCGGGAGGACAATGCCCGCCTTTAACATCACCGTCTATGCCAAGTGGGATCCGCCCACGGTGCAAGCGAAATACTATGTCACCATGGAGGGCGGCAACGGCGGCGTTCCGCTGGTGGTAAACTACGGTGAAAAAATCGACAAGAATGCTTTGCCGGATCCGGTTATCCCGGAGGGCTACGACAGCTTCCTCGGCTGGTCGACCACGCCGGGCAGCGAGGGCTACCATCCCTTCAACTTCGATACGCTCATCTATGAGAATATCGCTCTCTATCCCTACTTTACCAGCAGCGCGCAATATACCATCGCGTATGCTTTGAACGGCGGCGAGGGCGCGCCGGTTTCCGATGGCAAAAAGTACGCGGAGAATGCCAACGCTGACGTTCAGGATGGCTCGCATTTGAAAAAGGGCAAGCAGGTCTTTATCTGCTGGCAGGATAAGGCTGGCCAGCGCTATTTCCCGAACAGCACGGTTGTCGTCAAAAAAGATCTTCTGGACGACAATGCCAATACGCTGACGCTGACCGCCGCCTATGGCGACGTGAACGAGCAGCTGCCCCTGATCTATGATCCCAACGGCGGTCAGGGCGGCGGCACGGTGATGCTCTACAAGAATCAGAAGCATACCGTCGGCGAAAACATCGCCGTTTCCCGCGAGGGCTATGAATTCTTGGGCTGGAACACCGACAAAAACGCTTCCGAACCGGCCTGGGACAACGGCGCTTCCATCACCGTGGACGAGGTTGACGCCAATGTGCTCTATGCCGTTTGGAGGGTGAATCAGTATCCCTATACGATCAACCATTATAAAGTCGGCGAAACCGCCCCCTTCGCCACCGAAACCGGCGCGGCGGACTTTGGCGCGGCTGTCAACGACTATACGGACAAAACGCCCGAGGGCTATGTCTTCGATCATACCGAGGGCCTGCCCATGACGATCGGCACGGGTGAAAATGTTGCCAGCGTCTACTATCGCAGGAATGTTTTTACTCTGACGATTCACTATGTCTTTGAAGAGGGCGGCACGGCCGCGCCGGATTATGTCGATCAGGAGGTCGTCTATAACGCGAGCTATTCCGTGGCGTCTCCGTCCATCCCGGGCTATACGGCTGATCCATCGACCGTTGCCGGGACGATGACGGGGAACGTCGAGGTAACGGTCACCTATTCGAAGCGAAACGACTTGTCCTATACCGTCTACTACTACTGGAACGGCACGACCACGCCGGTCGCCAGCAGCAAAACGGTGGATAAGCAGACGTATCACGCGACTGTTCCCTATGGTGAAGGCGCGCAGGAAGCGCCCGTTGCTGTCGAGGGCTACACGCTGGTGCCCGGACAGGGCGGAAGCATCACCATCGGCACGGAAAACAATGTAATCATTTTCTACTATTATAAGAACGTTGAACTGACCGCCAACGGCGGCACGAAGGAATATACCGGCGCCGAACAGACGGTCGACGGCTATACGGGCGCGCCCGAGGGCGTGACCTTTGCCGGCGTTACCGCCGGGGCGAAGGGAACGGACGCCGGCGAGTATGCGGCGGCGTTCTCAGACGGCGCTGTGGGCACGGTGGACGGCAGCGAGCGGTATATCGTTGCAAGCGTCATTCCCGGCAAGCTGACCATTACCCGAAAGCCGATCACCGCCACGATTACAGGCAACAATGCGTCGGCGATATATGACGGCAACGAGCATACGGCAGAAGGCTTTGGCTGGTCGCTTTCCGATGAGGCGGCGTATGACGGCGTGCAGATTACCCTTGCCGACGGCAAGACGGCGCAGGCCGCCCGGACGGACGCAGGCAAGACGACGATGGGGCTGAACGAGGATTTCTTCGTCATCACCAGCGAAAACTACGCCGTGACCATTGCCGTGCTCACAGACGGCTACGTCGAGGTGAAGAAGCGCCCCGTAACCGTCACGGTTACGGAAAACAGCGCGGAGTACACCTATAACGGCGCGGAGCAGACCCGCACAGGCATTCAGGCGATTGCTTCTTCCGATGCGATGTATGTTCCGGAACTTGGCAGGAACATTGCGGCGGATATGACGAATTGGCCGGCCAGGGGAACGAACGTCGGCGTATATCCTCTCAATGTTCTGCCGGAAGATTTCCGGAATACGGACGAAAACTTCGATGTGACGTTCCTGGTGATCGACGACGTGATGCGGATCACGGCGCGAGCGGTTGAATTCAAGGGCGAAAGCAAGACCCTGCCGTATAACGGCGCACTGCAGCGCATCGAAGGCATCGAGAATATCGGCCTTGTGTCGGGGCATCGCTTTAGCGGGCTGAGCTATCGTGCGGAAGGCCAGAACGTGGACGAATACGAAGGCGTATTCACCGGCGAAGTGAAGATTGTGGACGCGACCGGCACGGACGTGACGGAGAACTA
>CAKTXZ010000005.1 GCA_934632155.1 uncultured Clostridia bacterium | reverse complement strand
CATTACGATTGGGCGCATACCCAGCA
Organism: uncultured Clostridia bacterium; assembly: GCA_934632155.1. Taxonomy (GTDB): domain Bacteria; phylum Bacillota; class Clostridia; order Christensenellales; family Aristaeellaceae; genus RUG563. Next base: position 151,198 of record CAKTXZ010000005.1, on the reverse strand, counting down.
GCCGACCGGCTTCGGTCATGAACCCATGGGCGTCATTGTGGAAGTGGGCAAAAATGTGAAGGGCTACAATGTGGGCGACCGTGTCAGCGGCCTTTGGGGAAGCACGCTTCCCGGTGCGGGCGCTATGGTGGAATATCAGGCGGCCAAGGTAAGCGAGAGCACTATCATCAAGCTGCCGGATGATATCCGTGATGAAGACCTGATTGTGGAGCCGCTATCCTGCATGTTCAGCGCCGTGAGCAAGGTGAAAAACACGATGCCGGGCACTCCCATCTGTGTGGTGGGCTGCGGCTATATGGGCTGTGGCGCTATCAGCCTGCTGAAACTGCGCGGCTTTCATGTTGTGGCTGTTGATATTCGTGAAAGCAGCCGTCAGGATGCGCTGAAGTATGGCGCGGCGGAAGCTTATTCTCCTGAAGAGGCTATTGAAAAGTTCATTACGGATGCGAAAGTGGAGAATCCTCTGGAGGCAGGCTTTGAGGTGGTATGCGAGTGGGGTGAAAGCAACGAATCACTGGATACGGCGATCCGTCTGACCAGGATGTGCGGGCTTTTATGTGTAGGCGCGTATCATACCGGCCCCAAGCGTGAGGTAGATATGCAGCAGCTGGGCGTGAAGGCAATCGTGATGCACAATACCCATCCTCGTGAAGCATGGTTGAGTAAAACCGGTGCGGAAAGCGCCGTGCGCATGCTGGAAAGCGGCGAATGGAACTATCGGGACATTCCCACCATGGTTTATCCCATGAACCGGTTCGACCAGGCGCAGGAGGAAATGGAAACCAAGTACGGCAGCTTCATGAAGTCCGTGATTAGTATGGAAATGGAAGACGGAGAGCCTTATCTGGCCAAGTAAGAGAGCATACCCGCGTCCGTCCGTTCCAGGCAGGAACGGACGGACTTTTCAAATGAATGATTTTTGAGGGGGCAAACAAATGAAGCTGGTAGTTGGAAGCGATCATGTGGGGCTTCCGCTGAAACGTCACCTGATAGAATATTTGAAACAGCAAGGACATGAGATCATAGACGTGGGTGCTGATTCCGAGGAACGCACGGACTATCCTGTCTATGGCTACAAAGCGGCGCAGCTGGTGATCTCCGGTGAAGCGGATTACGGCGCGCTGGTTTGCGGCACGGGTGTGGGTATTTCATTAGCGGCTAACAAGGTGAACGGTATCCGGGCGGTAGTGTGCAGCGAATCCTATAGCGCTTATATGGCCCGGCTCCATAATAATGCTAATATGGTTTCCATGGGAGCGCGCGTGATCGGCGAAGCAGTGGCAGAACAGATTGTAGATGCGTTTCTAAATACGGACTATGAGGGCGGAAGGCATCAGCGGCGCATTGATATGCTGTCTGAAATTGAAAAGGAGACGTTCCAGCCATGAGAATTGGCATTGACATTGGAGGAACCAAAGCGGTGGTAGCCGCCGTAGATGAAGCGGGCCGGATTCTCCGGAAAGAGAAAATCGCTACCGGTGAAAACAGTCCCTGTCGGGAAATAATCTGTCTGGCAGCACGAAAGGCAGCTGAAATGGCAGGCGGCGCGGCACACCTGGACTCTGTGGGCATCGGAATCCCCGGCACTGTAGACGCAACAGGCAAAATTGCCGTGTGCGCTCCCAATATTGGCTGGCATGATGAGCCAGTTGCCGCTTTTTTTGAAGAAGAAATGGGAATCAGTCCGTTTCTGGCACAGGATACTCGTGCGGCGGCATGGGCTGAATTTCGAAATCCACCCATGCGGAGCAAGCGCTGTGTGATCTGTGTTACCCTGGGCACAGGCATCGGCTGCGGCGTCGTAATAAATGGAAAAATATGGAATGGAGCACTGGGCACAGCGGGAGAGATTGGACATATCCCCGTCCGAAATACAGGCAGGGTTTGCAACTGCGGCCGAAATGACTGCATGGAGGCTTATGCTTCCGGAACGGGTATGGCACGCACGGCTCGTGAACTGGGACTCTGCCAAACGACGGAAGAACTGTTCGATATGGCAAGCAAAGGAAGCAGCAAGGCGCTGCGAGTGATCGATGAAGCCGTAGAAGACGTCTCTAATATAGTGACCGCCGTGGTCAATCTGCTTTCTCCAGACGCTGTGCTTTTCAGCGGTGGCCTTTCCGCTCAGGATACGCTATTCGTCAAACCTTTGATAGCTCAAATTCAGAAAAAAGCCTATCAGCGCGCATTGACAGATGAGCTGTACCTGGGGCCTGCGCTGCTGGGGCCGGATGCGCCTGTGATTGGCGCGGCCTTTCTTCGGGAAGCCTTCGAGGGATAAGCCAAAGGGAAAACGAAAGGGGCAAACAAATGAAGTCAAAACTCTCCGCATCCATTATGTGCGCTGATCCCCTCGAAATGAAAAAAGAGTTGGATTTTCTGGAGGAAAAGAAGATTGATTATTTTCACTGCGATGTGATGGATGGACATTTCGTGCCAAATCTGATGCTTTCCACGGAGCTTATCAGGGCGGTCAAACAACGCTATCATACACCATTGGATTTACATTTCATGGTGGAAAACCCGGAAAATATTCTCCCATGGTTTTCGTTCGGTGAAGGAGACATTGTCTCTATTCATTACGAAAGCACGCCTCACGTCTGTCGTGCCTTGGATCTGATTCGTCAGCGTGGCGCTGTTCCGGCACTGGCGTTGAATCCGGCCACACCGTTGGAATGTGCACGGGAGATAGTGGAATCTATCGGAATGTTATTGGTGATGACCGTGAATCCTGGTTTCGCATCTCAAAAAATGGTGCCTGCGGCGCTTGAAAAAATTCGCAGGGCCAGGATGCTGTTGGCAGAGTGGGGGCGTGCCGATCTGCCTATCGAGGTGGACGGCAATTGTAACTATGAGCATATTCCTCAGATGGAAGCGGCGGGCGCCAATCTGTTTGTAACCGGCAGCAGCAGTATCTTTTCAGCCTCATCAGGCATTGAAGAAGGCTGGAAAAAAACTTGTGCATGCTTGGCAAGACGGTAACAGGAAACGAAATATTATAAAAGGGAGTAATCATTATGGAAAAACGTCCTGTGGCATACCAACTCTATTCGGTCCGCAAGGAAGCAGAAAAGAACTTGTCTGGCGTACTGGGAACACTGAAGGAACTGGGTTGCAGTGGTGTGGAGTTCGCCGGTTTTTATGGGCATAGTGCGGCAGCGGTAAGAGAAATGCCTGAAACCCACGGTCTCAAAGCAATTTCCAGTCATGGGCCACTTAAAAACATCGACGGACGGTTGATCTGTCTTTTCATCATCCTTGTCGCGGATGGTAAACCAGCCGTGTTTCGGCAGAATTTGAGGGGGGTGTGAACCATTTCAAAGGGAATGCTCTCAAACAGCCGATCCGGCGCCGGAATCAATGAAGGCTTCTTCCGTTCGACGACTTCGTAGCATTCATCGATCTCATAAGAACTGAGCACCAGCCGATGATCCTCCATGATCCGCGCCATCATGTTCCACAGCGCTTTGCTGCGGAAGATTACGGCGGAAAGCAGGACGTTTGTATCTGAGCCGTTCTTAACACCTTTCTGCTGCCTCCCTTAGTTCTTAGCACAAACTAAGGGTAGCGGATTTCTCCGGTGTTGACAATGGCTCGTTTTTTGTCCCGAGCCTGCTAACTTTTTCGCGCCCTTTTGCGTCACTTACATTTTAGCGAATACAGGAGCCGATGAAGCCGCAAAGAAGCGGATCAACATTCAGCTTAATTTCCTCAATGAAAGCGAGCTGCGGCTCGTCGAGGGGATTATCAATGCAATTATAGAAAACCGTGGAACGGAGGAGGCGTAAGAAACGGCGCTGCCTCCGTTTTTCCGTAGAGTTTCCGGTGGACGCGCTAACGGCAAGCAGGGCAAGTGTAGCCACACCTGCTATTTTTGCATCTCCGCAGGCTGCAAAAACGCTTGTTGGGGAGCCTCCCCAAACCCGGCTTTGGGAATCGTCGGCACAAACTCCGCTATGCTACTTTGGGACAAAATGTCCCAAAATCCGCCCGCTCTGTTGCGCCTCCTCTCCCCACAAAGTCTTGCGACTTTGCGGGGAGCCCCATGCCCAAAGCAATTTGTCTGCGTCACCATGCGCTATCGCTCCTGTTCCTTTTTGCGCTGGCCGTCCGTGACGCCCAGCAGATGGTCGATGTTGGCCTTGACCGCCACAGCCTGCCGCATTTCCTCCTGCGCCGAGCAGTGCTCGGTATAGAGCGCCTTTTTCCGCACCGCCAGTTGGCGGCGCCTCATCCTGTCAAAGAAGCCCCGTTGCGCGCTCGCAACGGGGCTTCTTTGACAGGATGACCGCTCCGCTTATGCAGAGCGGCTTTTCTTGCGCCTGTATTCAGGGCGCGGCGCGCCAAGACGCGCAGGCAGGATCGCCTTAAATCTCGGGAATCTCGATCTTGATTTCGTGGCCCACCTCCGCCGACTTGACAATGCCGTCGATGATGGCCTGATTGTACAGAATCTGAGAGGAGGGAACGGGCGCGGGCTTGCCTTCCTTGATCGCATCGAGGAAGGAGCGAACCTTCATTTCAAACAGGCCCTTTTCCGCGTGCAGGATGGGCAGCTTGGTTTCGGTCTGCAGGCCGCCCATATCGGTGTAGAGGGTCATGGCGCCGCCCACCGTGCCGTTCCAGCAATCGGTGGAGGGAATGCGCAGCGCGCCCTTCTTGCCCAGAATCACCGTGTCGCCCGGCGTGTCCAGATGCATCGCCCAGGAGATACGGAAGTCCAGAATGATGCCGCCCTCCAGACGAACAAACGCGGCGGCAAAATCATCAACGTTGAAACGGTCGGCGTTCTCCTGCGCGGTATGGAGCTGGTCTGCCTCCTGATACTTGACGTTCGTGCCGAAGAAGTTGGAGGTATAGCCCGTAACCGTCAGGGGCTTGGGATAGCCGATGGCGTTGAGCACCATATCCAGCGAATAGCAGCCGATGTCGCCCATCGCGCCGATGCCGGCGGTGGACTTTTCAATGAACGTACTGTTGGGGATGCCGCGACGACGGCCGCCGCCCGTCTGGATGTAGTAGATCTCGCCCAATTCGCCAGATTCGACGATCTTCTTGATCTCCTTCATGTTCGGATCCATCCGGGGCTGGAAGCCGATGGTGAGCAGCTTGCCCGATTCCTTCTCGGCGCGCATCACCTCGACGGCCTCCTCCACCGTAACGGTAAAGGGCTTTTCGAGCAGCACGTTCACGCCGGCCTTCAGCGCGGCGATGGCGCACTGGGCGTGCGTGGCGTTGTAGGTGCAGATGCTGACCGCGTCCAGCTTCTCATTGTCCAGCATGGACTGATGATCGGGATAGAAATGGATATTGGTATAATCCACGCCCATCCGCTCGCAGAAGCTCTGGCACTTGCCGGGAATCAGATCGGCCATGGCCACGATTTCCACATCCGGAAACTTGACATACTGCTCGATATGCGCCTCGGCAATCCAGCCCGTGCCGATGATACCGACACGAAGCTTCTTCGAAGCGTCGATTTTCTTTTCCTCAAGGGGCTGAGTCGTCTGGCTGAGTACGGCGTCCTTAGGCATAAGAGGGGCCTCCTTTTTCTGGCGCGCGCCGGTTCTGCGCGCGGCAATTTCATATCATGCCTATTATACCATGCCCGCGCGCGCTTGTCGAGCGTCCGGCGGGGCGCGAAAGTGACAAAAAACGCTTTTTCCGTGACAGCGCCGTCAAAAGAAGCGAAAAGCGCTGCGCATGCGCTGCCGTTCGGCGGTCACCGCGCCGCTTTCGGCTCGGCAAAGGAATAGAATTTTCTGCCCAGCAGCAGCGTATTGCGCCCGCCCCAAAGCATGCCATCGGGAAATATGTGTCCGCTAATGTCCGTCCCATCCAGCAGCACATACTATCTCGCCTCATTATCAAAGCCCGCCGGCATTTCGACCCGCCTGCATTCTCTGGTTTCCAGCGCCATGGCATACATTGCAACGCTCGCCGTTTTCCCGTTCTCGTCGCTCTCGCGCGTCAGAATCAGCGCATATTTCCCATCCGGCGACAGCGCGGCATTCAGAACCTCGGTCGCCAGCGTTGACGCGTTCTCAAGCGCCACGGCGGCGCACTGCGATGCGTCGCCCAGCCGAACGACCTGCTCATAGCCCTGCATGCCGCGATCGGGCTGGAAAACGCTGAGGAATTGACGGCGGTTATTGGTAAAGCCATTTCCTTCCGGCGGAATATCCCACGTATCATACAGGATCAGTCCCCAGCCCGTCTGCGGCGAAACCAGTATCTTTTGAGCGCGTGTGCGCACCCCATGGACGGGGTATTCCTTGCGTTCCCCCGCGGCGGTGTATACCTCCAGACAGCATCTGTCTTCACGGTCGCTTACCGCGCGGACATAGGATTGCGCCGGGGTGCGCGCCAGATAGGCCTCCGGATAGCCGTACTCAGCGTTTTCCATTTTGCTTCGATACGCTTCCCAGTCTGCGTCCTTTACCCGCTCCGGCTTCGTAATCCAATCAAGGCCGCCGTTATTCGACTGCGCCAGCTGCTCGTTCAGGTAGCTTGCCCATTCATCCCGCCGCATGCCCTCCGGCACAAAGGCCGTGAAATAACGCTCCGCAAGCCGCCGCGTTTTCAGTTGGCAGGAGCCGAAATACAGCGCATTTCCTTTCCGCAGCTTGGAAAAATACAGCTCCTGACTGTCCGCAGAAAAGCATACGTTCACAACGTCGCCAACCGGCCCCAGTCTCGGCTTGTTTCCCCAGCCATGCAGCATCTGCAGCTTGCCCGTCGGCACGTCGATAACATAAATATTCATTACATACCTCAGATCGTAGGCCACTTCCCGCCAATTACTGACCGCGATTTTCTTCTCATCCGGCGACCAGACAAAGCGGGCGGTACGCCGCAGACTCGCATAATTCGAAAACCTCTCCAGCGAGCCGTATTCATCCTTCGCGCTTCCGGCATAATCCGTCATGACGGGCTTGACTTCCATGCTTTCCAGATCGACAATCGCCATGATTGCATCATACGCACCGACAGCATACCGCCCGGATGGCGAAAGGGACAGCAGGCGCGCGCCGTCAACGGCAGCGTTGAAGGCCGTCTGCTCCTCCAGCCGCAGTGCGCCCTTGAAAAAGGCCTTGTCGAACGCGCTTTCCGTACTCGCGCAGGCCGTCACGGTCAGCGCTACCGCCAGCAGCAGCGCAAAGCATTTGCCATACAGGCACCCTCGCTTTTTCATGTCGTCTTCCCCCTATGCCGTTCTTCCGTCAATCGTACAACCATTAATATAGGCAATATTGGTCGAATTGTCAAGCATTTCCATGTATTTTGTCTCCACTCGCGCCTCCTTCAGCCTCAGGAGTGACAAAACGCGCTGTTTTAGTGACAGGATTTTGGCTTGCAGTTCATGACAAAAGCGGCTATAATGAAGGCGCGAAAAAAAACCGAACGGAGGAATAACGATGCTGAACGTCACGGTTTGGAATGAAGACAGCAAGCAGGAAAATCACCCGCATGTATTAGAGGTTTACCCCGACGGCCTGAACGCCGCCATTGCGGACGTTTTCCGCAGGGACGAGGCGCTTTCCGTGCGCATGGCGCACCTGTGCGAGCCGGAGGCAGGCCTGCCTGAGGATGTGCTGGAGGATACCGACGTACTGGTCTGGTGGGGACACTGCAAGCACGGGCAGGTGCCCGACGCGGTGGTCGAGCGGGTGCAGAACCATGTGCTGCGCGGCATGGGGCTGATCGTGCTGCATTCCGGCCACGAATCCAAAATCATGCAGCGCCTGCTGGGCACGAAGTGCTCGCTGCGCTGGCATGAAATGAAGGACAAGGAGCGCCTGTTCGTCATCGAGCCGTCGCACCCCATTATGCGCGGCGTGCCCGCATGGTTCGAGCTGGAGGCCGAGGAAATGTACGGCGAACGCTTTGACATTCCCGCGCCCGACGCGCTGCTGGCCATCGGCTGGTATGAAACGGGCGAGGTGTTCCGCTCCGCGTGCTGCTTCAACCGCGGCTACGGCAAGATTTTCTATTTCCAGCCCGGTCACGAAACGCTGCATTCCTTCCACAATGAAAACGTGCAGAAGATTCTTCGCAACGCCGCGCACTTTGTCGCGCGCGACCGCGCGCTGGATCGCGAGCTGCGCAGCGCCTTCGCCCCCGCGCTGGAGCCCAAGCGCGACGAAACGGCGCAGTAATCCATTCCCGCGGGAAGGCATTTCCCGAAAACGCATAAAAAGCCCCATAGCAGCGCTCCGGCCCGCAGGCTTGACTGCCCGCAGACCGGAGCGTTTTTCATTCCTATGAAGCCGGCTTTCCGGCGCAAAATCATCCGTCCCCCATAGGGCGCGCATACGCCCGCGGGTTACCTTGCCCGGAATTTGGGCATGGGCATGGTCAGTACTGAGGCAGCGGAGCGGCTGCGCGTAATATTGAGCACCAGCGCCACACCCGTGATATTCGTCACGAAATTCGAGCCGCCGTAGCTGAGGAAGGGCAGCGGAATGCCCGTGATGGGCATATAGCCGATGGACATGGCAATATTCTGGAACACATGGAAAAACAGCATCGCCATCACGCCGATAATCGCCAGCCGGCCGAAGCGATCGTTGGTGAAGCGCGCCAGATACAGCATCCGCAGCACAATGAACAGATACGCGCCCAGCACGGCCGCGCAGCCGACAAAGCCGAAGCTTTCGCCCACGACCGAGAAAATCGCGTCCGTGGAGCTTTCGGGCACAAAGCCCAGCGTCGTATTGGAACCCTGCACGAACGTGCCCACGCCGTAAAGCCCGCCCGCACCAATGGCGGTTTGGGATTTAAGAATCTGGTAGCCGCCGGATTGCTCGTATTTCTGCGGGTCAAGGAACGCCAGCAGGCGCAGAATGCGGTAGTCCGTATCCTCCGCCATTAGGCCGTAGGCCACAATCACGCCGATGCCGATCGCACCTACCGCCAGAATGCCCAAGATGATGCGGATATCCACGCCGGCGAAATAGATCATCACCAGAAACATAAACGCAATGACGATAACCGAGCCAGTTTCGCCCTGCGCCAGCACAACCAGCGAGGGAACGCCCACAATCAGGCAGACCTTCATAAAATCGCGGAACTTGCCCATCGGCTTTTCGCTGCGGGACAAATGCCGCGCCAGCAGCAGCATGATGGACAGCTTGGCAAATTCGCACGGCTGAATGGAGCGCCCCAGAATGTTGGATTTCAGCCATCCCTTCAGGCCGTTGCTCACCTGACCGGCAACCAGCGTAATCATCAGCAGCGCCAGCACGCTGAAATAAATCAGCCGCACGCGCGCGCGGAAAATCTCCGTCGGAATCGCCATGATAACGCCGATGATGACCGGCGACACCATAAAGAAAATGGACTGCCACATGCTCGAGCGCGAATTGAGGATCTTATTGAGCAGCGGCGCGCCGTCGCTCACGTCCATGTCGTAAGTCGCCATGGAAATACACAGAATGCCAAAAATCGACAACGCGTACACCGCCACCAGCAGCGGCCAGTCAAAGTGCGCCTCGGCGGATCGTTTATGCTCCGTCATCATGATGGTTCTTCACCTCCTATGGAAAAAACGCCAAACCGGGCTCGGCGCGTATTCAGGCAGCGGCACATCCGCCCCCAGCAGCCGCCCGGCGATTCGCTCCACGGCGTCCTGCACCGCCCGGTCGCCGCAATCCAACGCCGTACGGTGCGCAAGCAGCGCGCGGTATACCGCCGGGCTTTCGGGCGCCACGCCAGCGAGCGGCAGATCCAGCGCCTGCGCCAGCGCCTGCGGCGGCCTCATTTCGCCGCTGCGGATCAGGCGCTCGTTCACACGGTTCAACACCAGCGCCGGGCGCGTTTCCCCGCGCTCGGACAATAGCTGCGCCAGCCGCTCCGCATCGCGCACGGAAACGTCGTCCGGCGTGGCGACAATCACCGGCGCCGCCGTGCCCAGCAGGTTCTTCAGCCCGCGGCCGATACCGGCCGGCGCGTCGATCAGCAGCACGTCCGCCCGCGCGCCAAGGCGCGTAATCCACTGCGCCACCTCCCTGCTTTTCATTTCCGACGCCTTCATCAGCTGCGGCGCGGCGACCAGCGAAAGCTGCGGCAGCCCGGCGGGCGAAACCAGCGCCTGCTCCGCCGTGCACCTTTTTTCAACCAGATCGCCCAGATCGTATACCACCTTATCCTGCACGTCCAGCATCAAATCGGCGCAGCGCAGACCCACATCGCCGTCCAGCAGGATGGTATTCAGGCCGCTGCGCGCGTAATACACCGCCAGCGCCGCGGACAGCGTGCTTTTGCCCACGCCGCCCTTGCCGCTCATCACGGCGAACATTTTGCCCATGGCCGTCCTCCTCTCAGGCGCGCGCCCGCTCAGGGGGCAAGCGAATTGCCGCCCGGCAGCATGATGTTCTCCTCTACCTTTTCCTTTTCGTCCAGATAGTAGCCGATGAAGTCGCGCACGGCAATCGTGGCGCGCGCGCCCGCATAGCCGTTGGGAATGAAGGATACGATCGCCAGCTCCACGTCGTCCTTGGGCGTGAGCGCGATGAACCACGCGTTATTCTCCAAATCCAGCTTGATGCCGCCGATGGTTACCTGCGAGGTTCCCGTCTTTCCGGCCATGACCTTGTTGGCGGTATACTTCCATTTCCTGAAGTAGGATTTGGCGGTACCGCCCTCATCGACCACGCCCTCCATCCCCTTGAGGATATAGGGCAGGAACTGCTCCACGTTCTCCAATTCGTTGAACTTCGTTGCCTTGCGCTGCGAGAGGATCTCGCCGTCGGCCGACACGATGGAATCAATGATCTGCGGGTTCCAGACGATGCCGCCGTTACCCAGCGCCGCCGCGTAGCGCGACACCGCAATGGGCGTCAGCAGGGTGATCGACTGGCCCGTGCCCATCTGGATCTCCTGACTGCCGCCCCATTTAATGGTGTTCAGGTACGTCCACAGGTCGGTCATCAGGGCGGCCTGCATAACCATCGTGCGCGTCATGCCAAGCTCGGTCATGAAGATCGGGCGCGCGTTGGCTACCCAGTCGTCGGAGTTCGTGTTCACCGCCATGTCCATCAGCAGCTTGATGCACCGGTCCAGACGCGCGTTGTCATATTCAATGCCGTAGCTCGCGCCGTAGTTGATCAGATGCTTTTTGATCGCGTTGGCGACGATGATGGGCGTATCGGTCATCTGCTCCTTCAGGCTGACCGTCTGGTCATACAGGTTGGTCTGGTTGCCCACGACGGAGCGCAGCTCGCCCGGCAAATCGATGCCGGTTTTGCTCGTCAGCCCCAGCTGCGCGGCATATTTGTACAGCCGCTCGGTGTTATCCATCTTATACAGGCGGGAGGCCAGCCGATAGAAGAAATAATTGCAGGATTTCTCCAGCCCCTCCACGATCGTCAGGTCCTGATGCTGCGACGGCGAATTCGTCCAGCACTTGGGCGCGTCCTCGCGGTTATTGGTGAAATCCATGAAACGGCCGCCGTCGCTGATTTTCTCCGTGGGCGTAAGCTGGCCGTTGGTCAGCGCGGCAAGGCCGGTTACCATCTTGAAAATCGATCCGGGCTCTGCGCGGGTCTGGATGGCGTAATTCATCAGCAGCCCGCGCTCGTCCAGCACGATCTCGGCCGCGGAATCGCCGCCCTTGGCCATGGCGTTCAAATCGTAATTGGGATACTGCGCCATGGCCAGAATATTGCCCGTTTTTACCTCCAGCACGATCAGCACGCCCGTGTCGGCCAGCTTGAGGGGGTATTTTTCCCAGTTGCGGGAATCGATTTTCTTCTTGTTAGTTTCCAGCCACTTGGAATCGGCCATTTTTTCTTCCTGCACCTTGCGGGTTTCGCGCACGTTTTCCTCGATGCAGCGCTCCGCCGCCGCCTGATACTGGGCGTTGATGGTGAGCTTGACGGTATTGCCGTCCGTCGGCTCCTCATAGGTCAGCGTGCGGGTCACGCGCCCGTTCGGGTCGGTTTCCACCACGCGCCGTCCCTGGCGCTCCGCGATGCAGGCGGTGAGCCAGTTTTCCATGCTGGCCTCGATACCGTCCAGGCCGATGGTGTCGTTCAGCGCGTAGCCGGCGGGCTGCAATTCGTTGTAATACCGCGTGGCGTTCTGAATCTTACCGGTATAGCCGATCAGGTTGGACGCCAGCGTGCCCTTGGGATATACGCGCTTTTCGCCTACCTCCACGCCCACCCATGGCATGGACATGCTGCGGCCCTCGATTTCGCTGACCGCCTCGTAGGGCACGTCCTGCGCGATGGCGATGGGCAGCGACAGGAACAGGTTGTCCTGCATGTTGGCGTTGATGGCGATGATTTTGAGCACCGTCGCCTCGTCCACCACACTGCTTTCCACCACCGGGTTGGTGTTGGGGTTAATCATGTCCGGCACGACGGAATTGCCGTTCGCATCCAATTGGAACAGGTAGGTTCCGTCCGCCTGCGGGGTGAAGCCGTAGCGCTGACGCATGCGGGTAAAGCATGCCTCCGCGGTGGGGTAGCTGGATTTGGTCAGGTAATTATTGCTGCGGAACATGTCTTCGCGCTTGCTCCACGCGGTTTCCGAAATGCCGTCGCCGAAGTTAAATTCCCATTGCCCCGTTTCCGCGTTGCGCCGCACAGGCGCGGTCAGCTCGATGGCGCCGCCATAGCGCTCGATGATTTCAATGGCCTCCAGCAGCATCTTGGTGGGGTAATCCCAGTCGTTGCTCTCGCGGTAAAAGGTAACGTTATAGGTTTTCTCGCTCATCGCCAGCACGACGGAGTTCACATCGGTAATCATGCCGCGCGTGCCGCGAATGGAGATGCTCTTGATGCTCTGCCTGCCCGTCTGCTCGGCGTAGGTATCGCCGTTGACAATCTGCAAATGATACAGCCCGTACACCAGCACGGCAAAGCACGTCATCACGGCGGCGGCAAAGGCGATAAAGCGCGCGTTGATTTTGCTTTCCTTGCTTCTTTTCTTTCGGCTTCCCCGCATTTCGTCTCTCACAGCAGTTCACCTCCCTTATCGGTCTGCCTCCTGCGCCGGGGATACATGCCCAGAAACGCGCGCAGCGGCACCATCAGCACAAAGGCGATCGCCGCGGTATACGCCACCGCGGCGGCCGCGCGCCGCACATGCGTGAAGGTAATCTCCACGCCGATCAGGTACATGTACGCGCACAGCGCAATGTTCAGAATCAGGTCCATCAGTCCGGCGCAGAGCACAACGCGCAGATGGGCGGGCAAATCGCCCTCCCGGCGCGGGGAAAGCTTGCGCTTTTTGCCGTCCTGCAGGCGGCTGACGATGCGGTTGCGGCGGCGCTCACGCTTGCGGTCGCTCATATCGGCAAACGCCTGCGCGCAAAGCATCGTAATCACCGGATAGGCGATCAGGTACAGCGCGTTCACGCCCGAAAGCATGCATTCGGTCAGCATGCCGATCAGGCAGGAGGCGCAGAAAGCGTATTTCTTGCCATAGGATACCGTCAGGATAGCCAGCACGGCAAACATGACGCTGCCCGTTACGCCGTCGACGGCCAGATAGCCCATCACGCAGGCCTGCGTCAGATAGGCCAGCACGGCCAGCAGCAGAGCCTTCAGGCCTCGTTTGATCTCTTTCACGCTTCAGTCTTCCTCCACATGCATGCCGCCGGGATCGGGCGTCGGCACAGGCGACGGGGTGGGCGTAAAGGTGGGGCGCGGCGTGGGCGACGTGGTGCTGTCGGGCGCGGGCGCCGTTTGATACTGCAGGTTCTCCGGGCGCTGCGTAGCGTTCGGGTTATTGGTTGCCGCAGGGTTGGGGGTATCCGTCGGCTGGGCCGAGGGCGCGGCGGTCTGCCCCGCCGGGGTCGCCGTCGGCGCGCCGGGCGTGTTCGTATGGAATGTATCACCCACGCCCTCCTGCCATGTGGGCACGGGGCGCGGCGTAGACAGGGGCTCGAGGGAGGTGACGGCCTTCACCTCCCGGCTCTGCGCCGATTCGGCGTAGGCGGGCTTATAGCGGTACACCGTCACATATTCCAGATGCTGAAAATCCACCACCGGCTCGACCACCACGTAGGATTTGTTATCCTCCATGCCGCGCGTGCTTTCGCGCACATAGCCGATGGGAATACCCTTGGGGAATTCCAGCCCTACGCCCGAGGTCACCACCACGTCGCCGGGGCGGGGCAGCGAATTATCCGGCAGATAATACATGCGGCACATCGGCTCGCCGTTGACGCCGATGGTGCCCTTGACGCTGCCCTGATCGCGGCTGGACTGAATCAGCGCCGCCACGGTGCAGTCGCTGTCGATAACGCAGCGCACCTGACACTTGTTTTTTTCCACGTTATACGTCACGCCCACCAGACCGCCCTGCGCCACGACGGCCATATAGGGCTCCACGCCGTTCTCGCTGCCCACGTCCAGCGTCAGCACGGAAAAATAGTTGGCCGAGTCCGTACCGATGACCGTCGCGGCGACGGGGTTCATCTGGCGGTTGCGCTTTTGCTCGTCCAGCAGGTCGTAGAGCGATTCGTTGATGCGGCGCAGTTCCTCAATCTGCGCGCTGTCGTTGGCGTATTCGTCCAGCAGCAGCGTCAGCTTTTCGTATTCGTACTCCAAATTGCCGCGAATCTTAAGCCTGCGCAGATATTCCACCACGCTGTCTGTCACGGTGGCAAAAACGCGCTGCACGGGCGTGATGATGCTCGTCACCATCTTTCGGGGCAGCGCCAGCAGCGGATGGCTGACGAAATTGGACAGCACCATCAGCGCCACCGTCAAAAACATAAACACGCAAACGGCCACGATCACAAGCGTTTTCACAAAGCTGCAACGCTCCTCGCGGTCGTTCTTATTTTTCTTTTTGCGGGTATCGGTCTTTTTCGTTCCCCGGCGCGGCTTTTTTCCCTCCGCGTCGGCCTCGTCCCTGTCCCGGCGGGCGTAGGGCTGCTGCGTGCTTTCCACGCGCTTGGCCTCCTGATTCCATGCTTCCTCCGCCCGGGTGCGCCTGCTTTCCTGCGCCGTTGCTTCGTTCTTCCCCTCAGGCGACGCATTTTTTCCCTCCTCGCGCTCGCTTGCATCGGGCGCGCCGCCGCCCGCCCGGTTCGCGACGGGCAGCACGTCCGCAGCCTCCCGTTCCCAGTCCACGGCGTTCAGGTTTTCGCTTTCGGAAAATTTACGTTCCTGATCTCTTGCCATGCGTTTTACTCCTCGCCCTCTTCCCGCAGGAAGCTGGACTTGCCGATACGATGCAGCAATTCAATGTTATCCGCCAGATGTCCGGCGCCCAGCGCCGCGCAGCTCATCGGGTCGCGCGCCAGCAGCACGGGAATGTCCAGCTCGGACGCGATGAACTGGTCCAGCCCGAACAGCTGCGCGCCGCCGCCCGTCAGGTGGATGCCCGAACGCAGCACATCGCCCGCCAGCTCCGGCGGCGTGCGCTCCAGCACGTGCTGAATCGCCCCCAAAATCGCCTGACAGGGCGCCTTGAGCGCCTCGTACACGCTGGCGGAGGATATTTCCGCCGTCTGCGGCAGATTGGTAATCATGTCCCGGCCGCGCACCAGCACGCGCCGCTCCTCCTTGAGCGGCAGCGCCGCGCCCAGCGTCATTTTAACGTCCTCCGCGGTACGGTCGCCGATGAGCATGTTAAATTCCCGCTTGACATAGGCGATGATCGCCTCGTCCATCTTCACGCCGCCGATGCGGATGGAGCGCGACGTCACCACGCCGCCGAGGCTGATGACCGCCGCCTCCGTCGTGCCGCCGCCAACGTCCACCACCATGGAGCCGATGGGATCGAAAACCGGCAGGCCGCTGCCGATTGCCGCGGCGAAGGGCTTTTCCACCAGATGCAGCTGGCCGTCGCGCACACCGGCGTATACCGCCGCCTTGCGAATGGCGCGCCGCTCGATGGGCGATATGCGGCAGGGCACGGTGATAACCGCGCGGGGCTTGACCAGCCGCGAAGCGCCGATTGCCTTGCGTACAAAATACTGCAGCATGTACTGCGTCATATCAAAATCGCGTATCATGCCGTCGGCCATGGGGCGTACCGCCGTCACGTCGCCCGATGTGCGTCCCAGCAAAATGCGCGCCTCCTCGCCGATGGCGCGAATGGCGTGCCGCCCCCCACGGTCCACCACCAGAATGGAGGGCTCGTCAATTACGATTCCTTTTTTCTTTACGTATACCTGCGTATTGGCAGTGCCCAGATCAATGCCAATATCCGGTGCAATGATGGCCATGCATCTTCAATCCATTCCTTATAAATTCGTGACGCCCGCCGAAAGGAGCATTTCCCGCGTCAGGGCCATCGGCAGCCCGATTACGTTGGAATAGCTGCCCTCGATTCTTTCGACAAACATACCGCCGCGGCCCTGCAGCGCATATGCGCCGGCCTTGTCCATCGGCTCGCCCGTTTTCACATAGGCCGCAATGGTATCAGGCGAAAGCGACGCAAAGCGCACGCGCGATTCATCGCAGCGCACGTCGCGTTTTCCGTCCCGGCCGATCACGCACACGCCGGTATACACCGTGTGCCATGCGCCGGCAAGGCGGGAAATCATCTCCCGCGCCTGCGCCGCGTCCATCGGCTTGCCCATCACCCTGCCGTCCTGATACACAACGGTATCCGCCCCCAGCACCACGCGCCCGGGATGCGCCGCCGCCACGGCCGCCGCCTTTCGCGCGGCGTTTTCCATAACCATCCGCTGCGGCTCGCCCGCTTCAAGCTCCTGCGCGTCCGCCGTGATCACCTCGAAGGGAATGCCCATGTATCCGACAAGCTCGCGCCGGCGCGGAGACGCCGACGCAAGAATCAACGTTTCATCCATGCCCGTTTCTTCCTTTCCGCGTCCATTTCTGCGTACGCAAAAAAATGGCGTTTTATTATAACATACTCAGCACCCCGAAGTACAGTATTTTTGAAACATTTTGAAATGATTTCGTAAAAATATTATTTTTCCCATTTCTCCTTCATGTTTCGTCATATTCCGGAAACATTTGCCCATTTCGCCGCCATTCATCCCTTCCGCAGCGCCGAAAAGTGGCGATTGATGGAAGCGCCGTCTCTGTTTTTTCCCCCCTTATACATACGTCCGGATCGAAAATCATGCCGTTTTCAAGCAAAAACGCTGCGCATAAAGCGACAAAAAGTCATCGCACGCCGTCTCCGGATGGCACAAAATAACCCCGGCATAAAAAACATCATGCCAGGGTCGCCGCGCCATCTGTTGCAAATTCTCCGCTGCGCCTCATGCTTTCCTCACTCAAAACGCGGCGATATGCGAAGCGCATTTTGATGCCTGTTCAATTGAGCGAAGGGGATGCCGCGCCGCCGTCTGGACTGAAGAGGAGCGGCGAACAGCGCAAGCGGGCGGCGTATTGAAGGAGAAGATATCAACGGTTCATAAACACGCGGATCGCGTTTTTTACGTTTTCCGTCATTGCTCTTTCGGCAGTGAGCGTCAGCTTGGCAAAAAGCGGATGCGCCTCATTCTGCATGAACAAGTGATCGCGAACGGCCAAACCGGCAGCCCGATCCATATAGGTAAAATAGTTGATTTTGCGAACGCCCGCATCAATCGCCCGATGAAAATCCGCCTCGGATACGCCGCTACCGCCATGCATAACGATAGGCAGGCCGCCGATATTTCCTCGAACGTTGCGAACCACGTCAAAGCTCAGCTTCGGCGCTTTCAGGTAAATGCCGTGCGTAGTACCGAAGGAGCACGCCAACGCGTCGATTCCGGTAGCCTTCACAAAAGCGGCGGACTGCGCAGGGTCTGTATAGCTCTTGGTTTCATCGTCCACGCCGCTGCCAGCTCCTGCTCCCGTTTCACGCCTGCCCATGCTGCCAAGCTCCGCCTCAACGCTCGCGCCGCAAGCATGCGCCATCTCGACCGCGCGCGCCGTGAGCGCCACGTTTTCTTCATATGGCAGCGTAGAGCCGTCGAACATCACGCCTGTAAAGCCCATATCCAGCGCTTTTTTCAAATAATCCAGATCTTCTCCGTGATCCAGATGCACGCAGACAGGAACCGCAGCGTTTCTTGCGTAGCGCAGCATCAGCGGACCGACGTCCTCCAGTGAATTATATGCCTCATGACCCTGTGCAAACTGAATCACAATGGGCGCGCGCATTTCCTCCGCCGCCCTGAACACCGCCTTCAGGGAAGCCAGCGAGCAGGCATTGAAGGCGCCGACCGCCATACGCTCCCGCTCCGCGATGGCGCAAATTTCTTTCAGGTTTACCAGCATATCCTTTTCCTCCTTATCCAATGTGCGGCCGAACCGCTTCATAAAGGCCCTCGTATCTTGCAAAAATTTTCATATATGCTTCATGCATTTCCCCGCGCGGCTCAAAGCGTCCGGCTGCGCGCACCATATACCCCGCAGCATCCTGAAGGCTTGCAAACACGCCGCAGGCTACGCCGGTCAGCATCGCGCTGCCAACTGTTCCTGCGTCCGCCGTTTCCAGCGCCGTAATCGGCCTGTTCAGGATATCGGCCTTCATCTGCATCCATACGTCGCTCGCCGCGCCGCCGCCGGTTGCAGCAACGCGTTCAAACAACACGCCCTTTGCCTCCAGCCGCCTGCAATTCAGCAGCATCTCATAGGCGACGCCCTCCATACACGCGCGGTAAATCTCCGCCGTCGTCGTGCGCATGCTCATGCCGACTATCACGCCGCGCGCGCCGTTATCCATATACGGCGTGGCCGCCCCGGCAAAATGCGGGAGCACCAGCAGGCCGCTGGGCGCATCGCCGTGCGCTTGCTCATATTCCTGCTCCAGCAGTCGGTTAACCGAAACGCCCAGCGCCTTCGCCCGCTCCCTTTCCGCCTTGCACAGCGTATCCAGACACCACTGAATCAGCGAGCCGCCCGTATAGGAAAACGCGTATGCGACATATTGCCCGTCGGAAAGATACGGCGCAATGGCGTAGTAGCCGTCAAACATTTTTTCCGCCGCGGGACGGCCGTTGAAGACAGGCGTAAGGCACTGCACCGTGCCCGCGCCGTCCACCGCCGTATCGGCCGTAAAGGCTCCCGCGCCGACCGTGGCCGCCACCTGATCGTGCCCGACGGCTACAATCATCGTATCCCGGCCAAGGCCTGTCCCTTCAGCCATGTCCGCCGTTATTTCGCCGCAGCAAAAGCCCGTAGGCACAGGCTGCGAAAGCAAACGGACGTCAACCCCGGCGGCCCGCAGCATTTCAAGGCTCCAGCAGCGTTTTTCCGTATCAAAGGCCATGGTGCGGCTGGCAAGCGAATAATCGATACAAGCTTTTCCGGTCAGATGCCACAGGACATAATCGCCGATGAGGAAGATGCGGCTGGCCCGGACGTAGATTTCCGGTTGATGCGTTCTGAGCCACATCAGCTTGGGCAGGCTGTACATCGAATGCGGCCGCAGGCCGGTAATCTGCGCGATTCGCATTTCGCCCAGCTTTTCCTTAAGCGCCTCGCATTCCTTTTCGCCGCGCGGATCGGTATAGAGCATGCCCGGATGCAGCGGCCGGCCCGCCTCGTCCGTCATCACAAAGGTTTCGCCAAAGCTTGTCACCCCGATCGCTCCGATATCACGATACTGTTTCGCCGCCTCGCGAATAACCGCCGTCACCGAGGTCATGATGGCAGAAACGTCCATTTCGTCCTTTCCGACGCTTCGCAGCACCGGATAATCACGATATGCTCTTGTCAGCCTTTCGCCCGTTTCGCTAAATACCGTGATCTTGCAGCCGGTCGTGCCGATATCCAAGCCCGCTATCTTCATATCAGTCAATCTCAACCCAATCGTAATGCAGATAGTTCGTCAGCGCTTCTTTCAGGATGTCTTTGACATGCCCCTCGGTAATGGCGGTATGATGCTTAAAGCCGCCGCGGGCGAGGGTTATCAGCTTATTCTGGAGGTTCGGAATCTCCGCCACGCCGGCACAGCCGAAATAGGCGTCCTCAATCGGGTCGGAGGTAAAGCGCGCCTCGGAGGCATAGATCACGATGCGGCCATCCTTGGTTTGACAGTTGGAAAAGGTAATGGGCATTTCCCGGATGCGCCCCTCATTGCAGCCCCAGCCTGAACCGGGATCAGTCTTGTCGAACATTTTGTGGTTGGTCACCGTTCCCTTGCCGGTCATCAGGCTTTGCGCAACCGGCCCGCAATGGAACAGTATCACCTTATTCTCGTCTTCACCGTAATTGTTGTTCCAGTCCAGAACCGCGGCGGGCCTTTCCGCCGCCAGCTGCATAGCCCGCATAACGACGGCGGAGCACATATCAATTTCGCAGCTGGCCACAATACCGCGGTCGTTCAGCTCGGAAAGCAGCACACAGGGACAAATGCGCAGCTGCGCCTCCATTTCATTCCAGCAGCGCAGCGCCAGCGCGTCCAAATGGTATTCCTCGATATAGCGGTCAATCACAACCGCCAGCTTGCCGAGGCTGCGCAGGTTCATCACAGGCGCCTGCGAAAAATCGGCATAGTTTTTCAGCCGCTCAAGCTTCGCCTCCACCGCCGGATCGTCGTCCCGCATCGCCGCAACCTTGGCAAACACCTCGGAAAGGTCGAAGGCTTCGACGTTGACGCCGTTTTTCTGCATCGCAATTTCGTCAAAGCGTACCGTCTTGAACGCAGTTGTACGCGCCCCGATGCAGCCGAGATTAAACCGCTTCATGCCGTTGACCACGCGGCAGATCGCGGCAAAATCGCGTAAGTTTTTTTGAAATTTTTCGTTCAGGGGATGCACCACATGCGGCTTTAACACTGTAAAAGGCACGCCGTACTGGGTAAACACGTCGGTTACGGAAAACTTGCCGCAGTACGCGTCGCGTCGATGGGCAAAATCCATTTTACCGATTTCATCGGGATACGCCTGCATCAGGATGGGCACGCCCGCATCCTGCAGGGCAGTGATTGCGCCGTTCTCGTCGGCAAAGATCGGCATAGAAAAAATCACGCCGTCATATTCGTCCCGATGCTCCTTCAGCCACGCTGCGTACAGCAGCCCCTCGTCCCGGGTTTCAACGCCGCCAAAACGCGTCAGCTTTTCATCCATCATGATGCAGTCGTAGCCCGCGTCGGCTACCGCCTTAGCCATGTCCTCCCGTGCGCCGTAAATCAGTTCGCCCGGCATGAAGCCGCGGTTGCAAAAGCAAAGCGCAAAAGTCATTTTCCCGTTCATTTTCATTCCTCCCGAAATTCAATCTTGACAAGGTGCTCTTTTGTTTCAAACGCCCGAAGCTTGGGAAGCGTTCCGTTTTCTCTTTCCATGCTTCTGCCCATAATAAAGCAGTTCGTCGGTTCCAGTCCCAGCGCATAATCTCCGCCGGCCATGCTACGCCACTGCGAAAGAATCGGCAGCGTCGCGCCGCTCCACGTCATTTTCATCCGCACACCGATGGCCGGATTTATCAGTGATGCGCAAAACGCATCCTGCATTTTCTGAAAAAACACGCGTTCCTCGTCGCCGTCAATCGGCGCGTCAAAGACGCAAGCGCGCTCAAGCCCCGCAGCGGCGCAGGGCGTGCGCGGAAT
Source organism: uncultured Clostridia bacterium (assembly GCA_934632155.1). Classification (GTDB taxonomy): domain Bacteria; phylum Bacillota; class Clostridia; order Christensenellales; family Aristaeellaceae; genus RUG563. Next base: position 129,718 of record CAKTXZ010000005.1, on the reverse strand, counting down.
CGTCTCGCGCCGCGCAGGAAGCTCCAGCCGCGCCTTTTCCGACAAAAGGGGATAACCGAAATTGCAATGATAAATCATCATGAATTCCTCATCCCGCGGCGTCAGATTGGTAATCCTGTCTTCAATACAAATTGACGCGCCGTAAGAAGAAATGCGGACGGTTCGCCGGTTTTCCAGCGCATAGCCGAAAAGCGCGGTTTCCCGAATCACGCCTGTCAGAATAATTTCATCCTCCGTCACCTGCACGCCGACGTCCTCGGCGCTCAGCGAATGATAGCGGCCGTGCAGCGGATGCCATTCCTCGCCGTCGCGGTTTGCAGGCCCGGCCGACCGCATGCCGCAGGTGTAGAGCAGCCCGCCCGGAAAATAATGAAGAAATTCATTTTCATACGGCAAATCGCGGTGGGGACGATCATAACCGTTCTTGGAAATAAAAGCAGCATTGCTTCCGCGGTACCACGCCTGCCCGATGTCCAGCCCATGATCGGGCAAAAGCTCGACGCGCAGGCCGCCCGCCGTGTAAACCTCCCAGACTGTGTTTCCTTTTTCCGCCCCGTCGAGGCATTCCACCCGGCGCGCGCCGTAAAGCTGACTCGCCCGGGCAATGTAGCCGCGCCTGATATGCTCGTCCATGGCGTTTCCTCCTTTCTATGCCCGGCAAAGATAGCCGTCCTTTTCCCTGAGTTCAACAAATCTCGGCCTTTCCAGAGGATGAATGCTCGGGCTGTGGAGGGTCATCATGATGCGGCCGTCAAAAGCATTGAACACCGTCGCGTGCCCTCCGTCCCTGTCAAAAGGCGGAGGCAGCTGCCGAAAGCGGCCGTCGATCTCCCCGTTTTCGGATATCGCGATTCCTTCCGTATATCCGTTTCCCGAAAAGCCGGCCCACAGACCTTTCAGACGACCCTCGCCGGTACGCCAGAGGAAAGGGCCGTCGGTCGCATAGCCCCTTGCGCCGGCTTCGTGCGTTTGCTCAACGCACCGCTGCGCATCCTTTGCAGTAAACAGAACGAAGGGGCGCCCACGGTTTTTTTCAGATCTTCGCTCAGCGGCGCCGCCAATACCTCGCCGTTCCCCGCCTGCACCCATTTGTGGCAAAACGCCATGTACGGCCTGCCGTCTCGGCTCACGTAGAAGGCGCCGTCCAGGCATTCCCATTCGCCGGGCGTTACGCAGCCGTCCGACCACGGCTCAAACGGCCCCATCGGCGTACCGGCCGCCAACACGGCGGTGCCCCGGTGAACATACGCGTTTTTGAAGCTGGCAAACATGTAGAATCTGCCGCGCCAGCCCTGCACCTCGGGCCCCAGCAGTGCCGATCCGCCCCAAAAACACCGTCATGCTCAAAGACGGAAAACAGCCCTTCCCAATTTTCCAAATCAACGCCGCGATACACGTCAAGCCCGCCTCCCATACCCCATGCGGTAGCGCCGCGCGAGCCGTAAAGATAGTAAACGCCGTTGCAGGGCAGCACGAAAGGGTCGCGAAGATGAATATCCTTATGTTGCGGCACCCCGCATACCTCCTTACATGGTTCTCAGGTAAAATGCCACGGTATATTGAAGCGAACGCCTTCTCCCTGCTCAGGCGAGCAAAAGAAATTGTGCAAACGCTTCGTTAGGCAAAAACGTCGTCACAGCGGAAATGACACGGCCAGAGGGAGCATTCTCATAGAGCCTGATAGCAGCGCAAAGTAACGTCATAAGCATAATCGCAAACCTGAATTCCCGCATCCTCCAGCGTCGTCGCCGGCTCACCTCCGCGTTCAAGGTCGATAAAGCGTACCCCCCGCACGGTATGCTCCGCATCGTAGCCCGCAATTCTGCACTGAACGCCCCGAGGAAGCGAGATATTTCGAAATTCCACGTTGCGGATGTTACCCGCCGCCTTGGTTTTTGACCAGAAGTCCTTGGTAATCATCACATGCGCGCCAAGATGCTTTTTATGCTCGATGCGGATATTTTCAAACGCCACGCGCTCAACCAGCGCACAGTCGCAGATATACACGACCAGCGCGCCCAGCTCCAGCGTCCAGTCCGCATAGGAGCGAATAACGTCGCAGTTCCCGAAATACACGTCTGAAATATCGTTGACCGATTCCGCGGCAATTCCGAAGCAGCGCACCTTATCGTTCCACGCCGCGCATCGCTCGCAGCGTATGTCCCGGCCTCCTGTACGGGGCGGCGGCATCATGGCCTTGACAACCGCGGCGGCGTCGCCGGTACGCAAAAAGCAATCGTGCACGCGCACGTCCATGCTGCTGACAATATCGATTCCGTCGCTGTTCTCGCGATAGCCGTACACCGATATACAGTCAACCTCCATATGGTCGCAGCCGGTAATATTCAGGCTCCGGCCGGGCGCGTTAACCAGCGTAACGTCCTCTACCCGCGCGCCGTCCTCCACGCACAGCGCGCCGCCGTCCTCAAAATCCATGGTGTCCAGATAACGCAGGCCGATCGCAAAATACTTTCCCGGCGTTCCGACAGCCTTCTCCGCCGGGCCGGCAGGATGCTGGCCGTAACAGGCCGCTCGATCTCCCGTTGACCAGACACGTAATATGCATGGGAGGATCCGCCCGAAAGGTAACGGCTGCGCCGCCCGTCGGCGTACACGCGCCAATCCGCAGACAAGCGCAGGCCCTCAAACGCGGGCGCATGCGGTTCACCGCCCCGCCATTTCTCGTTCAGTAGCGAAATTGCCGCCCCAAAGGCCAGCGTTCCGTCACCGGCGGAATACACATTTTCCGCATAAGGAAGCCCATCCTCGCCGATATACGCCACGCGCAGGCTGCGTTCGCCCCGCCCCGCGTCCCCCTTGCGCATTTCCGGTGCGCATAGAAAGCCTCGGGCGCTTGCTCAAATACGTCGTACCCTGACTAAGGCCGTTTTCGCTGTTTCTCATGCGCAATCAATTCCGTTGATACGCTTTGGGAGTGAACGCCGCGCCCCAAGGCCTGCGCGCCGAATTGAAAAAAAGCAGAGCGACGGCGGCAAGGCGCAGCGTCAGCTCCGCCCCTTTTCCAGCAGCAGCGCCGCCGCAAAATACTCGCCGTCGCCATGCACGGACAACGTGCCGTCGCAAAGCGCGGCGCCGCACGTCCTGTCCGCATAAACGCGCGCAATACCGTAGCCCGATAGCTCAGCGGGAACGGTGAAGCTGCCGCCGTTTTTTTCGAACGCATGGATTACGGCTACCGCTTTTTTCTTCCCGCGACGCACGACGCATTGCCATCCGTGGGCATGATCGTAGCCGGTAATGCCGGCCCGGTACACCCGCGTGCTGCCCTCCAAGATAAGCGGCGCAACGGCCTTATAGAAATCAACGCCCTCCCGCACGCGCGCAAGCTGCGCGCCGTTTAGCCTGTTCAGCGGACCGGACAGGCACATTCTGCCCAGCATCGCCGCACTCATGGACCATACGATTCGCCTATCCGAATCCTCCGGCCGAACGCACGCCCAGACCTGACTCTGCCGCGGCAGAATCAGCCGGTGCAGATCCGCGGCAATCAAAGGAATATCCTCGCATTCGTGCGCATCCGAAAAGGAGGCCATCGAGCAGCGCTGCATCATGCTCATTTCAAGGCGATGCCCGCCGGAGGCACAGTTTTCCACAATCAGATCCGGCAGCTGCTCCCGCATACGATCAAAGAAGCGATAGGTGCCCAGCGTCTGCCTGCGGTTCGCCTCGCCCAGGGACTCAAACCCATCAAAACCCAGCCCATAGGTGTTGTTGTAATCAATCTTGACGTAGCCGAAGCCATTATCTCTCAAGAAGGAAATGATCTTTTCATCCAGATACGCCTGCGCGTCGTCCCGAGTCAGATTCAAAAAAGCGCGATTTGTCTGAATAATTGCCCGCCCATCGTCCCGCATGAACATTTCGGGGCGATCGCGGAAAACGTCGCTCCGATCGGAAGCCACCTCCGCCTCAAACCAGATTCCCGGTATCATGCCGTTTTGACGAATTTCTTCTGTGATTTTCTTCAATCCGTTCGGGAACGCGCTTTTTCTGATTTGCCAATCGCCGATGGATACGCCCCAGTCCTCGCTTGTTCCGTACCAGCCTGCGTCGATTACGAAATACGATAGCCCCAGCGATTTTACGGCCTTCATTTCGTCCCGAACAGTCTCCTCGGTCGGCTTCCCCCATGTATCCAGATATTCATTATACAAGGGCGCGGCCTCCGCCTCCGCGCTGCCGCGAATTTCAAGCTGCGCCGCCTGCGCAGACAGAAGCGCCTCGCACGCCGCGTCAATGCCGCCCCTTACCACCGTCATGGTAGCCGCCGGCAGCGCCAGTGCTTCACCGGGAAGCAGCGTTTTACGAAAATGCCCCTGATCGAACCCTGCCAGACCGCCGCAAAGCACGGCGTCCTCTTTTTGGCGGAAAAGCTCCATGCTCCACGAGCCGGCCCATGCCAAATTCACTGCCCATGTAACGCCATTTTTTTCGTCCTCCAGCCCCATTGTTGGAAAATATCCCCGCACCGGCATAGAGCCGATCTGCGCGATACGCGTTACCTTAGGTATCCATTTTGACCACGACGTTTCCATGTTCAGTTCCTCCAGCGTTTCGCAACGATGCCTGCCCTCGGAGGACCAGAAAGAGGTAAACCTGTGCAGCTTCAGCTGGTCGGGGGTCATCCCCTCGTCAAAGGGCGTCAGGCAGGAAAGGCAAAAGGATGATACATGCTCGATCTGACACGCCTCGCCGCCCTCGTTTTTCAGCGACTGCGCACAAACAACCGCCTCGCCCGCGGGCGTAAGCGTTTGCTCATACACCAAGCCGTTATCGTTGCGCAGGCGGATTTGCAGCGCGCCGCCGCTTTCCTCGCACGACTCCAGGCGATAGGCAAACGAGGTCTCCGAGCCCAGCATCGTCAGTCCCTTCGCATAGGGAAGCCTGTGCGAAGCGCCACGGATGTGCGTCTGCGCCAAACAGGAGCAGCTTCCCTGCTTTCCGGAAACAATGCTCGCCGTCATTCCGGAAGGAACAATCGTCAACGACGGAACGCCGTCCGCTTCAAAAATCACCGCCTCAATATTGCCCAATCTAAAGCTTCTTCCGTTCATCGGCTTGTCCTCACTTGAATGAAATGTTCGAGATATATTCGTTCACTTTCATGTACTTATTCATCATGCCCGTCAGCTTGCAGCCGTTGACGCGCACATTGTCAAATACAACGTCGGTAATTTTTTTATCCTTACCCCAGCCGCAGATCAGGATTTGATTGGCAATCTTGCTTTTGCTTTCACTGTCGCAGGAAATATTTTCAAACGCAACATGCTCAATGCCGCCGGGAAATTGCTGATTCCCTTGAATGCTGCCAAACCAAAAGCTGTCGACAAAGCGCAGGCAGATCAGCCGCTGGCAGTTATTGATGCGAATATTGCGCCATGTGATATTCCGCACGTTCGTCCCGTGCAGCAGCACGATGCTCATGACCGCCCTTTCCTCCAGCCGCTCATGATTATCACGGTCGTCATAGAAGTAAAGCACGTCGATATCCTCAAAGGTGATATCGTCATCATACGCAGCCATGCTCTCCTCCCCAATGACCATGGCGTTGTTGCAATCGTTCCACAGGGTGCAGCCGGAAACACGAATATGCTCGTTGGGCGGCGCGTCCGACGGACTGCTTTTGCTCGAAAGCCCCTTGACGGCGATACAGCCGTCGCAGGAACGAAAGAAACAGTTCTTGACCGTAACATTCCGGCTGTTGGTAATGTCCGGCGCGTCTACGCCGGCATACTGCGTGCTGATCACATGGCAATTCTCCAGCGTTACGTCGCTAGAATAGTAGACGTGCGTCGTCCAGTTCTGCGGTCGGTGCGCATGCGCAACGCACAAAAACAGGCAAACCAGCAGGATCGTCAGGCCGCCAAGCATCGCTCTGTTCATTTTTCCTCTCTCTTTTGCTGCTGCAGCTGCATGTATTTTTTCGGCGTCATGCCATATGCTTCCCGAAACCGCCTTGCGAAGTAGGAGGGGCTCAAAAAGCCCACCCTTTCACCTATATCCCGGATGTTTTGCGCATCGTTCCGAATAATTTCCCGCGCCTTCTCAAGGCGAAAACGGATCAGGTATTCCGACGGCGACATATTGTAGTAGAGCTTGAAAATACGGAAAAGATAGCTGCGGGATACAAACACCCTGTCGCACATTTCGCCAATGGTCAAATCGGTGCTGTAGTATTCCCGAATCAAGGAAATGCAGCGTTTCACGTATTCTGCGGCATAGGCGTTTCCGCTCTGCACGGCGGAGAATTCCCCCTGCAGGTCGGCCAGCAGAGCATAGACCTCGCTCAGCATTCTCAATTCGTTTCCCGGTTCGTCCGTCGTGCCATAAATATAGGCGCTTCGCAGCCTGTCGCTGTACCGCGATACGTTCTGCATGGAAAACACAAGATTCTTCGGAATCACCGTGCTGTTGAGCGCAATCACGGCGTTTGTGCCCGTAAAGCCGATCCACCGGTATTCCCACGGGTCGTCCTTGTCCGCAGTGTAGCAAATTTCCTTATCCGGCGGGGTATAAAAGCCCTGCCCGCCGGATAAGGCATATTCCCGGCCGGAGATACGCAAGATCCCTTTGCCAGACAGAATGAAATGAATGATGTGATAGCCCTTCACGCCCTCCCACAGATGGCCGCCGTCACACTTTTCATAGCCGCATTCAACTACAGCGAAATCGATTCCCTTCTCGCTGTAATCGTAATAGTTCTGAAACGACTGATTGTTCTGGCTGTCCTTGCCCTGAGACTTCTCGCGTATCTTAATCATCGGTTACTCGCCCGCCGTCGCTTCGTTCCAAAGCTCGTCAAAGGAATTCTGACATGCATCCTTCATGGTTTCAACATAAGTGCGCGGGGAAATTCCCTGCTTGATGCCCTAATCGTTCCACAGCACATTATCGCGGAAACAGGTGGATACCTCGCCCAGCAGCGAGACGCTTCTGCCCGTCATCATCTCGATGGTTTCCAGCGATTCGTCGTCGAACACATAGTTTTCCCACTGATCCGCCGCCTTATTGGGCTGGCGCCATTCATAATCCCGGAACCAATCGGTCACGATGGCGGCCACGGCCTCCTTATCCTCCGCCATAGGCTGCATACACATGCCCGAGGCATGGACTGCGCGTTCACATAGCCGTCCGCGCTGGGACCCTTAGGAATCAGCAGAATGCCGATCTCGTCGTCCTCCAAATCCTCAAAATAATCTGCCATGTTCCACGAGGCCACCTCATAGAGCGCTGTCTTGCCCATGCGCCACAGCCCCTCCCACGAGTCCCAGTCGCTCGAGCCCATGTAGCAAACCTGATCCGTCCAGTACAGATCATAGCAGAATTGAATCGCCTCGATCGCCTTGGGATCATCCAAATTGTACTGATAATGGAAGTTTTCGTCCCGTACAACAGGCGCGGCGCCGTTCGCGTACAGGTACGGCTCGGGGCAGGTCGGGCAAGCGCCGTAGGAGCCATAGCCGTACACGTCGATCGCGCCGTCATTGTCAGTATCCTTTGTGCACTTAACCGCCATCTCGCGCAGCTTATCCCACGTCCATTCCCCATTGCGCTGAGGGTCGTAGAGGTATTCGTCGGTAATTCCGTTCTCGGCGCAGATACGCTTATTGAACAAAATCACATGGCCGACTGCGTCGTCCCAACTGGTAATGCAGTAATGCTTCCCCTGATAGCGCCATTCGTCATCGCAGCTTTGGTTCCATGTCTCATCATCAAAATCAAAATAGTCGTCCAGCGGAACAATCAGCCCTTTGTCCGCCCGCTTGGGCGCCGCCGTGCCAAAGGCCCGCCCAGAACACGTCCGCAATCTTCTCACCGTTAACCAGCGATGTATTCACCACAGACATATGGGAATGCCAGTCGCCGGTGCTGGCAAAGGTCAAATTGCAGTTGTATTTTTGATTGATTTCGTCAATCAGCGCCATTTCCTCAGCATATGTCCTGCTTTTTTCAGTGGGCGTCATATCAAGCCAATAGGCCGGCATGAGTCCGACAATCGCCAAAAGAGTTTTCTTTATGACGCTTCCCTCCTGCCATGTCGTTTGTCGTTGCGCCGCTCGGTCATATAGATTGTAACCGATATTCAACCGTTTCATCAATGCAAAATTCGTGTGCAAAATGCAACAAATGTTGCATCTGTCTGTCAAAAAAGCCTCGGTAAGGCTCCGGGACATGCCCGTGCGCCCCGCGCGCTCAACGCCCTGCGCAAAGAACCGCTGTGCCAATAGGAACAGCGCCAGCAGCTGCGCGGTAATCAGCAGCGCGCCCGCGTTCGTCAGCATGGACAGCCGGATCGTATCGATCGCCGGCATGCCGCCCGCCGAAGGGGAAATGGAAAAGGAAAGCGTGTTAAGCAGCGTGGAAAAGAGCGGCATGCCGGACATGTGGGTCGACGCGGTATACAGATCGTTCCATGTACCGACAAAGCTCGGCACGCCGGCGGTCACAAGCACAGGAACGGCGTTGGGCGTCATAACGCCCCAAGAGGTTCTGTCCACGCCCGCGCCGGCCACAAAGGCGGCCTCCTCCATCTCAACCGGCAGGTGGGCGGGGAGCTGGCGCAGAACGCAGATAAACAGGCCGTTCTTCGTGGCCTGACGTCCCGGCGACATCAGCGCCACGGACAGCTTGATAAGCGGCGGATACAGAATGACATAACAAATGCCGACCATCATCAGCCAGCGAACGACGTTCCATATGGAGCCGCCGTTCTTGCGCCTGACGGCGGGCTTGCTCAAGCCCTTCGGCCCAGCCCTCACAGCTGCGCGCCACCCTTCGCATCATCAGCGTAACAACGCCCGGCAGCAGGATCATGATCGAATCAATCCAGCTCATTGCGGAGGAAGGGCCGAAATTCAGGCTGTTGCCAAAGGCCGTGTCCTCCATCCTTGAAATCGTCTGCTTGGTGGATGCCGTGAAGGAATCGATAATTGTAACAATCATACGGATTATCATCATCAGGCCGGTCATGGGAAAGATAATTTTCCAGCAGCTCTCCCGCGCGAATTGCCCCGCCGCCTTCACCGGCGCGTTCAAGCCCTTCTGATTCAGCTGATAAATAACGCGCCCGTCCTGACGCTGATACCGGCTGATATTATTGTGTAATAGCGCATGGCGATATTGCCGTTCTGGCTGCCCGCGCCGCACGACAATCGCCACATCTGGGCAAGCCGCAGCCGCATATGCCGTAAAATATTGGCTATGGGAAGCCTTCAACGCGCCCTCCACCCGCGCAGGCGCGGCGATTATCAGCGTCACAAGCGCCAGTAAACCGATATAAAACGCCCCTTCTTTCCTTAAAAAAGGGGGGAAAGCCCCTGGTCGCCGCCAAGCGTGCTTCCCCCTGGAAAGGTTTCTATCTTCCCGTCACGGCGCGTGCTCCTTTCGAAAAGCCCCCGTATGCCCGTTACGGTACGCGTTCCCCTCGAAACGTTCCTGCGCTCCCGTTACGGCATAGGAATCAGCGCGAAGACGCCCAATTCCTCGGTGGTAAAGATCAGGCTGCCGTCGCCCGTCATAAAGGACAGCTCGATCATATCGCCGTCCGCGGTCAGGCGCATCAGCCGATAGCCCTCCAGCACGTCGCCGTTCATCTGGCAGGGCAGGCGCAGCATGAGCATGCCGCTGTGCCGCGCCATTTCGCCGTCGCCGGCATAGCTGACGACATATACCTTCACCGTTTCGCCGCTTCCGCCGACGAGCGTTTTCCGTTCGCGCACGATCAGCTGCGCGCCCTCCGGCGTTTGCGCCCGTGCGGCAGGCTTCGCCGTCGCCTCGGTCAGTCGCGTTTCGTCCATTCGGTTGGTCAGCGCAAGGATGATCGCCTCCTGCAGCGCCGCCGGAACATCCGTCTGTCGCCCGCCCGCCGTGCCGATCTGCAGCCGCGTCGCGCCGCATACGCCGCACACCTCGCACGCGCGCCCGCGAAGCGCGGCTTCGAGCCATTCGCAGCGCTTCGTCTGCCGGTCGCCGTTCGCCAGCACTACGTCGTGCGTGCCGTCGCCGTTATCGATGCATTTCGCATCCGCAGCATACTGTTCAGCTTTGGGGACGGCCGTCGGCTTCGGCGCGGTCGTCGGCTTTGGCGCGGCAGTCGGCTTCGGCGCTGCTGTTGGCTTTTGGGTGGCCGTCGGCTTCGGCGCGGTCGTCGGCTTCGGCGCTGCTGTTGGCTTCTGGGTAGCCGTCGGCTGCTTGTAGCCGCAAAAACAAGCGCCGTTTTCGTAGGTGTGCTTTGCTCGCCAAGCTTCCTGATTACAATCCCGGCAGAAGTACCAATGCTCGCTCTCGGTTATCCCGGCCGGCTTTTCATCACAGCCGCTATGCAGGAAGATTCCGTTTACTTTTTGTTCGCAGAACGTACAGCGGCCCGGTGATGTGCACCAGATTATATGCTCATGCCGAGAAATTTCTTGTTTGCAATCCTTGCAAATTGACCAGCATTCTGTTTCCGTCCAATGCCATTCCTCCTCGCCGTGCGAAATGACGTCTACAACCGGATACCCACATGTCTCGCAACGAGTGCCAGTTTTGCAGCTGGCATAGTGCGGCTCGACATTTATCCTTATGCCGCAGCGGCCGCAAGTCCACCAATGCTCGTCGGCATCGTGGCTCCAATCTTCGCTGAAATTGTGAGAAAATTCGCTTGCACCCGGCTGTCCGCAAGTCCGACACAGCCCGGTTGCGCAGTCTATGCTATGCCAGTCAGAATTACCGGTATACCCTCCGCATACGCTGCATACCGTCCAGTGAGTTTCCTCAGTATAGTTCCATATATTTGTATGCGCGCTGCGCTCTCCGGTCTCCTCACCGCATTTACTGCATTGCATCCAGTGGCAATACTCATCCCATGCCAAGCTATCCTCGCCGGAATGCGCCGTTATCTTTCCCGGCTGTCCGCAAATCGTACACAACCCGGTTGCGCAATTTACGACATGATCTTCAAAATCACTGAGTATCCCTTCGCCTCCGCAGTCTATGCATACCCTCCAGTGCATTAGCTCACTATATTCCCATGCCATCCTATGTTCGCCGCGATCTCCGAGCTCAGCCCAGCATGCATCGCATACCTTCCAGTGCTCGTTGCTGCCACAGATCCACGTAGTCTCGCCGACATGGGTCACCCCGCTTGTTCCCTCGCACGGGTAATCGCACATCAAGCACAATTTGCTGTTGCACGCTGGCATATGCTTCTCTCTTGCCCACGTTTCCCCGCATTCATCGCAGATGAACCAATGCTCCGTCGCCGAGTATTGTATCGGCGAAGTGCCCGTATGGCGTCCCGGCTCATGCGCCAGCGCGGGAAGGGTTACGGCCAGCGTCAGCGCCGTCAGGCAAACGGCGGCAAACATTTTCCATTTTCTCACTTTTTCTGCACTCCTTTTCCTGCTTTTCCATGTTTTTGTTTATTGTATCATGCCGACGTTACGCTTCGGTCAAATCTACATCAAAAAAAAAAAAAAAACGGTTACAATTCTGTTTCCTTTTTGTAATATATAAAATTTGAACCTTCAACTTCAAACGCCGTACGGCGCACAGGCGCGTACGGCGGCGAAAGGGTCGGCGGCATGAAGCGTCAAGGCGGAAGGGGCGCGGACGCACGGCGTGTTTCCATCCGCAAAACCGGCGGGCTTCGCCTGTTCCGCCCGCCATGGCCAAATCACGCATTGGCAAAAGCGGCCATGCCGCCCGGCTCGAGGGACGTATCCCGCCGCCGACAGCGGATGAGCGCGGAAGAAAGCCCCGAAATCAAAGGAGCGCAGGAGACGGCGGCGCCCTGCGCGGCGATTGCGGGCTGCGCGGCTCGATCAATGCGCACGACCGCTTCCGCCATCGCTTTCCGGACCGCCCCGCATCCTTCCGGGACGGGGCGCAGGCTTCAGGCGGCCTAAAGGCGGCTTCGCCCTCAGCCGCATCCAAAACCGGCGCTCCGGCCTGCAGGAAAACGACGCTCCAGGCGCAAGAGCGTCTTACGTTTCAGACTGTCAAAAAAGTCGCGGTCAAGCCAGCGGGATGCAATGGGGCTGCGAATGAACGTTTGGTTCTTTCACAGCCCCTTTGGAAGCTTTTTCTCAATGGCATCCGCGGCAATGCGCGCAATCGCCGCCACAGGAATTAATCGGCTTTCCGCGTTTCTTTGCCCGGATCATGGCGTACACAATCGCGCCGACAATGAGAAGCAGAATGGAAGCAACAACAATTGTACCAATACTCATATTAAGCGCTCGCTTTCTGCGTCAGCCTGTTGTTATCGTAAGGATTCCGGCGAACCAGCAGATAGACAATCGCTACGGCCAACGCAACGGCCACCACCGTCGCCACGCCGAAGCTGCCATGCAGCAGCATGCCGATTTGATAGATAATCAATGCGATAACATAGGCGAAGCCACACTGATAGGCAATTGCGAACCATGTCCACTTGGGGCTGTTCATTTCCCGCTTGATGGCGCCCATTGCCGCGAAGCAAGGCGCGCACAGCAGGTTAAACGTCAGGAAGGAATAGCCCGCCAGCCCCGAGAACGCATTCGCCAGATTCTGATAGACCGTGCCGTCGCCGCCGCCATAGAGGATGCCCAGCGTGCCGACGATGTTCTCCTTCGCAACCAAGCCGGTAATGGAGGCCACGGCCGCCTGCCAGTCGCCCCAGCCCAACGGCTTGAAGATCCACGCGATCGCGCCGCCGATTGCAGCCAGAATGGAATGGTCGATCTCATCCTTCGCCAGCATCCGGAACGCGCCGTCCACTACGCCAAAGTAGGTGGTAAACCAAACGAAGATTGTCGAGAGCAGAATGATCGTGCCGGCCTTCTTGATGAAGCTCCAGCCGCGCTCCCACATGCCGCGCAGCACGTTGCCGGGCGTCGGCCAGTGATAGGCGGGCAGCTCCATAACGAAGGGCGCGGGATCGCCGGCAAACATCTTGGACTTCTTCAGCATGATGCCGCTGATGATGATCGCCGCCAGACCGAGGAAATACGCCGATGTGGAAATCCACGGCGAACCGCCGAACAGCGCGCCCGCAATCATCGCGATAAAGGGCATCTTCGCGCCGCAGGGAATGAAGGTGGTCGTCATGATCGTCATACGACGGTCGCGCTCGTTTTCAATGGTACGGGACGCCATGATGCCGGGCACGCCGCAGCCGGTGCCGATCAGAATCGGAATGAAGGACTTACCGGAAAGGCCGAACTTGCGGAACACGCGATCCAGCACGAAGGCGATACGCGCCATATAGCCGCAATCCTCCAGAATCGCCAGCAGCAGGAACAGCACCAGCATCTGCGGCACAAAGCCCAGCACCGCGCCGACGCCCGCCACGATACCGTCCAGAATCAGGCCCTTGAGCCAGTCCGCGCAGCCAATCGCATCCAAGCCCTGCTCCACCAGCACCGGCACGCCGGGCACCCATACGCCGTACGACGCGGGGTCGGGCGCGTCAAAGCCGTTGTCGGCCAGATACTTCACCGCGTCGACATATGTCATGCCCACCGTCGCTTTTTTGTCGGCGTCGGCCGGAATAGCGTCGTAATAGGCGGTCATTTCGTTCTGCGCCAGCGTTTCCTCGTCCTCGACCTCAATGGTCGCGGTATCAGCGGTCTTTTCATACGCCTGCAGCGCTGTAAGCGTCGCGTCGGCGTCAAAATCGTCCGCTTCGGCGTCAATTTCCGTGCCCGTAAAGGCCTGAACCGCCTGCGTGGCCGCCGTGTATTTGTCGTTTACCTCTTCATATTGCTTCGTACCGATGCCAAACAGATGCCAGCCGTCGCCGAACACGCCGTCGTTGGCCCAGTCCGTCGCCATGCTGCCCACCGTTACCATCGAAATGTAATAAACAAGGAACATGACCGCCACAAAGATCGGCAGACCCAGCCAGCGGTTGGTCACCACCCGGTCGATCTTATCGGAGGCGGAAAGCTTGCCGCTGTTCTTTTTCTTGTAGCACGCCTTGATGACCTGCGCGATGTAGACGTAGCGCTCGTTGGTAATAATCGCTTCCGCGTCGTCGTCCAGCTCATGCTCCGCCGCCTGAATATCGCTTTCGATATGCTGCATAGCGTTGGCAGGAATCTTCAGCTGCTCGAGCACCTTGCTGTCGCGCTCGAAAATCTTAATGGCGTACCAGCGCTGCTGTACCTCCGGCAGGCTGTGCACCGCCGCCTCCTCGATATGGGCGATCGCATGCTCGACCGGGCCGGAGAAGGTGTGCATCGGCACGGACTTGACGCTCGCGCGCGCCGCGGCGACGGCCGCCTCCGCAGCCTCCATCACGCCTTCGCCCTTGAGGGCGGAAATCTCCATGACCTTGCATCCAAGCTGACGGGAAAGCTCGGCAATATTGATTTTATCGCCGTTCTTGCGCACCACGTCCATCATGTTGACGGCCACGACCACCGGAATGCCGACCTCGGTCAGCTGCGTGGTCAGGTACAGGTTGCGCTCCAGATTGGTGCCGTCGATCAGGTTGAGAATCGCGTCGGGGCGATCGTTAATCAGGTAATTACGGGAAACGACCTCCTCCAGCGTATAGGGGGACAGGGAGTAGATGCCGGGCAGGTCCATGATGATAACGTCGTTATGCTTCCTGAGGCGGCCCTCCTTTTTTTCCACGGTAACGCCGGGCCAGTTGCCCACGAATTGGTTCGAGCCGGTCAGCGCGTTGAATAGCGTGGTTTTGCCGCAGTTCGGGTTGCCGGCCAGCGCAATTTTAATGGCCATGATGTTCTCCTCCTTCGCACAATCGCCTGTATGGAAATCGAAGCGGCTTAACGAACCTCGATCAGCTCCGCGTCCGCCTTGCGAACGCTCAGTTCATAGCCGCGCACGGTCAATTCCAGCGGGTCGCCCAGCGGCGCAACCTTTCGCACGTATACCGTCGTGCCCTTCGTCAGCCCCATGTCCATGATGCGGCGCTTGAGCGCGCCTTCGCCGTGCAGCCGTTCAACGACCGCCGTTTCGCCGATTTTGACGTCCTTGAGTGTTTTCATGCTCTCGCCTCTCCTTTTTCGATGGTTGTTCGCGACGCGCACGTCCGGCTACACCATGATTCGCATCGCCATGGACTTATCCAGCGCCACCCGGCTTTCCTTGACGGACAGGATCAGATTGCCGCCCAGCTCGCTGACAATCGTCACCTCCGCGCCGACCACAAAGCCAAGCTCCGCCAAATGCTGACGCACCTCGTCCCTTCCCGTGATCTGGCGAATGACATTCGCATCGCCGACGCTCGCCATTGCCAAGGGCATCATGTCTCGCTCGCCTCCCAAGATTAGCCGCATCTAACAGATGGGCCGGAAAATCGGCTATCGGGCGTTAGCTCCCTCTAACCGCTGCGTAGTTTAACACATCTAACATCGCTTGTCAACATCCCTTCAGAAAAAAATATCATTGTCAGAAAACGCAAGCGTACAAAGCGCCGCCCCGTCGCGAAAGCGTCGTTTCGCCGCGCCACGCGCGCCTCTGCGCGTCAAAAGCTGCGTTTTTGACGCGCTCCCCACAGGGCGAACCCTTTCTCCTGCAGAACAAGGCTTCGGCCATGATTTTTCCGCGTGAGCGCTCCGCAGCATCCCCCGCCCGGCCAAGCCGGGGCGATATGAATGAGCATGAAGGGCCGAGCGTCCTTCATGACATCCCGCAGGCCTGGCCGCAACCCTTTTAACAGTCTGCGCCGCTCTGCGCGCCTTTTCCACGCTTTACAGTTTTCGGTTTTCTTTCCATTAAAAATGTGCTACACTGCAATAGAGCAGATATCAAAAAGATATCAAACGGAGGACTTCTTATGCCGCAGATTATCCGCACAGACGATCTTTCGCTGCCTGCCCTTGCGCCCTATGCGCGTCTGACGCAGCCGCAGCTGCGCAGCCGACAGCATCCGGAAGCAGGCATATTCATCGCCGAAAGCGAAAAGGTCGTCGCCGCCGCGCTGCGCGCCGGGTGCGCGCCGCTTTCCTTCCTTTCCGAAGAACGCAGGCTTCCGCGCACGCTTTCGCTGGCGGAGGGCTACGATTGCCCCGTCTTCACGGCGGAGCATGAGACGCTCGCACAGCTTACCGGCTACGCCCTGACCCGCGGCGTTCTGTGCGCCATGCGCCGCCCCGTCCCCGCCGAGGCAGCGGCCGTTTGCACGGGTGCGCGCAGGCTGGCCGTACTGGAAGGAATCGCGGACGACAGCAATCTGGGCGCCATTTTCCGCAGCGCCGCCGCGCTGGGCGTGGACGGCGTTCTCCTCTCCCCCACCTGCTGCGATCCGCTCTCCCGCCGCGCGCTAAGGGTCAGCATGGGCACGGTTTTTCAGGTTCCGTGGGCGCGCGCAGGCAATGCGGCGGCTCAATGGCCATGCTCCGGCCTTACGCTGCTTCAGCGCTTCGGCTTTCAAACCGCCGCGCTGGCGCTGAGCGATCAGGCCGTTTCCATCGATACCCCCGCCCTGCGGCAGGCGGAAAAGCTCGCGCTTTGGCTGGGCACGGAGGGCGACGGCCTGTCCCCCGAGACAATCGCCCGCTGCGACGTTACGGTCGTCATTCCCATGCGCCGCGGCGTGGATTCGCTCAATGTGGCCGCGGCGGCCGCCGTCGCGTTCTGGACGCTTTGCCCGTAAACGCATATCGGAAAGGCGGATTCCCCGCATGGCAGGAAACCCGCCTTCTATGATATTGATATGCCGCTTTCACGATTTTTATTTTACCAAAGGCCGGCATTTCCAATGAAAAACGCCGTTTACAGCATCGCGTTTGCCTCACGCATCCAGCAGCGCCTTCACGCGCAGCGACGCAGCGTACACGGCGTTTTTCTTCTCCCCGGCGGAAACCAGCGCCTGCATGGCAGCGCGCAGGCTTTCACCGCGCAGCAGACCCTCGAACAGGCGCGCCTCAAGCGACGTCTGCGCGACGGGCGCTTCCTCGGGCAGCTTCACCTGCCGCAGATCAGCCACCACGCAGTATTCGCCCTTTTCGCTCTTTTCGTTTTCCTCCAGCCGCGCCAGAATTTCCTCCGGCGCGCCGCGCAGCGTCAATTCGTGCAGCTTGGTCAAATCGCAGCTGACGGACAGCCGCGCCCCCGGCAGCGTATCGGCAATCGCCGCAACCAGCGCCTTCACGCGATGCGGCGATTCATGAAACACCGCGCCCTCGCCCTTCCGGCCGATCTGCAGCAGCTTTTCCCGCAGCTCCTTTTTCTCGCGCGGCAAAAAGCCGTAAAACGTAAACGCCGAAAAATCAAACCCGCTGACCGACACGGCGGATACGCAGGCGCTCGGCCCGGACACCGCCAGCACGGGAATGCCGCTCTCCGCCGCCGCGCGCACCAGCGCCGTGCCCGGATCGGAAATGGCGGGCGTGCCCGCATCGGTCACCACCGCCACGTCGATATCCTCGCGCAGCATGCGCGCAACCAATTCCTCCGCGCGGCCGCGCTCGTTGTGCTCATGGCAGGAAATCAGCGGCGTATCGACGCCAAAATGCGTGGTCAGCTTGCGCGTAACGCGCGTATCCTCCGCCGCGATCAGCGCAACCTTTTTCAGCGTTTCCACCGCGCGCGGGCTCATATCGCCAAGGTTCCCGATCGGCGTTGCCACAACGTAAAGCGCGCTCATTCCCCCGCCTCCTTTTCAAAGGTGCGCAGCGTGGCGCTGTGCGCGCGCGGGTTGCGCATCAGCTCCGCCGCGCCCGCCTTAACCGCGCCGCCGACCGCCCGTCCCAGCGGCTTTTTTCCGCAGGTGCACACCGGCGCCTTGGGCGGGCAGACGCAGGGATTCTGCAGCCGGCGAAACGTATGCTTGACGATTCTGTCCTCAACGGAATGAAACGTAATCACGCACAGCCGTCCGCCCGGGCGAAGCATGTCCACCCAATCCTCCAGCGCCCTTTCCAGCGGCGCCAGCTCGTCGTTCACTGCGATGCGCACAGCCTGAAAGGTACGCCGCGCGGGATGGCCGTCGTCCTTGCGTCGAACCGCCTTGGGAATCGCCGCGTCCACTACGGCGACCAGATCCGCCGTGGTCGCCAGCGGGCGCTCCCTTCGTTTTTCCATCAAAATCTGCGCAATGCGCGCGGCCCACTTTTCATCGCCGTAATCGCGCAAAACACGCGCAAATTCCTTTTCGTCCACACTGTTTACATATTCCGCCGCCGTCATGCCCTGCGACGTATCCATGCGCATATCCAGCGGCGCGTTTTCATGATACGAAAAGCCGCGCGACGGCGTATCCAGCTGATAGGAGGAAACGCCCAGATCCAGCAGCCCGCCGTCCAGCGCAACGCCGGGCAGCAGCGCCTTTACGTCATGAAAATTGCCATGCACCGCGTGAAAGCCGGGATACCCGCTCAACCGCGCCGTCGCCGCCGCAATCGCCGCCGCGTCGCGATCAATCCCATAGAGCAGGCCGTTCGCGCCGATACGGCGCAAAATCGCCTCGCTGTGACCGCCGCCGCCCAGCGTTCCGTCCGCAAAGGTCTGCCCCGCCGCAGGCGACAGCGCGCAGAGCGCCTCGTCCAATAACACCGGCACGTGATGAAATTCCATGCGTTCCTCCTGTGCTGCGATTGCTTCGCAGTCTCCGCTGCCCGGGCCATTTTCCCGCCGGCAGCGCGTCCTTTTCGCGCAGCTCCGGCCGCGCTTTATCCCGGCGGACGGGAGAATTCCTCGTTCGCCCAAAGAATCCCCCGCCGCCGTTTTTTGCTTATCCCAGCTCCGCAATGCGCGCGTCCAGCGCCGCGATCATCTGGCGGTTCTTTTCCAGCTTGTCCTTTTCGGCGGCCACAAGATTCGCCGGGGCCTTAGCGACAAAGCCGGGGTTGCTCAGCTTGCCCTCCGCGCGGGCAATCTCGTTCGCCAGATTCTGGCGCTCCTTATTCAGGCGCGCGCGCTCCTTTTCGAAATCGACCAGCTCGCCCAGCGGAATGAAGAACTCGCCCGTCACGCTCACGCCGCTGACCGTTTTTTCGGCAATCTCGGCGTCCTTGGGCAGAATTTCCAGCGCAGACACGCTCGCCAGACGGGCGAAATATACCTCCGCATTCGCCAGCGCGTCCTGCCAGCCCGCATTTGCCTTCACCATCAGGCGCGCCTTGTGCGACGGCTGCACGTTCATGCCCGTGCGCAGGTTGCGAATTGCGCGAATCAGCTCCATCACGCCCTCCATTCGCTCGCTCTGCGCGGGAAAATCCAGCGCGCCGTCCGCCTGCGGCCATGCCGCCAGCATGCACGACGCGTTCGTCTGCCCGGGCAGGTAGCGGTAGACCTCCTCCGTCAGGAAGGGCATAAAGGGGTGCAGCAGGCGCAGCAGGCCGGAGAGCACGTACTGCAGCACGGCGCGAACCGTCGCCCTCCGCTCCGCGTTCTCGCCCAGCAGCCCGCCCTTGGCCAATTCAATATACCAATCGCAGAATTCGCTCCACGTAAAGTCGTAAATCTTCTGCGCCGCCAGCCCGTAGTCCGCGTCCTCAAAGTGCGCGCTGATTTCGCGCACGGCGGCGTTGTAGCGCGTCAGAATCCATTGGTCGGGCAGCTCCAGCCGCTTGCCTTCCAGCGTTTCCACGCCGTCCAGATTCATCAGCACGAAGCGGCTGGCGTTCCAGACCTTATTGGCGAAGTTACGCGCCATCTCCACCTTTTCGGTGGAATAACGCGTGTCGTTGCCCGGGCTTATGCCCATTACCAGCGAGAAGCGCAGCGCGTCAGCGCCGTACTGGTCGATGATCTCCAGCGGGTCGATGCCGTTGCCCAGCGATTTGCTCATCTTGCGCCCCAGCGCATCGCGCACCAGCCCGTGAATGACCACCGTGTCAAAGGGCGTTTTGCCCATCTGCTCGATGCCGCTGAAGATCATGCGCGCCACCCAGAAGAAGATGATGTCGTAGCCCGTCACCAGCGTGCTGGTGGGATAGAAATAGGAAAGATCCTCCGTCTTTTCCGGCCAGCCCAGCGTGGAAAACGGCCACAGCGCGGAGGAAAACCACGTGTCCAGCACGTCCTCGTCCTGCTTGAGATGCGCCTTGCCGCAGCGCGGGCAAACGCCCGGCGCACGCGTGTCCACAACGGTCTCGCCGCATTCCTCGCAGTACCACGCGGGAATACGGTGCCCCCACCACAGGTGGCGCGAAATGCACCAGTCGCGGATGTTTTCCATCCAGTTAAAATAAACCTTGCTAAAGCGTTCGGGCAGGAAGCGGGTTTCGCCGTTTCGCACCGCCTCAATGGCAGGCTTGGCCAGCGGCGCCATCCGGACGAACCATTGCTTGCTGACCATCGGCTCCACCGTGGTATGGCAGCGATAGCACGCGCCCACCTCATGCCGCAGCGGCTCGACCGCCTTGAGCAGCCCCAGCGCCTCCAGATCGGCCACGATCGCCTTGCGCGCCGCCATGGTCGTCATGCCGGCGTACTTGCCGCAATCCAGCACGTGCGGCTCGTTGACCGTCGCCTTGCCGGAGGAAAAAATCTCCTCCGACGCGGCCGCGTCCGCCGCGCCCGTCATATGCCCGTCGTAGGTAAACACGCGTACGATGGGCAGATGATGCCGCTGCCCAACCTCAAAGTCGTTCGGGTCGTGCGCCGGGGTGATCTTCACCACGCCCGTGCCCTTTTCCATGTCGGCGTGCTCGTCGCATACGATGGGGATTTCGCGGTTGACCAGCGGCAGCAGCACGTGGCAGCCGTGCAGATGCGCGTAGCGCGGGTCGTCCGGGTTGATGGCCACGGCGGTATCGCCCAGCATAGTTTCCGGACGCGTAGTCGCCAGCTCCAGCATTTCGCCCGTTTCCTTCACCGGATAGAGCAGATGCCAGAAGCTGCCCTCTTTTTCCTCGTATTCCACCTCGGCGTCGGACAGGGACGTGTCGCAGCAGGGGCACCAGTTCACCAGCCGATTGCCGCGATAGATCAGCCCCTTGCGATACAGGCTGACAAACACCTCGTTAACGGCACGGGAGCAGCCCTCATCCATCGTGAAGCGCTCGCGCGACCAGTCGCAGGAAGCGCCCATACGCCGCAGCTGGCGCGTAATCCGGCCGCCGTATTCCTTTTTCCACGCCCAGGCATGGCGCAGGAATTCCTCGCGCCCGATCATTTCCTTGGTCAGGCCCTGCTCGCGCAGCTTGTCCACGACCTTGACCTCCGTCGCAATGGAGGCATGATCAGTTCCGGGCAGCCAGAGCGTCGGGTCGCCCTTCATGCGGTGATAGCGCGCCAGCGAGTCCTGCAGCACGCAGTCCATTGCGTGCCCCATATGCAATTGCCCCGTCACGTTGGGGGGCGGCATGACGATGGTAAAGGGCTTCTTGCCGCGATCGATCGTGGGCGTAAACGCGCCGGAGCTTTCCCACTTTTCGTAGGTTTCCGCCTCGATTGCCTGCGGATTATAGGTTTTTTCCATGGTAAAGGCCTTTTCGCTCATGGCTTTCACTCCTTTTTGAATGCAAAAAGCCGCTTCGTCCCGAAGGACGGAGCGACCCGTGGTACCACCTTGCTTCACAAACGGACTTGTCCTCCGTTTGCCTTGGGGCGCTGTAACGTACGCCAAACGCGAGGGTTAGCTTTTCTTCGCCCTCCGCCCTCCCGGGCGACCTTCCGCGCATTTTCATCCCGAGCCGCCTCTCAGCCGATGGGCGCGCCCTCTCTGAGGGGAAAATACGCGTACTCCTCCCGTTCGCAGGGGTATATGCATCCGGAGCGGCCGAAAAACGACCGCTCCGGCGTCAGAGCGCTTACGCGTTCTTTTCTTCGCTCACCGTGACGACCTGCTTGCCGTCATAATAGCCGCAATGCTTGCAGACGCGGTGCGCCAGCTTCAGCTTGTGGCACTGGGAGCATTCCACGATGGCGGGAAGCTGCAGCTTCCAATTGGCGCGACGGCTGCGGCCGCGAGCCTTCGAAACTTTTCCTTTGGGCAGAGCCATAACTTACACCTCCTGATCCTTTGTCAGCAATTGCTGCAATGCCGAAAAAGGATGCTGGTCGGGCATGTCCTTCTGGCAAGCATGCGTGGGTTGGGAATCATCCGGCTGCAAACGCGCCAGCGCCGGGCAGCTTTCGCCGCATTCAAAGCGCATGGGCAGCGCCAGCACAGCCAGCGTCAACGCCAGATGCGAAAGCTCTACGCGAGAGCCCTCGAACACCAGTCGTTCTTCCTCAGGGTCTTCCTCCTGTTGGGAAGCGTATCTGGTCAGGCGGGTGAAGACTTCGTCGAAGGGAACCTCCGCCGGAAACGCAACCGGCGCCAAGCACCCGGCGCACGCCCCATGAGCCGTCGTCGTCAGAACGCCTTCCAGCCGCAGGCTGTCGCCTGCGAAGGAATAATGCCCGGACAGGATCACATCGTCAAACGTCACCGTTTCGCCGAAGATCTCCTGCGGCGGGATGGCATCACGATGCAGGAAGGGAATTTCCTCTCCGGGAGCGCGCAAAGCGCGGGAAATGTCCAGCAGCATGTACATCACTCCAATCGTGACCGTCTGCTATTATACCCGTTTTCAATCCCGTTTGTCAACCTCTTTTTCCGCCTTTCCGCACGCTTTCGTTGTTTTGCGGCATTTTTTTGCTTTTATCCCCCGTGCCCCGAAAGCAGAAAAAAATTTGCATGGCCGCGCGCCGTCCGTCCGCTTGCTTTTGGGGCGCAAATGTGATACGCTGAACCGAAGAAAGAAGGTGAGACGCTATGCGAATTCTGAAATCCGCCGAGGATTATCTGGAGGCCATGCTGATGATGCGCGAGCAGCACGGCTACATTCGTTCCGTCGATATCGCCAACGAGCTAAACGTCACCAAGCCCAGCGTCAGCTACGCGACGAAGCGTCTGCGCGAAAACGGCTATATTACTATGGATAAGGACGGCCTCATCAGCCTCACGCCCGAGGGCATGGCCATCGCCGCGAGAATTTACGAACGTCACAGAACGCTTACGGCGGTTTTTATGTATCTGGGCGTAGGCGAGAAAGTCGCGCGGGAGGACGCCTGCAAGGTCGAGCATGACCTGAGCGAGGAAACCTACGAGGCCATGAAGCGTCACGCCGAAAAATACATCTTGCAAAAGAAATAAGCGCGAAGGACGCTTCGTCTGGTCTTCGCGCCTTTTTTGCAGGGCGCGTTGCCCATGGCCGCAAGACGATGCTTTGCGCGTCGCAGGCAAAACGCTAACGGAGGCGTTCGTGCATGAATCCCGGCTACCTATTTCTGCTCATGGCGCTGTTTTTCGGCGCGTCTAAGGGCTTTTGCGGAAAGAAAATCAGCGGCGCTGTGCATGGCGTGCGTCCGGCGTTAGCCTTTAACGCGCTGCGCATGGCGTTTTGCGTGCTCATAGGGCTGGTAATCCTACTGATTACAGGCGAAACCCTTGCCGCCTCCGGGCGCATGCTGGGCATCGCGGCCTTAAACGGCGTCAGCACGGCGGTTTCGGTCGTCAGCTGGGTGCTGGCGGTGCAGTACAGCGCCTATACGATGTTGGACGTGTTCCTGATGCTGGGCACGATGGTGCCCGCCGCCGGCGGCGCGCTGTTTCTGGGCGAAGTAATCGCCCCGCGGCAGTTGATCGGACTGGCCGTGCTGATCGGCGCGGTAGGGCTGATGTGCGGCTACAGCAGCCGCGCTAAGCGTAAGCTCACGCTTCGCGATCTGCCGCTGCTCCTGCTGGCCGGCTTGGCCGGCGGCCTATGCGCCTTCACGCAGAAGCTGTTTCGATATTATTGCGCCGGCGAGCCCGTGCTGACCTTCAATTTCTACACCTACGCCGCGGCCTTCCTCACGCTGGCGCTTATTTACGTTGCCGCCAAGCGCGGCTCGCTTCGCCCGACGGCCGACGAAACGCCCTCCCGTCGCACGCTTGCTTACCTTGTCGTCATGGCGCTGTGCCTGTTTCTTTTTTCCTACGCGCAGACGGCGGCCGCCGCCTATCTTCCCGCCATTGTGCTCTACCCCATGCAGCAGGGGCTCGGGCTGATCGTCGCCAACGGAATGGCAGCGCTGTTCTTCGGTGAAAAGCCCGCATGGCAAAGCGTCGCCGGTTCTGTGCTGGCCTTCGCGGCCATGATGCTCATGCGCGTGTAAAGCCCGGCGCGCCCCTTATTCCTGCAGCCGCCTGCCGCCGCGAATGGACGCGGCGGCGAACAGCGCGCCTGCAAACGATACGGCCGCCCAAAGAATATACACACCCTGCCAGCCCGCCGCATCGCTCAGCGCGCCCGTCAGAACGCCCGCCAGCGCGGAGCCCAAGTGAATAAAGCAATCTGCCAGTCCGGCCACCAGCCCCACGCGCCCCGCCGCCTCATATTCCATGGGGATAAGCGTATTAATCAACGGCACAAGGCCATAGTTTGCCGCGCAGCAAAGGCCCATGAGCGTCACGCGCATTGCGGCGCTTTTGTTCAGAAAAACCAGTGCCAACGCCATCGCGCCGCTGACAAGCAGCAGCGCGCCCACCGCCGGGCGCGCGCCGCCGCGCAGCAGGCGATAGCACCGGCGCACCAGCAGAACGCCCGATAGGTTAATCAGCGGAATCAGCAGCGACAGCAGCGTGGAGCTAACGGACGTTCCGTCCTG
Organism: uncultured Clostridia bacterium; assembly: GCA_934632155.1. Classification (GTDB taxonomy): domain Bacteria; phylum Bacillota; class Clostridia; order Christensenellales; family Aristaeellaceae; genus RUG563. The sequence continues at coordinate 105,175 of CAKTXZ010000005.1, read as the reverse complement.
TCCGAGCGCCAGAATCGTCGGCGCCCACGCGACCACGCCGTCACGCACAAAGCCGTTGCATACGCAGCATAAGAGCAGCGCGGCCAGCCCCGTTTCCAGCAGCAGCCTGTGCAGCGGAACGCCCGGCGTTCGCCCGCGCGCTTCCCGCGCCGCCGTCGCCGTCGACGGCTTATCGCGCAAAAGCAGAAGCGCCGCCGCGCCTGCCGCCGCCATCACGCCGGCAGGCGCCAGAAAAGAAAAGCGCCAATTCAGCGCCGACGCCAGCAGCCCGGACAGCGCCCATGCCGCCAGATGCCCGAAAATTACCGTAACGGACAGCACAAAAGACGCGCGTTCGCGCTGCTTTCCGGAAAACCATGCGGCGGTCATCCTGACAATCGGCGTCCAGAGCATGGACTGCGCCGCGCCGTTGAGCGCCCACAGCGCCGCCATCAGGCCAAAGCGATGCGAAAGGCCGAAGGCCGCATTGCACGCCGCCGACAAAAGCAGCCCAATGCCGATGCTGCGCCGCGCGCTGACCCTGTCCGCCAACGCGCCGTTGACGATCTGGCCGGTCGCATACACCAGCGCCAGCAGCGTCTGGAACAGCCCCGACTGCGTTTCGCTCAGCAGCAGCTCCGCCCGCAGTCCGGGCAGAGACGCCGACAAATTCAGCCGCCCCGTATATGCCGCCGAATAACAAAGAAAGCATAAAAAAAGCATCCGCCGCTGCGCGGAAGTAAATCGTTCCATGATCTATAGTCCTCGCTTGCAGCTTTTTTCGGCTCAAAACGCGCCGCGGAACGCTCGCCCGTCCCGCGGCCGCATTTTTCGCTTAAGGCAGGTAAAACCGATGCGCCTCCGTCAGCCCCAACGCCTCAACCACGGGCGCCAGGTTGGGGCGCAGCGTTCTGAGCGTTGCCAGCGCATGCGCGTCCGAGCCGCAATAGAATTTGCAGCCGCTGCGCTCGGCCAGCCGGTAAACAGACAAAAACGTATCGCGATACGTCTCCCAGCCGGGCTTAAAGCAATCGGCGTTCAATTCCACGCCCGCGCCCTTGGCGGCCAGGAAATCAAAGCATCTGCTCAGCCGCGCGGCGTCCATATGCTCGAACACCTCATGCAGCCGCGGGCCGGGGTAGGTCAGCGAGCAGGTCAGATGCGCGATGCCTATCTTCCGCCACGGCAGGTCAAGCTGCAATAGATCCTCAAAATGATCCATGTACAGCGCGGCTACCTGCTCGGGCGTGGTGCAGTCGACCGGACGGGAGAAATGATTGTGCAGATGGTCGAAGGGCACGATGATGAATTCGAACGCATCGTAGCTTTCCGGCGAAATGCCGATCTTTTTCCCGCCGCAAAACTCGGTTTCGCAGCCAAAATGCACCAGAATATCCGTTTCCTCGGGCAGGGGCAGGATTTTTCGTACATGCGCCAGATCCTGCGGGCCATACCACGCGTCCGCGCCCGGCATCAACGCGTCCCAGAAATGGTTGGTCAAAACGATTTCCTTGCGTCCCTCCTCCCGGCAAACGGGAATCAGCCGCTCCGGCGTCATGTTCGGGTCGTGGCAGCAGGTCGATAGGGTCGTATGAATATGATAATCATGGTCCAAGGCAAACATACAAGCGCACCTCCGTGCAAGGCCGCCGCCGGTCGGAGACCGACGGCGGCGCAATGCGTTTCCTTCGTGTGTTCCTCCAAACGAGACGACATCGCTTCCATCAGCTTGGCCTGCGATGGCTTGCCCGCGGCCAATAGCGATTTCAGGCCGTATCCGCGCGGGCAAAGCCGCCGAAAACGCAGGCCGGTTCATTCAGAAGCGCGCGCCGGTTACTGCACGTTGTACATCCGATCGTACGCTCCCTGCTGCGTGGCAAGGTATTCGTCGAGCTTCATCTTCTTCAGGGTATTCTGGAATTCATCCCATTCCGCATCAACGCCGCCCTTCATGATCCATTCGGCGCACTTGCTGTTGATATAGTTCTTGATGGAGGGCTGCAGCATGGAGATCGTTTCGCTTTCCTCCAGCGTGTAATACAGCTTGGTGTTGAAGGGATCCTTGTCCGCGTAGGGCAGAACGTTCGCGGTAATGAAGTCGACCTTGGGGAAGGTGGAGGGAATGGCCACGATCTTCTGCTCGTAGTATTCCTTGAGCATGGCACGGCAGGTGTAGGGGTTCAGGCACGTCTGCGCGCGGGGCATGAGCGCGCCAACGGCGGAGGTATCGGGATTGCCCGTGAGGATGGTGCCGTTTTCGTCATAATACTGACGCTCGCCGATGCAGCCCTCAGAGGCCTCGATCGAATTAATGCAATCGTACCAGTAATCCAGCCACTTGGCGGCCAGCTGCGGATCCTTGCATTCCTTGGTAATCACGCCAAAGCCGCGGGCCAGACCGTACATCGTGGGGGAATAGACAACGGGAGCCTCGCCGTTATCGCCGCCCAGCGGCTTCATGAAAGTGTACTGCGCACGAACATCGGCATTGGCGATATGGTCGTTGTGATCCCAGTTGGGCGAAACGCCGACAATCACGGCCTCGTTGTTCATCTTCGCCTTCCACTGGCTGCCGTCCATTACAAACGCGTCGGGGTCAATCAGCCCCTCGGCATACAGATCGGCGATATAGCGAATCGCGTCGGCGAAGCGTTCATCCTGCGCCACACACACGACCTTGCCGTCCTGCACATCCAGCAGGGAGCCGCTCATGCCGATGCCGTACGCAGAAAAAATGTACTCAAACACCGCGACGGAGAAGCTTCCGCCTGCAAAGGTAAAGGGAATTTCATCCTTCAGGCCGTTGCCGTTGGGGTCCTTATCGCGGAAGGCAATGAGCATGTCCTTGAATTCCTTCAGGTTCGAGGGCATCTGCATATCTACATTCTTGAGCCACTGCTCGTTGATGGAATAGATACGATCTACCTGATTCCACAAGCCCTCGGTAATGCGGGGCAGGCCGTAGATATGGCCGTCGGGCGCCGTAATAAACTGCTTTACCTCGGGGCGTTTTTCCAAAATCGCGCAGAGGTTGGGCATCAGCTCGGGCGTCAGCAGGTCCTCCATGGGAATGAAGGAGCCGGCTTCGCCGTACTGCACCAGCTGATTGGAGGAAACGCCGCCGAAAATCACGTCGGGCAGGTCGTCGGTGGCCAGAATGGTGCCCAGCTTATCGGCATAGGAGGAGCCGGGCACCGTGCTCCAGTTGATGTGCACGCCGGTGGCGGCCTCCGCCTTTTGGAAAAGCTGCATGGTGTTGATGTCGTCGGGCGTGTAGGTTTCCGTGCCGACAAAGATGGTCAGGGTGGGCTTGTCCTCCGCCGCGGCGCCAAACAGGGGCGTGAGCAGCAGCAGAGCAAGCAGCAGGGCGACGATTCGTTTCATGGGGAATTCCTCCTTGCAATATTTTTACCTGCACCCGGCAGGCAGAAAACGATTGGGCGGCGCGTTTTCATCAGCCCTTGAGCGAGCCGATCATCACGCCCTTGATGAAGAATTTCTGCACAAAGGGATATATGCACATCAGCGGCAGCGTGGAAACGATAATCACGCCGTATTTCACCAGCTCGGCGGTCTTCTGGCGCTCGATGATATCCCACATATCGTTGAGCATCTCCTGATTCTGATCCATAATCAGAATCTCGCGCAGCACAAGCTGCAGCGGGAAACGCGAAGCGGATTTGAGGTACATCACCGCGCTGAAATAGCTGTTCCAATAGCCGACCATATAGTACAGCGCCAGAATGGCGACAAGCGCCTTGGTCAGCGGCATGGCGATGACGAAGAAGAAGCGAATCTGCCCGCAGCCGTCGATATCCGCCGCGCCCTGCAAATCCTCGGTAATATTGGCGGTGTAAAAGGTTCTGGCGATAATCATGTTCCATACGCTCAGCGCGCCGGGCAAAATCACCGCCCACATGCTGTCCAGCAGCCCCAGCTTCTTAATGAGCAGGTACATCGGAATGGTACCGCCATGCAGGAACATGGTAATGGTAAACACGCTTGTAAAAAATTTTCGGAAGGGCAGCGATTGACGCGAAAGCGCATACCCGCCCGTCAGCGTCAGCGCCAGACTCATCAGCGTACCCGTCGCGGTATAGAGAATCGTGTTCTTATAGCCCACCATCACGCTGTCGATGGAGAAAATGCGTTCATAGCCCAGCAGCGTCAGCCCCTTGGGATACAAAAGCACCTTTCCCGCATTGACCAGCATCGGGTCGCTGACGGAGGCAATGAGGATAAAATAGAGCGGATACGCCGTTATCAGCAGCGCAATGCCCAGCACGATCACATTGATAACGTCAAACACGCGGTCGGCGCGCCCCGGCCTGATGGCGCGAAGCTTCTCTTTCGCTTCCTTGGTTTTCACATTCTGCATGGCTGAGTCCTCCTCACCACAGGCTGGTGTCCGTCAGGCGGCGGGAAATGAAGTTGACAATCAAGAGCATCAGCAGGTTCACCGCCGAATTGAACAGCCCCACGGCGGTGGAAAGCGAGAACTGCCCGTTAATCAGGCCGATTTTGTACACGTATGTGGAAAGCACCTCCGAGGTAGAAAGATTCAGGCTCGTCTGCATCAGATAGACCTTCTCGAAGCCGACGGTCATGATCTTGCCGGTGTTGAGAATAAGCAGCGTCACGGCGGTGGGCAGAATGCTGGGAAAATCCACATACAAAATGCGCTGAAGCTTGGACGCGCCGTCCACCTTGGCCGCCTCGTGCAGCTCGGGGCTGACATTGGAAAGCGCGGCGATGTAGATAATCGAATTCCAACCCGTGCTCTGCCACACGCCCGACCAGACGTAAAGATGCCGAAACCATTCGGGGCTGGTAAGGAACATGATCTTTTTCATGCCCATCGCGTCCAGCGCCAGATTCACCAGCCCAGAGCTTGGCGCAAACACGATGCGGATAATGCCCACCAGCACCACCATGGAAATGAAATGCGGCGCATAGGTGACCGTTTGCACCACCTTTTTGTAGCGCTGGCGCTGCATTTGGTTGAGCAGCAGCGCGAAAACAATCGGAATCGGAAAGCCCGCCGCCAGCGCGTATAGGCTGATTGCGACGGTGTTCCAGATTACCGTCCAGCAGTTATAGGTTTCAAAGAACATCCTGAAATATTTCAGCCCGTGCTCCGCCGCCCACGGACTGCCCAGAATCCCCTTGGCAGGCTTGTAATTCTTAAAGGCAATCAGGATGCCCACCATCGGGCGATACATGAAAATCGCCGCAAAAATCAACGAAGGCAGCAGCAACAGCAGCAGCCCCCAGTTTCGTCGAAGCCGGATGGCCGTTCTGCGAAGGCATGAACGCCCGGTCAGCATAGTCATGAATGTGTCGTCCTCCTCCGTGTGCAATGAGCGTTTCGGTTCGTCCGCCCTGTGCAAATACGATACGCCGCCGCAGCGCAGAAAGTCAATCCTTCGTTTTTGCACGCCGAAGGATGTATAATTCACGCTCGTATTCGACCGAATAAGTTAAAAATGAAGACAATTCCATGCAAAAAGTGACAAACGCCGAATCCTTGCGCAGCCAAAGCAATTCGTATATAATGAAACCATTCGGTGCATCCGCAAGCAGCGCCGCCTCAGCACGGCGACCATGCTTCACGCCCTATACGCAGAACAGGAGGGAAGGCCGCATGAGCCTCCGGCAAAAGGCCAATTTCCGAAACGCGGGCAAAAACTACCTTCAGCTCTTTTTCAGCTCCTTTTGTTTCATTTTCCTGCCGCTGATGGCGGCGTGCGTGACATTCTTTTTGGTTTATTATTCCTCCGTTCAGGAAAAGGCGCTGGATATTCAGCAGAAGAATCTGGAAAGCGGCGTGGCGCACGTAAACTTCCAGCTCAGTGAAATTCGCAAGATCAACCAGCTGCTGGCGGAAAATCAAACGATTTCCGCGCTCCACGCCTCCGGGCAAACGCCCTCCATCGCCGAGCGCCGGGATTTTCTCCGGTTAATCGATCTGTACTGCGGCACGAACGACTTAATCAGCAATATCTACCTGCACTACAGCGGCGATCGCTGGCTCTACAGCCGCTCCAACCTGACGCTGCTGACCTTTTTCGCCCGTGATGAAAAGGCGCTGAACGCAAGCTATGTTTACCTCACCCTGAACGGGCAAAATTATCTGGACGCCGTTACAGGCGCAAAAATGGAAACCTTTCTGGCGGCCGACAAGCATACGCTTCCCGATACGAACGCCAGCGTCGTACTCTATTCCGCCCCGGTATACAAGCGCGGCGGCGATGTGGCGCTGCTGAGCGTCGTGGAGATGCGCATGGAGGATATTGTCGCCAGCCTGCAAAGCGCCGCCTACGTTTCCGACGGCAGCGGCGTAATGATCTATGACGATGCGGGAAACCGGCTTTTTTGCACCGCCGCGCTGAACGGCCTTTCGGATGACGCGGTGCGCGGGCAGCGCAAATGCAGCCTGAACGGCGTTTCCTACTGCATTCAGACGCAGGCGATGGATCAGACGGACTGGCAGATCGTGCTGCTGACGGACATGGCGCTGCTGCCCAGCGCCTTTGGCCGGGGAATGCTGCTGCTGATGCTGGCGCTTGCGCTGGCGCTGCTGCTGGATATTGTGCTGATGAGCGTTTTCATCAACAAGCACTATGCGCCGCTGCACGATATTTACCAGATCGCAAAAAGCTATTACCATTACCTGTCCGACACGGGCAAAATTACCGCCTCCCCGCGAAGCGAGGTATCCAACGAGTTTCAGCTCATTCACGGCGTCATGGACGAATTGTACAGCCGCGTTCAGCGATATTCCGAAAACGAAAAGAATTACGCCGCCATGCTGCAAAAGGAATTCTGGATGGACGTGCTCAATCAAAAGCTTTCAGGCGAGGAGGAATACGCCCGCCGCGCGCGGGAGCTGGACATTCCCCTTCAGAAAAGCGGCTGGTGCGTGCTGCTGCTGGAGGACGCGACGGGCCTCGCGGCGGAGCACGAGCTGTTCGACAGCATTCTGGAAAACCTTCGCAGCAGCGCGGAATACTATCTGCTGCCCTTTTCACCGCTGCGCCAGCTGGTCTGCGTGCTTGCCTTTCCCGAGCATGCCGCCGTTTCCATGCGCGATGTGGAACGCGCCTGTCAGGTGGCCGTTTCCGAAAGCAATCTGCCCCTTGTGCTGGGCGCGGGGCGCATGGCGCGCACGCTGGAGCAGATCGGCTATTCCTGCTTTGAGGCGCACTCCGCCCTTGACTTTTGCCATCTGACCGGCCGCCGCGTCACCCTTTTTGAGGATATCGACCATTCCTTCATCGCCATTCAAAAGCCCGTGCAGGAGCTGCTGGGCGAAATCACCCGCGCCGTCGCGCAGGAAAATCTGCTCGCGCTGGACGAGGCGATGAGCAAGCTGAAGAAGCTGTTTTTGCAATATAATTGGCCGCTGTACAACAGCCGCCATATCTGCTTTGAAATGTATAACGTCGTGCTGGACGCCCTCAACCGCCAAAGCAAAGCGACGCGAACGCTGCGCAACGGCAATCTGCTCTCGATGATTATGAACATCCAGTTTCAGGACGATGTGATTGATTTTACCGACGAATTGCAGAATCTTACCACGCAGGCGCTCTGTCAGAAGCAAAAGTATGACATGGCGGATATCCTGCGCGATATTGAGCGTCAGCGCCGGTTTGCCAATCCCGGCTTTTCCTTTTCCCTGACCGCGCAGGAGATCGGCCTGTCCAATTCCAGCTTCACCCGCGCCTTTCAGAAGTACACGGGCAAGCTGCCGATGGACTATCTGGTGGAGCTGCGCACAAACTATGCCAAGGAGCTGCTGGCCGAAACGGATCAATCCGTCGTGGAAATTGCCGAAGCCGTCGGCTATTACAGCGTGTCCAGCTTCTCCAAGCGCTTCAAAAGCACAACGGGGCTCACGCCCAAGGAATACCGCCAGCGGTTCGGAAAAAACGCAGCCGATAACGGCTGACCGTTTGCCGGCAAAAGCATACGCGCTCCGACCCGCAGGCCGTTTGGCCCGCGAATCAGAGCGCGTATCGTTTGTCCGTCATTTTTGTCCACTGCGCCGGAAGCAGCGAAGCACATGGCCGGAAGCGCCGTTCAAGGCCCGCGTCGATCGCGCAGCGCGAAGAAAAAGCAGCCGCTTTAACCGCCTACAGCCCTTCCTCCGCTTCCTGCTCGGTCAGCACGCGCGCGCCGATTTGCTTAAGCAGCGCCGCCGTCATGCCGTCGCCCCGCGTCAGCGCGCCGGTAAACGTGCCGTCGTATCGGCTGCCGCTGCCGCAGCTGGGGCTGTTGCTTTTGAGAATAGCCGCGTCGCAGCCAAGGAGCGCGTACAGCCGCGCAGCCTCCTGCGCGCCGCGCTCAAAGGCCGCCGTCACGTCCTCGCCGTCCCGGCGCACCACCGCCCCTCCGCGCACCTCGGCAGGCATGCGCGGCGTCGGCAGCCCGCCGAGCTGCTCCGGGCAAACGGGAATCAGCTCATGCTCCTTTGAAAGCGCCATCACGGCGGGGCACGGCTTGCTTTTGCCGTCATAGCGGCAGCAAACGCCCAGCAGGCAGGCGCTGACCAGCGCCCTCATGCGATCTCCAGCGCGATTTCCATCATCTGCGTGAAGGTTTCGCGCACCTCCTGCGGCGTCAGGCTTTCGCCGGTAAAGGGATTATCCGAAATAGTCAGCAGCGCCAGCGCATTTTTGCCTGCCCGCGCGGCGTTCAGATACAGCGCGTAGGCCTCCATTTCAACCGCCAGCACGCCCAGCCCCTTGAGCACCTCGGTAGGCTTGGGCGTGGTTTCGTCATAGAACGCGTCCGTCGAATAGACCGGCCCGACGGGCATCGCAACGCCCATCCGGCGCGCCGCGGCCACCGCCTTCTCCAGCAGCTCAAACGAGCAGCAGGGGGCCAGATTACCCCGGAAGCCGAACTGCGCGCCGTAATTCGAATTGGAATACGCGCTCATACCCGCCACTACGCTGCGCACCTTCAAAAACGGCGCGATAAGCCCCGCGGAGCCCACGCGAATGATGTTTTCCACGCCGTAGTGCTGATACAGCTCATAGGAATAGATGCCGATGGAGGGCATGCCCATGCCGGACGCCATGACGGAAACATCCTTCCCCTTATAGCGGCCCGTATACCCTTGAATGCCGCGCACATTGTTCACCAGCCGTGCGTCTTCCAGATATGTATCGGCAATGAATTTTGCCCGCAGCGGATCCCCGGGCATGAGCACCGTCCGGGCGAAATCGCCCTTTTCAGCCGTGTTGTGCAACGTTGCCATGCAATCATTCCTCCTGTATGTTTATTTTGCGCCCGTCGAGCCCACGCCGCCCCTGTCCTGATCCTGCAGGCGCTCGACGGCTTCCAGCGTCACGGGCGGCATTTTTTGCATGATGCGGAACTGGCAAATGCGGTCGCCCTTCTCGATCACGGTATCCCGCACGGCATACGCCGGGAAGGCCCACACATCGCCGTCGCCGCAATAGCTTTCGTCGATCACGCCCACGCCGTTGACCATCAGCACGCCCCAGCGCTTGAAGGTCGAGCTGCGCGGCGCGACATGCGCCTCATATCCGGCCGGCAGCTTCATCGATACGCCCAGCGAAACGGCGCGGTATTCGCCCTGCCGCAGCGTGACCGTTTCCGCCGCGCGCAGGTCAATCCAATCCCCGTTGGGCAGCTTTTCCAGCGGCTGCATATCGCCGTGATAGCGAATCTGTATCCTCATGGCTCAATCCCCCGAAATTTCGTCCAGCGTCAGGGAAAAGCCGGGCACGAACTCCGCCATGAAGTCCTGCACCTCAGGCAGGTCAATCCTGTCGATGGTCTTTTTCACGGTCTTTCGCGCCTGTTCAAATTCCAGATTGCCCGATTTTTTCTCCTCCAGACACTTGATGTAGGCGCAAATTCTGTCCGCCGCCTTGACCAGCCGCCATTCGGGCGTGGTTTCATCATGATCGATCAGCGGCCTATAGGCGGCGCGAACGTCCTCGGGCAGCATGGTCAGCAGCTTCTCCGCCGCCATGGCCTCCAGCTTGCCGTATTCGGATTTGATCGCGGGGTTATGGTGCTTGATGGGCGTGGGCAGATCGCCGGTGATGACCTCGCACGCGTCGTGATACATCGCCAGCGCCATCACATATTCGGCGTTGTACGCGCGCTGATAGCGCACGTTGCCGAGAATCGCCATCGCGTGCGCAACCATTGCGGCCTGCAGCGCATGCTCCATGTCGTTCTCCGGCATGGTGTTGCGCATCAGCCCCCAACGCTGAATCAGCTTCATGCGGCTGATATAGGCAAAAAAGTGATGCTCCATCTGAATTTCTCCTTGACAATTTTCATCGGTATGCTATAATGCGCTCGTGCATCCGCTGGGGGCGTCGCGCGCAGCGCGGCTGAGAGAGAACCCTTAGAACCTGCTGTAGATCATCCTACCGAAGGGAAGCGGCGCGCGGGCTTCCCGCGCACAAACCGTTTCCCACATGCCATGGCGTGTGGGTTTTTGTTTGCCGGATGCCACAGAAAGGGAGGAATGTACCATGAATCTTTTCCTGACGTCGGCTCTGGCCGAAGCGGCTCCCGAAGCCACGGCGGCCGTCGAAACGGTGGAACAGGCTGTCGAGCGGGCCGAGGCCGCCCCGACATGGGCGCAGGAGCTGGTGGAGAAGTTCACCGAAATCTCCGGCAGAACCGGCATTATTCTGGGCGTGCTGGTGCTGCTGGGCATCATCCTGCTGGTCATCGGCCGCACGCGCAGGCAATGGTCGGCCAAGACCGTCGCCTACGCCGCGCTGTCCATCGCGCTGTCCTACGTGCTCTCCTGCTTCCGGCTGTACCGCATGCCCACCGGCGGCAGCATCACGCCGGGCAGCATGCTGCCCCTGATGCTCTTCTCCGCTGCCTTCGGCGTGGGCCCCGGCCTGCTGGCCGGCCTGACCTACGGCGCGCTGCAATATCTGCAGGGCGGCTGGTTCCTGAACGTGTGGCAGTTCCTGCTGGATTATCTGCTGGCCTTCGCGGCCATCGGCTTGGCCGGTATCGCCTATCGCAAGAGCGATAAGTGGCTGTACCTGTCCATTCCCGTCGCCGCGCTGGGCCGCGCGGTCTGCGCCATTCTGGCCGGGCTGATGTGGGTGGCGGATACTCCCGTGGAGGAGCTGGTCATCGGTTCGTGGCATTTCAGCACGCCGCTGCTCTACTCCATGGTTTATAACGGTCTCTATCTGATTCCCGACACCCTCATCTGCCTGCTGTTGGCGCTGATAGTGGCAAAGCCTGTTCTGCGGGTGCTGAAGTCCAAGTAAGAAGGCGCGCTTACGGGATGCAATGAAGGGCGAACAGCCCTTCATTTTGTCTGTCTCAAAAGCCTCGTTAAAGCTCCGGGGATGAATGAAGGGGTCACAACCCCTTCATTTTTATTCTGCTCGGCGTTGCCGGAAAAAGCTGTCCGCAGCCTTCACGCAGGAAAAATCCGTCCGCAGTCCCGCCGTCCCTCGGGGCGGCCTTTTGCTGCGGTCGATGCCAAAAAGCGGCCTTCTCCCCGTTTTCACTCCTCGCGCTGGGCGCGAAGCGTCTCGTCCTCCTCCAGCACGCGATACATTTCGGCGGCGTTCTCCTTGCGCACCACCTCGCGCACATCGGTGATCTGGTAGCGGCCGACGCGGTTGCCGAAGCGAATCTCCATTACGTCGTTCTCGTTCACCTCGCTGCCCGCCTTGGCCACCCTGCCGTTGAGCGTAACGCGGCCGCCGTCGCAGGCCTCCTTCGCAATGGTGCGGCGCTTAATAATCCGGGAAACCTTCAGATACTTGTCTAAACGCATGATCGTTTCCTCCGTCTGCCGGTAAAAAATAAGCCGCGCCCAACGGCACGGCTTATGAAAGTCCGAATCAGTTGATGCTATCCTTAAGCGCCTTGCCAGCCTTGAAGGACGCGGTCTTGCTGGCAGCGATTTCAATCTCCTCGCCGGTGCGGGGATTACGCGCAGTGCGGGCAGGGCGTTCCTTGCTCTCGAAGGTGCCAAAGCCAACCAGTTGAACCTTATCGCCGGCCTTGAGCGTTTCGGTAACGACATCCACAAACGCAGCGATTACCTTTTCGGCGTCCTTCTTGGAAATTTCGGCCTTCTGGGCCAGCGCAACGATCAATTCAGACTTGTTCATGAAAATACCTCCTATTTTGTCCATAACACACGCTGCGGCAATCGCTTACCGGCGTTTTTTGCTACTCTCCCAGTATACATCCTTTTCGGATAATGTCAAGCCCTCCAACGTTTTTCCATCCTGCAAAATCGCATTTTCCATGGCTTCAAAGCGGCTTGAAAACTTCTCTGTCGCCTGCTGCAGCGCCGTTTCGGCGTCCACGCCGCTCAGCCGCGCCGCGTTGACGCAGGCAAAGAACAGATCGCCGATTTCCTCGCGCAGGTGAGCCGCGTCCCCCTCGTCCAGCGCCTGAAGCACCTCGTCCGCTTCCTCATGCACCTTGGCCAGCGCGTCGCGCGGGTCGTCCCAGTCAAAGCCCACGTCGCGCGCCTTCTTTTGCACCTTCTGCGCCCGCATCAGCGGCGGCAAGCCGCGCGGCACGCCCCGCAGCACCTCCGCCTGCGTCTTTTGGTTGCGCTCTTCCTTTTTGATCTTCTCCCAGTTCGCCGCCACTGCCTCCGCCGTTTCGCATTGATCGTCGCCGAAAATGTGCCGGTGCCGCGCAATCATCTTGCGGCAGATCGCCGTCGTAACGTCCGAAAGCTCAAACGTGCCGTACTGCGCGCCGATGTTCGCCTGAAAGACCACCTGCAGCAGCACGTCGCCCAGCTCGTCCGCCACGTGCGCCCAGTCCTCCTCTGCGATCGCCGCGGCGGTTTCGTAGGCCTCCTCGATCAGGTATTGCTTCAAGGTGTCGTGCGTCTGCTCCCTGTCCCACGGGCAGCCGTTTTCGCCGCGCAGAATTGCCAGCACGCGCACAAGGTCGTAAAAATCAAAGCGCCTGCGCGCCGTCAGCGCTACGGCAGGCAGCAGCGCCGCGCACGTATGGTCGTACCGCTTGCGCCGATCCAATTCGCTCAGCGGAATGCGCGCGAAGCTACGCGACGCCGCCTCGCCCGGCTCAAAGAACAAAACGGGCTGATCCGGGTCATACCACGAAAGCAGCTGCAGCTTGCAGTCGCCCGCGAGCATTTGGGAATCCAGCTCCAGAATCAGCAGCGGGTTCTGCGTTCCGGTAATTTGCAGGCTGCTGGCCGTCTGAATCTCGATTGTTTCCTGCGGTGCGGCAGCCAGCAGCGGCGCGCTGAGCGGCACGCCGGGCAGCGCCTCAACCTCCGCCCGCGCCCGCAGCGCCGCAACGGTTTCATCCGCCGTCGCGTCCAGCACGGCGTAGCATACCCGAGCCCCCTGCGCGGCGGCCAGCACATGCTCCGCCGCGCGCGCGGTCAATTCGTCAAAGTCCTCGCATTCCTCATGCAGCGCGTCCAACGTTTCAAAGGATAACCCCTTTTCGCGCAGGTATGCGGCCGCGTCGCATTTTTCCGTGCGCAAAATCAGCTTTTCCGCCTTTTCCATGGCCTCCAGCGCGCCCAGCGTCAGGCAGGCGCGCGAACCGGGGCCAAGCGAAACTACCGTGATCGGCTTCATGCTTTCTTCCTCCTCAGGCGCGCGGGCAGATCCTCCCGCCGGATTGCGCCCAGCTTCCACGCCGCGACCGCGTACAGCGCCACGCCCGCCGCGACGCACAGCGTCACGCCCGCCGCAGTCCAAAGCCGGCTCTGCAGCGCGGCGTCGCCGAACAGAAAGCGCCAGAGCGCCCATACGGCGGCGCCCATCAGCGCCGTCGCGCCCAGCGGACGCGCCAGCAGCTCGCCCATGTTCAGGCTGCAGCCGGCATGTTTTTTCGCGTAATACAGGTTCGGCGTCATGCTGACAAAATAGCACGCCAGCGACGCGATGGGCGCGCCGTGAATATTGATCTCCGGCGTACCGATCAGCAGGTAATTCAGCGCGATCTTGCACGCCACGCCCGCCGCCAGCGTATACATCGGAATGCGCTGCTTGCCGCAGCCCTGCAGGATGCCGCTGGTCGCCTGCACCTGCGTAAACAGGATAATGGTCAGCGCGCTCAGTTGCAGTATTTCGCCCGCCAAATCCAGCTGCACGGGCGTATAGCGCTTGCCCATGAACAGCAGGTAAATGATCGGCCGCGCCAGCAGGCTCATGCCCACGGCGCACGGAAAGCCAACCACCGAGGCGATGCGCAGCCCCGTCTGGCTTTCGCGCGCAACATACGCCCGATCCTTTCGCGCGCAGCCCGCCGATATGTGCGGCACAAGGTTCGTGCTCATGGCCATGGCCAGCGCGGTGGGCACGTTAATCAGCGACAGCACAATGCTGCTGTACAGGCCGTAGCGCGTCAGCGCCTCGGCGTGCGCCATGCCGTCCGCCTCCATCAGGCGCGTCACCATAAAGCCGTCGATCCACCCGGCCAGCGGCACGATGCACGCCCCCAGCGTGATGGGAATGGCGATCACCGCCAGCCGCTTCCCGACAAAGCCGTTGGTCATGCTTTCGCCGTTTTCACATTGCGGCAGCGCGGCGTATTCCGCCCTGCGCCCGCGATAGGCCAGCGCCATATACGCCAGCGCCGCGCCCTCGCCCACCGATGTGCCCAGCAGCATCCCCGCCGCGCCCATGGCCGGGCCGTTGGCGTTCATGCCCGCCACGGCCAACGGCAGCGAAACCGCCAGCTTGCCCACCTGCTCGATCAATTGCGACACGGCGGTGGGCAGCATCTGTCGATGCCCCTGCAAATAGCCCCGAAACGCGCTCATCACGCACACAAGCAGCAGGCTGGGCGCAATGGCGACATAGCCCACGTTAATCTCCGGCGCGCCGACGGAGGCGGCCAGCTGATCGCTCAAGAGCACCATCACCAGCGACGCCAGCAGCCCCAGCGACGCCAGCGCCCAGAGCGCAACGCGAAAAATCTGCTTGGCCGTGCGTTGATCGTCCAGCGTAACATAATGGCTGACCATCCGCGAAATGGCTACCGGAATACCCGCAGAGGATACCGTAAGCAGCAGATTATAGGACTGGAACACCTTCGAATACAGCCCCAGCCCCTCGCCGCCGATGCAGGCGGCCAGCGGAATACGGTAAATCACGCCGACAACCTTGCAGATCAGCCCGGCTGCGCCCAAAATGGATACGCCGCCGACCAGTGATTTTTGTTTCTGTGTCATGCATGCTCCTTCAAAACGAAAGGGCCGTTCTCGCCAGAGCAAAGAACGACCCGCGCCCCTCGCCTTTGGGAAAGGCTGTGCTGAGAATTCGAATTGCGCTTCCTTAGTATCCGCCGCGCCGGAGGCTTCCATGCGGCAGGTTGGCTTTCGTGATTCTGTTTGCAATGAATTGTTTTCCCTGCCACCAAAAGCCTGTCAGGGAGGCCCTAAAATTTCCCTCCATCCTGATGCGGTTTTCGGAGGGGGCGCGGGGGAACCGCTTTTGCCTCCAAAGCGGTTTCCCCGCCATATGCTCACTCCTCGCTGTCCTCGTCCTCTTCCTCGGCCTCGGCGCGGGCGACGCCCACAATACGGCTGCCCTCGCCCACGCGCATCAGGCGCACGCCCTGCGTGGCGCGGCCGCAAACGCGGATATCGCTGACGGGCGTGCGGATGACGGTGCCGTCGTCGGTGATGATGAGAATATCCTCATCGTCATGCACCATCAGCTGCGCAACCAGATCGCCCGTTTTTTCGGTCAGCGCCATGGCGATTACGCCCTTTCCGGCGCGGCCGGTCTCGCGATAGGCCTCCGGATCGGTTCGCTTGCCGTAGCCGTTCTCGGTGATGGAGAGCACGCACGCGCCCTCCTCCATCACGCACAGGTCTGTCACCTCGTCGCCCGGCTCCAGCCGCATGCTGCGCACGCCCTGACTGACGCGCCCCATCGCGCGCACATGCGATTCGTTGAAGCGAATTGCCTTGCCCTTCTTGGAGCCCAGCAGCAGCTCGTCGCCGTCACGGCACATTTCCACGCCGATCAGCTCGTCGCCCTCCTTGAGGACAATGGCAATCAGGCCCGTCTTGCGCAGGTTTTCAAATTCGTCCAGCGCCGTTTTCTTAATCAGGCCGTCGCGCGTCGCCATAATCAGCGAATGCCCCGCCGCGTCCTCGGGCACGGGAATCATGTTGGTCACCTTCTCGCCCGGCGCCAGCTGCAGCAGGTTGACAATCGCCGTGCCGCGCGCAGTGCGGCCCGCCTCGGGAATCTGGAAGCAGGTCAGGGTATAAACGCGCCCCTGATTGGTAAAGAACATGATGTCCTCGTGCGAATTGACCACGCGGATGTTCTCGGCGTAATCGTCCTCGCGCGTGGTCATGGCGGCCACGCCCTTGCCGCCGCGGTTCTGCGCCTTATAGGTGGATTTGCTCAGGCGCTTGACGTAGCCAAAGTGCGTCAGCGTAACCACCATATCGTCCACGGCGATGAGGTCGGCGATATCGATTTCGCCGTCCACGGTCGAAAGCTCCGTCCGCCGCGGATCGCCGAAGCGGTTTTTGATGTCGGTCAGCTCGTCCTTGATAACGCCCAGCAGCTTTTGTTTGTCCGCCAACAGGGATTGCAGATAGGCGATGGTCTTTTCCAGCTCGTGGTATTCCTCCAGCAGCTTTTCGCGTTCCAAGCCGGTCAGGCGCGCCAAGCGCATGTCCAGAATCGCCTGCGCCTGCTTATCGGTAAAATCGAAGCCCTCCATCAGGGCGGCCTTGGCGGCGGCGGAATCCTTGCTGGCGCGGATAATCTGCACAATCTCGTCGATATGATCCAGCGCCTTGAGCAGGCCCTCCAGAATATGCGCGCGGGCGAGGGATTTGTCCAGATCGTACCTTGTGCGCCGCGTGACCACATCCTCCTGATGCAGGATGTAGTAATACAGCATATCCCTCAGGGACAGCACCCGCGGCTGGCCGTCCACCAGCGCCAGCATGTTCACCCCAAAGGTTTCCTGCATCTGCGTATGCTTATACAGGAAATTGAGCACCACCTGCGGCTGCACGTCGCGCTTGAGCTCGATAACAATGCGCATACCGTGACGGTCGGATTCGTCGCGGATATCCGAAATGCCCTCCAGCCGCTTTTCATGCACCAGCTCCGCAATTTTTTCCACCAGCCGCGCCTTATTGACCATATAGGGGATCTCGGTCACAATGATGCGGTCGCGCCCGTTGGGCAGCGACTCGATCTCGCTCTTGGCGCGGGTGACGATGCGGCCGCGGCCGGTATGATAAGCCTCGCGAATGCCCGCGCGCCCCAGAATCACGCCGCCGGTTGGGAAATCGGGGCCCTTAATATGCTCCATCAGCTCGTCCAGCGTCGCGTCCGGCTTATCGATCAGGCAAATCGCGCCGTCGATCACCTCGCCCAGATTATGCGGCGGGATATTCGTCGCCATGCCGACCGCAATGCCCGAGGAGCCGTTGACCAGCAGGTTCGGGAAGCGCGAGGGCAGCACCTTGGGCTGCATCAGCGTTTCGTCGAAGTTGGGCATGAAATCAACGGTATCCTTGTCGATATCCGCCAGCATATAATTGCAGATTTTGCTCATGCGCGCCTCGGTATAACGCATGGCGGCCGCGCCGTCGCCATCCACCGAGCCGAAATTGCCCTGCCCCTCCACCAGCATATAGCGGATGGAGAAATCCTGCGCCAGACGCACCATCGCGTCGTACACCGACGAATCGCCGTGGGGATGGAACTTTCCCAGCACATCGCCCACGATACGCGCGGACTTTCGGAAGGGCTTGTCGGGGGTCATGCCCAGCTCGTTCATGTCGTAGAGGATGCGCCGATGCACCGGCTTGAGGCCGTCGCGTACATCGGGCAGCGCGCGGTTGATAATGACCGCCATCGCGTACGCCATGAAGGAGGTTTTCATTTCCTTTTCAAGGTCTGCCGGCAGCAGCCGGTCCTGAATATCGCTCATGCTTGCTTCAACCTCTCGGATTCATTCTTGTCGCCCCGCGTTACAGGTCCAGATCCATTTCGGTCACGGTTTTGGCGTTCTGCTCAATAAACTCCTTGCGCGGCTCCACCCTGTCGCCCATCAGCAGGGTAAAGGTCTCGTCCGCGGCGATAGCGTCCGCCAGCTCAAAGCGCTTCATCGTGCGCGTTTCGGGGTTCATGGTGGTTGTCCAGAGCTGCTCGCTGCTCATTTCGCCCAGACCCTTATAGCGCTGAATCTCCGCCTTCGTATCCCGCCCCAGCTTATCCAGCAGCGCCTGAAGCTCCGCGTCGTCGTAAACGTAGTATTCCTGCTTGCCCTTGGTGACCTTGTACAGCGGCGGCATGGCGCTGTAGACGTAGCCCTGCTTGATAAGCTCGGGCATGTAGCGGTAGAAAAACGTCAGCATCAGGATGCGGATATGCGCGCCGTCGACGTCGGCGTCCGTCATGCACACAATGCGGTGATAGCGCAGCTTGTCAAGGTTAAAATCCTGCCCGACGCCGCAGCCGAAGGCCGTAATCATGTTTTTAATTTCCTGATTCATCAGGATCTTGTCCAGCCGCGTTTTTTCAACGTTGAGAATCTTGCCGCGCAGCGGCAGAATCGCCTGATAATGGCGGTCGCGCCCCGTCTTGGCGCTGCCGCCGGCGCTGTCGCCCTCAACGATAAAGATTTCGCACTTGGCCGGGTCGCGTTCGCTGCAATCGGCCAGCTTGCCCGGCAGGGCGGCGGATTCGAGCACCGTCTTGCGCCGCGTCAGGTCGCGCGCCTTTCGGGCGGCCTCGCGCGCGCGCGCCGCGCCCAGACAACGATCCAGAATCGCGCGGGCGACGGTCGGGTTTTCCTCGAAATAGGTCGTCAGTCCCTCGGTCACCAGCGCGTACACGATGGGGCGAACCTCGCTGTTGCCCAGCTTGGATTTGGTCTGCCCCTCAAACTGCGGCTCGTGCATCTTGACCGATACGATCGCCGCCAGCGATTCGCGCGTATCCTCGCCCTTGAGGTCGCTGTCGGCCTCCTTGAGAATTTTATAGCGGCGCCCGTAATCGTTGATGACCTTGGTCAGCGCGGTCTGAAAGCCCGTCAAATGCGTGCCGCCCTCGGGCGTATGAATGTTGTTGGCAAAGGCGTAGATGTTTTCGGTATAGGTGTCGTTGTATTGCAGCGCCACCTCGACCGCCACATCGTTTTTCGTTCCCTCGACATAAATCGGTTCGGGGAAAAGCACTTCCTTGTTTTTGTTCAGATACCGGACGAACTCGCGAATGCCGCCCTCATAGTGGAACACGCGCTCGTTGACGGGATCGCACCTTTCGTCGCGCAGGGTAATCTTGATTCCCTTATTCAAAAAGGCCATTTCGCGCATGCGCGTCTTGAGCACGTCAAACTGGAAGGAGATGCCCGGGTCGAACACGCCGTCCGGGTTATCCTCGCTGCGGATATCCGGCCAGAAGCGCATCGTCGTGCCTGTCTCCGTCGTTTCGCCAATCACGCGCAGGTCGTACTGCACCTTGCCGATGTTGTATTCCTGTTCATAAATTTTGCCGTTCTGGCGCACCTCGACGCGCAGATGGCGCGACAGCGCGTTGACGACCGACGCGCCCACGCCGTGCAGGCCGCCGGAAACCTTATACCCCTCGCCGCCGAATTTTCCGCCCGCGTGCAGCACCGTCAGGCAGACCTCCACCGCCGGGCGCTTCATCTTGGGATGAATGCCCACCGGAAAGCCGCGCCCATTGTCGCGCACGGATACCGAGCCTTCCTTTTCCAGAATGACCAGAATCTCTGTGCAGTAGCCTGCCAGCGCCTCGTCGATGGCGTTATCCACAATTTCATATACGCAATGGTGCAGCCCGCGCGCATCGGTCGAGCCGATATACATGCCCGGGCGCTTGCGAACGGCTTCCAGCCCCTCGAGCACCTGAATCTGCGTTTCGTCATAATGGGATTCATGCTGCGTTTCCCGCTTTTCCTGTTCCAAATCCATACATACCCTCCAGCATTTCTTTGGGCGTCTGCGGCCAGAACGCGCCGCCGTTTCACCGCCGCCGTATCTCCGCGCGTGCATACCGGCGGCCCGGCGCGCCCCAAAATGGCATGCAATTTTCTTTCTTATTATAGCACAAAACGATGCATTTTGAAAGACTTTTTCACGATTTCTTACAATATAAATATGCACAATTTGCAAGCGGCGTTTTGTCCGCTTGATACGCAAAAACGCGTGCCGGCGTACCGGCAAAAGAAGCTTCCGACGAGCCTTGAATATTCTCCTCTCCGCGCGCGGAAAGCGCCGTGCCGAAGATGGAAAAGCGTCCGCATACGCAGGGCTGCCCGCCGCGTCCTTCCCGCGCCTTGCTAATCCCTTTTCCCCCAAAACAAGGCGGGGGAATCGTTCTTCACCCGGTGAAGAGCGATTCCCCCGCATGCTGTTCAGTTTGGACGGTTTTCCGCAGGCTGTCACATCTGCACCGGCAGATCGGTATCCGAGAAGGGATCGCCGGGCGCGTAGGCGTCCAGCTTGACCTCGCCGGGCTTTTTCGCGGCATAGGCGTCGGCCGCCAGCGTGAAAACATGAATGCGCAGCTCATGCTCCGTAAACGTCAGCTCCGCGCGCTCCCGCGGCTTGGTCAGCGCCAGCACCTCGGTATACTTCGTGCGCCCGCGGCGGGCAAAATCCGTCGCCACCTCCGGCCTTCCCTGCCAGTGCATGGGAATAAACAGGCGCGGCTTAACGGCCATAATGAAGTGGTTCGCGCCCGCGTCGAACAGACCGCCCATGCGCGGGTCGACGGGGAACATGGCGATATCCATCGGCAGCCGCTCCAGCGGCGCAACAGCGGCGTAATAATTCTTTTCCGCCTGCGCAATCTCGCGCAGCGTACTCTCCTCCCGCCAATGCCACAGGTTCAGGTCGCCGGCGTGGAAAATATTCAGCCCGTCGACCGATACATAGAAGGACACGCCCTTGTCCGTGGAATCAAACGCGCGCACCACAGCGCCGCCGAACGTCAGCTTTTCGCCCGGCTTCATGCGCTTGCCGCGCTTGCCGATGGGCAAATCGTCCGCCACAATATACGTAATGGGCAAATGCTCGTAATCCCACGTATAGATCACCTCGTCGAAATGATCCTCATGATCGTGAGACACAAAGACAAGCACCTGCTCATAGGCCGCAAAATCCGCATTGGTCAGCCGCGCGGCCTCGGGCAACGCGTCGTTTTCCCCGCGCCAATAATCGAACACCAGCAGTGTCTTGCCAACGGCCACCGTAAAGCCGGAATTGTGAAAATAGGTGACGATCGCGGTGTTGGCCATGCTCTTTCCCTCCGTTATATGAACGCTTCCGTCAGCGCGCGCCCCTGCGCCTGCGGAAGCGCCAGTCCCAGCGCCTTCGCCAGCGTCGGCGCGATATCGACAAGGTTCGCCTCCTGCAGCCTGACGCCCCGCTTCACGCCCGGGCCCGCAAGCCACATGAGCGTCCGCGCGGCGGGCGCATGCAGGCCGAAGCCATGCTCGCCGTGCGTTTGCTCCCATTCGTCGATGAAGCACGCGCCCTGCTCAGCCTCCACGGCCAAGCGCACGTTTTCCGGCGCGTGCAGCGCGCGCAGCTCCGCATCCTCATATACATGCGCAATTTTCCATTCCCGCCGCCGCTTCCACAGCGTTTCCTTCGCCGCCGCCAGATCGTCGCTGAAAATATACGCGCCCATGCCCAGCGTCTGCGCCCGCGCGCCGCATGCCGCGCGAAGCCCGGCGTCCAGCAGCACGCCCTCCGGCGCGTCCATTTGGCCATGGTCGCTTACCACGCAAAACAGCGTGTCCTCCCACAGCCCTGCCCGCTTCACTGCCGCGGCAATCCGCGCCACGCGCGCATCCAGCCGCCCCATAGCGGCATGCGCCTCCGCGCTGTCCACGCCATAGCGGTGGCGCATCGCGTCGCAATCCACCAGATGAACGGTCAACACATCCGGCGGACGGCGGGAGGCGTACAGCTTTTCGCACAGCAGCGCAGCGTAATCGTCCAGATACGGCTGCTGAATGCTGACGCGCCGCTTGCCATACAGCGCTTCCATTCGCAGAATCCACAGGGGCGAAGCGTAGCGCAGCATCTTCGCCACGGCATTTTCACCCGGCAGCGGCAGCACCTCCGGAAAATTCCGGCGAACCGCCCGGTTTTTACCCGAAACCGGCCAAAGAATCGACGCAACGTCCATCCCCTTCGCCCGTGCGGCCTGATGCAGCGTGGCCGTGCGGATATCGCGCGCATCCCAGTACCACGCGCGCATCGCGGGCGGCACATCCGGCTGAAAGGGCTGGTTATGCCCCACGCCGTGCCGGTCGGGGTAGCAGCCCGTCAGCAGCGACGTATGGATGGGATAGGTCAGCGTAGGATAGACCGTCCGCACGTTATCGCAAAAAACGCCCTCCTGCGCGAGCGCCGAAAGCGTCTCAAGACGCAGCAGCCGCTCCGCGTCCGGACGCGCCACCGCGTCCAGTGAAATCATGCATAGCCGCACAGCTCAACGCCCCTTTGGCCCGTGGCCGAAATTGAAGCGGTTCCTTTTTTTCTTCCGAAAGAACAGGAAGTAAAGCACCAAGCCCCAGATGACGATCGTCCGCCAATTGGTCTTGGTTTCTTCCTTCGTCTGCTGATTTTTCCATTCGCTCTGCGTTTCCTCCTGCCGGAAGAAGGACTGCCGCATAGCGTCCATATCGTCGGAAAAATCGGCCCATGTCTGCGGCGCAGCCGTCGCCTGCGCGCTGCTGCGGCCAAACACGCCGCTTGTGCTGATCGTCTTGCCCGCGGCGCGCGCCATAGCCTCGCCATAGGCCGCGGCGAACAGCCCGACTGCGGCGGCGTATTCGCGCTTCAAATACGGCACGCGAAAGGAGGCGGCCAGCAGGCCCGTCTGCACGTCCGCCGGCAGCAGACGGCGCGCCTCGCTTCCCAGCGTCAGGGCATAGTTGTCCTCGCCGATTACCAGCAGCAGCAGCGCGTCCCTCTCGCCAAGGCCAACCTGCTCAAACCAGCCCTTGGCATATTTCCCCGCGTCCGCGCCGCCCAGAAAATGGCGCGTAGCGATATAGAGCCTGCCGCCAAAGCTCTGCTCCATCCGCTCCGAAAGCGTCCGAATATCCCGCAGCGTCGCGTCGTCCAGCACGCCCGCCAAATCCGTCGCCGTGTCCTGCAAAGCGGGGTAGCGGTATTCCTCCGCCGCGGCAGCGGACGGAAGCAGCAGACACGCCAGCAGCAAAAGCGCAATCCATCTGCGCATGATCTTTTTTCCTCCTTTACGGCTGAGCAAATTCCTCTGCCGTGCCGACGCCCAGCAGCATGGCCAGCCGCCCTGAAAACTCGGCGCGCAGGTCATGGTTATACTGCGCCGCCGCCTGATTATACAGCGCGCCCGCCGTTATTTCTTCGCTTTCCTTGAGCATCTGGGGCAGATAGCTTTCCACATACATTTTATCGCGGCTGTCCTGCTGCACAGAGGGCAGCGCGGCCAGCTTCGCAAGCAGCGCGTCGGCGCTTTCCGTCAGGCGCGCGCTGCTTTCCGCCTTCCGGCTCAGGCTTTCATTCTCCGCCTGCAGCGTGCGGCGGCACGCGTCCACCGCTTGAAGCGCTTCGTCCGTTTCGCTCAAATGCCGCTTGGCAACCGTCAAAATATTGCAGGCAGCCTCGGCGCGCGCCGTCAGCACGGCGTTCAGGCCGGCATAGGTTTCCTCCACCTGCGCCTTTTCGCCGCTCCAGCCGCGATATGCGCCAAAGCACAGCGCAAACGCGACGGCCGCCGCCAGCAGCGCCCATGCAACCCATGTGCGCAGTCTCACGCTTTCATTCCTCCCGTCTTCAAAGAAGGACGCTTTTTTGCAAAAGCGCCCTTGGCCCCGCCCGATTCGCTTCTTGAATGAATTACATGGTCAGCAGCTTTTGCTTGAGATCCTTCTCCATATTGGCCAGCGTCTTTTCGGCCTCCAAACGCTTCTGGCGGCCCTCCTGCTGGATACGGGTAACCTCGTTGATCGTATCGATGAGGGACTGGTTCGTCGCCACGAGCGTTTCCATGTCGATGATGCCGCGCTCGGATTCCTTCGCCGTTTCAATCGTGCCCATCTTGAGCGTTTCGGCGTTCTTTTTCAGCAGCTCGTTGGTCATATCCGTCACGGCGCGCTGCGCCTGCATGGCCTGCTGGGAATGATGCAGTCCAAGCGCCAGCACCATCTGGTTCTTCCACAGCGGCAGCGTGTTGACCAACGTGGACTGAATGCGCTCCACCAGCAGCGCGTTGTTGTTCTGCAGCAGACGAATCTGCGGCGCCATCTGCATGGAAATCTGGCGGGTGAGCTTCAGGTCGTAAAGCTTCTTTTCAAAGCGGTCGCACTGCGCGGCCAGATCGTTGGCCTTCTGCGCGTCCATCGCGTCGCCGCTCCTGTCCGCCGCCTCGCGCAGCTGCTTCAGGTCGGTCTCCCGCACCTGCTGCAGCCGCTTTTCGCCCGCCACGATGTAGAGCGTCAGCTCGTGGAAGTATTCAAGGTTCATGTCATAGAGGCGGTTGAACATCGCCACATCCTTGAGCAGCTGCACCTGATGCTGCTCAAGACTGCCGGAGATCACATCCACATTGGCGGAAACGTCCTCATACTTGGCCTGAATCGCAGCCATTTGCTTCTTGGCGCTGAAGAAAAGCTTTTTGATGCCCTTGGGCGCCTCGCCGGTGGCGTTAAAGCCCTTGAGCTGCCCGATGAGCTGCGTGAGCATATCGCCCACGTCGCCGGTGTCGTCCGTCTTGACGCTGGAGAGCACGCTGTCGGCGAAGGAAGAAATCTTCTTCTGCGCGTCCGCGCCGTAGAGCATCACATGGTCGGGGTTGGTCAGGTCGATCGTACTGGCGAAGGCCGTCACCTGCTCCTTTTCCTCATCGGTCAGCGCGGAATCCAGCGCGGCGACGGCGTCCTTCGCGTCGGGCGCTGCCGGCGTTTTGAGTTCGTTGAGCTGGCTGACCACCTTTTCCAGCGCCTGCCGATCTCCCATATCGCTGTGAAGCGTTAGCACGGGCGCGCTGTGGCGCTCCTCCTGCGTCGCCTGAGCCGTTGCCTGATTGGTTTCACTCATGGTCTTTTTCCCCTTTCCCCTGTTGCGCTATGCGCGTCATTTTTCCTCTCGTTTGTCCTCGCGAAGGCCGCTGCCCACAAGACCATCCTGCCGCAGCAGCGTCTCCAGCACGTCGATATCGGTTGAAATGTCCATCATATCGTCCTGATAGAGGGTGTTGAGCTGCTTTTCAAACGCGCCGACCACCATATCCATCGCTTCCTGAATCTGCGCGCGGGTCTTTTCAGCCTCGCCGCCGGAAAGCTGGCGTTCGTCCATTTTGCGATAGCCTGCGAGCATTTTCAGCGTCGTGGGCAGATAGTAATCCATAAACCGGCGAATTTGCGGCGCCTTCTGCGGCTTTTCGGCCACGGTGCGGAAAATTCTGTCCGCCACGTCGTCCAGCTGCGCCATACGCTCGGAAAGACGCGCGTCGGGAATCAGATCGTTCTCCCGGCGAATCTGCGCGAGCATCTCCTGTCCCTTCTCCACCAGCGAATCCACCGCGCTGTCGCCGGTTTTGGGAATAGGCTGCTGCGCGGGCGCTTCCCTGGTGGTGTCCAGCCCCTGCGCCATGATGAACGCGACGCGCCCCACCAGCAGCGCCACCGCCGCCGCGATAAGATAATGCTGCCAGCGGAACAGCTTAAAAATCAGCGAATACAGCACGATGGCCGCGGCTGCGGCAATCAGCGCCACAATCAACGCCTGACCCTTCCCCTTCTTGCGCACGTTTGTTTCCTCCTTAATCATCAATCCATGCAGCATTGTAGCGTTCGCGGGCGAAAAAGCAAGCGAAAGCCCCTCAAAGCAGCCTTCCGCGCATCCAAAGCAGCATTTTTCCGCGCGAACGCGCAGACAACGTCCCCCGCGCGTCCGTCACCTGATTATTCTACCATAACTTACGTTTCTTTTCAATGCAAAATACCGCCCGCCGACGGCCAATCCATGAAAAAAGCCGCTTTTCGCGGCATGACGGGCGGCATGTTTCGCGCTGGCGGCGCATACAAAGCATGCGGGAGGTGTTTGGGATGGAAAAGGAGCAAAGCGTACGCGTACCGGCGGTCAAAAGCCACAGCTTTTCGCTGGAAAACAGGCAAAAAGCCACGCTGACGGGCGTGAGCGAGGTCATCGCCTTTGACGACGGGCAGGTGGTGCTGATGACGGGCAGCGGGGAAATCGCCCTGACGGGCAAGGGGCTGCACGTCACGCGCCTGATGCTGGAGGAGGGCGAAATGACCGTGGAGGGGCAGATCGACAGCGTGTTCTATACCCAGAAAAGCGCCGGCCGCCGGCTGTTCCGTTTGGGTGGAAAATGACGTTTTATGAAACGCTGGATCAGGGACGCGCGTTTTTGCTGCTGCTCTATGCGGGCATGGCCGCCGGCGCGCTTTACGACCTGACGGCGCTGTTTCGCGCGCATACGCGCGCGCCCGCGGCGTGGCTGGCAGATATCGCCTGGTGCGCGCTGGTGTGCGCGCTGTGCGCGTGCGCGCTGGCGCTGGGC
Source organism: uncultured Clostridia bacterium (assembly GCA_934632155.1). Taxonomy (GTDB): domain Bacteria; phylum Bacillota; class Clostridia; order Christensenellales; family Aristaeellaceae; genus RUG563. Next base: position 78,620 of record CAKTXZ010000005.1, on the reverse strand, counting down.
GGCGCGGCGGGCGTGCGTCTCTACGCCGTGCTGGGGCTTTGTCTGGGGGCGCTGGTGTACAGCTGCGGCCTGCGCGCCGCGGCGCTGTGGCTGTTTCATTTTTGCGCCGGCAGGAAAAAGAAACGGGGGCGGCGAATTCCCTCCGAGCAAGAATCAGGAAGGGAAGAAAGCTGATGCGAGGCCGAATGAAGCTGCTGAACCTGCTGGTCGCCATGTTTGTTATCGCCGCGTGCGGCATGGTCGCCCTGAACCGTCTGAATCAGGACATTACGGTGCTGGAGGACGTCGCGAAGGAAACGCAGCTGAAAAAGCTGGCGGTTGAAAACGAAAAAAGCGCCCTTCAGCAGGAAATTGCCCAGAAGGATACGGACGCGTACATCATGGAAAAGGCGCGCACGCTCTACGGCTACCTGATGCCGGGCGAGATGCGCTTTGTGGTCGTCAATCCCGAGGTGCTCTACGGCACGCCGGAGGCCGCGCTGGTGGAGGAAGGCGCATGAAAAAAGCCGCCATCGCCATCGGTTCCAATTCCACAAGGCTGCTAATTGCCGATGCAACCGACGGAGGGCTTGCGAACATCGTTCGCGGGCGCGAGGAAACGCGGCTTTTTTCGGCGTTGGACGAAAACGGCCTGCTTGCTCAGGAGCGCATTCTCGCCACCGCGCAGGCGGTTGCGCGGCTGCATGCGCAGGCCCTCGCGGCGGGCGCAAGGGACGTTTCGGTGCTCGCCACCAGCGCCACCCGCGACGCCAAAAACAGCGACGCGCTGGCGCAGGCCGTTCAGGCGCTGACCGGCTGCCGGCTGCAAATCATTTCCGGCGAAGAAGAGGCGCGGCTGGCCTTCCGCGCAGCCGCAGGGACGGCGCGGCGGCTGGTGATCGACGTCGGCGGCGGCTCAACCGAAATGACGCTGGGCGAGAACGGGGAAATTGCCTTCGCCGCCAGCGCGCAGATGGGCTCGACCCGGCTGCTGCGCCTGTGCCCCATCGCATGCCCCGCCGATGCGGCGCGCGCCCGCGAAATTGCCGCGAACGCGCTTGCGCCCGACGCCGCGCAGCTGGCCTCGCTGCCCCCCGCCCCCCGAATGATCGGTCTGGGCGGCGCGTGCACCACCGCCGCCGCCATTCAGAGCGGCCGGGAAATGCACGGCGACGCTGTGGAGGGCATGACCGTTACCCGTGCAGAGGCGGAGCGCCAGCTGGCGGCGCTCTCCGCCATGACGCTGGAAGAGCGCATGCGCGTGCCCGGCCTGCCGCCAACGCGCGCGGCGCATATGCCGCACGGGCTGTGCATCCTGCTCTCCGTGATGGCGCTGTGCGGCCACGACGCGCTGACCGTCTCCGGAAAAACCAATCTGGACGGCTATCTGACGGCCTGAACGCGTTTGGGCAAAGGAAAACGTTCTGCATCCGACGCGTGACGAAAGCACGGTTCGAAACAGCGCGAAACGTGCGAACCGTTGATCGCCGAAAGCGCTTTTCCTTTTCGCAGCCTCCTGCCCCCAAACGTTTGAATGACGTCCCGATTCATGAAGCGCCTCGCCCCGCAAGCCGAATGCTTACGGAACGAGGCGCTTTCGTTATCAATTTATCCTTGCCTCTTTCTTGCAGAAAAAAGCATTGCCGTGGCAAAGAATCCGGGATTCCTGCAAACGGGCGTTTTTCTGTCGGCAGAATACAAAGGCGTCGCAGCGCGCTGCTCCGGCGTCTTTCTTGAGAAAGCCGCGCGAAAGGGGCGGGCTGTCAGCCGCGAAAGCTGAACAAATCAACCGAAGCAAGCGGCAACCGCCGCGCCGGTTGAGGGTGCGAAATGGGGGGGGAACCGTTCTCAGGGCTCCCCCATGAACAACTCCCCCGCGTTTGGCCTTTGGCCGCCCGCCGATTATCGATACTCCGGCAGCCAGCCCTCGTGCGCCTGAATCAGATCGTCGCACAGCGCCACGATATCGTCGATGGACAATTCGCTCTGGCAATGGGGATCCATCATGGCGGCCTGATAAATATAGTCCTTCTTCCGGGTCATGGCGGCCTGAATGGTCAGCAATTGCACATTGATGTTGGTGCGGTTCATGGCGGCGCACTGCTCGGGCAGATCGCCGATGAAGCAGGGCGTTACGCCGGTGGCGTCCACAAGGCAGGGAACCTCCACGCAGGCGTTGCGGGGCAGGTTGGTAATCAGCCCGGTGTTGAGCACGTTGCCGCCGATCTTGTAGGGCACGTTGGTTTCCATGGCCTCCATAATGTAGCTGGCGTATTCGCCGCTGCGGGTATGCGTCAGGTGCGGATCCTTGGTCAATTCGTCGCGGCGCTTTTCCCAATCGGCAATCTGCCGGACGCAGCGGCGGGGATATTCGTCCAGCGGGATGTTAAAGCGGTCGATCAGCTCGGGATATTTGTCCTTGATGAAGAAGGGCATATACTCGGCGTTATGCTCGCTGGATTCGGTGACGTAGTAGCCAAAGCGCTTCATGATCTCCAGCCGAACCATATCGTCGTGCTTTTCGGTAATGGCGGCGCAGCGGCGCTTGATTTCGGGATACAGATCCTCGCCGTTCTTGCTGATCTCCAGCAGCCACGCCTGATGATTAATGCCCGCGATTTTCCACTGGATGGAATTGTCATATTCCATGCCGGCATGCCGCATCAGCGTCCGGGCGCACACCTGCACGCTGTGGCACAGGCCGACGGTCTTCACGGCGGTATAGCGCTGCATCGCGCCCGAAAGCATGGCCATGGGGTTTGTATAGTTGAGGAACCACGCGTCCGGGCAGACCTCCTCCATATCGCGGGCGAAATCCATCATGACGGGAATGGTACGCAGCGCGCGGAAGATGCCGCCGATGCCCAGCGTATCGGCGATGGTCTGGCGCAGGCCGTATTTCTTGGGAATTTCAAAGTCCGTCACGGTGCAGGGCTCATACAGGCCCACCTGAATGGCGTTGACCACATAATTCGCGCCGCGCAGCGCGTCCTTGCGGTTTTCCACGCCGCAATACTTTTCAATGCGCGCCTTATTGCCCAAATTGTTGCTGATCGCCGTAAGCATCAGGTAGCTTTCTTCCAGACGCTGCGGATCGATATCATACAGCGCGATGGTGCTTTCCGCCAGCGCGGGGGTGACCATGCTGTCGCCCAGCACGTTCTTGGCGAAAACGGTGGAGCCAGCGCCCATAAAGGTAATCTTCGGCATGATGGTATTCCTCCCTGTTTTGAATTTGACGATGTAATGATTATAGCAAAAAAAGCGATTGAAAACATCCGAATTTTGTTGCATAATATATTCAGTTTGTTGCAGCGGAGGAATGGCGGCATGGCAAAATCCACGCTTAAGGCGTTTTCGGAAAATCAATTAATCGCAACCAATTTCGGCGAGGAGCGCTGCGCGCCGCTGCACGCCTACGGCCCGGCGGTGCGCACACACTATTTAATTCATTATGTTGCATCCGGCTGCGGCGTGCTTTCGGCGGAGAATCGCGAGTATCCGGTTTCGGCCGGTCAGGCGTTTCTGATTTATCCGGGCGAAGTCACCGTCTATCAGGCGGACAGGCTTCGCCCGTGGCATTACGCATGGGCAGGCTATATGGGGCCGGACGCGGAAACGCTGACACGCCTTGCCGGCTTTTCGGCGGAAAAGCGCGTGCTGACGGTCGCGCACCCCGACGCGGCGTGGGATGCGCTGACGCGGCTGTGCGCCGACGCGGCGCGGCTGCGGCTGGGGCAATTGGCGGCGCTGGGCGGGCTGTACCGTTTTCTGGCGCTGATCGCCCCCGAAAAGGACGACGCCGCCGTCGCCGGACCTTCCCCGCATTATGAAAAGGCGCTCTGGTTCATGCGCGGCGCGTACATGCGCGACGTATCCGTGCAGGAAATCGCCGATTTTACCGGCCTGAGCCGCTCCCAGCTATTTCGCGTATTTGAAAAGGCCTGCGGGCAATCGCCCAAGCAGGCCTTGATGGAGCTGCGGCTGACGCAGGCGCGCCGCATGCTGCGCGAAAGCGGCCTTTCCGCCGAAAAAATCGCCTATTCCGTCGGCTTCCACACCGCGTCGCAGCTGGGCGCGGCCTTCCGCGCGCGCTACGGCGTCACGCCGGGCGAATACCGGCGCGGCAGGAGGACGGAACAGGCGCTTTCGAAAATCAAATATCGAACAGACCCAGCGCAATAATGCCCGTGATGGTCATGCCGATGGCGACATAATGCTTCCACGAAAGCTTTTCCTTCAGGAAAATACGCGCCCAGATGGCCGACAGCGCGCAGTAGGAGGCGATAATCGCCGCGCCGAACGCCGCATGATCGGTATCCGCCATCACCAGCGCGTAGCAAAGCTGACCCGCCGTTTCGCACACGGCCGCCAACGCCTTGGGCCCCTCGCGGCGCACGGTCAGCCGCTGCTTCTTGATAACGACCACGTAAATGAACGCCAGCACTGCCATCAGCAGGAACGTCAGCTCATAGGCCGTGTTGCACTGAAGCGCGACGACTGTCTCCACCTCTTCCTGAAGGGCGGCGAGAGCGTCGCCAGTCAGCGTGCTCGCAGCGCCGCCGAGCCGCGCGGTCATGGCGTCTCCTGTCAGCTGATTCATGATATATATATCCGCAAAGCCGCCGCCCGCATCCAGCACGCAATAAAGAATGGGGAAAAGCAGGGCGATAAAGCTCTTGGCATAGCGCACGTTGGCGGGCTCGCGGCGGCGCAGCTTGGCCTCCTCGTCCTCCATCATTTCCACGATGCCCAGCGTCAGCACGCCCAAGCACACCAGCGCAACCGCCAGCACCGGCAGCAGCGACGTATCCACCTGATCGGGCATCACCAGACACATCGCCAGAAACACCAGCGCGCCCGAGGAATTGCAGATGGGCGAGGATACGGACAATTCAATGTACCGCAGCCCCACATAGCCCAGCACCATGCTGCCGATATACAGTGCCGAAGCCGGCAGATACGCAATCAGCGTGTGCGGCGTGATCTGCGTGCCGCCGACAAAAATCTGATACATCGCATGCAGGCCGAACGCCGTGCCCACCGTAATGACCATCTTCCAATGGCTGTATTTGTCATCCGTCTTCGAGCCTATTTTGCTGAAAATATCCGAACCGCTCCAGCACAGCAGCGCGCACAGCGCAAGCCAAAACCACACCATCTTCTCGACCCCTCATTCGTAAAAATAAAAAAACCGATTTCACAGGCTTGTCAGCCCAGCGCCCGCACCGTCCCGCTGACCCGGAGAAACCGCTTCTCGGTTTTCCCGATCATTATACCGTAAATCGCGCGGTTTGTAAATCACGGCTTTTCCCGCGTGCCGCCGCCCTCGCGCGCCGCAGCAAAATAATTTACAATTTGTACGTTTAACGCTTGCAATAGGGGCGCATTGATGGTAGAATATACAAGATATTGTGGCGGGGAGGCATGCGCGCATGAACGACGGGCGGCTGCTTTTGTTCGTCTTGGGGATCCTGATCGGCCTTGCGCTGCTTCTTTGCGACGCGCGTCGCCGTCAGCACGAGCTGATCCATATGGAGCGTATGCGCGGAAGCGCGCTGTACCGCGAGCTTTACGCCGCCGTGCTCTATGCGCGCGAGCATCAGCTGGATTGCGTGCGAATCGAGCGCAGCCGCGTCGTTTTCTACGGCCTGTGCCCGCCCGGCGTCATCGGCGAATTTGTGCTGAGCGACCGCGGCTACCGTCCCCTCTCGCCCACGCGTACGCGCGCGCTGGCCATGGTGCTGGCCGAGGATATTCCCGAGCTGCGCGCCGGCGCGCATTACCGCCTGCGCCGCTACGCCATCTACCGTCCCAACGGCACGCGGGACTGGGGCTATATGTATGTCATCCGCACCTACTATAAAACCGCGCTGATGTACGAGCGTCGGTACGCCCGCATTGACTGAAGCTTTCCGGAAGGCTTCTCAGGCCGACGGCTTTCGTTCGCCGTCCGGAAAAACGGCTCAGCCGAAAGCACGTCACTCCAATATATGCTCCGACCCGCCGCCCGCGAGAGCCCGCAGGCCGGGGCTTTTTTTATTCGCTTTCCTCCGTGCCAAAATCCCGCCCCAAGCGCCACAGCGCGGGCTCAAAATCAACGCCGAAGTGCGGATTCGTGCCGTTTTTCAGGCTCACCGCCACGCACTCGCGCGTAAAATCGGCGGCAATCTGCGCGGCGGCGTACAGCTCCCGTCTGTGCAGGAGCGCACCGAGCAAAACGGAAGCAAACAGATCGCCCGTACCGTCGTACGCCGCGTCGATTCGCTCGGGCAAATACAGCCTGAGCCGCGCGCCGTCGTGGCAGGCAAAGCCCATCTCCTCCGGGCTCAGCGCCGCGCCCGTAATCACCACGCGCTTCGCGCCCAGCGCCAGCAGCCGTTCGCACATTTGGGCATAATCCGCCTCGCGCAGCGTTTTCGCAGGATACGGCATGCCGGAAAGCAGCGCCGCCTCCGTCAGGTTGGGCACAATCACATCCGCCCGGGCGCAAAGCCGCCCGATGCCCTCCGCCATACGCGGCGTAAAGCGGCTGTAAAGCCGGCCGTGATCGCCCATCACAGGGTCGACCAGCGTCAGCGTTCGGGACGACTGAAACGCGCTGAGGAAATCGCCGACAATATCGATTTGCGCCTCGCTGCCCAAATATCCCGTATACAGCGCGTCAAAGCAGAGCCCCTCCCGCAGCCAGTGCTCATAAAAGGGGCGAATATCCTCCGTCAGATCGCGAAAGGTATAGCCTGTAAAGCCGCCGGTATGGGTGGAAAGCACGGCGGTCGGCAGGCAGCTGACCTGCACGCCCATGGCGGAAAGCACGGGCAGCGCCACCGTCAGCGAGCAGCGCCCGAAGCCGGAGAGATCCTGCGCCGCCGCGGCCTGCAATGGCCTGCCGCTCATGCGCTCACCAGCTGCGTCAGAATCTCGACCATCTTTTCCATATCCTGCACCGAGGCATATTCGTTCACACCGTGGCAATTGCAGCCGCCCGTGCCCAGATTGGGGCAAAGCAGCCCCATAAAGGACAGCCGCGCACCGTCCGTGCCGCCGCGGATGGGCACGCAGGCGGGCGTCAGTCCGCAGGCGCGAATCGCATCCATCGCGCGCGCGACCACCTGCATGTTTTCCTCGACCTTTTCGCGCATGTTGTAATAGCTGTCGCGGATGTCCACCGTGAACGTTCCTTCACCCCAGTATGCGTTCAGGTAATCGGCAATTGCGCGCATCCGCGCCTTCTTTTCCTCAAACCTCGCGCGGTCATGGTCGCGGATGATATAGGTCAGCTCCGCCTTTTGCGTTTCGCCCTGCATGCCGCACAGGTGATAAAAGCCCTCATAGCCCTCGGTGCATTCGGGAATCTCGTGGGCGGGGAGCATGGCGTGAAACTGCATCGCCATGGTAGCGGCGTTGCGCATACGTCCCTTCGCGCTGCCAGGATGAATGGAAAAGCCGCGCACCGTCACACGCGCCGCCGCGGCGTTGAAATTTTCGTATTCCAATTCGTCGATATTCCCGCCGTCCACCGTGTAAGCAAAATCCGCGCCGAAGCCCGGCACGTCGAACAGATCCGCGCCGCGGCCGATTTCCTCATCCGGCGTAAAGCCCACGCAGATTTTGCCGTGCCGAATCTCGGGGTGCTGCGTCAGGTATTCGCACAGCGTCATAATCTCGGCCACGCCCGCCTTATCGTCCGCGCCCAGCAGCGTATTCCCGTCGGTCACGATCAGGTCATGGCCGATATGCCGCGCCTCCGGCGTGAGCAGATGCGTTCCGGACGCGTCCAGCGCAATCGCGCCGCCCGTATAATGCACCCTGCGCGCGTTCATGGGCGACGCAGGCACGGCGTCCACCGTATCCATATGCGCAATCAGGCCGATCGCGGGGCCGGGAGCGTTCGCAGGCAGGAAGCCGTAAACGTAGGCGTGCTCGTCGACGCGCACATCCTTCATGCCCAGCGCGCGCATTTCATCGGCCAGCAGGTTCGCCAGCGGCCATTCGCGCGGGCTCGAGGGGCAGTCCGGGCAGCTTTCGTCGCTGGTCGTATCCAGCGCTATGTATCGCATGAAGTGTTCGATCACCGTCATGTTTGGCATCCTCTTTTCGTTCAGAATCGTACCGCTCCAGTATACGCCGCTTCCCCGCTTTTTGCAATCCCTCCCGCAGCGCTTTTGCGCGGAGGCGCATTGGAAAAAACGGCGAAGAGGCGCAGGCTGAGGAAGCCGCTCTTGAGAGCAAGAGCGGCTTCCTTTTGGGGGAGACAGACGCGGGCAAAAAACAGGCGCCGCGAGCGCCCTACTCCGCGCGATAGATGGCGATCGTCAGCGCGCCGTCCTGCACCGTGCCCTCAATGCGCACGGGGAAGGAATAATCGTTGCGGAACTTAAAATTCAGCGAGGAATTTCCCACGGCCGCGTCCATGTGAATGGGCAGGTAGCTGGCGCCGTTATCGCCATGCGCGCGGCGGTAAAGCACCGTCAGGCCGGGTAACTGCAGCACAACGTTATAGAGCGTAGAGGAAACCTGACAGGTGCCGCCGCCATAGCCGGTGGAAACCTGCTCATTGGACAGCGTGCCCGCCGGCAGATAACCGTTCCTTTTGCTGTAGGGGCCGACCTGCGCGTTAAAATCCAGCTTATCGCCCGGTTCAAAGCGCAGCGCCGCCATCCGGTCGCAGGCCACCTTCAGGTTGACGATGCGGTTCTGGTTGCTTTCATCGGTGGTCAGCTTATAAAACGAGGTATAGGCCGCGATCGGCGCGTCCGTCCCGGCGGCTTCGGGATCGCGATAAACCGGCAGCGCCTCCGCCAGCAGGTTCGAATCGATATAGCCGTACTGGCGGTGATAAATCAGCTTCGCATAGCCGTTCTCAAAGCCGATCAGGGAAACGCGGCAGCCCTGATGCAGCGTAACGAGCGTTTTTCCGCCGCCCGGCGTATCCGTAACCGGCGCGTCCTGAGCGGAGACAAAAGCGATGAAGCGGTTGAATTCCACGCCGAAGGGCGGAATATTCTGCTGCCCGCGCACCTTGATATCCTGAATGCACACACGCTTGACATAGCCCGTCACATTGCCCTGCGGATAGGTAACGTAGGCAAAATCCGGCGTGTAGGCATGAATCTGCACATAGGCCTTTTGCGGAATCGTGCCGATCTGATCCACGCCCTTGGTCATGCTCCACCCGGCGTAGACCCGCGCGCTCAGGCGCATTTTGCCGGAATAGCGGTAGGGCCTGTCCTCCGCCGCGGACGTTTCCTCCGCGCGGCACAGCGCCCCGGACAGGGGCAAAAGCAGCAGCGCCAGCAGCAGCGCCAGCCATCGCTTCATATCATCTCGTCTCCTTGTAGATTGCCACAAACAGCGCGTTGTCGTGCGTAGAAGCGTCGATGCGGATGGGGAAATCATAATCGTTGCGAAAAATCAGGTTCAGATTATCCGTACCGGAGGACGCGTCGTTGCCGTGCGGCAGGTAGGACGCGGCGTTGTCGCCGTGCGGCTTGCGCATGAGCGTGGTAATGCCGGGCAGCTGAATCAGCGTATCCCACAGCGTGGAGGACACCTGACACGAACCGCCGCCGTAATTGTTTTTCACCTTGCCATCCACCAGCACGGGCGCGGGCAGATAGCCGTTGCGCGCGTTGAAGGGGCCGACGGTGTCGTTAAAATTCATGGTCTCGCCCGGCTGCATTACCTTGCTGATATAGCCGCAGGCCGTCGTCAGGTTGTTGATACGGTCCTTGTTGTCGTTATAATACGAGGTAAACACCGCGACGGGCGTCTGCGCGTCCGCCACGCTCACATCGCCCGCAACGGGCAAAAGCTCGCCCAGCTCACGGGTATCGATATAGCCGTACTGGCGGTGGTAAATCAGCTTCGCCCAGCCGTCCTCCACGCCGATAAAGGCGGCGCGCGCCCCCGCCGTCAGGGTGGAAAGCGTCTCGCTTTCCGCGCTCTTGTCGCTCTTGACATGGACGGTGCGGTCGATCACGGCGTAAAAGCGATGCACCACGCAGGGATAGGGCGGCGTATGAACGGGATCCACCGCCTCCAGCACGTCGATGCGGTTGCGCAGCACATAGCCCGACTTTCCCTTGTTGTCGATCTCCACCCAGTTGGGGTAAATCTCCAGAATATCGATCTTCGTGCCCGGATTCAGGTATCGCACCGCCTTGGTGTCCTTATCCATTTCGGCATAAACGCTGGTGGTGCTGTTTTCATAGCGGCGGGTAATGATTCCGTAATACTGGGGCTTTTTTTTGACGGTTTTGGCTGTGCTGGCGCTCTTGGCCTGCGCGGCGAGCGGCAGCAGCAGCAATAGAACGAGCGTCAGAGCCGTCAGCTTTCTTCTCACGTGCTTCCTCCAATCCATATACGGCGGCGATGCGGGCCGCGACCGCAAAATACCGGCCGGAGCAGACCGAGCCGCGCTGGCAGGCGCAGGCGCCGGCCTGCCTGTCGCGCAACAATCCCCGGCCTGTCGGGGGCGCCGTCTTCAGCCTCCCGCCGGCCCGGACAAACTGCTCCGCGGGTTTCAACATCAATTATACCATCTTTTGCGCGTCTGGCAAATCCCCGGCAGGCAAAATTTACATTTGCCGGCAGGCGGCGCCCGCGCGCCCTACGCCATGAGCATCTGGCGGAAAAAATCAACGCCGCGCAGCAGGTTTTCCACGCTCAGCCGCTCGTCCACGCCGTGCATGCGAGCCATTTCCTCCGGCGGCAGAATGAACGGGCTGAAGCGATAAACAAAGGGGCACAGCGCCTCCATGCGCCGCGCGTCGGAGCTGCCGTTGAGCATATAGGGCACGGTCTTCACCCCGGGGAAATGCACCTGAATCGCGGTGGTCAGCGCATCCCATGCCGGGCCTGCGGCGGGGGAAATCACGCTCGGCTCATCCATCACGTTCACGGTGACGAGCACGCGGTCGTCGCCGATCACGCGGCGGATGCGCTCCAGCAGCGCGCGCGCCTCGTCGCCGGGCAAAATGGACGCCTGAAAGCTGATCGCCGCCCTTTCCCCGCGCAGCGCGTCGCCGCGCAGCGCGCTTACGCTCATTTGCGTGCGGGTAAGCGATCGGCCGTACACCGTCCTGTCCAGCCTGCGCAGCAGCGGACGCTGCAGCGCGCGCGGGTGCAGCGCGCAAAAACGCGTCACGCCGTGCATCTCATCCGCCAGCGCCGAAAGCATCATGCCCGTCGCCGGACAGATTCGCGGCGTAAAGCGAAGGCGCAGCAGGCGCTCGGCGGCGCGAAGCAGCGTTTCCGTGCTCCTTTCGCCGTCCGCCGTCAGGGTAAAGCACATCCGCCCCTTTTCGCTCACGCCGATAAGCGCCGTTCGCTTTTCGCACAGCGTGGGCAATTCCGTCACCGCGCCGCCCTCGTCCAGCACGAACGCGGGCGAAACGCCGCGCGCCTGCAAAAGCGCGCGCAGCCGCTGCATACTGTCGCCGCGAATCTCCTCGTCGCAGGAAAAAGCGAAATAAATATCCGAACGCGGGTGCACCCCGCTCTCCAGCAGCGATTCCGCCGCCGTCAGCAGCGCGATCAGATGCCCCTTCATGTCCGCCGCGCCGCGGCCGTACACATAGCCGTCGTGAAGCTCCCCCGAAAAGGGCGGAAACGTCCAGCGATCGGGCAAGCGAATCGGCGCGACGTCCAGATGAGAAAGAAACACCAGCGGCTGCGCGTCGCCCGCGCCGGGAAGCGAAAGAAGCATCGCGCGCCCCTTGATAATTTCACACTGCGCATGCGAAAACAGCGAGGGAAACAGCTCGCGCAAAAGCGTGTGCAGCCGCGAAAACGGCTCGTCCGGGCCGGAGGCCAGCGTGGGCTGCTCAATCGCCATCGCCAGCGCGCGCGCCGCCCGCCGCTGCGCCGTCCCCTGTCTGAGCATGCCGTTTCCTCCTTTGCGCCATGATGCCAGATTTTGTTGTCTTCTCTGAAAACCCCTGTTTTCCCTGCAATTCTGATGGGTAAAAATGAGATTTTTTTTGAAAAGATATGGCATGTTGTGCGCGAACATGCTATAATGAACGAGGAAAACTGCCCGGCGGTTTTTCGCGCCGAAAAAGCCTGCGTGGAAAAGCCGCAATCATTCCGAAGGAAGGGAAATGCCATGACGCAAAGCGCAAAGTGGAAGGTCATCCACATGGCGCGCAGCGAAAAGCACGCCAACGAAATTCTGGCGCTGCTTTCGCGCGAGGGCATTCTTGCGCGCAGCCGACAGGTTTACCGCACCGTTTCGTCGGAAGAAAATTATTATGAGATCATGGTGCTCAATGCGGAGGCGGTGGAGGCGCAGCAGCTTCTGATTGAAAACAACCTTCTGCTCTGACCCATGCAAAAGGAGAGAAAACCCATGTCGAACATTGCCATTTTAACCAGCGGCGGCGACAGCCCCGGCATGAACGCGGCGGTTATGAGCGTGGCGCGCAACGCCGCGTATTACGGCATACCCCTCATCGGCATCAAGCACGGCTACAACGGCCTGCTCGGCCGCGGCGCAAAGGCGGAGGACGATTTTATCCGGCTGGATCTGGATACGGTGCTGGATATCGCCGATATGCCGGGCACGTACCTGCGCACGGCGCGCTGCCGCGAATTTCTCGACCCCGCCGTTCGCGAAAAAGCGGCTAAGACGCTGCGCGATTTGGATGTAAGCGGGCTGGTGGTCATCGGCGGCGACGGCAGCTTTCAGGGCGCTATGCACCTGTGCAAGCTGGGCATTCCCTGCATCGGCATTCCCGGCACGATCGACAACGATCTTGCCTATACTGAAATCACGCTGGGCTACGACACCGCGGTCAACGTATGCGTGGACGCCGTGCGCGCCATTCGCGCCACCTCCCGTTCGCACGACCGGCCGCATGTGGTCGAGGTCATGGGACGCGATTGCGGCGATATCGCCCTGTCCACCGCCGTGGCGACGGGCGCAGAAATCTGCGTCGTGCCCGAGGTCAAATGGAAGGTCGACCAGATCGCCGCGCAGCTCAACCGCCAGATTGCGCAGGGCAATACCCGCGCGACCGTCGTTGTGGCCGAAGGCTGCTGGCGTTCGATGGCGCCCTTTGACGTATACAAGTTCCTTGCGCCCTACGGCAAGGAGGGCTACCCCGGCGAGCCCATGGACGCCGACCGTTTTACCAGCATACTCAAGCGTAAGTGCGGCAACGCCGAGGTTCGCCACACCGTGATCGGCTACACCCAGCGCGGTCACGCCCCCACCGCGAAGGACAGCACCTTCGCCTTCGAGTCCGGCGCGATGGCCGTGCAGCTTCTGCATCAGCAAATCGGCAATCAGGTCATCGGCGTGAAGAACGGCCGCACCTTCCATATGCCCATCGAAAAGGCGCTGGCTGAAAAGCGCCGCTTCAACAAAAAGCTGTTTAACCTGATTAATTCGCTCTGATTTGCACAAACCGAAGCTTGCGCAAAGCGAAAAGCAGGTTGCGAAGGGGAATTCTTTGCAAAGGCAAAGGGTTCCCTTTTCCTATCCTTGAACGCCGCGCAACAGGCGGCAGGCGCACAACGCGAACGCTCCGACCGCAGGCCTTTATGCCATGCGCCGGAGCGTTTGCTTTCGGCAACCTTTCCGCCGGTCTCATATAACGTTCAGGGGAACATGCAAGACGTACGAAGCGCGCCGCGTGAACCAGAAGCGCGTGTGCGGCGCGGGGCTAGCGCCATTCGGCATAAGGCAATGACGGAAGAAGCACATGCAAGCGGAGCGCGCGGCATTGGGCCCGCCTCCTTCCCGCCTTGATGCGCAAGGCGAACGCGCCGGAAGCCCTTTCCGGAATCCATACACCGCCCGCCTTAGCACGAATCAGCCGCAGCTTCGGGCAGTCCGTTCTTCCGTTCAGAGATGAAAAACCAAGGCTTATCGGCAGTGAATATCACCTTGCCAAAGGCGCATGAGCAAACGCCGCGCATGCCGCCCGGCGAATGAAACGCGCGCGTCAAACCGGGCACGTCCAGCCGTGCGTATCGGGCGTCCGCCCCCATTGAATATCGGTCAGCGTGTCATACAGCGCGCGCGTCAGTTTTCCAACGCCGCCGTCCGCCACCGTATAGCGCGCTCCATCCATCGCCAACGCGCCGATGGGCGACACAACCGCCGCCGTGCCGCAGCCCCACGCCTCGCGCAGCGCGCCGCTTTGCGCGGCGGAAAGCAGCTCCTGCGCCGAAAGCAGCCTCTCCTCCACGCGATAGCCCTTTTCCCGCAGCAGTTCGATGCAGCTCATACGCGTAATGCCCGGCAGCACGGAGCCCGTCAGCGCGGGCGTAACCACCGTATCTCCGATGAGGAACATGACGTTCATGCTGCCCACTTCCTCCACGTACCGGCGCTCCACGCCGTCCAGCCACAGCACCTGATCGTAGCCCCGCTCCGCAGCGTTCTCGCCCGCGCGCATGGACGCGCCGTAGTTCCCGCCGCATTTGGCGTAGCCCGTGCCGCCGCGCACGGCGCGCACATCGCGCGTTTCAATCATAATGCTGACCGGGCTCAGCCCCGCGGCGTAATAAGCGCCCACCGGCGAGGCAATGATGGCAAACAGCGCGCGGCGCACGGTATGCACGCCCAGCGTCTCGTCGTTTCCCAGCAAAAACGGCCGCAGGTACAGGCTTGTTCCGGGTAAATCAGGCGCCCATTCCTTTTCCACCCGAGCCAGCGTTTTGATCGCCTGCAGCGCAAACGCCGCGTCCAGCTGCGGCAGCGCCATCCGCTCGGCGGAATGGTTCAGCCGCCGGACATTCTCCCACGGGCGAAAGAGCTGCACCTCGCCGTCCGGCCGGCGATAGGCCTTCAGCCCCTCAAAGATCTCCGCGCCGTAATGAAACACCGTCGCGGCAGGATGCAGCGTCAGCGGCCCAAAGGGCACAATCCGCGCATCGTGCCAGCCGCGCCCGGCCTCATAATCCGTCAGGAGCATATGATCGGTAAAATACCTTCCAAAGCCCAGCCGGTCGGCGGCGGGCTTTTCCTTAGGCGCGATGGTTTTCATGATCTCGATGTTCATTCCGGCTTCCTCCCGTTCCGGCGCAATCAAAAAACCGGGGCATGTCGCCCCGGAAAACGCCTGCCGCGCGGTATATCCCGCCCGGCGCGGCTTCTGCGCGCATGCGTCCTTATCTTACCCCGATAAACCGGGCTGTCAAGGGGCGGCGCGGTATGAAAATTGTTCAAAAATTGCCGGAATACAGCCCGCTTATTCCACAGAAATCAGATAATAGTACAGCGGCTGGCCACCGTAATGCACCTCCACGTCGCAGTCGGGGAAGAGGCGCTCGAGCTCCCCGCCCAAGGCGTTCGCGTCCTCCTCCTTGGTTTCCGCGCCGTAGTAGACGGTAATCAGGCCGTCGTCCTCCGTCACGATGGCCTCCATCATGGGAATCGCGACGTCGTGAACGTTACCGGCCTTGAATTCCACCTTGCCATTATGCAGGCCGATAATATCGCCCTGCGAAATGTGCATATCCTCAAACTCGCTGTTGCGCACGGCGTAGGTGATCGTGCCGGTACGCACGCGCTGCGCGGCCTCCTCCATGCGCGCGGCGTTTTCGTCCGCGGAAAGATCGGGCTGGAACGCCACCGCCGCGGCGATGCCCATGGCCACGTTCTTGGTGGGGATAACGCGCACATCCTTCTGCGAAAGCTCGGCCGCCTGCCGCGCCGCCAGAATGATGTTGCCGTTATTGGGGAAAACGAACACCGTGTCGGCGTTCACCGCGTCAATCGCCTTCTGCAGATCCTCAATCGACGGGTTCATGGTCTGGCCGCCCTCAACCACCTGATCCACCTGCAGATCCTTAAGGATTTTGCTGAAGCCGTCGCCCAGCGAAACGCTGACCATGCCAAAGGGCTTGGGCGGCGCGTTCTGCGCCTTTTCCGCCTTGCGGCGCTGGTTTTCGCGGCGCTGCTCCACCATGTTTTCAATTTTCAGGTTGACCAGTTCGCCCAGCGCCAGTCCGTATTGCAGCGCCTTGCCCGGATCGTTGGTATGCACATGCACCTTGACCAGCGACAAATCGCCCACCACCAGCACGCAGTCGCCGATGCGGTTGAGCTGGCGGCGGAAGGTATCGATATCCCCCTCCCGCGCCGTTTCCTTCAGGTTCTGAATCAAAAATTCGGTGCAGTAGGCGAACTTGATCTCGCCGATCGCGTCATGGTCGTCATTAAACTCCATCTCGGGCTTTTCATGCGTTTGAGCAGGCAGCGCCTCGATGGCCTCGCCCCGCAGCGCCGCGGCGTAGCCGGTATAGAGCGTCAGCAGTCCGCGGCCGCCGGCGTCCACAACGCCCGCCTGCTTGAGCACGGGCAGCATCTCGGGCGTGCGCTTGAGGATGCTTTCGCCGCTGGTGAGAATCACGTTGAACAACGCGTCGTAATCGTTGGGCGCAAGCTGCGCCTGACGCAGCGCATCCTCCGCAATGACGCGGGCAACGGTGAGAATCGTACCCTCCTTGGGCTTCATCACGGCCTTATACGCCGTGTCCGCGCCCGACTTAAGCGCCTTGGCAAAATCCATGGGCGTAATGACTTCCAAGCCCTCCACCGCGCGCGCAAAGCCGCGGTACAGCTGGCTGGTAATCACGCCGCTGTTACCGCGCGCGCCGCGCAGCGCGCCGCGCGCCAGCGCCTCGGCCGCCTCGTCTGCGCGCGCGTATTCTTTTTGGTTTACTTCACGGGTCGCGCTGGCCATCGTAAGGGACATATTCGTGCCCGTGTCGCCGTCCGGAACGGGAAACACGTTCAGCGCGTCCACCGCCTCGCGATTCTTTTCAAGCAGCGCCGCGCCGGAAAGCACCATTTCGCGCAGCAGCAGTCCGTCGATTGTCTGTACCTGAATCAAGGGTGTTCCCTCCGTTTTTCTGTGAATTTCAGCCTTCCCCGCTCAGACGCGAATGCCTTCCACCGAAATGTTAACGGAGCGCACCTTGACCCCCGTCATGCTTTCCAGCTTATAGCGCACAACCTCCACGATTGTTTTGCAGACCTCCGCCACCGAAATGCCGTATTCCACCACGATGAACAGATCGACGTCCAGCTGATCGTCCACCAGACGCACCTGCACGCCCTTGCTCAGGTTTTCGCGGCCAAGCCATTCCACCAGCCCGTCCTTCGCGCGCTTGGAGGACATGGCCACGATGCCGTAGCATTCCAGCGCGGCATAGCCGACCACCTTGAGCATGACGTCCTCTGAAATATAAATCGTGCCGATGTCGTTTTGAATCTTGCATTCCATTTTCGCGAACCTCCTTAATCGGTTCTGACCCGATTCCGTACACCTCGGGTCATTCTATAGTATAAGATATTTTAGCCCGCGATGCAAGCCTTGAATTCATAAAGCGGCCAAAAAGCCGGAACAATTCACAAATTCGACCGTCAAGCGCCCCTGAGCCGCAAGGAACGCCGCCCCCAAATTCCCTTCGGCGGGCATCATTTCCCCCAAAATATAGGCGGCGGCGCGTTTCTTTAACGCGCCGCCAAGGAAACGGGCTTTGTTCAGGCGAAGCAAAAAACGGCGCAAAAATGCGGAAGGCGGCCCGGCAGCGAGCCCCCTTCCGCCGTATCAGCTTCCGATTACCACTTCTTCATCAGCAGCGGCATATACAGGCCGCCCTGCACGCTACGCCCGATGAAGGACACATAGCGGCCCGTCTTGGTATCGTACCAATCGGAGAAGGGCAGGCGCGTTTTGGTGTTGCGCAGATAATAGGCCAGCGGCGCAATCAGCTTGCGGAAGGTTTCCTTGTTTTCGCTCATGGCTGCAACCCACGCCATCCAGTCGGACTTGGTGTAGTCCGCGCGGGAATCCAGCGGCAGGCCGTATTCGTTCATGCGGCCGATATAGCTTTCGGTTTCCTGCTGATAGAATTTTTCATCCAGCAGATTCAGCCCCAGCACGCGATCCCACACCAGATTATATTTCATGCTCCAGCCGATGCCGTCGAAGGTCAGCGCGGTCGCATCCGCCGTCTTGGCGCGCTCCAGCCAGCTTTGCGCCATCTCATGCGCGCGCTTGTCCCACTTCGCGGCCTCCTCGTCGCGGCCCAGACGGCGCAGCAGGCGCGCATAGCAGGCGATCCCTACCACGGCCTTGGCGGACAGGTTCACATTGTGCGCCAGATGGCCGGCAAAGTCGTCCGTGCAAAGCTGCTCGCCCGGATCGTCGCCGTAATGATCCAGATAGTTCACCCATTTTTCCAGCAGCGGCGCGTACTGCTTCACCAGCGCGTCCTTCGCGCCGAAGGTAACGGCCGTTTCCATCATAATCAGCATGTTGCCGCATTCCTCCACGGGCATCTGATACTTGATGTCGTACACATCGCTGCCGGCGGGATACATATAGAAGGGCTGGGGCGTGACGCCGTTCTCGCGGCGGCGGCGGCAGGCGTATACCTGACCGGTGGCGTAGGGATAGCGTCCCACGTCGTGCGGCGCGAAATCCTCCTCCCAGACGGGCATCATGGCGAATTCCAGCACCGGGCGGCACATCGCGTTGACCAGCTCTGGGCAGAACTTGAGGAACAGCGGAATGGAGGGATAGCTCACGTCCACCGTGCCGATACAACCGTTGGAATCGTTCTCCTTGCTCAGGAACGCCATTTCGCCCTTGGGCGTGGCGATCAGCTTATGCGCAGCGAAGGTATGCCGCCACGCCGCCGCGGCGATCAGCGCGTAATCCTTGCCGCCGATGCGCTTGGCCTGATTGAGGATTTCCTTATCCAGCTTCTCGCAGGCCGCGTGCAGCGCGTCGTGGCGGGCGAAGAAATCCCGGAACGCATCCATCAGCGTGGCGCCCTTGCGCATATACCACGCCTTGCAGCAATCGCCGAAATAGTTGACGGCGGCAATGTCGTCGTAGCCCAGCATCAGGAAGGCGCGCACGGGTTCCTCGCCGACCGTCAGCGCGCAGCGGTAATTCACCCCGTCCTCGCTGCTCTTTACATCGCCCTGCGCCGCCATGTACAGGTAACCCCAGTCCATGGTGATATGGTCGCCCGAATGGCCCAGCACATGCTGCGTCTTCTGGCCGACATAGGCGACGTTCAGTTCATCTGCCCGGAAGCTGTCGTTCGTCATGGGCGGCGGCGTCTGACCGTCGTAGCAGAGCATGCTGGAAGCATTCAGGCGGATCTCTGCTTCATGCGTTTTGCCGTCCAGCGCGGAAAGCGTATAATCCACAAAGGTGATGGGCGTGGACAGCGCGTCCAGATCCTTGGGCAGCGCGGGCGACCAGAAGCGCACCTCCAGCCGTACGCCCGCCGCTTCCATCGTGCTGATGGTCTGGGTGGGGGTAACGCGCATTTCGGTAACGGTCATCGGCGAGCGGCTGCTCTTGCCAAGGTAGCGGTATTCCCGGCCGTCGACGCACAGGTGGCCGCCCATCGGCTTGGGAACGCCCGTCCAGTGAATGGGCGTTACCTCGTTGAGGGTATCGGCAGGCGCCCAGACGGAAAAATAGGGGTCGTTGGCAATCAACGGAATGGCGGGAATGCGATCCATTTGCGGCATAGCTTTTTCTCCTTTAACACATTTTATGGGGCAAGTGCAGTGTATCACAGGCAATAGAAAAAGGCAATAGGCCATTCCCGCAGGAATATGCCGTTTTTACATCATTTTATTGTTTGCACGGTTTCAATCATTTTTTCTCGGAATCGCGCATATCGACGCATTTCGATGCGCTTTGTCGATTCGTTTTGCTTGACAAGCGGTTTACTTTATGTTAGCATTTGTATCAGATTCAGAACTTTTACATTTAACACCCCAAAATGAGCAAAGCCGCACAGAAGGAGGAGTACGACTTGCCCAAGGTTCACGCTGCCCCAACCCGCCATGACGTCGCCGTTCTGGCCAATGTATCCGAAACGATCGTCTCCTACGTCATCAACAAAAATCGATATGTAGCAGCAGAAAAGCGCAAACGTGTGCTGGAAGCCGTGGAACGGCTGCACTACCGCCCCAATTCCAACGCGCGCGCACTCAGAGGGAAGGGCAGCGGGCACATTCTATTCATCGTCGATAGTATTGAAAACGAATATTTCGGCCGTATGGCGCGCGCCATGGACGCCATCGCCTACGAAAAAGGATATCTGATTACCTTGCTCGCCGTGCGGAACGACGATAATTTTGTCGCGCGTATCCTCGCCCGGCAGGCGGACGCGGCGATCATTTCCTCTTCCGTTCTTCGGGAACGCTATATTCAGGAGCTGATCAACGCCGGGCTGCCCGTGCTGCTGTTGATGTCGCACGACTACGCGGGCGTCACCGGCCCGGTTTCGCGAATTGATACCGGCCTTGAATCCGGTACGCACGCGGCCATGAATCATCTGTACCGGACAGGCTGCCGGCATTTTGTCCAGATCGACCGCGTCGGCGCGGATCGCCGCATCTCCGGGCCGCATGATTTGCGCTACCGCGCCTTCGTCGCCCATATGCAGGCGCTGGGCCTCCCCATCGGGCCGGATAATTTTCTTTCCGGCTTCGCCGATTACGACGAGCTGATGCGCGCCATCCGCCTTCGGCTCCAAAACGGCGCGCCCATGGACGCGCTGGTCTGCCGGAACGACCAGCTGGCGCTCGCCGCGCTGTCCGCCTGTCAAGGCTGCGGCGTTCGCGTGCCGGAGGAAATTTCCATCATCGGCTTTGACAACGCAAGCGTATCCTCCCTGCTGCGGCCCTCGCTTTCCAGCGTGGAAATCGACCGCCCGCAGATCGCCCGCGCCGCCATTGAAATTCTCAACGGCATGGTGCGCGGCGAAGCGCCGCAGAACCGCCAGTTTTTGACCAATCTGGTGCTGCGCGATTCCACCCGCAGCGTGAACACAGCCATTGCCTCCCCCGCCGCCTCCGTGCTATAATCTTCCCGTTCGCATCACGCAAAAGGGAGGCGCTCGCTGTGTTGGAAAGCATACTGGCCGCACATTTCGAAAAATACCCCGCCATGAGGCCCGAGGACGCCGTCAAGCTGATTTATCAGAACGAATTTGGCCCGGGGCACATGATCCCGGACGCGCAAAGGGCGCTGGCACGGCTGCGGCAGGAAACGGCCGCGCTTTCCCCCGACGCGCAGGAAGCGCTTTACGAGGCCATCGGAAACGGCCTGTGCCGCCTGAACCTGCGCGCCTGCATGGCGCGCGGCCTCCCGGAGCCTGAGATCAACCGCCTGTTCTGCGAAACGGCGCAGGCCGTTGCGGGGGACGAGAAGCGCTTTCGAAAAAAGCTGGACGAGCTCGTCCGCATGGCGGAACGCGATGAAACGCCCTTTCTCGCCGCCGAGCTGGATTATTACCTGATCCTGTATCGCGAAAAGGGCTGCCCCGCCGTCAGCCACTCCCCCGCCTTTCAGGCCGCCTACCATCCCGCCTACCGCGTAGTGCTGCAAAAGAAGCTGAAGGATTTTCTGGCCGGGTTCCGCGCGCAGACGACGCGATAGGCCGGCCGAAGCATGAAGCGCCCGCGGCGAAAAGCAAGCGCTCAGGCGTCCGCGAACCAAAATCATCATCCCACGCGTATCGTCCCGCAGGCGCATGCTTGCGGGATGATGCGTTTTTGATCGGCTTCTCGCCGGCAGACCTTTCCTTGCGATTCCCGCCATTCTTTTTCTTGCACAGCAGGGAAGAAAATGCTATAATCATCCAAAAGGAGGTCGTTATCATGCGCGAAAGCGGAATTTTGCTTCATATAACATCCCTGCCCTCCCGCGGCGGAATCGGCACGCTGGGAAAGGAAGCGTTTGCGTTCATTGATTTTCTGCATGACGCGGGCATGCAGGTGTGGCAGGTGCTGCCCGTAGGGCCGACGGGGTATGGCGAATCGCCCTATCAGAGCGCCAGCACCTATGCGGGCAATCCCATGCTGATCGACCTGACGGCGCTTCAGGCGCAGGGGCTGCTGGACAGCGCCGATTTTCCCACGCTGCCCGACGACGCGCTGGTCGATTTTGAGACCGTGCGCGCGCAGAAGGACGCGCTGCTTCGCAAGGCGTTCAGCCGGGTTCAGGATTTTTCGGCAACGCAAGCGTTTGCACAATCGCATGCTTGGGCGGCGGACTACGCGCTGTTCATGGCGCTCAAGACGCACTTTGGCGGCGTATCGTGGCAAAGCTGGCCGCAGGAAATCCGCCTGCGGAACAAGGCCGCGCTGGACACGCTGCGGCAGGAGCTGCAGCAGGAAATTGACTATCACCTTTTCGTGCAGCAGCTTTTCTTCGCCCAGTGGGCGGACATGCGCGCCTACGCCGCCAAGCAGGGCGTAAAGCTGTTCGGCGATATGCCCATTTACGTAGCGGAGGATTCGGCCGACGCGTGGGCGAACCCGGAAATTTTCCAAATGGACGCGGACAAGCGGCCGATCAAGGTCGCGGGCGTTCCGCCGGATTATTTTTCCGCCGACGGCCAGCTATGGGGCAATCCGCTCTACGACTGGAAGGCGCTGCGCCGCCGCCGGTACGATTGGTGGATTGCGCGCCTCAACGCCATGGGCGAATTGTTCGACTACCTGCGCGTGGATCACTTTATCGGCTTCGCCAATTATTACGCCATTCCGGCGGGCGCTAAAAATGCGCGCGTGGGCGAATGGATCAAGGGGCCGGGGCGAAAGCTGTTCCGCCGCGTGCGCAGGGAGGTGCGCGGCGTGCGCATCATCGCCGAGGATCTGGGCGCGGTCAACGGCCGCGTGCGGCGGCTGCTGCGCTATTGCGGCTATCCCGGCATGAAAATCATCACCTTTGCCTTTGACGGCGGCGACGACAACGTGAATCTGCCCCAGCACCACACCAAAAACTGCGTGGCGTATACCGGCACGCACGACAACAACACGGCGCTGGGCTGGTGGCAGCAGGACGCGAGCCCCGAGGCCAAAGCCAAGGCTGCGCGCGTGCTGGGCCTGCGCGCGGGCGACGACCCGGTGGGCAAAATGATCGCGCTGGCGTTTGCCAGCCCGGCGGAAATGGCGATCATTCCCATGCAGGATTTTCTGCGTCTGGATCAATCCGCGCGAATGAACATGCCCGGCACGGTCGGCGGCCTGAACTGGCGCTGGCGCATGACGCAGCGCCCGCCTGAAGCAGTAAAAGAAGAAATTCTGCGTCTCAATCAGGAATATCACCGAGGGAGGAATCAGGCATGAACGGGGAAGCACTGGCCGCCCGCGCGGCGGAATACGCGCTGATAAACGAGCATAAGCCGCTTTCGGCATGCGGCGCGTGGCAATTGCACAACGCGCTTGCCGCCGCGGCGATGGAGGATATCGCCGCGCAATGGGCGCAGGATCAGGCCGCGCAGCGCGGCGGGCGCCTCGCCTGCTACCTTTCCGCGGAATACCTGACCGGCCGAATGGTGTATAACAACCTTTTCGCCATGGGGCTGCTCGACACGTGCCGCGAGGCGCTGGCGCGCCGCGGCGTGGATATCGCCGCGCTGGAGGATATCGAGGACGCGGCGCTTGGCAACGGCGGGCTGGGGCGGCTGGCGGCGTGCTTTCTGGACAGCGCGGCCGCCATGCGCCTGCCGCTGTACGGCTACGGGCTGCGGTATCAATACGGCCTGTTCAAGCAGTCCTTCGTCAATTTCCGGCAGCATGAGGAGCCGGACGACTGGGAAAAATTCGGCGATCCATGGTCGATTCGCCGCGCGGACGAGGCCGTGACCGTGCAGATGAAGGGGCTGAGCGTGCTGGCCGTGCCATACGATATGCCGGTTATCGGCTACGGGCGCGCCTGCATCAGCACGCTGCGTCTATGGCAATGCGAAAGCCTTGCGCCGCTGGACTTTGACCAGTTCAACCGTCAGCATTATCAGACCGCCGTACGCGGCAAAAACGCGGCGGAGGATATCACCAAGCTGCTCTACCCCAACGACACCCTGCGCGCGGGCAAGCAGCTTCGCCTGCGGCAGCAATATGTGCTTTGCTCGGCCACGCTTCAGGATCTTCTGCGCAATTTTGAAGCGGCGCACGGCGCGGACTATCTGCGCTTTGCCGATTACCACGCGCTGCAGCTCAACGACACGCATCCCACCATGGCCATTCCCGAATTGATGCGGCTGCTGATGGAAAAGGGCGTTTCCTTTGACGATGCGCTGCGCATCGCGCGCCAGACCTTCGCCTATACCAACCACACCGTCATGCAGGAGGCGCTGGAAAAATGGGATCTGGCGCTGATGAACAGCGTCGCGCCGCAAATCGTGTCGATCATCAAGGCGCTTTCCTGGCGGCAGCTGGAGGAGCTTCGCGCCGCGGGAATCGAGGATATATCCGGCCTGAGCCTGCTGCAAAACGGTCAGGTGCATATGGCGTATCTGGCGATGTACGGCGGCCATGCGGTCAACGGCGTGGCGGAAATTCATACCGAAATCCTCAAAAAGGACGTGCTGCGCGGCTGGTACGCGCTGCGCCCCGAAATGTTCAGCAACAAAACCAACGGCGTTACCCAGCGCCGCTGGCTGGGGCTGTGCAACCCGGAATTGTCCGCGCTGATCGCGTCGCGCATCGGCGACGGCTTTATGACGAACCTGTTCGAGCTGGAAAGGCTGCGTCCGCTGATCGCTGCGGACGATACGCTGGCGCAAGGCTTTATCGCCGTCAAGCAGGAAAAGAAGCGTCAGCTGCGCGCCTGTATCCTGCGCCGCGAGGGGGTCGATTTGCCGGAGCATTTCGTCTACGACGTGCAGATCAAGCGCCTGCACGAATATAAGCGCCAGCTGCTCAACGCGTTTTCCATTCTGGATTTGTATTTTGACCTCAAGGCCGGAAAGCTCGCCGACCTTCCGCCCGTAGCGATGATCTTCGGCGCAAAGGCCGCGCCGGGCTACGTCCGCGCCAAGACGATCATCCGCTACATCAACCAAATCGCCGCGCTGGTCAACGCCGACCCGGACGTAAACGAGCGCCTGCGCGTAGTATTCGTACAGAATTATAACTGCTCCTACGCCGAAAAGCTGATTCCCGCAGCGGATATTTCGGAGCAGATTTCCCCCGTCGGCACGGAGGCCAGCGGCACGGGCAACATGAAGCTGATGCTCAACGGCGCGGTCACGCTGGGCACCTATGACGGCGCGAACATCGAAATCGCCGCGCAGGCGGGCGAAGAAAACAATTATATCTTCGGCGCACGGCTGGAGGAGCTTGCGCGCAACCCCGCGCCCTACGACCCGCAGGCGATCTACGACGGCGACGAACGCATCCGCCGCGTGGTGGATACGCTGATCGACGGCACGTTTGAGGACGACGACGGCGGGCTGCGCGCGCTGTACGACGCGCTGCTCAAGGGCGCGTCATGGCATGCGCCGGATCATCAGTTCCTGCTGCGCGATTTCGAGGCCTACCGTACGGCGAAGCTGCGCGCCGTTGCGGATACGCAGGATCGCGTCGCCTTTGCAAAAAAATGCCTGTATAATACGGCGGGCGCCGGAAAGTTTTCCTCCGACCGCACGGTGAGCGAATATGCCGAGGATATCTGGCATATCAAGCCAAGCGTTCACGGCTGAAGCCGTGCCCAAATCAATATGCGCTCATAAAAAAAAGCAGAGGCACGCAGACACTGCGCGTCTCAGACTGTCGAAAACGTTTTTTCGACAGTCTGCAAATGCAAGACCGCTAAAGCGGTCTTGCATTTGAACCATCATTTTCCTGTAAGCCTACGGCTTACGGTCGGAAAATGATCGCGGAAGCGGTCGTTCCTACCGCTCCTCGAACCGGCCAAGCCGGTTCTGCGGATAAAACATGAAGGGGCTGCGGCCCCTTCATTCATCCCCGGCGCTTTAATGAGACTTTTTTTGACAGACAGAGGCACGCAGAAGCTGCGCGCCTCTTTTGCATATCCGCACGGCCACTCACGCCGCGCTCACGCCAAGATGCGTCAAGGAGAATCCTCGCGCCGGGGAGCCGGCTCCTGCCGCCAGCAAAGCGTATTTTCCGCCCGCATGGCCTTTCGCAGCGCGCGCTTGGGGTTGACCGCATAGCCGTGCCCGCACAGGCACAGCATGGGCATATCGCTGCGGCTGTCGCCATAGGCATAGGAGGCCTGCCAATCGACCGTCCAGGCGTGCTGCGCAACATACGCCCGCAGCCTGCGCACCTTTTCCTGCCCGCTGCAGTTAACGTCCGCGCGGCCGTCCGGTAAAATGCGCGTGCAAATCAAATCCACGCCGAGCGCCGCGGCGACATAGCGCATATAATTGTCAGGGGAAGCGGAAACCAGCGCCACCCGGCGCCCCGCCTGCGCATGCGCCAGCAGGCATTCTTTCCCCGCCGGATAAAGCCGCGGCAGCAGGTATTCCCGCGCAAAGCCGCCGTCCAGCGCGTCGCGCCGTGCCGGGGAAAGCCGCCGCCGAAACTGCAGGGCGCGCGTTTTGGCCTCCTCCGCCGTGCGAAGATGCAGGCGAAACAGAAAATAGCCCGTCGCAGCGGCCATCAGATCGCCCAGCGACGCGTCGCCCTGCGCATGGGCCCGGCAAAGGTAGGGCACAATGCTGTCGCCCCGAATCAGCGTGCCGTCAAAATCAAACAGCGCCAGCGTTTCCATGCCGCGCCTCCTTTCCTTCCGCGCCCAATGGTAGCATGCGCGCGCGCGCCTGTCAAGCCGCGCCGGGGCGGATTTGTCCTGCCGACGATTGCCAAAGCACCAGAAAAATGCTATAATCTTTTCATCATTATTCTGTCATTCGAGGTGACGCTGCATGGCGACGCATTTTTCCCCCTCTCCCGAGGCGCCGACAAGCATCCGCCGGCGCAAGCTTATCAGCATTCTGTCCCTGATCGCCGTGCTGGCGCTCTTTGGCGTAATCGCCTATTACGTCGGCCGGCCGTTGGTTCGCGAATTTCGCGATTCACCCGAAACCTTCCGGGATTATGTCAAGGGGCACGGCCTGCTGGGCGATTTGCTGATGATGGGCATTATGGCGCTGCAGGTAATCGTGGCGCTGATTCCCGGCGAGCCCTTTGAGCTGGGCGCCGGCTTCGTCTTCGGCTGGTTCAAGGGCACGCTGCTGTGCCTGCTGGGCGCGGCGGCGGCGTCGACGCTTGTGTTTCTGGCCGTGCGCAAATGGGGCGTGAAGCTGGTGGAGCTTTTTTTCCCGCGCGAAAAGATCGAACGCTTTTCCTTCCTCCGAAACGAAAAAAAGCTGAACCTGCTGGTGTTCATGCTGTTTCTCATTCCCGGCACGCCCAAGGATCTGATTACCTATCTGGTCGGCGTCACGCCGATGAAGCTTTCGCATTTCCTGCTGCTTTCCACCGTCGCGCGCATACCGTCGGTTATATCCTCCACCATCACGGGCAGCCTGACGCAGCGGGGCAGCTACACCGCCGCCATCATTACCTACGCCGTTACGCTGGCCATCACGGGCGTATGCGTAGGGTGGTATCGCAAAATATCCAAAGAAACGCCGAAAACCGAAAAAAGCGCCGAATAATTCGGGGGCCATACGGCGGCCTGCGATGGGAGAAGCACGATGTTCAAAATGGATGAAAACGCCGCGCGCTTTGGCGTGACGGCGGTCGAAAATCGCTTTATTCTGGATTATCTTCCCGCCGCCAAGGGCGATTATATCAAGGTCTATCTTTGGGGACTGATGCGCAGCATGTGGCCCGAGCAGGACGATTCCCTCGACCGCATGGCGGAGGAATTGTTCCTCTCGCCCGCCGAAATCGAGGCCGCGCTGCGCTACTGGGAGCGCCGGGCGCTTGTTTTCCGTACGGATGAAAACCCGCCGCGCTACGCCTTTTTTCTGCCCTCGCAGCGGCAGGACGCCGCCGGCGCCCCCCTTCAGGCCGAGAACGAATACGTCGCCTTTGCGGAAAGCGTTTACGCCGCCTTCGGCGACCGGCGCAAGGTTACGCCTTCCGAAATTGCCCTCGCATGGGAATGGGTGCAGGACGTGGGGCTGAAGGCCGAGGTGGTGCTGATGCTTTTGCACCACTGCATCGCCAGCCGGGGCGTGCAGTTTTCCTTCAAAAAGGCCGAGCCGCTGGCCGTGCGCATGAAGGAGGAAAACGTGACCACCTGCGAGGATGCGGACGCCTTTTTCCGCCATGCGCAGGCTGTACAGGACGGCGCGCGCAGCGTGCTTTCCCGCATGGGCAAGCGCCGCGCCGCCAGCGAGGATGAAATAGCGCTTTACGAAAAATGGCTGAAGGAATGGGGCTTCGCGCCCGAAGCGATTCTGGACGCATGCGTCGAAATGACCAAGGGCGACCCTTCCTTCAAGTATCTGGACGGCATTCTCGACGGCCTCCGCAGCCGCAGCGACGCGCGCACGGGCAAAGCGGTGCAGCGCCAGCTTCAGCGCGAGCAGCAAACGGCCGACAGCGCCAAGGAGGTTTTTTCCCTGCTGGGGCGTTTTTCCGCGCCCGTGGCCGCGCGGCTCTACAGCCAATACGCCGCCGTTTATCCCCATGCCGTGCTGCTGCTCGCGGCGGAGGAATGCCACCGTAAGGGCGGGCGTGTTGAGGACTGGCAGGCGCTGCTGGACGCATGGCAGCAAAAGGGACTGAAAACCGAAAACGACGTGCGCGATTACCTCGCCCGGTTCCGGGAAGCCAATACCACGCTGCGGGCGGTCTTCGAGGCCTGCGGCCATGCAGGACGGCCTACGGCGGCGGATCGCGCGCTGTACGAAAAATGGAAGGGCTACGGCATGGAGCCATCGCTCTTCCTCTACGCCGCCGAGCAGGCCCGCGCGGCCGAGGGCAACAAGATCGCCTATTTGGACAAGGTGCTCGAAACATGGCGCGAGGCGGGCGTAACCAAATTGGAGCAGGCACGCGCCCAGCGCCGCACCGAGCGCGGGCAAAGGGAAAAAACCGTGGGCGCGCAGCAATACGCGCAGCGCGTCTATACCGAAGAGGAACTCAGCGCCGTATCAACAGATTTGATCGAGGAGGCGAGAAAGCAGCGTGGATAACCAGATTCTCTCTCAGGTGCTGGCCGCCTTTGCACAGCGCCGTCAGGCCGATGAAGCGGAGGAAAACCGGCGCTTGGCCGAAATCGCGCAAAAATATCCCGACCTGAACGCCCTGCTTCAGGCGCGCCACGGCATGGTCATGCGGCTGGTGCAGTCCGCCTTTTCCAGCGGCGGGGAAGCGAATCCGGAGGCCGCCATGGCCGAATATAACCAAAAAATCGCCGCGGCGCTCACGGCAAAGGGCTATCCCGCCGATTATCTTTCGCCCATCCACGCCTGCGCCGCCTGCGGCGATACGGGCTATGTGTATGAGGGCTCCGTGCGCCGCATGTGCGACTGCCTGCGCCGGGCGTATCTTTCCGCGCTTTCCCACCACGCGCTGGAGGGCGACCGCGCCATGCGCTTTGACGCCTTCGACGAAGCGCGTTTTCCGGACGCGCCGCTGCCCGGCTCAGACGTGACGCAGCGCGAATACATGCGCATTGTCCGGCGCAAATGCGAGGACTATGCCGCGGGCGTTCCGGGCGGCGAAATCAAAACGCTGCTGCTGCACGGCGGAAGCGGTCTGGGGAAAACGTTTCTGCTGCATTGCGTGGAAAACGCGCTGCGCGACCGCGGCGTCGACGCGCTTTATACCACGGCATACGATCTGCTGACAAGGCTCCGCAACGCCTATTTCGGCCGCGGCGAGGCCGACGGCCGGGATTTTCTGGACGCGCAGTGCCTGCTGATCGACGATTTGGGCATGGAGCCGATGTGGGAAAACATCACGGTGGAGCAATTGTATCACCTGCTCAACGCGCGTCTGTCGCGCGGCCTGTACACCGCCGTGAGCACCAACCTTAGCCGTGTCGACCTGAAAAACCGCTATACCGAGCGCGTTTCCTCGCGCCTGCTGGACACGCGCTCCTCGCTGGCCATTCCCATGCTGGGAAAGGATATTCGTCTCATTCGTTCGGAAAACGCCTGACGAAAAAACGCGCCCTGCGCCGCATATTCGCTTGAAAAACCGCATGAAAACGCGCCCTGCGCCGCCAACGCCTTTCACAGGCCGGCCAGCAGGGCGCTTTCGCTTTCAATGGCTGCGTTTGCAGTCGCGATCGCCTGCGCGTCGTCGCGCCCGGCCTTCGCCACATGCTCGGCTGTGAAGACCATGCGCGTGTCCACGCGTCCCGTGCGGCGATCAATATCGAACACCCGCCCGCCGCGCTCCTGCGCAAGGCCGTAGCAGGTGTATCCGGCGCAGGCGTCAAAGCAAACCTGCATGCCGCAATAGCGCGCCTGAAAGCTGTCCTTATGCGTATGCGCACAGGCCAGCGTCCCCACGTCGCCCCGCTGCACCAGCAGCGAAAACAGGCCGGAATTAAGCGCCGCCGGCGCAAGCCGCTCCGTTGCGCCGCCACGCAGCGCGCAGTGCTCCGGGTTCGCTATCGCCAGCGAAAGCTCCTCCGGCGCAATATGGCAAAACATCATGCTTGGAATTAGGCGGCCGGCGTCGGCCTCCAGCGCGCGCGAAGCCGCGTCATACCAAACCAGCTGGTCAAAATACACAATGTCATAACGGTCGACATTGCCCGGCATAACGGGCAGCACCGCCGCCGCCCGAAGCCCGCCCGCCCCGAAGCGTGCGTTGAGCGCGCTGTCCGCCAGCGCGCCGTTGGTATCCAGACACCAAATTCGAAACGCCGGCGCATCCTGCGCGTCCAAAATATCCAGATAGTAGTTCGTCACGCCATGCATGCCTTCGCTGTGACGCGATACGCAGTGCGGATACGCTTCGTACATGGCCTGCAGCTCCGCGGCGGATACGCAGCGCACATCGTGGTCATGATTTCCGAAAATGTGCGCCCACGGCGTCGCGCGCTTTTCCATAAAGGAAGCCAGACGGTCCAGAAAACGCGTCAGCTCCTCCTTGGTGCGAATATCCGGCCCGAAGCAGTTGTCCCCGCCCAGCATAACCAAGTCGGGCCGCTGCGTATCCAAAAGATAATCGATTGATTCGGCGGTGCGGCGGTCAAAATCCGCACGCTCCTGAATATCCGAAAGCTCCAAAATGCGAAAGGTATCGCCCCGAAAGCGCAGCTTCATGCTTCCCTCTCCTCTACCGTGATGGCCAGCCGCAGCGTCCGGCTTTCCCCGGGCTGCAAGCGCTCGATCGCCTGCTTTCGCCGAATATCGCCGTCCGCGTCCACAGGGTCGTCCACGCCCAGCCACGGCTCGACGCAGACGTAGGGCATGCCCTTGCCCGGCATGCTCCACAGCCCCAGAAAGGAAACGTCGCCATAGTCGATGCGCAGGCGCGTCCCGTCCCGGCGCCGCAGCGTCGCCGCCCGCGCCGCGGGCGCTTCCAGAATCATCGCGTCCCTGTCAAACAGCTCCGGCCGCAGCAGGATTTCCCCGTCAGCCGTTTCGCCGTCCCACGGCAAAAGCAAATGCCCGCGCCGCTCCAGCCGCCGCACGCGCATGCAGCCGGGCGCGTCGAAGATCAGCCGGTCGCCCGCCGCCGCGAAAAAGCCCGGATGCGCGCCGAGCGAAAAATACATCTCCTCAGCATTCGGGTTTTCCACCCGCGCTTCCATCTCCATGCCGTTTTCCGTCAGCCGGTATCCCACGCGCAGCGCAAAACGCCACGGATATGCCGCGCGCGTCTCCGGGCTGTCGCAAAGCAGAAAAACCGCCTCGTCCGCCGTATGCCGCAGGCAGGAAAACAGGCTGTCCCTGGCAAAGCCGTGCTGCGGCAGCGCATAGCCTGCGCCGCCAAGGGAAAACGCGTCGTTCCGAAGCCGTCCCACCACGGGAAACAGCCATGGCGAGCTGCCGGGCCATATGGCCGCGTCCCCCGGCCAAAGAAGCTCCCGCCCATG
The DNA here is from genome assembly GCA_934632155.1 of uncultured Clostridia bacterium. Classification (GTDB taxonomy): domain Bacteria; phylum Bacillota; class Clostridia; order Christensenellales; family Aristaeellaceae; genus RUG563. The sequence continues at coordinate 46,872 of CAKTXZ010000005.1, read as the reverse complement.
AACGGCAAAACGCTTCCACTCCGCGCCGAGCGGCGAAATCTCCGCTATTGCGCCGTTTTTTTCAAGCCGAATATTCACGAACTACTCCTCAAACAGCGCGTCTTCCACCGCCGCGCAGAGCTGATGATACAGGCGAATATGCTCCTCCTGTACCAGATAGGTCTCCCGCCGGGCGACGTTGAGCAGAATATCGCAGCAATCCTTCATACGGCCGCCGCTCTCGCCCGTCAGGCCGATGGCGACCAAGCCCAGCGCGCGCGCGGTCAGCAGCGCGCGGCACACATTCTCGGCGTTGCCCGATGTGGAAATGCCCAGCAGCACATCGCCCGGCCGGCCAAAGGCCATTACCTGCTGCGCGTAGGCGTTGCGCGCGTCCAGATCATTGCAGACGGCGGCAATCAGCGCGCCGTTCGCCGTCAGATCAATCGCCGGCAGCCCCTGCTGCATTTCGTCCGCCCAGCCGCCCAGCCGTTCGCGAAGCGCGGTGCTCAGCGGACGCTTTTTGATAAAGCCCTTGACCAGCTCGCCCTGAATATGCGCGCAGTCCGCGGCGCTGCCGCCGTTGCCGCACAAAAGCAGCTTTCCGCCCGATCGGAAGCAGCGCAGCAGCGCGTCCTGCGCCGCCTGCTGGTTTTCATGCAATATTTTCAGTTCCATTTTTCTCTGATTTCCTCCCGGCTTGCCGTGCCCGTCGTATGCAGCTTTTGCACCGTCACGGCGGACGCGGTATTCGCAAACAGCGCGGCCTGCGCCAGCGACGCGCCCGCAGCCAGCGCGCACGCCAGCCCGGAAAGGAAGCTGTCGCCCGCGCCGCAGATATCCAGCGGCGGCGTAACCGGCCGGGCGGGAACCGCCGTCACCGCGCCCTCCTCGCACACCATGCAGCCCCTGTCGCCCAGCGTAATGAGCGCCGGCTTGCCCGTTTTTTCGCTCAGCCGCCGCGCCATCGCCGCAAAATCCGCTTCCTGCCCCAGCGCGCGCGCGGCCTCCACCTCGTTGGGCTTGACGATCACGTCGCGATAAAGCCCCACGCGGTCGCGGCTGTCCACCAGCACGGTCATGCCCTCGCGTCCCATATCGCACACCGCGCGGCGGACGGTTTCGCCCACGCAGCCCATCGCCACCTGATCGCATACGCACAGCACGTCCAAGCGCGCCGCCCGCAGCGCGGCGACCAGACGCTCCTGCGCTTCCTGCGGCAGCGGCGCGTCGTTTTCAAAATCCAGCCGCGGATCCTCATATACCACATCCGCAATACCCCTGCGCAGCGGCTTGCAAAACGCGTTCGTTACCCGATCCGGCACGGTCAGCAGGCCCGACGTATCCGCGCCCAGCCCTGCCAGCAGCGTGCGCAGCGCATGGCCGCGCCAGTCGTCCCCCAGCGCGCCAAAGAGCAACAGCGACGCCGGACGCAGCGCCGCGATGTTCGCGGCCACATTGCCCGCAGCGCCCGGCGACATGCTTTCCTGCACGACAGGCAGCGGAAAATGCGGCGTTTCGCGGGAAAGCTCGCTGCGCGTCATATCCGCCAGCCAATATACATCCAGACAAAAATCGCCGATCACGCCCACGCGCGCGCGATCAATGCCGGAAAAGATGGCGTCCAGCGTCATTTCATCTCCCATCCCTTCTCCGCCAAGCGGTCGTATACATTGGGAATGGAAATTTTATGATCCACGCAGAAATGCCAGCCGACGCCGCCGCGGGAAACGGGACGATTGACGATATTCTTCCGCGGACGGTAATAATAGTTGGGATCGTCGTAGCCGATCTTCGAATGATAGTCGCCCAGATCAATCAAATCGAAGTTCGCAGTCGTGATATGGTAGGTAGGATAGCCCAGATTACGCGAAATGGACAGCGCCTTGAGGAAAACCTCCGCGCCGATCACCGCGGAGCCAAAGTTCAGGAACACGCCCTCGTCCAAACGGCTCACGGCGTAGCACATGCGGTGGAAATCCACGCCGCTGGTTTGGCCGATCGCGCCAAAATCCACAATCGGATGCTGATGGATGATATCCGTGCCCAGCGCGATGTGATACGTCGCCGGCACGCCCAGCCGCCACGCCTGATACAGCACGCAGTCTTCCCGATAGGGAAAGCGCTCGGGACGCGCGTCTATGCAGCGCGCCAACGCCTCGCCGTAGCCCCAGCCCCTGCGCGCGCCCTCCTGAAGCGCCTCGTTCATCCAGCGCCCCGTTTCTTCCCACATGCCGAAGGAGCCGTCCTCGATGGCGGTGGGCACGTTTTCAGACGTGCCGCCAAGATACGCCAGTTCAAAATCATGAATGGAGCACGCGCCGTTTCCGCTCAGATGGGTGATGACGCCGCTGCGCATGAGCGCAATCAAATAGCGCGAAAGACTGTTTTTAATGACATGCGCGCCCTGACTCCAAATGACCGGACGGCCCGCCCGGCGCGCGGCGATGATGCGATCGACCAGCTGGTCAAACTCGGGGTCGAGTATCCGCGGCGCGCGGTACTCTCCCGGCGTGAGCAGCGTATCGATCCGCACCAGATTGTGCCGCTCATGCGCGGAATGCGTGGTAATTCCCGAAAAATCCAATGCGTGATACTGCATATTTCCTCCTCAGCAAAGGCCCAGAAAGGCCAAAATGGCGCCGCGCTCCAGAAAATCGCCGCAGATAGCGTCTGCGCCCGCCTGAATGAGCCGCGCGCGCTTGACCGGGTTTACGCCCCGCCGCGCGGCCTCATCGCTCGCAAGGCCGATCGTACGCGCGCCGGCCTGCCGCCCCAGCATGATCTCCACCTTGCCGTCGCCCATCACGGCCACGTCATCGCCCGACAGCCCGTTTTTCTCGATCAGGCGGCGCAGCACAGCCTCTTTGGAACAGTTCTCCTTGTGCGGCGGCGCGCCCAGCAATTCGTCAAACAGATCATAAACCTGCAGCGCCTTGGCCTCCGTTACCACGTCGGGATGGTCTGTGCCGCTGGCGACGTACACCCGCACGCCGGCGCGGCGAAGCGCGGAAAGAAAATCCGCCGCGCCCGCCATCAGATACTGCGCCGGCTTTTCCGCGCCCTGAAGCAGCCGGCGCTTTTTTTCATCCACCCGCAGCATCAGCCGGCGGTTATATTCCGCCTTGTAATCCCATGGGTCGAGCGCCCTCCCGCCGCGCTGCGCCACCTGCTGCGCCAGCCATTTCATTTGGAAAATTGTCTGAATACCGGTTGATTCATCAATGTAGCGCGCCGCCAGCGCCGCGATTTCCGCATCGCTTTCCGCGCCGCCGCAGGCGCGAAGCGTTTCCTCCAGCATCGGCTGCATAACCTCCTCCCAGCCGCAGCGCAGGGTGGAAATTGTGCCGTCAAAATCGAACACCATCGCACGAACCGGGCTTTGCGGCGGCGTACGCAGTATTTCCATGCTTTTTCTCCTTTGTCTCGGAATTACTTGGTAATCTTATAGGTCAGAATTTCATAGGGATGAATCTCGTCCCGCAGCACGCGTCCCTGCAGGGCCAGCGGCGTTTCCTCCCGCTCAAGCATATTGCACCGGCACACCTTTTGCGCGTCGAAGCCAAGCTCCAGCGTAAACGCGCCGCCGCAGTTCATGTTTTCATACAGGCGAAGGATGATTTCGTCGCCGTCCTCGGCGTATTTCACGGTTTCCAGCACCACGTCCGGCCGGTCGACCCGCGCAAGGAACGCTTGGGCGGTCGCTGCCTGCGCGACGTTTTTCGGAGCCGCGGCCGCGATCAGGGGGCAATTGAGGCGGAACGCCTCACGGTCGACCTGTGCCTGCCGCCAGCCGCCCTCGTGCGGATAGATGGAATAGGTGAATTCATGCGCGCACTTATCCGCCGCCGGGTTAGGATAGCAGGAGGATTTGAGCAGCGTCAGGCGAACATGGCCGTCCTTTACATCCCAGCCGTATTTGCAGTCGTTCAAAACGGCGAGGCCGTAATCCTCCTGACTCAAATCCGCCCACTTATGGCCGCAAACCTCAAACTGGGCAAAATCCCATGTCGTATTCTCATGCGTCGTGCGCTGCAGGTTGCCAAACTGAATATCGAACGTCGCAAAAGCGCTGTTGACGGCGGTGGGGAAGTCCACCTTGACCAGCGTATCATGCTCCTGCCAGTCTGCAAAGCAATGCACGTCGATGCGCCGAACGTCGGCATAGAGCGTAATTTGCTGACGCAGCGTGGAGTGCAGGAAGCGGCGTGTGACCTCTACCACCGCGCGCACGGGGCCCTCCTCCAGCACGCGCACCTCGCTTACGTCCTCCATCGGCCAGCTGTGCTCCTGATAATAGGGCTGAATGTTCCATGCCTGGTCCACCGTCGGCCTGTCCTCATAGGCGATGAGCCGGTTGAGCGGCTGACCCTCCACGGCCATTTCCCGCCCGCTTTCCTTGCACAAAAGCGAGCAAATATGCATCTTTTTATCAAATTTCAGACGGAAGAACGCATTTTCCATGCCCTCGCGGCTGGCCGTTATGCGCTCCTGCCGCGCCGGCTGCGCCGAGAAAGCCGCATGCGCCGCGCCCTTCGCCGGGGCGAAGGCCGTTGCAATCGCCGTGCCGTCGGCAAGACGCTGCACCGGGTGCAGCCTGCCGTCCGCGTCCTGAAGCGAACATACGCCCGCCGGCGCGTCGAAGCACACCAGATCCTCCCGGTCAAAGGACAGGGGATTCAGCAGCGTCAGCCCGGCCTCCGGCGCGTCCATGCAGCCGCCGATGCGGCGCAGGCGATCCGAAAGCGCTTCCTGCGCCCGCGCCAGCATATCGCGCTGCATTTGCTCCACTTCCTCGTAAACCTCGCGGATGGAGGAGCCCGGCAGCACGTCGTGGAACTGATTGAGCAGCACCGTGCGCCAGCAATCCGCCAGCAGCTGCCGGGGATATTCCGCCGCGCCGCTGAGCTGATCGGCCAGCACGGCGGCGTTTTCCAGCGCCAGCAGCGTGTACTCCGCCTTGCGGTTCAGCCGCTTAATCGCCGCCATGGAGGTATACGTTCCGCGATGATATTCAAAATACAATTCGCCCCGCCAGCGCGGAAGGCGCTTCTTGCCGCCCACCTCGCGCTCCAGCTTTTCGAAATATTCGCGAACCGAGCCGAAGCGAACCTGCGGGCAGCCCGGAATACCGGCCGTCATGCGTTCGCCGCGCTCCTGCATGGCGGGCTCAGGGCCGCCGCCGCCGTCGCCGTGCCCGTAGCACAGCAGCACGTCGCGGTTAAGATCCTTCTGTTGATAGCGTTTCCACGCGCCCATGGTCATCGACGGGTTCAGGTAGGCGTTGTAGGTCGTCAGGTATTCGCTGTCGGGCAGCTCATTTTTCCGCGCGCCGATAAAATGACTCAGCACCCGGCTGCCGTCGATGCCCTGCCACATGAACGTGTCGTAGGGCATCTTATCGTATTCGTTCCATGAAATCTTGGTCGTCATGAAATAATCGACGCCGCACTTTTTCATGATCTGCGGCAGCGCAGCCGAATAGCCAAACACATCGGGCAGCCACAGCACGCGGCAGCGCTTGCCGAATTCCTGCTCGAAAAAGCGGCAGCCGTAGAGGAACTGACGCACCAGCGATTCGCCGGAGGGCAGGTTGGTATCCGCTTCTACCCACATGCCGCCCTCGGCCTCCCAGCGTCCCTCCAGCACGCGGGCGCGAACCTTCTCGTATACCTCGGGATGATCCTGCTTGAGGAAGGCGTAAAGCTGCGGCTGCGAGGACATGAAGCGATAATTGGGGTAGCGCTCCATCATCGCCAGCGCGGTGGAAAAGCTGCGGGCGGTCTTGTCGCGCGTCTGCGCGTACGTCCACATCCACGCCACGTCAATGTGCGTGCTGCCCAGCGCCGTCACCTGCGTCGGCTGATCCCCGCACAGCGCGTCGTAAAGCTCCCGTTTCACATATTCCCGGCACGCGCGAATGCTGCGGGCGGACATTTCGCCGCTGGGCTGGCGCAGATCCAGCAGGCTGACCGCCTGATTCAGCCTGTCCAGCAGATCAATGCGGCGAATATCGTCCACCGGCAGCTCCTCCGCCACCTCCAGCGGCGTGAGCAGATCGTAATAGAGCGCCTCGGCCTCCGTATCAACGCACAGCAGGGACATACGCATCTGCAAAGGATCGGTATAACGGAACATATCGCAATACGCATCCAACAGAATATCCCATTCGTCCGTGGTCTGGGCATGGTCGGTCAGCACGATCTCACGATGGTTGCTGTCCATGCCCTGCCGAATCTCGCCGTTCACATAGGCCAGCACCTGCGGCGCGCCCCAATACCAGCCGCCGTTGGGGCCGGGCGTCGCCGCGAAGCGCACCTGACGGCCCGCCATGCGCGGCGGAAGCTTCACATGCAGCCGGAAGAAAAAATGCGTGTCACGCCCGCCCCAGCATTCCTCGCCGTCGCAGAAGGGGCGCCACTGCCCCGCCTCGCCCTGCTTTATTTCCATGCCGTGCAGGGGCTCCTTGTCCGTGTAAACATATTCCTTGTACAGCGTATCGCACAGGCCGCGAATCCGCCTGGGAAGCATATAGCGCTCCCCGTTTCTGTCCTTCAGGCCGTCTTTGAACTGCATGTTTCAATCCCTCTCACAATTTATTTTCATTCCTTGATCGCGCCGATCATAACGCCCTTGACAAAATACTTTTGCAGGAAAGGATACACGATGCCGATGGGCACCGTGGCGATCACGATAATGGCGTATTTCGTTCGGGTGGCCTCCACCAGATACGCCGTCTGATCCAGCGATTCATTGGACATGATGGACTGGTTGGACGTGGCGGACTGCACGGAAAGAATCTCCTTGAGCAGCACCTGCATCGGCCATTTGTCACGCTTGGGCAAAAAGAGCAGCGCGTTGAAATAGTCGTTCCAGTAATGCACGCCCGCATACATGCCGATGATGACGATGATCGTGGTGGACAGCGGCAGCACCAGCCGGAAGAAAATCTGCATTTCGTTCGCCCCGTCGATGGTCGCCGCCTCATACATGGAATCGGGAATATTCACACGGATAAAAACGCGCACCAGAATCGCGTTCCAGACGCTCAGCGCGCCGCACATGATGACGGACCAAATCGTGCCGTAAAGCTTGATACGGTTCATCAGAATGAAAAACGGAATCAAGCCGCCGGAAAAGATCATGCATACCAGCGTGTAGGACTGCAAAAAGCGGTTGAAGAACGTGCCCCGCCGCGACAGCGAATAGCCGTAGCTCACCGTAAGAATCAGGCTGACGGCAATGCCGAGCACGGTATAGAGCAGCGTGTTGAGCATGGAATGCAGCAGGCTGCCGTTGGACAGAACAATCTGATAAGAGCGGAAATTAACCCCGCGCGGCAGCAGCCATACTGAATTGGAAAGCACCGCCGTATCGCTGGAAAAGCTCATGCTGATGACATACAGCAGCGGATACAGGCAGCACGCCGTCACCAGAATCACCACCGTCAGCGCGACGCCCAGCAAAATGCGGTCAGAATGGGTGCGCTTGATCGCGTTGTTTCTTTTTTGCGCAATCGTTTTTTGTCCAATCATTCCTCCCGCCCCCTTAAAACAGGCCGACCTCTGTCAGCCGTTTGCTTGCAGCGTTGGCAATCAGAAGCAGCGTGATGTTGACAATCGAATTGAACAGGCCGATGGCCGCGCCGTAGCCGTACTGCGCCTTGCCGAGCCCCTCGCGGTAAACATAGGTGGAAATTACATCCGCCGTTACGTAGGTGGTGGGCGTATACATCAGCAAAATCTTCGTCGCGCCCACGTTCAGGATGCTGCCGATGTTCATCAGCACCACCGTCATGACGACCGGCTTGATGCCCGGCAGCGTAATATGCCGCATGCACTGGAAGCGGGACGCGCCGTCGATGGTCGCCGCTTCATAGAGCGTCGGATCGATGGCGGTAATGGCGCCCAGATAAATAATGGTGCTCCAGCCCAGCCCCTGCCACAGCCCGGAGCCGTGATAGAGCGTGCGAAACCACCTCGCTTTGTTGAAAAAATCAATCTTTGTGCCGCCCAGTCTGGCGATCAGCAGGTTAATCAGGCCCGAATCCTTATCCAGCAGCCGCCCCATCAGGCCGACGATAACAACCGTGGAAATGAAATGCGGAAAATAACTGATGGACTGCGTAATGCGCTTGAATTTTCCATCCCTGATTTCGTTGAGCAGCAGCGCGAACAGCGTCGCGGTGACAACGCCGATAATCAGCCCCTCCACGCTGATAATCAGCGTGTTGGTTACGGTACGGCCGAAATAGATACCGTTGAAGAACTTGCGAAACCATTTGAAGCCAACCCATTCGTTGCCCAGAAACGGCTTTCGAAAAGAAAAATTCTGAAAGGCCGTGACAACCCCCGCCATGGGAATGTAGGAAAAGATCAGCAAATACAAAAAACCGGGCAGTGCGATTAACGCCGCATAGCGGTCGTTCCAGATTTTTTCAAATTTTCGTTTCATACTGTCATTCCACCTTTGCGGCTTATTCGCCATCCGGGCGAAGGGAGCCTTTCGCCCCCTCCGCCCGGAGAAATACGGTTTACTTGCCCAGATAGCGGTCGTAAGCGGACTGATAGGCCGCCACGACGGTGTCGATGTTCATCGCCTTAACGTTGGAGACGAATTCGTCCCAGTTTTCGTCAATGTCCAGCTCGCCCAGCACGAAGCGGTTAATCATCTCGTTGACATACGTGCCCAGATCGCCGAAGATATCGTCGATCACGGCCTGCTCCTCAGCAGTGTAGTACATGAAGGGATAGCTCAGGAACGCGGCGTCCGCCCAATCCTGACAGACCTTGAGCTCTTCGTCGGTTTTGGCCTTCTTCGCGCCCGCTTCAATCGCCACCTGATCCATGTATTCCCGCAGGGACTGGCGATACACCTGCGGCATACGGCAATGGCCGTTTCCGCCCATCTTCTGCAGGCTGCTGGTCTTATCGACATACCAAGCCTGAATGGTTTCGTCGTTCAGGCGGGGCTGGCCGTCGGCGTCGTAATCCCAGTTGACGCCCTGAACGCCCAGCGCCTGGCTGACGATGCCTTCGTCGGTGAAGTAGGTGTAGTCGATGTACTGGAGCACCTTCTTGATCTGCTCGGTATCGCCGTTGTCCACAATGCCGATCGCGTTCTCAAAGCTCACGCGCGTGCCGATGCCCTTTTCGCCGTTGGGGCCCGTGAGCCATGGCAGCGCCTTGAAGTACGCGCCCTCCACGCCGTTATCCTCCAGCAGCTTGTTCAGCTCCTGCATCGTGCCGTAATTGCCGACGTAGCATACGCCGACCTTGCCGGTGCCGGGCAGGCCCATCTTATCCTCGGCGTTGACCGTGGTGCTGACCAGATCCTCGCTCACCCACGTCGCCATTTCCTTGACCCACGCCTTCGCCTCGTCCGTAATGGCGGTAAATTCGACCGTGCCGTCGTCGTTGGCGCGGAAGAAGTTGGAGCCCGTGTTCGGGTTCGCCCACTTCAGGCCGTAGCAATTGGCGAACACGCGGATGGACTGCCACGAGGTGTAGTTCCAGATGTGCAGCGGGATGATGCTCGCGTCGTACGCCTTGAAGGCCAGCAGCATCTTGTGCAGATCCTCGATCGTTTTGGGCTCTTCGATATTCAGCTTCTCGGCCAGATCGGCGCGATACATCAGAATGTTGTCGCCGCTGGTCGCCAGCTTGCCGTAGAAATCCTCCACCGTTTCATAGGCCGCGTCGGGGATGGTGTAGATGCCGCCGTCCACATACGTCATCGAGCCCATGATGTCCGGGCGCTTTTCGCGGAAGAACTGCGCCAGATGCGGCGCGTTTTCGTCCATCAGCTCCTTGATGTTGACCAGCACGCCGTCCTCGATCAGCTTGGCCCATGTGCCGGCGTCGGTGTTGAGCTGCACGATATCCGGCGAGCCGTCCGCGCTGCCCGCCAGACGGGTCAGCATAATATTGGTATAATCCGAAGTGATAATTTCCCAGTCCAGCTTCACGCCGGTATCCGCTTCGACCTTGGCGTACAGCGGCAGAATGTTGGCCCACGACGCGTCGCTGGAGAAGCAGTCCTCCGACAGGATGCGGATCGTCGTTCCCTTCAGGTCGGGCGCGTTATCCTCCGCCAGCGCGGCGGGCAGAACGGTCAGCAGCAGCGCCAGTGTCAGCAGCATTGCAATACCCTTTTTCATCTTTCCAATCTTCCTTTCTTTTTTACGCGTGCGCGCCGGTTGGCCGCAGCCATGGTTGCTCCTCCTTTCCTCGTGCCGCCCGACGCGTTGTTCGTTTTCTTGTCCCCATTGTATTGTTATACTTTTCATATGTCAACCTAGTAAATTATATTTATTATCTTTTTTTGTATTTTTCGGATGAAAATTTATAGTTTGAAACAGCATAATATAAGGTATTTCATGTTGACAAGTCGTTTTTCTTCTGTTATACTCATCTCGATCTTAATAAATTATATTTTATCAAGATCATACTATTCCAATCTTGCGTCGCTTTCCGCCGTTCAGTCCAAAAGCGTCCCCAAGCCTTGCAGGAAAAACGGCGGTTAGGAAGCAATATCCTGTGCGCGCGTCGTTTGCCAAGCGCCGCGCGGCCGCGGGACGCCATCGAAAAGGAACGATGCATCATGAAGCACACGCCGCAATACAAAAAAATCTTTCAAACGCTGCGTCAGGAAATTGAAGCCGGCGTTTATCAGGACGGCGAAAAGCTGTCGAGCGAAAGCGAACTGGCCGCCCGCTTTACCACCAGCATCATCACAATCAAGCACGCGCTTTCGCTGCTTTCCGAGGAAGGGCTGATCCGGCGCGTGCAGGGAAACGGCACGTTCGTCACGCTCACCGAAAACGAGGACGCGGCCGCCGCGCGCAAGCCGATGCTCATCGGCGTGATCATGTCCGGCGCCAGCGACGCCTTCGGCTCCGGCTTCATTTTTTCCGTCTGCGAGGAGGCGCGCAAATTCGGCTGCGGCGTGCTGCTGGGCATTCGCTATTCCTCGCAAAAGGAGGAGGCCGCCATCATCAACCAGATCATCCGCAACGGCGCGCAGGGCGTCATCATCATGCCGCTCCACGCGCAGGCCTATAATGTTGAATTATTCCGCCACGCCATCAACGGCTATCCCTTCGTGCAGGCGGACCGATATCTGGAGGGGCTGAACATGCCCTATGTGTGCAGCAATAACGAACAGGCCGCCTTCAACGCGACGCAATACCTCTTTTCCATCGGCCACAAGCACATCGCCTATTTTTCGCCGACCGGAACCAGCTCCGCGCTGGCCGCGCGGCGCAGCGGCTACATCCGCGCCTATGCCGAGCACAGCATCCCGCTGGATCCTTCTTTGATTTTCAGCAGCATTCAGGGGCTCATGCCGGAATTTCGCGGCAAATGCGACGTGAGCGACGATATGCAGCGCATCCGCCAGTTCTTCCTTTCCCATCCGGAGATTACCGCGCTTGTCGCCGCCGATTCCCCCACCGCCATCCTGATTGAGGAGGCGCTGGGGCAAATTTCGCTGCGCGTGCCCGACGACATCTCCATCGTTTGCTTCGACGCCTATGATTCTCCCGTGAAAACCAGCCATTTCACCCACATTCGGCAGGACGAAGCCCAGATGGGCAAGCTGGCCTTCCGCCGCCTGTATGAGCAGATCACCGGCCGTCCTGTCGAAAGCCGCACCCTGCTGGAAACGAAGCTGGTGCTCGGCCGTTCCTCCATGCCGCTTTGGGAGGAAAAGAACGGCGAAAAAGCTTAAGAAATATCCATTTGTATCGGCGCTTCGTCCGTCTCTCCCTTTCAGGGCGGTTCGAAGCGCTTTTTGTGTTCCCCCTTGCCGCGGCTTCGGTTTCAATTCGCTTTGGAATTTTGCCCGGCCAAGCACGCGCCCGCGCGCGGCTGCAGGCAGGCGCGCAAGCCCCGCCTCTTGGATTCACCCGAATTTGTTCGCAAATTATATTTTATTCTATTGACATATATTTTATCGGATTTTAATATAGAATCAGCCATGGTCATCAGATTTTTCGTTTTTGTTTGATGCGCACCGACAACAAGAATAGAGGATGAGTATATGGAAAAAGCCATCGTTTGGATTGTTTGTATGCTGCTGGTCGCCGTTTGCATTCCGCCATGCGGGGCGCGCGCCGCAGAAAACACCCTTCAGGAAAACGCCCGCACCGCCATGCAGGATCTTTACCGCCGCTATTGGACGGAGGAGGACGGCGGCCACATCATCAACACCCATGCCGGCAAGCCCGTCGACGGCCCCTCGGTCATGATCTGGGAACGCGGCATGATGATTATGGCCATGGAGAGCTACTACGCCATGACGGGCGACGCGGACACGCTGGACAAAATGCGGCGGGAATGGGATTATATCCAGCGCATTTTCGACTGGGAGCACCTGACCAGCCGCTGCGGCAAAAGCCCGAACACCGCCGCGGACGACGCGGGCTGGGACGTGATGGTATACATGGCCTTTTACCGCGCGCTGGGCGATGAATTCGCGCTGAAATGCACAGGCGAGCTGCTGAAAAACGCGTTCATTCATTTCGGCGCGCCGGACGAAATGATGACGGAGGGCATGTGGTACTGCGACAACCGGCAGTACGGCGGCGATCAATGGAAATCCGTTTATTGCGCAGCCTTCGTGCTGGTGGGGCTGGATTATCTGGAGGCCGCCGGCCCCGACGAAAAGCTGGAAACCCAGATCATGAACCTCTATCACTGGATGGAGGCAAACCTGCGCCGCGACCGGGTTATTACATGGGAAAACTGCTACAAGGGCGGAAAAGCCTACACCTCCACCTGCACCGACTGCCTGTACTGGTGCGACTTTAACGAAGACCGCGCCACGCGCAGCGAAAACTTCGCCCCCGACGGCGTGGCCAGCCCCGACGCCATTCGCGACAACCGCAGTGTGACCGCGCTGTTTGGCAACATGGCCATGGCCGCCGTCAACATGACGCTTTACCAAAAAACCGGAAACGAGGCCTACCGCCAAAAGGCGCTGGCCACGGCGCAGGGCGTGGCCGAAAAATACAACAACGGCGGCGCGTATATCAACGACCGCGATCATCAGACCAACGGCGCGTACTGCTACTATTACGTCACCCGCGTGCTGACCGACCCGGACGCGGCGCAGGCGCGGGCGCTGCACCTGTCCACCGCCGATTCCATCATGGCCAACGCGCGCAACGGCAAGGGGCTCTACAGCGTGATCTGGCGCGCGCCCAAGAACAAGCTGCTTCAGATTTACGAAACGAACCTGATGCGCAACGCCAATACCGCGCACATCGTCGTTTCCGCGGGGCTGCTGGATTCGCTGCTCGAGCCGTAATACCCAAGCTGCGGCCGGGCTCGGACAAGCGCCGCATTTCGAATAACGTCGTGTTCTAAATTGAAATGCATCTCAGGCAGCGTCCTTCGCGCCGCGGCGGCGCGGACGGCCCTACGGGTGCGGAACGGCTTGCAATCCTGTGAGCGCTCCGCGCCTTTTTTGATCTTTTACTTGCTCCCTCCCGCCCGATATGCTATAATTTCCCGGAGTTTTTTGCAAAGCAAAGGAGCGCATTATGGCCAGATTTCTTACGCAGCCGCCCATTCGCAGCGGCATGCCGCTGGGCGGCGTGGGCGCGGGCAGCATTGAGCTGCGCCCGGACGGAGAATTCCACGAATGGCAAATTCATAACCCGCAGATTTTCAGCCGCGACTGCCGCGACATTCCGCAGGCTGACAAGGGCGAAGCGCTGGCCGGCAGCCTTTCCTTTTATCTGCTCGCCGACAGCGGCGCGGAGCCCGTGCTACGGCGGCTGGGCATGGGGTTTGGCTCAGGGCAGGGTGTGGACGAGGAAGAATACAACTACCGCATGTATTCCTTCAACAAGCCCGTGCGGCAAATCGCCTATGACGCGCGGTTTCCCGTCGCGCGTCTGCGTTACGACGACGCGGCGCTTCCGCTCTCCGTTTCGCTCAGCGCCGTCGCGCCCTTTACGCCATATGACGAGCGCACCGCCGGCACGCCCGGCTTTTACCTGACCTTCACCCTGCGAAACGACGGCGCCGCGCCCGTCTCCGCCGCCCTGGCCGGCAAGCTGCGCAATCCCCTGCAGGGCGAGCGGCGCAACGTCTTTGACCTTTCGGCGGACGGCCAATGCGGCGCGCTGACCATGGACGTACCCGGCGACAGGGACGCCGGAAGTCTTTCTCTGCGCGCGTCGGGCGCGGATATCACCTCGCTGCCCGGCGATTTTCGCCGGTACATGAACGAATACGTTTCCATCGGCGAATTTGGCGTAGTGGAGGAATCGTTCCTCTTCGGCCTGCGGCGCGACGGCGCGCTGCCCTTTCATGCGAACGCGGCGATTTCCACGCCCTCCCTTCCGCGGGAGGAGGACGTACCCGGCCTGAGCGACGAGGAAGCCGCGCGGCTGCTTGACGCGGCGCGCGCATACGGCTTTGCGCGCAGCATCCTCGAGCGCAACACGATCGTCGATCCTGCGCTGACGCAAACGCCTCAGGGGCGAAAACGCCTGCTTGCCTGCGTCTGCAAAAACGCCGCGCGGCTTGCCGACGCGCCGTGGGGCGACGGCGCGCTCTGCGCCTCCCTGACGCTCGCACCGGGCGAAAGCCGCGAGGTCTCCTTTATCCTCGCATGGTATTTCCCCAACCTGACAAGCGCCGGCGGCCTGCGGGTGGGGCACGTATATGAAAACTGGTTTGACGGCGCGGCGGCGGCGGCCGAATATCTGGCGCAGCGGCGGGAGGATATCCTTTCCCGCGCCCATGCGCTTTCGGACGCGCTGTATGACGCCAGCTTCCCGGAGCTTTTTTCCGATGCGGTTTCCGCGCAGCTTGCCAATCTGGTGAAAAGCGCGTGGTGGACAAAGGACGATCAGTTCGCCGTCTGGGAGGGGCTGGGCTCCTGCGGCTTCCATACCACGGATATCACCTACCACGGCTCGGGTGCGATCGTCACGCTGTTTCCCGGACTGCAAAAGCGGCAAATGGACATGGGCGCGCGCTTCCAGCGCGCCGACGGCCGCGTGCATCATTTCTTCACGCCGGACTTTTCACAGGTGGACGACGGCTTTGACCGCGTGGACATGAACCCGCAGTTCGTGCTGCTGGTCTGCCGCGATTACTTCGCCACCGGCGACACGGCTTACCTTGACCGCATGTGGCCGCACGTTGTGCGCGCCATGGACGCCTCGCAGGCGCTGGACGCCGACGGCGACGGCCTGCCGGATCGGGACGTGGGGCGAAACACCTACGACAGCTGGCATTTCAGCGGCGTTTCCACCTATATTTCCGTGCTGTGGTTATCCGCGCTGCGCGCCGCCGCCGCGCTGGCCGGGCTGCGTGGGGAAACGGCGCGGCAGGAAACGTGGCTGGCGCTTGCCCAAAGGGGGCGGCAGGCCGTGGACACGCGCCTGTTCAACGGCAGCTATTACGACCTGTGGACGGACGGAGAGCAATCCGACGGCTGCTGCATGACCGATCAATTGGACGGCGAATATTTCTCGCGGCTGATCGGCCTTGGCGGCGTGCTGGACGAGGGCCATGTGCGCACGGCGCTGGAAAGCATCTATCGCCTGAATTATTCCGCGGAAAACGGGCTGGTAAACGCGCAGTATCCCGCCGGCAAAGCGCCCACCGTTTTTACCTATCGCAATTGTCAGGGGCTGGCCAACTGGTCGGGGATTGAATACATGATGGCCGCCTTCTACCTGCTCATGGGCGATAAGGAAAAGGGCCTCGCCATCGTGCAAACCGTTCAGGAGCGCTACACGCGGCTGGGCGAAATGTTCAACCATGCCGAATGCGGCGATCATTACTACCGCGCCATGTCCAGCTGGGCGCTGCTGGAAGCGCTGAGCGGCATGCACGTGAACGTCGCGCTCGGGCGCGTCGCGCTGCGCGCCCCCCGAAGCGGCTCTCTTCGCGCGCCGTGGTTCACCGCCAAGGGCTACGGCAGCGTCGCGTGGCGCGACGGCACATGGACGATCGAATGCCGCTGCGGCGCGCTGGATGCGGACGAAGCGACGCTCGACGGCCAGTCCCGTCCGCTCGCCATCCATCTGCGCGCGGGCGAACGCATCGTAATCGCCCAATAACGCCCGCCGCCAAAGCGAAACGTGGGGTTAAGAAGGCCTTCGCCCGCTTTGAACCCTAAAAAGCAATCCATCAAAATGCGCTCCAATCACCGGGGACTCCCCGATGGTTGGAGCGCATACGTATTCATTCGTCTTTGCAAACGCGAATAAAGCGCTTGAGAAACAATGGGAATTGTCGAAAGCCCTTTTTCGACGCTCCTGTTACAGCAGCGCGGCCGCAGCCTTATCCAGCAGCACCGTAACGTGCGGATGCGCGCGCAGGATGGAGGACTGCACATTCGGCGTCATATCGCCCTTGACCATCGCGGCGACGGCCTGCGCCTTATCCGCGCCCATGGCGATGAGCACCACCTCGCGCGCCGCCATGATGCCGCCAATGCCAAGGCTGATCGCCCTGCGCGGCACCTGATCCTCGCTTTCAAAGAAGCGGCGGTTGGCCTGAATGGTGCTTTCGGTCAGAGAAACGATCTGCGTGCCGTAAATATAGCGGTCGCACGGCTCATTAAAGCCGATGTGGCCGTTGCGGCCGATGCCCAGCAGTTGCATATCAATGCCGCCCGCCGCCGCAATCGCCGCATCGTAGTGCCGGCATTCCGCCTCCAGATCGGCTGCGTTGCCGTCGGGCACGTAATGTGCCCGCATGTTGATGTGGTCAAACAGCTGCTCCTGCATGAACGCATGGTAGGAGCACGGATGCGTTTCCGGCAAGCCGCAGTATTCGTCCAGATTATAGCTGACGCAGCGGGAAAAATCCAAAATGCCCGCGCGGTGCCATGCAATCAACTGCTGATAGCAGCCGATGGGCGAGGAGCCCGTCGCCAGCCCCAGCACGCTGTCCGGCTTCCGAAGCAGCTGCGCGGCAAAAAGCGTCGCCGCCGCCTGACCGACCTGCTGTGCGTTATCATAAATGTGTACCTGCATGATATCATCCTCCCATGCGCGAATTTGATTGATTTCGCATTATTATAGCACATTCTTTCAATATCGCGCAATAGATTTTGCAAATATCCGCACTTTTTGATAAAATCCCGCCTTCTGCTTTCGTCCACAATTTAGGAACGACCCTTTCTATTTTACCCGAACTGTGCTACAATAGCGGGGCTGCAGGCGAAGCGGGCTGCAGCGCGATATGCGCCTGCAGCGCTCTGGCAAAGGCACAGCGGCATACGAGGCGTATTTTCCGGCGCAGTCAGCCGGGGAAGGCGACGCCGCGCCGCAAAAGACGTAAGCGCACGGCGCTCAGCCTGCGTTTTCCCCATGAAACAGCCGCGCCCTCGAGCGGCTTTTCCGGACGTTTAGGCTGGCCCGACGGCTTACCGGCGCAAAAGAACAGCTTCAAGGCGCGCAGGCAGGGGGCCGAACAACGCGCCTTGCCAAATTGAAAAAGCATGCTCCAGTGTAAAACGAAACGGAGGGATCCGCTTGGCGGACATTATCATCATCGGCGCCGGGCACGCAGGATGCGAAGCAGCGCTTTGCGCGGCGCGCATGGGGCTGGATACCATGCTGCTGACACTGAATCTGGAATCGGTGGCGCTGATGCCCTGCAATCCCTCCATCGGCGGCACGGGCAAGGGGCATCTGGTGCGGGAGGTAGACGCACTGGGCGGCGAAATGGGGCTGGCGGCGGACGACGTGACGCTGCAAAGCCGCATGCTGAACATGGGAAAAGGGCCCGCCGTGCATTCGCTGCGCGTTCAGGCCGACAAGCGCGCCTATCACCTGCGCATGCTCCAAACGCTCTTCGCGCAGGAGCGCCTGACCGTCCGTCAGGGCGAAGCGGCGGAAATTCTTACAAGCGGCGGCCGCGTAAGCGGCGTAAAAACGCTGACGGGCGATGTGATTCCCTGCCGGGCGGTAGTCGTCTGCACGGGCGTATACCTCAAGAGCCGCATCATCATCGGCGAAGCGCAATGGAACGGCGGCCCGCAGGGGCTGATGCCGGCCAATTTTCTGTCCCGTTCGCTGATGGATCTGGGCTTTACGCTGCGCCGCTTCAAGACGGGCACGCCCGCGCGCGTGGCGGAAAGCAGCATTGATTTTGACAAAATGACGCCGCAGCCGGGCGACGAACCGCCCACGCCCTTTTCGTTTTTAACCGATACGCCGCCCAAAAACAAGATCGATTGCTACCTGACGTGGACGAACGAAAAAACGCACGCGATCATCCGGGAAAACCTGCATCGCGCGCCCATGTTTACCGGCGCGATCAACGGCACCGGCGCGCGCTATTGCCCCTCCATTGAGACCAAGGTCACGCGCTTTGCCGATAAGGACCGTCATCAGATTTTTCTGGAGCCGGAGGGCGACGGCTACCCCGAATGGTATGTGCAGGGCATGAGCTCCTCCATGCCCGAGGACGTGCAATGGGCCATGTACCGCACCATTCCCGGGCTGGAGCGCTGCGTGCTGACGCGGCTGGCCTACGCCATCGAATACGACTGCATCGACCCGTTGGCGCTCACGCCCACCCTCGGTGCGCGGCACGTGCCCGGATTGTATCTGGCCGGGCAGGTCAACGGCACGTCGGGCTATGAGGAAGCCGCGGCGCAGGGCGTTTACGCGGGGATCAACGCCGCGCTGTACTGCAAAAGCGAAGCGCCCTTCCTGCTGACGCGGGATCAGGCCTACATCGGCGTGATGGCGGACGACCTGACCACCAAGGGCACGGACGAGCCCTACCGCATGATGACCAGCCGCGCCGAGCACCGGCTGTATCTGCGACAGGACAACGCCGATTTGCGCCTCACCGCGCGCGCACATGCCATCGGCCTGGCCAGCGACGAGCGGCTCCGCCGCATGGAACGCAAGCAACGGGAAACCGAGGAGCTGATTCGCCGCCTGACGGACAACGGCATGGCGCACGCCCTGCGCCAGCCCGGCGCCGCGCTGCGGCTGCCGGACGGCTTTCACTACACGCCGGGCGCGGTGGAGCAGGCTGCTATCCAGATCAGGTACGACGGCTACCTGCAGCGGGAAATGGCGCATATTCGTCAGGCGCGCGCCATGGAGGAGGCGCTGCTGCCCGCCGACGCGGACTATATGCACATGGACGCGCTGCGTCTGGAGGCGCGCCAGAAGCTCACTGTCCAGCGTCCCGTCTCTCTCGGGCAGGCGTCGCGCATTCCCGGCGTTTCGCCCGCGGACGTCGCCGTGCTGATGGTCTGGCTCAAGCATAACGCAAGGCAATAAAACCGGCGGCGCGGACGCATACCCGCTTTGCCGCCATGCGT
This sequence comes from uncultured Clostridia bacterium, assembly GCA_934632155.1. Lineage (GTDB taxonomy): Bacteria > Bacillota > Clostridia > Christensenellales > Aristaeellaceae > RUG563. The sequence continues at coordinate 27,573 of CAKTXZ010000005.1, read as the reverse complement.
CTTGACGCGCCGGCAAAAACGTTTATAAGCATTTGAAAAGCGCTCCGGCCGACAAGCCAAGCCGTTTGTCCGTCGGAACGCTTCTATCATGCGCCCGCTGCTTTGCGTCGTTAATAGCATGCACGAGCAAAACCGCGCAGCGCGTTTTATGCCCGCCGGACCGACCGCCGGAAACAGCGCGGTGCGGAAAAGGCTCGGGCCGAGGGGTGAAGTGTGAATAAACGAGGTGAAGGTCTTCGCGGGAACCGTTCCTTGCGAGCCGAGAAAATAATCAATATCAAACAATCGAAAACCTTTGATTTTCCGCAAGCTCCGTTCGTTTTGAACCGTTCGCTTTAGAAAAAAAGCTGCCGGAATTGATTTTCAGAACACAAAAAGTCAGGAAATCTCTTGTGTTTCCTGACTTTCTGCGTTTTGGAGTCATCCTTGGAAGTCCCAAAGAATGGTTCCCGCTTCCGGAGCCTCAATCGGCGCGGCGGTTCGTTTCCGCTGCCGCCGCTCGCTTCGGTGTGCCCGCTCAAGCGCCCGCAGCCCGCATGCCGCTCCTGCCACCGGCAGGCCGGTCGTTTCGCTCCCCTCAAGAAAGCAATATGGGCGGATGGAAGCAGGCGCTCCGCTCGCATCTCAGCCGGCAGAAGAACATGCTTCCCGCCGCATTTCCGGCCTCTTCGCTGCGGAGATATGTTTTTTCGCAAATCTGGACGCGTTGGAGGGAGACGACGCCGAAGCGAAAAAGACGCGGACGAAGATGCTTTTGACCAAGCGTCGTATGTTCGCGCGCTTCCCTCCGCTTCTTCAAAAGCGTTTGGGCGGCCATGAAGCCGTCCTCCCGCGGCGCGATGCGCGCGTTCGTCTCAACGGTTCTGCGTATAGCCCAGCGTCTTGAGATCCTCCGCCGAATCACGCCAGCCGGGGCGCACCTTCACCCACAGCTGCAGGTTAACGTGCATTCCCAGCAGCGCCTCGATTTCGGCGCGCGCCTCGCTGCCGATCTTCTGCAGCATCGCGCCCTTTTTGCCGATGATAATGCCCTTATGCGAATCGCGTTCGCAATAAATGGTCGCGTCGATTTCCATGAAATTGTCGTTTTCCTTCTTCATGGCCATCATTTCCACACCAATGCCGTGGGGCACCTCGTCGCGCAAATTCCGCAGCGCCTTTTCCCGAATCAGCTCGGCGCAGATATCGCGCTCGGGCTGATCGGTCAGCATATCGTCGGGGAAATACTTGGGGCCCTCGGGCAGATGCGCAATCAGCTCCTTTTTCAGCGCGTCCACGCCGTCGCCGGTTCGCGCGCTGATGGGCATAATCGCGTCGTAGCCCATGTCCTTAAAGGAATCGATGATCCCCAGCAGCTTCTGCGGCTCCACCAGATCGATCTTGTTGAGCGCCAGCAGCTTAAACACTCTTTTGCGGCTCATCTCCGCCACGATGGAGCGGTCGTGCGGGCCGATAGCCGTCACATCCACCAGCACCAGCAGCGCGTCCACGCCCTCCATGGCCTCCTCGACGGACTGCATCATAAACTGCCCCAGCTTCGTGCGCGGCTTATGAATGCCCGGCGTATCGACGAAAACGATCTGGCAGTTTTCACCGCCCATCACGCCCATGACGCGATTGCGCGTCGTTTGCGGGCGGCTGGAAACGATCGCCACCTTTTCGCCGACCAGTGTGTTGAGCAGCGTAGATTTTCCTACGTTCGGGCGGCCGACGATTGTGGCAAACCCGGAGTGAAAGGCATGTTCCTTTGTCATTTGCTTATTCCTTCCCCAAAAATTCCAGCGTCCCCTGCTTCGGGCCGAAGCCATGCGGCAGCAGCCGCTGCAGGGGCATTTCGTCACGCTGTCCATCGCCCCATGTAACCAGTACGCGCAAATCGGGCGCGAACTCATTGAGCACCTGACGGCAAATGCCGCACGGCCACGGCGCGGCCTTTTCCGCGGCAATGGCAATGGTGGTAAACGTGAGCGCGCCCTCGCTGACAGCCTTGAACAGCGCCGTGCGCTCGGCGCAGTTTGTCGCGCCGTAGGAGCCGTTTTCAATGTTGCAGCCCGTGTACACCCTGCCGTCCTGAGTCAGCAGCGCCGCGCCTACCTTGTAATGCGAATAGGGCGAATAGGAAAACGCCATGGCCTGCTTGGCCATATCAAGCAATTCCTCATCCGTCACCCGGGACGCGCCGACCGCCGCCAACGCCTTTTCCTCCATGGCTCGCATCTCCCTTCTGTCTTCCTCGCGCATATGATCGTAGCCCATCAGATGGAACATCGCATGCGCCGTCAGGTACGCCGCCTCGCGCGCCAAGCTGTGGCCGTACTCCTGCGCCTGTGCCTGCGCATGCGGCAGGGAAAGGATAATATCGCCCAGAAAGCACGCGCCCGTTTCATCCATTTCCCGCATGAGCGCCCGGCCGCATTGCCGCATTGTATGCCCCGGATGGCAGGAAACCGTGGGAAAGGACAATACGTCCGTCGCGCGGTCCACCCCGCGCTGCGCGCGGTTGATACGGCGAATTTCATCGTCGTCCGTGACCGTCAGCTGCGCGTACACCGGCGCCGTCACGCCCTCCGCCGCCGCGCAGGCGACCGCCGTCCTGTGCAAAAGCGCCTCCATGCCCTCCACGTACGGCACATGCCAGTCAATCTCAATCCGCGCGTTCATCGTCGGCTTCCTCCGTTGTCGTCTCCTCCTGCTGCGCGGGCGTTTCAGGCTCCGGCTGCGCAGGCTTCTGCGGCAGCGCCTCAAGCTGAATCAATTCGTCCACCGGCACAACGCCGGCAACCGGCGGCGGCTCAACCTCCACCAGCTCGACAGGCTCGATCATCTCAACCGTCGGCGCGGCCGGCGCAATCGGCTGCATTTCCGCTTCCGGCGACGGCTCGGGCTGCCGGGCGGCCGGCGCGGCCTCCGGCGTTTCTTCAGGCTTGGCCTGCTCCTGCTTGGCAGCCTTCGAGACCAGATGCCGCGGCCGGCGCGCTTTTTCCTTGTCCATATCGGGATATTCAATGCGCTCGTGGAACACGCCCACAAGCACGGTCGTCGCCGCCGCGCAGATGCCGTCGATATCCCGCAGCGTCAGCGGGCTGTCGCTGAGCTGGCCGTCCTCCAGCTTGCCGCGCACCAGCTTGACAATAAAATCCTCAATCCCCTCGGGCGTGGGATTTTTCATCGATCGCACGGCCGCCTCGATGGTGTCGCAAAGCATCACGATAGCCGATTCCTTGCTTGTCGGCGGATGGCCGTCGTAGCAGAAGGCGTCCATGTCCACCGGCTTTCCGTTCGCCATCTGCAGCGCCTTATGGTAGAAGAACATCACCGGCGCGTTGCCGTGATGCTCGGCAATGATATTGATGACCGCCTGCGGCAGGCGGTAGCGCCTCGCCATGGCCACGCCGTCGCGGGTGTGCGCCGTAAGAATCGCGGCGGAAACCTGCGGATCGGTACGGTCGTGGGCGTTTTCCTCGCCCATCTGATTTTCCTTGAAGTAAATGGGACGCTTGAGCTTGCCGATATCATGGTAATAGCCGCCCACGCGCGCCAGCAGCGGGTTAGCGCCAATCGCCTCCGCCGCGGCCTCCGCCAGATTCGCCACGATGATGGAATGATGATAGGTTCCCGGCGCCTCCAGCAGCAGCCTGCGCAGCAGCGGCTGGTTGGGGTTGGAAAGCTCCAGCAGCTTCATGGGCGTGGGCAGGTTAAAGATCGATTCCAGCAGCGGCTGCAGCCCGATGCACAAAAGCGTCGCAATCAGCGTGCCGCCCACGCGCCACGCCGCGCCCTCCATTGTGCCCGACAGCTCGCTGGCCGTCATCAGCCCCAGCGCCAGCATGCCCAGAAAATCCATCGCCGCGCAGGCCAGCCCCGCAACCAATACGCGCAAACGCGTCGCGCGCTTTTGCAAAATCAGAGCCGCCAGCGTGCCCGAAAGCAGGCCGGTTACCATCAGCGCCGCCATTTTTTCAGAATACGCCTCGCTGCCGCCCGCCGTAAGCGCTGCGGCCAGCACCGTCAGCGCCACATGGCAAATGAGGCCGGGGCGCATGCCCAGCAGCGCCGTCGCCAGCATGGCGCAAAGCACGATGGGCGCCAGATAGGTGTTTACCCGCCGCGCCAGCGTAGACAGGCCAAGGCATACCACCAGCACAATGAAAAGCAGCAGCAGCCGCGGCGTATCATCAAACACATGGCATTCCGGCTGCCGCAGCAGCAGCAGCATGCTCACCGCCACCATGACCACCAGCAGCGCCGCGCCCAGATACATCGGAAAGTCCACCTGCGCGTCGCTGAGCAGGCCAAGGGTGGAAAGCATGGCCAGCTGGTTGGCCGTTACGCGGCCCTCGCCGCGCACGACAATGTTCTGTCCCTGTTTATAGGTGACGGGCTCAACCGCGTCCCGCGCCGCCGCGCGCGCAGCCTCCGTCTTTTCCTGGTCGATCACCATGTTGGGCTGAATGCACGCCGCCAGTACAGCGGGCACAATGTTCTGGCTCAGCGACAGCGAAATGCGGTAGCTGACAATCTGCCGAATCGAAGCGGTGGCCGCCGCCTCCTGCCCCTGCGTCACATGCCCCTGCATGGTGCTTTGCAGCGCGGTGTAAAGCAGCGTATAGGCCTCCTCCAGCTCCTCGGAGGTACAGCGCAAAAGCGAGGTCAGCTGATAATCCCGCAGGGTGACCAGCGTCAGCATCTCACGGGCGTAAGCCAGCTCATCCTTGGAAAACACGCGCGTGGGCGACATGTCCGGCAGCGTTTCGGCATATTGCCGCACCGCGCGCAGCTGGGAAAAAATCTGGTCGAAATCAGCCAGCACGCTCTCGGTCACGCCGTCCTGAAAACGGTAGGTCGGGCTGATGGCGGCGGCGGCCTCGGCGCGCCGCTTCTCCGTGCTCAGCTCGTCCACAACGTCCTTGGTTGCGGCGATGGTATTGCTCGGCACCATGCCGACCTTCAGGTCGTACCGCACCGGAACGATGGCAATTTCGAAAAGCATCGTCAGCACCGCCGTGCCAATCACACAGATGAGCAGCCGCAGCGCGGCGGGCGAGCGCAGATAGCCGCGCACCCGCTCGATTGCCTTCACGCCCTTATCCTTCGCGCCCTTCATGCTTTCTCCCTTTCCTTTTCTTCATACGCCTCGTACGCGCGCACGATTCGCTGCACCAGCTCATGACGCACAACGTCCTTGGCCGTCAGCTCCACAATCTTTACGCCCTGCACGCCGCGCAGCACGTCCATCGCCTCGACAAGGCCGCTTCGCCTGCCCTTTTGCAGGTCGATCTGCGTGGTGTCGCCCGTGACGATGCAGCGGCTTCCCGCGCCCAAACGCGTCAGGAACATTTTCATCTGCTCGGGCGTGGTGTTTTGCGCCTCGTCCAGAATAATGAACGCATCGTTGAGCGTGCGCCCGCGCATAAACGCCAACGGCGCGATTTCCAGCGCGCCGCGCTCCGTCAGGCGCTGATAGCTTTCCACGCCCATCATTTCATACAGCGCGTCGTAGAGCGGGCGCAGATACGGGTCGACCTTCTGCGTCATATCGCCCGGCAAAAAGCCCAGCTTCTCCCCCGCCTCCACCGCCGGACGCGTGAGCACAATGCGCTCCACTTCCTTGTTTTTCAGCGCCACCACCGCCATCGCCATCGCCAGATAGGTTTTCCCCGTGCCCGCCGGGCCGACGGCCAGCGTCAGCTCGTTTTCCCGCACGGCGGCGGCGTATTCCTTCTGCCCCAGCGTTTTGCATTGGATTCTTCGCCCGCGGTGCGTAATGGCCACCACGTCGCTCAGGATCTCCTCGATCTGCTCCAGCCGCCCCTCCCGCGCCAGCGCCACGGCATAACGAATGCGGCTGACGTCGATCGTCTCGCCGCGGCGAACCATCTTAATCAGCTTTTCCATCACGCGTTCAGCGATTTCCACGTTTTCACGCGCGCCCTGCACGCACAAATCCTGCCCGCGCAGGGAAACCATCACGTCCAGCTCCTGTTCCAGCGCCGCCAGATTGCGGTCGTTCATGCCGAACAGCGACAGGTAGGATTCCATGTTTTCCAGCGTCAACTGCAAATAAACGTGCATCTCCTCTACCGATTGCTTTGTTGAAAGCGGGCGATATCCTCGCTGATTTCGGCGTATGCCAAAGCGAGGATATAATCCCCTTCTATCATACGAATTTCTACGTTTTTGTCAATAACATCCTTCCGAAAAAGCGCCTGCCGCAGGCGGAAAAGCGCCGCCTCCGCCGCCTCCTCGCGCGCCGCGTCCTCCCCGCGCACGCCCGTTTCAATCGCCGCCTCGCGATAGCTTTCGCGCGTGAGCACAACGGGTATCCACGCGCCGCCCACCCGGTATTCCTGCACGTCCAAATCCCATTGCAGGTAATCGGGCGTATCGCCCAGCCGGAAAGCGCCCAGCGGCGTAGCGATACGCCAGCAAACCGTTTCCCGCCCCGTGGGGACGGTAAGATACTCGGTCAGGGAAACGGCGGCCTGCGCGGTGACAAAGCGGCGGGCAATCGCCTCGCCGCGCGCCTTCACAGGCACCAGCGCGCCGTCCTTTCCGCGCTCCTCGCCGCGAATGAGCACCTGCCCGCGCCGTACCGCCTCCCCCGCCCGGCAAACCGGCGTTCCCGCCAGCGTCGTCAGGCGCGTGAGCACCCCGTCCGCGGCGGCCACCACGTCGCCCGGCGTTTCATTTTCCGTCTCCGCCGTCGTGCCCTCGATCAGCCGAACGCGCAGCGTCACGCCGGAAAACGCCGTCTGCACCCATTTCACCCGCGGCAGGCGCCACTCCAAGTCTTCCCGCAATTGCGCCAAATCAACCGCATTTCGGCGAATCCCGGGCTGAACGTGTATTTGCGCAAGAAACGCGCGCACCTCGCCCGCATACGCGCCCGCGCCCTGAATATCGATTCGCCAAACAAATCCCATGGCGTATACCGTCAGCGCGCCAAAGACCAGCGCGCCTGCCGTAAGGCCGACGCGCCCGCGCAGCCGCCGGACCCACAGCAGCGCGCCGACCGGCCGCGGCGCCGTCGCGGAAAAGCCCTTTTCCAACGCTATATCGCGCAGCCGCCGTCCGTCCGCCGCCGCGCAGGTAACGCTCAGCGTTCTGTCCCTTCGCCGGCGAACGCCGTAAAGGCGTATTCCCGCCGCCCGCGCAGCGTTCAGCAGCTTTTCCGCGCCAAGCCCCGCCACCTCAAGGCGTACCTTCAGCGCGCTCATAGCGCGTTCTCCCATTGCACGCCCGCAATACGCCCCTGAATCAGCATATCCTGCGCGCCGAAAAAAGCAATGGTCAGGTTTTCTCCCGTAACGGTCACGACGCCCTCCCGCGTACGCGCGCGAATGCATTTCGTTTCATAGGAAAACAGCCCGGCGTGCCGCTCCAGCAGCACCTCGTTCCTGCCGGTTATCAAAAGCCGCGGCGCGCTCTTCGCCTCCGCCGCCAGCGTGTCCTGAATCAGCCGCATCCTTCTCACCCCGGCAAAGTATATGCCGCGGGAGGAGCAAATATGGCACAGGAAAGGACGCAGACGAACATGCCGGAAAAGAAAAGCCGTTCCCCCTACGCCGGAGAACGGCTTTGGCGTTATCTGGTTTTACCCGGCCGCCTTTACCGAATGCTCGCCGCCAGCGCCTGCATACGATCGAAGCAGCCTTCAAAGAACATTCGATAGCTTTCGCAAAAGCGGTTCTCGCCCGGCGCGCTTTCCAGCGTCGCCTGCCGGTCGCGCCGGCAGCCGCCGCGGCACAGGGAAAGCCATTTGCAGGGCCTGCAGGCCTCCGGCAGCTGCAACGAGGATCGACGAAAATCCACCGACTGCGCGCTTTTCTCCATGCGTGCAAAGGAGGTTTCGTGAATATTGCCCAGCCGGTAAGCGTCCAGCACATAAAAATCGCACGGATAAACGCCGCCGTCCGCCTCGACCAGAAAATACAGCCCGCACTGCCCCGTCATGCCGCACAGCTCAGGACGCTGCCCCAGCAGGATGGACAAATAATTGTCAAACCGCCGCTCGCTGACGGGGCGGCCCGCGCGCATGGCCTTTTCATAGTCGTCGAAGGTATCGATCAGAAAACGGCCGTACGCCTCGGGGCGCAGGGAATAGGGATTGGCGTCGCCTTCAAAATCATCGATACAGGGAATGAACTGAAGATAGCCGTATTCCTTCAGCGCGTTCCACACGGCGTGCGGCCGCGCGGCCACCTGCTGCGTCACCACGCAGAGGATATTGAAATCCACGCCGTGCTTTCGAAGCAGGGCGATGCCCTGCAGCACGCGGTCATAAGTACCCTCGCCCCGCGCGTCCGGCCGCAGCGCGTCGTGCGTTTCGCGGCAGCCGTCCAGCGATACGCCCAGCAGAAAATGATGCTCCCGAAACAGCGCGCACATTTCGTCCGTCAGCGCGAGGGCGTTGGTCTGCAGCGCATAGGATACCTGCAGACCGCGGCTGTTATATTTTTTCACCAGCGAAAGAAAATTGCGGTAATAATCCACCCCGGCCAGCGTCGGCTCGCCGCCCTGAAAGGCGAAGCTCACCGATTGATCGGCGTACAAAAACGCCTTTCGAATCAGCGTTTCGGTGGTTTGCGCGCTCATCACGCCGTAGCTGGCCTGCGCGCGGTGCGCGGCGACGTCGGCATAAAAGCAGTAGCGGCAGCGCATGTTGCACGCGGAGGAAACGGGCTTCATCATCATGGAAAGCGGCGGCACGGCTTATTTCTCCTTTTTATGTTCATTATGGCAGGCGCAATCGCCATAGGGCGTCATCCGAACGCCGGGATCCTGCGCCAAATAAGCGCTGTCCTGCCAATAGCCCCGCGGATGCACCTTGGTTCGATAGCGGTTATGCGGCGCGGGCAGCGGATCATCCGCGCGCAGCATAGCCGTATTGAGCGCAAGCAGCATATCCGTCTTCACCCGCTCCGGCGCGGCGTCCGGCCACAGGTTATGCAATTCCGCCGGATCATCCCGCAGGCAGAACAGCTTGACGTTCCCCATCATATCCGTTTGGATTTTATAATCGCCCTTTCGCGCCATCCGCATCTGCCCCGACAGCGTCCAGGAGCTCATGCACTGAAAGGTTTTCCCATCCGTAAAGCAGCGGTCGTCCGCATAGCGCAATGCATCCTGCGGCCGCCAGTAAAGGCCGCCGTAGCCGTTTTCCGCATAACCCACGTCAAACTCGCCGGCGGGAGGAGCCTCTCCCCGCAGCAGCGCGCCCAGATCCCGTCCCTGCACGCCAAAGGGCGTTTCCGTGTTCAGCATGCCGCAAAGCGTAGGCAAAACGTCCACCAGACTAACGCAATGCGTATCGTCCAATACGCCGGCGCGAACGCCCGGCCCCTGCCACGCCATCGTCACGCGGGTCAGCACCTCGGGAAGCTCCACGCCCTTGCGCAGCAGGCCGTATTCGCCCACATAATCGCCATGATCGGAAAGAAACACGACCACGGTGTTTTCCCGCAGGCCGCGCGTTGACAGACCCTCCATAAAGCGCCGGAATTGATCGTCGATCAGGCGCAGCATTCCGTGATAGTTCGAGCGCGCGCGCAAAATGCGCTCCTCAATTTCCGCGCCCAGCACCCGCTCCCACATACCGCGCTCCCATGCGTACATGGGTCCAAGGGCGTGAATATCCGCGCCCGCGCTTTCAAGCGGCGGCAGCGCTTCCGGCGGAAACATATCGTAATAGGGGCGCGGAACCTGATAGGGGTTATGCGGCTCGGCAAAGGACAGCCAGAGAAAAAACGGCGCGTCGCCGCAGCCGTCGATAAACGAAAGCGCGTCGCTGACGTTACGGTACGGGTGCTGCGCCTCCACGCCGCCGGGCGAGGGCTCGTGCATTTCCATATGCTGCGTTGCCGTTAAAAAAGCTGCAAGCGCCTGCTGCTCCGGCGTTTCATTCGTCTCGCCGCCGCCGGAAAGGTGCCCGTTCGTGCGCGCATAGTCAAACGCATCCGCCCGGCGATGCGAATGGTTTTTGCCGCACAGCGCCGTGCGATAGCCGCACCGGCGCATCACATCCAGCAGATCCTCCGTATACGTCGCATCCGCAAGGTTATGATTCGTCCGCACATGATGGCAGGAAGGATAGCGCCCCGTAAACATGCTTACCCGCGCGGGCACGCAGCAGGGGTTCGGCGTATACGCCCGACGAAAATCCGTCCCCTGCGCCGCAAAGGAATCCAAAAAAGGCATGGTATCCAGCGCATACCCGCAGCCGCGCCGCAGATCCGCGCGCTGCTGGTCCGTCATGACAATGACAACATTCGGCTTCATGCATCCTCCCGTTTTCCGTCTGCGCGTTCAACCGCAACGATATTCTGTCGATTGATTATAGCACAGGCCGCACGCCCTTCGCAAGGAAAGCGGAAGCCAAAAATCATAGGCGAATTTTCCGCATACTTTTTCCTCATATGCGGTAAACGAATCAGGCCTCCCAAAAGCAAACGCCCCCATCCGCAGCCTGACGGCATGCAGATCGGGGCGTTTACGCTGCGCGTCCCAAAGCTACGGCCTTGGCGCGCTCCCTGCCGGATGAAAGCATTCAGCCGGCACGGCAGGGCTTCGGAAATAATCGATCGAATTACTTCACCGTGAACTGCTGAATATCGGCGATCAGATCGTCGCAGTTATCGTCGTACACATCCAGCGTAATGGGCTTGCTCAGGTCCAGACTGAAGATGCCCAGAATCGATTTGGCGTCCACCACATGGCGGCCGGCGCGCAAATCCACCTCGTAGGGATAACGATTCACGGTATTGACAAACGTCTTCACCTCTTCAGCAAAGCTCAGTTTGATCGGAACGGATTTCATGAAAAGCACCTCCTCAACGCGATACTTTATTATAGCCGAAACATGGAAAAATTGCAAGCGTCAGCCCAGCTTCGCCAGCGATTCGCGCATGCGCCGCAGCGTTTCCTCGCGTCCCAGCAGATAAGCGATTTCAAACGCGCCGCCGGGCGTATTGGCCTGCCCCGAAATGGCGATTCGAAGCGGCCAGAGCACCGCGCCGTTCTTCTGGCCGCTTTGGGCAATGGCGGCCATCACGGTATCGTGAAGGTTCTGCTCCGTCCATTGGGAAACGCCCTCCAGCACGGGCAGGAACTGCGTCAGGTTTTCCTTGGCCACCGCCGCGTCGCACTTCATTTTTTTGTGGAAGTACAGCTCATTGTCAAACGCGGGCATTTTCGCCAGAAAGCGCACCATATCGGGCAGCTGGTTAAACACCTCGGTGCGGCTCTGGGTCAGCTCGGCCAGCCGGCGATAATCGATGTTCTTCCCCGCCAGCACGCGTTCAAACCACGGCGTCGCCATCTTCAGGTACGCCTCCGGATCCATCCGCGCGATATACTGCCCGTTCATCCAGTTCAGCTTGTGAATATCGAAAATGCCGGGAGAATTATTCAGGCGGTGAATATCAAACGCTTCCTGAAGCTCCTGCATGGTGAAAAACTCCTGATCCGTGCCCGGGTTCCAGCCCACCAGCGCCAGATAATTAATCAGCGCCTCCTTCAAATAGCCCTTTTCGATAAAGTCGCTGTAATACGCGTCGCCGTCGCGCTTGGAAAGCTTATGCTGCGCGTCGCGCATGACGGTGGTCAAATGAATATACTGCGGAATTTCCCAGCCAAAGGCATTGTAGAGCAGGTTATACTTGGGCGTGGAGGACAGGTATTCCATGCCGCGCATCACATGCGTAATGCCCATGAGATGGTCGTCGATCACGTTGGCGAAATTATAGGTGGGCATGCCGTCCGCCTTAATCAGCACCATGTCGTCCAGCGTGTCGTTCGGGAAGGACATATGCCCAAACACCACATCGTCATACGTCGATTCGCCCGTCGTGGGGCAATTGAGGCGAATCACGTACGGCTCACCCGCATCCAGCCGCTTTTGCACCTCCTCCTTGGACAGGCGCAGGCAATGCTTGTCATATTTGAACACCTCGCCGCGCGCCTCCGCCGCGGTGCGGCGCGCGTCAAGCTCTTCCTTCGTACAGAAGCAATAATACGCCGCGCCCTTCTCGACCAGCTCCTTGGCGTAGGGCAGGTAAAGCGCCTTGCGTTCGCTCTGCACATAAGGGCCGAACGCGCCGCCGATATCCGGCCCCTCGTCCCAATCCATGCCGCAGCCGCGCAGCGTGTCGTAAATGACCTGCGTCGCGCCCTCGACAAAGCGCTCCTGATCGGTATCCTCGATCCGCAGGATGAACTTTCCGCCCATTTTCTTGGCATACAGGTAATTATACAGCGCCGTACGCAGGCCGCCCAGATGCATAAACCCCGTCGGCGACGGCGCGAACCGCGTCCGTACTTCTTTCATGCGAATTCCTCCTGTTCGCTTATGTTTTTTTCAGGGAAACGGCCTTTGCGGCGTTCGCTCCTCACTTCACCTGAAAGCTGCTCTTGAGACTGACCACGCGGTTATAAACGGGATGCTCCGGCGTGCTGTCGGGATCCTTGCAGAAATAGCCGTTGCGCAGGAACTGGAACGTATCGCCGGCCTTGGCTGAAACCAGCGCATGCTCGCAAAAGCCGTTGGCGACCACCAACGAATCGGGCGAAAGGAACCGGGTCACGTCCTTTTTATCGGCGGCGTCCGCGGTATCCCATTCTTCGGTCATCAGCTGATCGTACAGGCGCGCTTCAAAGGAAGCGCAGTCCTTGGCGTCGACCCAATGGATGGTGCCCTTGACCTTTCGGTTCGCGCCCTCCGAGCCGCTGCGGCTGTCCAAATCCACGGTGCATTCCAGATGGTCGATCGCGCCGTCCGCCGCCTTGACCACCTTTTCGCAGCGGATGATGTACGCGCCCTTGAGGCGTACCTCGCCCTCGGGCTTGAGGCGGAAGAATTTCTTGGGCGGCTCCTCCATGAAATCCTCCTGCTCGATCCAGATCTCGTTGCTGATGGTCACGCTGCGCTCGCCCATTTCGGGATGATCGGGATGGTTTTCCATCGTCAGCGTATCCCGCCAATCCGCGGGCACATTGGTCAGCACGCATTTGAGCGGATGCAGCACCGCCATGGCGCGGGGCGCCTTTTCGCCCAATTCGTCGCGCACGCAGGCCTCCAGCATGGCCACGTCCACCACGGAATCCGCCTTGGAGAGGCCGACCTGCTCGACAAACGCGCGAATCGCGCTGCCCGGAAAGCCGCGGCGGCGCATGGCGCACAGCGTAGGCATCCGCGGATCGTCCCAGCCGGAAACAAACCCTTCCTCCACCAGCCGGCGCAAATGGCGCTTGCTCATGACGGTGCGGGTAATGTTCAGGCGCGCAAATTCGATCTGGCGCGGGCCGTGATAGCGCCCGCCGTTCACCGTGGTTTCCTTACGGAAGCCCGCGTTTTCCACCACCCAGTCGTACAGCGGCCGGTGATTTTCAAATTCCAGCGAGCAAAGGGAATGCGTAATGCCCTCCAGCGCGTCGGAGATGGGGTGCGCAAAATCGTACATCGGGTAAATACACCACGCCTTGCCCGTGCGCCAATGCTCCTTATAAAGAATACGGTACATGGCCGGGTCGCGCATGTTCATGTTGGGCGACGCCATGTCGATCTTCGCGCGCAGGATCATGCGCCCCTCGGGGAATTCGCCCGCGCGCATGCGGCGGAACAGGTCGAGCGATTCCTCCATCGGCCGGTTGCGCCACGGCGATTCCCGTCCGGGCGCGGTCAGCGTGCCGCGATATTCCGTCATCTGCTCGGGCGTCAGCTCGTCCACGTAGGCCAAACCGCGCCGGATAAAGTCCTCCGCAATTTCGTAAAGCTTTTCGTAGTAGTCGCTGGCGTAAAAAATACCGCCGTTCCAGTCGAAGCCCAGCCAGCGAATATCGCGCTTGATGCCCTCGGCGTACTCGTTGTCCTCCTTAGCCGGGTTGGTATCGTCAAAGCGCAGGTTGCAAAGCCCGCCGTACTTTTCGGCGGTGCCAAAGTCGGTAATCAGCGCCTTGCAATGGCCGATGTGCAGATACCCGTTCGGCTCGGGCGGAAAACGCGTGTGAACCTGCTGGCAGCGCTGCTCCTGCAAATCTTGGTCAATCGCGTCCCAGATAAAGTTCGTGCGTGTCGTCTCGTTTTCCATACGCCCAGCCTCCTTGATGCAATCGTACCATACTGAAAGCGCGCCGTTATCCGGCGCCGCACCCATTATAGCCGCAAACAGCGCAAAATACAAGGGGAAATGCGGGAAAAGCCGCGGCTTTTTCGCCCTGACGAAGCCGGAAGCGCGCCGCGCGGTCGCTTTTCCGTTGACAGCGCAATCAAAACGTAATATCATGCTTCCGAGGGCATTCCGCGTGTCAAAAACGATGCTTTTGACACGCTTCCTGCAGGATGAAGGGCTTCATCCTGCAGGACAAGGCTGTGGAAAGGATTTTCCTGCGCGAACGCTCCGGAAAAGCTCCCCGCCTATTTGTTCGCTGCTTTGGGGATAGTCCGCATGCGCCTGAGAGCATTGAGCGCGATGCGCGCGTGCGTTGGTCAAAGGAACAGACGGAGGAAGCGTATGCTGAAGGTCATGGTGGTGGACGACGAGGCCGTGGTGCGCCGCGGAATCGTTCAGGGCGTGGACTGGGCGCGGCTGGGCTGCGAAATCGCGGGCGAGGCGGCCAACGGCGAGGACGGCCTCGCGCTGGCCGAGCGTCTTCGCCCCGAATTGATTATCACCGATATCCGCATGCCGCGCATGGACGGCGTGGAAATGATGAACGCGCTGCGCAATCGCGGCTGCACGGCGCATGTGCTCGTGCTGACCGCCTACAGCGATTTTACCTACGTTCGCGGCGCGCTCAAGTTCGGCGCGGACGATTACCTGCTCAAGCCCTTTCGCAATCAGGAGCTGGAAAACGCCGTGCAGGCGGTTTGCCTGAAAATCGCCAAAAATGCGCCGCCGCCCGCGCGCCTTGTTCCCCTGCCCGAGGGCGAGAAAAGCGCGTATGTGCAATCCGCGCTCCAATATATCGCCGCGCGCTTTGGCGACAACGGCCTTTCCATCACCGCCATCGCCGAGCATCTCAACATCAGCGAAGGGCATCTCTCCCACGTTTTCAAGAAGGAAACAGGCTATACCGTGGGCAATTATCTGACGCAGTACCGCATTCACATGGCCATGCAATACCTGCGCGATTGCCGCAGCAAGGTGTATGAGGTGGCCGAGCGCGTCGGCTACCGGGATGTGAATTATTTCGGCTCCGCGTTCAAAAAGCTGACGGGCATGTCGCCCTCCGATTATCAAAATCAAAGCGCAAATGGCAAGGAAAGCGAAAGAATATCAGAATTTTCATGAAAATCGCAGCTTTGCCCCATTCGCAAATCGCGTTGAATGCGGTATTATTCATGTAAGAGCTGGTTAAAAACCAACCATTTAGTGAAAGGATGACCGCATCATGAAAAAATTCCTGTCCCTGCTGCTGGCGCTCGCCATGCTGGCAACCATGTGCTCCTTCGCCTTCGCCGAGGAAAGCGTGGCCGACGTGATCGCTAAGGCGCAGACCATGACCAACGAAGAGCTGTACAAGAAAGCCATCGAGGAATCCAACGGCAAGGTGCTCTACGGCATCGGCAATTCCAGCCGCGGCAAGAGCGCCGGCGCGAAGTTCATCGAGCTGCTGCAGAGCATCGATTCTGCCTACACCGGCACCATCGACTGGAGCCAGCCCAAGAACAACTCCATCTTCACCACCCTCAACGCCGATATCAAGGGCTCCAAGCACACCTACTCCATGACCCTGATTCAGGACGGCAACCAGATTCAGAGCAAGATGATCAACACCGGCAACCTGCTCAACTTCATCCCCAAGGAATGGGCGGAAGCGGAAGGTCTGGCGCGTGAAAACAACGATAACCCCCTCGCCCTGCAGACGCTGAACAAGGTGTTCATGTTCAACAATCTGGGCGACGTCAAGATCACCAACTGCTGGGATTTCGTGGCCGAGGGCATGGCGCCCCTGTACATGGGCGTTAACAGCGAATTGGTCGGCAAGAATTTCCTCTATATGCTGACCAAGGACACCTATGCCGATTACCTGAAGGCGGCCTATGACAAGCTGGACGCCGACAAGCAGGCCTACTTCGCGCCCTATGTCGAGCAGTTCGCCGCCGATGCGGAGGGTCTGGGCCTGACGGCTGAAAACGCCAAGTACGCGCTGGCGTGGATTTACCTCTGGTGCAGCCAGTATAACGAGCAGACGGACGACGGCCCCATCTGCAACACGCTGGTCACCACCTCCGCCGCCGGTCAGAGCGGCCTGCTGGTCTATTCCAAGCTGCGCAGCGTGGAAGAAACCGCCGAAGCTTCCGTCAACAATATCACCGTCGCGGCGTATCAGGATGACTACACCGGCATCGGCGGCTATGCCTACAAGCATTACCTGATGATCCCCAAGACCTCTCCCCTGCCTTGGACGGCCTGCGCCTTCATCGCCTATATGACCACCACGCAGGACGGCTTCGCCGCCTGGGGCAAGGACATGGGCGGCTACAGCGCCAACCCCGCCTGCATGCAGGATCACAGCCAGGACGGCTACGTGGACGGCGAGAATAAGTTCCCCGCCAAGAACGACCGCGGCTACGACTGGTGGATCAGCGCCGATGGCGGCGCGCTGGTTGTGGAAGATCCCGCCTACTGCGCCTCCGTCGCGCTGGATCTGGGCGACTGGATCGACATGATCGTCGGCAGCAAATAAACCATTATACGGGGGCGGGCTTTCCCGCTCCCGCTTTCAAGCGATGCGGGCGGCGCGTCGGCTCTGGCCGGTTCGCCGCCCCTTCTATAAAACGCGCACGCCGCGCCCGCGGCACGAAATTCACTGCAAAGGGGGAAACATCATGATTGCTGCGGCAGGCCGTCAGAGCGCTTTTCGGCTGAAAATGAACAGGCTGATTACCTACCTGAGCAAGCCTCAGAACACCATTTTGCTTCTGCTGGGAATCATCCTGACCATCACCACCATTGCGCCCATGATTACCATCGTCATGGACACCGTAACCATCCACGCAGGCTCCGTCGACGCCAGGAACGCCCAGGAGGGGCAGGTTTACACCGCCTATAACTGGGTTGATCTTTTCTTTGGCCAAACCATGATGTCCAAGCGTCTGAGCAAAATCAACCTGTGGACGCCGCTGCTCAATTCCGTGCTGCTGAGCGTGTTCGCCTGCGCCGGCGCGATTCTCTACGGCGGCGTCTTCGCCTATCTGGTAACGCGTACCAACCTGAAATTCAAAAAATACCTCAGCTCCATTTTCATTTTCCCCTATATCATGCCGCAGTGGACGCTCGCCGTCGTGTGGCAGAATCTGTTCAACAGCAACGCCGTTACCGGCGGGTCGGACGGCCTGCTGGCCGCTATCTTCAACGTCTGCATGCCCAAATGGTGGTGCGAGGGGATGTTCCCCAGCGCCGTGGTGCTGGCGCTGCATTACGCGCCCTTCGCCTATATCCTCATCGGCGGCATCTTCCGCAATATGGACGCAAACCTTGAGGAAGCCGCCACCATCCTCAACACCCCGCGGTGGAAAACCTTCCTGCGCGTGACCATTCCGCTGGTCAAGCCCGCCATTCTTTCCACCATTCTGCTGGTCTTCTCCTCCGCCATGGGCTCCTACCCCATCCCGCATTACCTGAAGCTGTCCACCCTTTCCACCAAATATGTGGAACTGAACGCCCAGCGCGCGGGTCAGGCAAGCATTCTGGCCGTCATCATGATGCTCTTTGGCTTTATCATTCTCATCGTGAATCAGCGCACCACATCCGGCCGGAAGAATTTTACCACGGTCACGGGCAAATCCGGCCAGACGAGCGTGGTCAACCTGCGCGCGGGAAAATACATTCTCTCCTTCATCTTTACCCTGACCACCCTGTTTACCGGCATCCTGCCCATCGTGCTTTTCGCCGTGGAAACCTTCCTGCCCAACCCCGGCGATTACTCCTTCCTCACCAACGGCGTCGCCGGCAACCTGACGCTTAAATGGTGGAATACCGCCGAGAACATCACTGAAAACGGCATGTACGGAAATCTTGGCATCCTGTACAACCCCACCATCTGGTCGGCCTTCAAGGGCACGCTGATTGTGGCGGTGTGCTGCTCGCTGGCGGCGGGCACCATCGGCCTGCTGGTGGGCTACTGCGTGAGCAAAAACCGCCGCAGCAAATGGGCGGCCTATGTGAACAACATCGCCTTCCTGCCCTATTTGATGCCGTCGCTGGCGGTGGGCGTCGCGTTCTTCATCTTCGGCTCGTCAGCCGGCATTTTCAATTCCTTCCTGCTGCTGATTCTGGCGGGCACGGTAAAGTACATTCCCTTTGCCAGCCGCAGCGCGCTCAACTCCATGCTGCAATTGTCCGGCGAAATTGAGGAGGCCGCCATCATTCAGAATATTCCGTGGTGGAAGCGCATGACGCGCATTATCATCCCCATCCAGAAATCCTCCATCATCAGCGGCTACCTTCTCCCCTTCATGACGTGCCTGCGCGAGCTGACGCTGTTCATGCTGCTCTGCTCTCAAACACGCATCATCACCACCATGCTGGATTATTTCGACGAAATGGGGCTGTACGCATTCTCCAGCGGCATTAACCTGATTTTGATTCTGGTGATTCTGCTCTTCAACGCGCTGATCAATCTGCTGACGGGCGCCAGCCTTGACAAGGGCATCGGCGGCAATTAAGGAAGGAAGGCAAGCAACATGGCAAGAATTGAACTGACCAATGTGACCAAGCGCTGGGGCGGCTATTATGCCGTGGACCATCTGAACCTGCAAATTGACGATAACGCCTTTGTCACGCTGCTGGGCCCCTCGGGCTGCGGCAAAACCACGACGCTGCGCATGATCGCCGGGCTGGAAACGCCGACGGAGGGGCGCATCACCATCGACGACGTGCCCGTCTTCGACAGCGCGCTTGGCGTCAACGTACCGGCCAACAAGCGGCGCGTGGGCTTTCTGTTCCAGAATTACGCCCTGTGGCCGAACATGACGGTTTACCAGAATATCGCCTTCGGCCTTTCCAACATCAACGAATCGGGCGCGGGCGTCAACGAACGCGGCGAGGTCTTCCGCGATGAAACGGGCGCTTCTCCCGCGCGAAAGCTGAGCAGGGAAGAAATCAGGCGCGCCGTAGCGCGCGTGAGCGATATCGTGAAGATCGGCCAGTTTATGGATCGTTACCCCAGCGAGCTTTCCGGCGGCCAGCAGCAGCGCGTCGCCATCGCCCGTACCCTCGCTCCGGGGCCGCGCGTGCTGTTCATGGATGAGCCGCTGTCCAATCTGGACGCGAAGCTGCGGCTGGAAATGCGGTCGGAGCTGCAGCGCCTGCATCTGGAAACGGGCAGCACCTTCGTCTATGTCACCCATGACCAGATGGAGGCCATGACGCTGGCCACCCGCATCTGCCTGATCAACAACGGCGTGCTGCAGCAGTACGACGAGCCGCTCAACATCTATAACCGCCCCCGCAATCTGTTCGTGGCGGACTTTGTGGGCAATCCCGCCGTCAATTTCATCGAAGCGACCGGCAAGCAGGACGCCAGCGGCGCAGTGGAACTAACGCTGCTGAACGGCATGATCGGCCGCTATCAGCCCGAGCAGGCGAGCAAGCTGGACGACTGGTTCGCCGCGCAGCAGCAGCTGGACGAGGAACAGCAGTCCCAGGACGCAGCAGCCGCGCAGCAGCCCGGCTATGTCGCCAAAACCAATGCAGACGCCGTTTTCCGCTATCACATCGCGCGTGCGGACGGCGCCGACGAAGCCGTTGAAGAAGCGCCCACGCAGCAGGATTTTGTGCTGGGCGTACGCCCCGAGTTCGTTCATATCAGCGATCAGGGCCCCATCGCAGGCGAAATCTTCTCCGCCATGCCCACCGGCATGGAAACAACGGTGAAGGTGCGCGTGGGCGAATATCTGCTCACCGCGGTGGTCTTTGGCGGCGTAACCTATAAAATCGGCCAGCAGGTGCGGCTGGGCTTCAGCGGGAACGGCGTTATGCTCTTCAGCCGTCAGAACGGCCGCATGATTACGCTGGGAAGCCTGAGCGTCGGCTGACAGCAGCCCTTAGCAAGGGCGCGTCCGAAAAGCGGATGCTTCTTCCCCGCGCCTCCTCTAGGGAACAGGCAGTGAACCGGGCGAGGCCAGCCGCAAAAGCGGCGGCGCCCTGAAAAGCCGGCGGCACGCGCCGCTTCCAAAAGAATTGCCCCCGTTTGTTTGGCAGGTTCTGTATTCCTGCCCGACAGACGGGGGCGCTTTTATCCATTTGTCAGGGGGCATGCCGCTGCGTCTCAGCGCAGGGCGCTTCTAAAGCGCGCAGCTTCCTGGCTCAGCCCTCGATATGGCGCATCGTCATGTCGATACGCTCCTCAACGTTAACCTTTGCCAGACCAAAGATGCCCGTTTCCAGACCGCCGCTGACAGGCTTAAGCCACACAGGGTCAATGGCGCCCAGGCCATGGCACATGCCGATGACCGAGCCGACCGTCGCGCCGTTGCAGTCGGTATCAAAGCCGGTCTGCACCGCCATGCAGATGGATTTTCCGTAGTCCTCCTCGCCATACAGCAGCGCAGCGGCGACAATTTCCGCGTTGGAGATCGTGTGACACCAGTCATGATCCTGCCTTTCATCCCAACGTGCATGAATATGCGCGAAGCATTCCTCCTGCGGCAGCTTTTCTTCATAATCACGCACGACGAAAAGCAAATGCTCATGCAGCCTGGACTGCTGGGGAATGAATTTGAGCGAGGCGTAGAGCGCTTCCTGTACATTCTTGCACACGGCGGCCAGCGCGATGAGCGCCGCGGCCCACATCTCGCCATAGATGCCGTTTTTGACATGGGAAATGCTTGCGTCGCGCCACGCCATCTCGGCGGCGGCGGCGGGGCGGCCGGGATTGATATAGGCGAAATAGTCCGCGCGAATCTGCGCGCCGATCCATTCGCGGAAGGGGTTTTTGTTCAGGGCGGAGGCAGGCGGCGCATAACCCCTGACGATGTTGCGGAAGGCGATGCGCTCCGCCGTAAAATAGGAATAAATCGACTGCTTGGACAGCCACATGCGGCCCACGTCCATGGGCGTAAAGTCGCGCCCGTACTTCTCGATCAGCTCCTGATTGAGCACCACGTAATTTGTATCGTCATCCGCCGGCATGCAGGTCAGCTCGTCGGCATAGCAGCGCCCCCTGAGCGGGAAATTGGTCGTGCGCAGAATATCCTCCGTCACGTCCGTGCGGCGGATGTAGCGCGTCATGGGGTAGTTGCCGGAGGCGCGCAGCAGCGGCAGCAGCTCATGCGTACGGATGCCCTCGATCGTTTTGCCCAGCAGGCAGCCGCAGATGCGCCCATACCACGCCCCGGCGATATGCTCGCGTAGCGCGGGAATGGCCGTCGTCTGATCCTCGGGCGCATCCTTGGCCCACGTGACCCGAATACCCTCCAAGTCCGACGGCTCGACATACGGATAATCCGCCGCCATGGGCAGGGAGGCGGACAAATCAAACAGCACGTCCGCCATGCGCGCCTTATATTCGCCGCGCGGCATATGGCTGATCTGCTCGAAAAGCTGCTTATAGGCGGCAACGTCGCGTCCTTCCTGCATCAGCTGCGTATATTCCACGTCCAGCTTCTCGACATAGGCCTCCCAATCCTCAAGCTGTTCATAATCCGGCAGCAGGCAGGCCTTGCTCTGCTCCTCAACGATGCGCGCATCGTTGCCCAGCACCAGCGCGTCCAGTGAAATATTGAACTGCTTGGAAAGCAAAATCAGCTTTTCCAAGGACGGCGCGTAGCTGTCGCTTTCCCATTTCTGCACCGCCTGCGTGGAAACGCCGCACTGGGCAGCCAGCTCCTCCTGCGTCAGCTTGTTCGCAGCGCGCAGCCGGCGAATGGTTTCCCCGATAGTCATCAAAACGCCACTCCCTTCCGATATTGATTGAGCTGTTGTCAGCATAGCATGCCGCGCGGGAAAAAGCAACCAAGCGCAGGTTGTATTTGACCCATCCATCATCCGGAGCGCATGCGGGCACGGCCTGCACCCCGGCTGCCGGCGCTTGGCGCGGCATACGGTTCAAGCGTCGAGTTCATCGTCACATCCCCGGAGGCTGCGCGGCTCAGGGCGTATCCATTATGCATTTTTATGCATAAGCTCGATTCCCAAATCGCCCCGCGCCGCGCAGGACGTATCCCCCTTCATTCGCAGGCGCCTTGCGCGTATCGCGGCGCAGCGTCATGCCACCCCCGCCAAAGCGCTTCAAATACCAAGCAAGCGCTTTGGCCGCGCTGCCGACTGTCGGAAAAGCTTTTCGACAGTCTGTCAATGCAAGTTCGCTAAACCGGTCTTGCATTTGAAGCATCATTTTCCTGTAAGCCTGCGGCTTACGGTCGGAAAACGATCGCGGAAGCGGTCGTTCCTAGCGTTCTCAAACCGGCCAAGCCGGTTCTGCGGATGAAACATGAAGGAGTCGCGCCCCCTTCATTCTTCCACGGCGCTTGAACGAGACTTTTTTTGACAGACAGACGCGCTCTAGCCGCGCTCAATTCTGCGTTTTTTCTGAAAATCATTTGTTTTTCCGCCCCCATGCCGCTTGCAGCGGCTTTTCAACCGTGATGCGAAAGCATCATTTCGCCGCGTCCCTTTGAATGTGATGCGGCGTTGCCTGAATGCTCGGAGGATGCATGCTTTACGGCAATGCCGTCCGCTTTGGGGCTGGCGAAACTTTTCTGAAAATGCTCATATTTATGCTTGACAATCTAATATTTATGCATTATACTACAGTCATTCTTTCCGAGAAGGGATGGTATGAACCATGCTCCATGCTTCGATCAAAAAGCTTATCGCTCTGGCGCTCGCCCTGACCACACTGCTTTTTTCTGGAAACGCGCTGGCCTGCACCGCCATTTATGTCGGCTCCGATCTGACTGCGGACGGCTCGACGCTCTTCGCCCGCTCCGAGGATCTGTCCAACAGCTACAACAAGCTGTTTGACGTCAGTCCCGCCGGGGTTCACGCCGCCGGCGAGGTTTACACGGGCTGCTATGGCTTCACCTACACCTTCACAAAGGACAGCTTCGCCTACACCGCCTTCACCGATGATAACGGCGCGGGTCAAAACGGCGTTTGCCCCGATTGCGGCGAAACACACCCGCACACGCCCTATCAGGCGGCCGGAACAAACGAGAAGGGCGTGACCGTCAGCGCCACGGAAACGATCGGCTGCTCTGAAGCGCTGGAAAATGTCGATCCCTACGTCGATACCGGCATTGAGGAAGCCGAAATCCCCACCGTTTTGCTCAGCGAGGCCTCCACGGCCAAGGAAGCGGTCGAGCTGCTGCTGAGCATCTATGACACGGCCGGCTGCTGCGGCGGCTCCGGCGTATTCATCGCCGACGACAAGGAGGTCTGGTATATCGAGAATGCCTCCGGCACGCAATACGTCGCGCTCAAGCTCTCCTCCGGCATGGCCTTCGCCCAGCCCAACATGTCCATTATCGGCCTGATCGATCTGGACGATACCGAAAATGTGATCGCATCCAAGGATTTGATTGCCGTCGCCGAAAAAGCCGGCACGTATGCCGGCAGCAAGGAAGCAAACACCATCGATTATGTCGCGTCCTATAACGCGGATCAGGCAACCGGCGCGCGGATGGTCAGCGCCCTCAAATATTTCAATGAAGCCGTCGCCTCCGAAACCCCCGCGGTCAGCGATTATACGATCTCCAACGTCGCGCCGGACGGAACCATCGCGCCCCTTTATACCGCCATTCAGCTTGACCACGCTTATACCGTAGCCGATATCGTGAACTACTATCATATTGACGGCATCGGATCCGCGCGCAATTTGGAAACCCACATCTTCCAGATCACCCCCGGCGACAGCGCGACCGATACTGTGGAGTGGATTGCCATGGACGACGCAGCGCTGAGCGTCTTTGTGCCCTACTACCCCATGCTTACCACTGCCGCCTATGCAGGCTACAAGGTCAGCACCGCTTCCGCAGCGTTTACGCTGGAGCAGCCGGCTGATGGGATTAGCTATCCCACGTCCCAGAATAAGCGCAACGAAAACGGCGATCGGGTGAAGGTCGACGGCTTCTGCCAGCTGCCGGGAAATTGGGCCGAGTCCTGCTACTGGACGATGGACGCGCTCTCCAATCTCTATCTCGCCGCGGGCCTGAGCGACGCGCAGAAGGCTGAGATCAATAACGCCCTCGCAGCGCTTCAGGCGCAATGCTACGACGGCTTTGCGCAGATGAAGGTCGACGTCGCCGCCGCCGCGACAGCGCAGGACGCTTCCAAGATCGCGACCGAAGGCAGCGCCGCAATGGCTCAAGCCGTTCACCATGCCGCCGTCGAGCTGGTCAACAAAATCAAATAGCGCGCTGGATATCAACAGGATCGGCGCTCAATCTTACCTTGCATGCCCAAAACGGCAGGCTGCAAAGCGCAGCCTGCCGCTTTCATTTGTAAGCACATCCTCGACTGCTTTGCCGCCATTCCCTCGTTTCCTTCTGTTCGTTCTATGGGCTACAGCAAGCGGCACACGTTTTCGCTTCAACCCGATTCCGGCCGCTCTATAGGGCGCATGAAACCACGCATCAAAGGAAAGCGCTTGGCGGAGGCTTTCACCGCTTCATCCGTCGGCGCGCCCTCTCACGCTGCCAATAGCAGCCGCAGCGTATCCGAGGTATCGGCAAGCACATTACGCACGGCACATCAGCGCCATGAATCATGTGTTTTTAATCCGAAACGCCCCGCCTGACGTATTTTTCATCTGTCGTTATTCTCGGCAGTCCAGAACCGGGGCGCGCAGCTTCTAACCCGATCCGAGCGTCCTTTTTCTTCCCTCGGCTTCTTCTTGGCAAAAATGCGAAGCACCAATCTAATTCTGCCGTGTCAATACATTGATCGGCAATACGATCAAAAGAGCGAGCGTTCGTGTCCAAAAATCGTTTTTACAGGCAGGCTTGGTTTAGACCTTGCGCTGGCAATTCGGCATGAGCGCCGAGGATTGCTTATCAAGATTCCATGTTGCTTTCCCATATCGCCGCAGCAAAAAAAGCGGCAAGCCGCCGCAGCGACTTGCCGTTTTTGCAGAAAGTGAGATCAGAACTTCAGGCTGTTCAGCTTGATAGCCGGACCCATGGTGCTGCTCATGTAGAGGGAACGAATATACGTGCCCTTGGCAGAGGCAGGCTTCGCCTTGATAACGGCTTCCATAAGGGTCCTGAGGTTCTCAACCAGCTTTTCGTTCTCGAAGGAGATCTTGCCGATGGGGCAGTGCGCGATAGCGGTCTTGTCAATACGATACTCAACCTTACCGGCTTTAATATCGTTGATGGCCTTGGTTACGTCCATGGTCACGGTGCCGGACTTGGGGTTCGGCATCAAGCCCTTGGGGCCCAGCAGACGGGCGATCTTACCAATCGTACCCATCATATCCGGGGTCGCAACGCAGGCGTCAAAGCCAAACCAGTTCTCGCTCTGGATCTTGGCAACCAGATCGGCGTCGCCAACGAAATCAGCGCCGGCAGCCGCGGCTTCCTTGGCCTTATCGCCCTTGGCGAACACCAGCACGCGCACCTTCTTGCCCGTGCCGTGCGGCAGCACCACCGTGCCGCGAACCTGCTGATCCGCGTGACGGGGGTCGACACCCAGACGGATGGAGAGCTCGATGGTCTCGTCAAACTTGGCCTTCGCCGTCTGCTTGACCAGCTCGATCGCCTCAGCGGGATCGTAGAGCTTCGTGCTGTCGATCAGCTTTTTGCTGTCGGTATATTTCTTGCCGTGTTTCATCTTTCTTTCCTCCCTGTGGTTATAGCGGCGCTATGTCCTCCCACACAATTCCTTTACGGCGTCAAGCCCTTATTCGTCGGCAACGGTAATGCCCATGCTGCGCGCGGTGCCCTTGACCATGCTCATCGCGGCCTCAATGGAAGCGGCGTTGAGGTCGGGCATCTTGGTGGTCGCAATTTCGCGAACCTGCGCCTGCGTCAGCTGGCCAACCTTATCCTTGTTGGGACGGCCGGAAGCGGATTCCAGACCCAGCGCTTTTTTAATCAGCACGGGAGCCGGGGGCGTCTTGGTGATGAAGGTGAAGGAACGATCGGAAAACACCGTGATAACAACGGGGATAATCAGGCCTTCCTGCTTCGCGGTGCGGGCATTGAATTCCTTGCAGAAGCCGGGAATGTTCACGCCATGCTGACCCAGCGCAGGGCCGATGGGCGGCGCGGGCGTCGCCTTGGCGGCGGGAACCTGCAGCTTGATGAACGCGGTAATTTTCTTTGCCATTGGTGATGGCACCTCCTTAAAGCTTGTGGTAATGGCGGCAGCGGCATGCGGCCGCTGCCTCCCACGGAAAACGGGAAGCGGAGACGGGAATCACGCCGCTGGGCGCGTTCTCTCTCAGTTGTCGATTTTCTCGACCTGATCGAGGTCGACCTCGATCTGCATTTCACGGCCCAGGAACATCTTCACTCTCACGCGCATTTTCTGGCGCAAAGCGTCGACTTCCTCCACCATGCCGGTGAAGTTCTCCAGCGGCCCGGACAGGATGCGGACTTCATCTCCCACATTGATGCGGAATTCGACCTTCTGGGAAGCGCTGTTCAGCATCCGGTCCAGCTCCTCGGCGGTCAGCGGAATCGGCTTGCTTTCCGGGCCGACAAAGCCCGTCACGCCGCGCGTATTGCGAACCACATACCAGCTTTCGTTGGTAATAATCATCCGCACCAGCACATAGCCCGGAAAGGTCTTATGCGTCGTGGTTACGCGCTTGCCGTTCCTGATCTCTACAACCTCCTCGGTGGGAACGACAACCTCCTGAATGAGGTTCGACATGCCGTTGTTCTCCACCGCTTTTTCAAGGTTGTCCTTGACCTTATTCTCGTAGCCGGAGTAGGTATGCACCACATACCATTCCAGGGTGCCCGGTCTGTCTTCGGACATTGTGGTCTCTCCTATAATGTGGTTAGATGGCGTTAATCAACGCAACCGAGCCCAAGTCAAGCAGGCCGATCACGACGCCCATGAACACCAGGAACGCCAACACGATCAGCGTGTAATTGATCAAATCCTGGCGAGTGGGCCACGTCACCTTTTTCAGCTCGCGCCACATGTTCTTGAAGGGACGGGCAATGGTACCGGGCAATTTCTTGAAGAAATTCACGGTTTTCGTCCAGAAGCTTACCTTTCCCTTCTCGACGATCTTTTCATCAGCCATGATTTTCACATCCTTGCGTTTATCGGGTTTCGCGATGGGTGGTGTGCTTCTTGCAGAAGCGGCAATACTTCATCAGCTCGATGCGGTCGGGGGTGTTCTTCTTATTCTTCTTCTTATTGTAATTGCGCTGTTTGCACTCGGTGCAGGCCAGCACAATGCTTTGCCGCGCTTCCTTGACTGCCATTTGGAAACACCTCTTTCTTGGGATGTAAGGCCACGCCGCCCGCAGGCCGCGTCGCCCTGCATATGCCCCGCGGGGAGGGACAAGTCCCGTCCCCGTCAGGAGCGTGCATTATTCAACAATACGCACCACAGCGCCGGCGCCGACGGTATGGCCGCCCTCGCGGATAGCGAAGCGCAGGCCCTGCT
>CAKTXZ010000004.1 GCA_934632155.1 uncultured Clostridia bacterium | reverse complement strand
ACTTGGCTGGTCACGGCCCGGGAGAGTAGGTCGCCGCCGGATTCCATGAAGTCATTCAATAGAATGACTTCTTTTTTTGCTCTGGATTTTCTTCTCTCGCCGCCAGGACGGTTTTCAGCAGTCTGAGGCGCGGGCTGTCCCCTTTTCGAGGACAGCCGCCGCCTCTGTGTGTCAAAAAGCTACGTTTTAACACGTTCCCTGCAGGAGGAAGGACGTCGTCCTGCAGGGAAAAGGCTGCGGAAAGGCTTTTGCTGCGCAAATGCTCCGCAAATCTCCCCGCCCGCCCGGAAAAGCCGGGCGCTACGAATCAAAAGGAAGGGCTGACCGCCCTTCGTTGCATCCCGCAAGCTTATTTGATACTTTTTTGATAGTCTGAGACGCCGGCCGTCCTCCTTTCGAGATCGGCCGGCGCCTTTGTTTTTCGTAGCGCTATTTTGCGATGTGCACCTTTGATTTCCGGAAACTACTGGACGGTAATGGCCATGTACGCCTGATAAGCTTCCGTGACAATCTGCGTCGCTTCGTCAAGCTTCATGGATTTAACTTGTTCCACATACGCGTCGAAATGATCCAGCGGTTCGGTGCCAATGATGAACTTGAGCACCATTTCGTCGACGTAGGTGTTCACTTCGGACATGATCTTGGCGCGGCGCGCGTTCTGATCGGCGGTGTACGCCAGCGTGGGCAGGACGTAATCCATATCGATGTAGTTGCAGTCGGCCCAGCGCATGCGGCTGTTGCGCGCGCCTTCACTGGCCAGCAGGTTCGCGTGGCAGACCACGTCGGGCTCGGCCAGCTTTGCGCCCAGATGCATTTTGTAGTAGTAGCTGGTCTGCTCGGGGGTGAATTTCTCATTGGCGATCATGGCGGGCAGATACTGCTTTTTCCCGTCGACAACCTCATAGTTCACGCCCTTGATGCCCCAGTTGCACAGATCCGCGCCTTCGGCGGTGTAGCGGTAGTTGAGCCACTTCATGGCCGTTTCGATCTTCTTGCAATCCGCGGTGATGACGATGTTGTCGTTGTTGCTGTTGAAGATGAAGTTGCCGTACTGCGTGTCCTCCCAGTGCAGCTGCTGTTCCTTATTCAGGCGGGGATAAGGCGCGGCGACAATGGTTGCGCCGTAGCGCTGGCCGCGGTTGTAGGTGGCCACGATGGCGTCGTAGTAGGTGCCGATTTCGCCGTTGTCAAACATGGTGTTCACGCCGGTCTGATTGGCGAAGTCCTTGGAGATGTAGCCCTTTTCATACCACGAATGCATGAGCGTCAGGTAATCCTTGAAGCCGGGCTGAATCTGGCCGAAGAGAATCTCGCCGTCCTTCTGATAGAAGCCGGCAATGACGTCGTACATGCCCATGAAGTTGGGCTCCATGCCGTTTGCCTTGAGCATGAAGGGGGTGATGCCCTTATCCAGCATCAGCTGGAACATATTTTCCACTTCGTCCAGCGTTTCGGGAATAGCGATGCCCAACTCGTCCAGCATTTCCTGCTTGAGCACCATGCGGCGGAAGGGCGGATCCTTCTCCAGCTTGATACGGCCGAAGTAGCCGATTTGGCCGTCAGCATTGGCGATTTCGCGGTAAATGGCGTCGTTCGCGGTAATGATGGCGTAGTAGTCAGGGGCATATTCGGCCAGATAGGGCGCCAGATCGAGGAAAACGCCTTCCTTGATGCCTTGGAACACGCCGCCCTCATACAGATTGCCGCCGCAGATGATGTCGGGCAGCTGATTGTCGAACATCAGCAGGTTAAACTGCTCTTTTACATTCGAGGAGGTGGGATGGATGAAATTGATGTGAACGCCGGTCGCTTCCTCAAGCGCCTGATAGAAGGGCAGGTCGTTCGCGTTGGCGACGTAATCGGGCAACGGGTTTTCCATCCAGACGGTCAGCTCTTCTTTTTCGAGGGGGTAGGCGACCTCCGCGACAGCGGAGAACGCGCCCAGCAGAAGCAGCAGCGCCAGCACCAGAGACAGAATCTTTTTCATGGGGGAACCTCCTTTTTTATTTTATCCCTTTACAGAGCCCAGCATAACGCCCTTCATGAAGTATTTCTGGGCAAAGGGATAGATACACAGGATGGGAACGGTGGCGACGATGATGGTGGAATACTTGACGATTTCCTTCAGGTATTGCGCCTCGGCGTCCTCCACCACGCCGCCGGAGCCGTTGTTAATCAAAATATCGCGCAGAATCAGCTGCAGCGGATATCGTCTGGAATCGCGCAGGTAGAGCATGGCCGGGAACCAGCTGTTCCAGTGCCCTACGGCGTAGAAGAGAATGATAACGGCAAGCGTCGCCTTGGAGAGCGGCAGGAAAATGTAGAGCAGAATTTGCAAATCGTTCGCGCCGTCCAGATAGGCCGATTCCGGCAGCGCTTCCGGAATGGAGGAGAAGGCGGTGCGCAGCACGATCATATTCCATGTGCTGATCGCGCCGGGCAGCACCAGCGCCCAAGTGGTGTTATACAGCCCCAGCGCGCGCACGATGAGGAAGGTGGGAATCATGCCGCCGCTGAAGTACATGGTAAAAACGAATAAGAACATGAAAAACTTGCGTCCCGGCCAGCCCTTGCGGCTGAGGATAAACGCGCCGGGGGTGGTCA
This sequence comes from uncultured Clostridia bacterium, assembly GCA_934632155.1. GTDB lineage: Bacteria > Bacillota > Clostridia > Christensenellales > Aristaeellaceae > RUG563. Next base: position 178,994 of record CAKTXZ010000004.1, on the reverse strand, counting down.
TCATCATATTGATGGCCGTGCCCAGCAGCACATAGTAAATCGTGTTGCGATAGCCGCTCCAGATATTGGGGTTATTGAGAATGACGCGGTAGCCCTTGAGCGAATAGCCGTCGGGCCAGAGCATCAGGCCGTCGTGCATGGAAAGGCGCATCGGGTCGCTGAAGGAGGCGAAAAGCACGTGCAGCATCGGGTACAGGCACAGCGTGCAGACCAGCGTTACCAGGGCGTACACGAGCAGGATGAACAGCCGGTCGCCCAGCTTTTTGGTCTCTACCATGTTATCGCTCCCTCCCTTACCAAAGGCTGGTTTCGCTGACCTTGCCGCTGAACCAATTGGCCAGAACCAGAATGACCAGATTCACAATGGAATTGAAGATGCCAACCGCCGCGCCGAAGCTGTATTCCTGCATTTCCAGACCGCGGCGGTAGACATAGCTGGAAATGATATCGGACACCTCATAGTTGACCGAGGAATAGAGCAGGATGGTTTTTTCATAGCCCTGACTCATGATATGGCCAACCCGCATAATCAGCTGAATGACGATGATGGGCAAAATGGCGGGCAGGTTCACATGAATGATACGCCGGATGCGCCCTGCGCCGTCGATGGCCGCCGCCTCGTGCAGGCTGTGATCCACACCGGAGAGCGTGGCCAGATAAATGATGGAGCCCCAGCCGCATTCCTGCCAGATGCCCGAGGCGATGTAGAGCGCGCGGTAGTAGCGCGGATCGGACAAATAATTGACGCGCGGCAGGCCGAAAAACGCGCCGATATCATTGAACAGGCCGCTGGTCATGGAAAACTGCGTCAGCATGCCGCACAGCACGACGATGGCGATGAAATGCGGCATGTAGCTGATGGTTTGCAGCGTTTTTTTGTACCAGTTTTCCCGCATCTCATTAAAGAGCAGCGCCAGAATAATGGGCGCGGGGAAGCCGAAGCAGATTTGCAGCAGGTTGATGACCAGCGTATTGCGAATCAGCCGCTTGGCGTATACGCCGGTCAGAAAGCTTCTGAAATGCTCAAGGCCGACGAAGGGGCTGCGCGAGAAGCCCAGCCGCGGCCGATAATCCTGAAAGGCGATGACAAGGCCGCCCATCGGCGCGTAATGAAAAATGATGTAGTATGCCAGCACCGGAATGAGCATCAGGTAGATGTACTTGTAGCGCCGAAGCGTCGGCAGCGCCTTTCGCCGCTTGTGGGGCGAAACGGAGGAAAGAGAAGAAGTCATACGCTTTGTCACCTGCTTTTACTTTTCTTAAGTGGCTTCATTGTATTCAACGGGCACTTGTGCGTCAACTGGTTGAATAACGGCCGATTGGTGAAAAGAAAAAACGGCGATATGCCTTTTGAAAGGAATATGCGAAATAAAAAAAGGAGGCAAACGCATTGCCTCCAAGGCCGGGTCAGCTGTGGTGCATTTCGCGGTACTCTGTCGGCGTTACGCCCTCGGCTTCCTTAAATTTGCGAACGAAGGAGGCCGTGTCCAGATAGCCGACCATCGGCACAATGTCCTTGACCATGGTATCGGTCGTGCGCAGCAGCTGCTTGGCTAGCTCCATGCGCTTCATGGAAAGCAGTTGGATGAAGCTCATGCCTGATTCCTCGCGCAGACAGCGGTTGATATAGGTGGTGGAAAAGCCGGCCATATCCGAAAGCGCCGCCAGTGAAAAGCTGGATTCGGCGTAGTGCGCCTGCATCAATTCCAGAATATTTTTCCGGCTGTTGAGCTGCTTGCTGCGGCGGCTTTCATCCTGCGCCTGACAGGCCTGCCGCGTCAATTGCGTCATGAGGCGGCGGTACTGATCAGGGGTGGAAAACTGCGCCAGACTGGCCGTTTCCGCACGGAAGGCTTCGGCCACGGAGGGCGGCACGGCCTCCAGCGCGCGGCTGAAAGCCTCGACGTAGAGGAAACGGCGAATCAGGAAAGAGGCGTTTTCATGCTCAATTGCATCGGCGAGGGCGTCCATCAAGGAAAGCGCGGTGCGCTCGTCCACGCTGCGAAGCGATTGCAGATACAGCGCCAGCAGGTCGGCGCGGTTCTTTTTTTCATGGGCGGTCTGCTTTTCGCTCAGCGCCGCGCCGGCGTACAGGAAAATGCCCTCCGCCGCACCGGCGTGATGATTGCGCAGCGCGACGTATGCCTCCAGAAAGGAGGTGGGCAGCTGATTCGGACAGGCGGACAGACCGCCGCCGCCAACGCCGGATATGTGCAGCTTCAGCTCCTCCAGCCGCCGGCGGAATTCCAGCATGATGCTTTGGCGGTTGTCTGCGCCGCCGGGCATGACGGCGACCAGCGCGGCGACGCCCTCGTCCTCAAGGCGCACGCCGTAGAGCGAAGCATGCGGCAGCTCCATGCGCTCGGGTAGCGCCGTGGCGGGCATGATTTCATTCAGATTCACCGCCAGCACGAAGTACTGCTTATCCGGGCCGCAGAAGTCGGGGTAAAGCAGGCGCAGCGTTTGCTGCGCGCCGTCGCCGTTTTCACCGCGCAGCAGCCCCAGCATCAGCCGTTCATGCGCCAGCGGCTGCTGCGCCATGGCGCGCTCCTCCAGCAATTCAAGGCTTGTGTTCATGGCGTCCAGATGCTGATCCAGCGCGTGAAATTCGTCGGTATTGCCGTCGTAGTCGATGGTCTTCATCAGCCTCTGAATGGGGCGATAGCTGTAGCGCGCCAGCAGCACCGCCAGCACGACGGCCGCCAGCGTAATGACAAGATAGAGCGCCAGTATGCGCAGGAGCGACCTGCTTTGCGGCGCATAAAGGGCGCGCGCGCTGACCCCTGTGATGAGCTGCAGGCCGAAAACGTCTGTTTTGCAGCGCAAAACGACGTAATCCTCATCGCCCAGCGTTTGGGTGGCGGGCGTGTTCAGCGGAATATGCAAAAACGCCTGCCGCGTCTGCTCGTCCTGCCGCGCCTTTTCCGAAAGCCCGATCAGGCGGTAGCCGCCGTCGTAGAGGTAGAGATAGTCCAGCTCCGTGACCATGTAATTGTCAATGACCTGCTTTAGATCGCTCAGATCGATGAAGAATACGAACGTCCCCGATTGCCGCAGCGCATGCATGGGATAGGGAACGATGAAAACGCTCAGATCCGTGCTTTCGGTTTCTTCATTCTCCGTTTGCCGGTAGAGCGGCAGAAAGCGCATACCGCTTGCCTTCACCAGCGCGGTGAAAAAAGCGGAGCGATCCAGATCGGCTTGATCGGCGAGGCCTTTTTCCAGCGACTCGTAGCTCACAACGCCGTCGGAGGTGTAAAGGAAGCTGTCGCCGATGTAATAGAACATGGCGCGCAGCGGCACCTTGCTGTTGCTTTCGCACACGGAAAGGAAAAACGGCAGATATTGCGCGCGCTTGGATTGCGCGTCGTCCGCCATTGCGGCCGCGGCGGTAGCGTTGTTTTCGAAGGATTGCGTCATTTCCTGCATGTCGCGCACGATGGCGTCCAAATGATTGGCGACCTGCCCCAGCGTGAGCTGATAGCGCTGCAGCGCGTCGCTTCGGCTGTTTTGAACGGCGCTTGTGCCCAGCACCAGCCCCAGCAGCAGCACCGGAATCAGCGCGATGGCGCAATAGCCTCCAAAATATTTAGCGTACCATTTCTTTTTCCTCGCTGCCTTCGACAAGGCTCAGTCGCCTCCCTTAGCAGCCCGCGGGCGGCGCTTAACGCCCTTTTGAAGCGGAGCCATCCAGTAGGGGAAGACGTCGCCGTCGTAGAAGATGCGCTGATAGCGCGCCTCGTCCTCATGCAGCAGGGCAAGCAGCCGCGCCTGCGCCTGCGCGTATTCGGGCGCGTCAAACACATTGTCAAACTCGTTTGGATCCCGCACAAGGTCGTACATTTCCTGATACCATACGCCCTTACGACGCGTGACGGAGAGCTTCAGGCCATCGTGGATAACGGCGATTTGCGCCTCCTGCTCGGAAAGGACTACATCGGGCGCGGCGCTGCCCAGCACGTCGCGGCCGTCGCAGGCAAAAGCTTCGCCAAACGCGGCGCGCAGGGTGGTCGGCAGCAGGTCCAGATTGCCGGCGGGCTCGTCGTGAACAACGCCCTGCGTCTGCCCGGGGAGGTGAACCATGAGCGGAATGCGCAGCACATCCTCATACACGGCGCTGTTCTTGGCCCAGATGCCGTGGTGGCCGCTCATGTCGCCGTGATCGGCGGTGAAGATCATCAGCGCGTCGTCGCCGTAACGCTGCCGGAGCGCAGCCAGTACGTCGCCCATGCATTCGTCCAGCAGCACGACGTTGCCGCGATAGCCCTTTTGCCAGCGCTCCCAGTATTCCGGCGTAAAGCGGCATTGCGCGCCGCCCTCTACGCGCGCGCTGCCCTCGGTAACGCCGGGGCCGAAGAAGGATTGCGCGTGCAGCTTGCGCTTGTCGTCCCACTCGCCGGGGCGTATTTTGCGCGGGGGCAGCCTGCTCACGTCCACGGCGTCCATGCAGCGCTGCGGCGGGTCCTGCGGGTAATGCGGCCCGGCGAAGGAAATCCAGATAAACGCGTTGTCCGGCGCGGAGCGAATATAATCGATGGCCTGATCAGCCACCCAGCGGTCGGGATGCAAATCCTCCGGGCCGGGGAAGGGGAAGACGCGGTCGTTTTCCCGGTTTGCGAGCGCCGCGCGGTAATCGTCCATCAGGCCGCTGAGCGCGAGCGCCTTGCCCCAATCATCATAGAACCAGACGGAGCATTGCTTGCCGTCCTCCACAACCAGCTCGTCAATCCCCAGCGAACGATAATAGGCCAGCGTCGGTTCATAATCCAGAGTGCGCTGGAGGCTGGTTACGGCGTAGGGAACGGGAACGAAATGGCATTTTCCGAACATGGCGGTGCGATAGTTGTGCGCATGCATGAGGGAAAACACCTGCGCAGCGTCGGGGCGCAGCGCGGCGCCTGCGTTGTTGCTCATCGAGCCGCTGGTGCTGGGACGAAGCCCCGTGGCCATAGCGCAGCGCGCGGGCAGGCATACGGGCGAAGCGGTGCGCGCGTTGATAAAATGATGCGACCGGGCGGCCAGCGCGTCTACGTTCGGCGTGCGGTGCGTGCCCGCGCCGAAAACGCCGAGCGTGTCGATGTGCGCTTCGTCCCATGTGATCCAGATAACGGGATGCTGCCTGGGCATGACGGCCACCTCCGTATTATGATTTGGTTGGGCGCAGCTTCAGCCCCTTTTGCAGCGGAGCCATCCAGTAAGGCGTGCCCTGACCGTCGTAGAAAACGCGGGGCATGCGCGTTTCGTCCTGCGACAGGCGATCCTTCAGCGACTGCGCGACGGCGGCGTACGCAGGGTCGGAAAAGACGTTTTCAAATTCGTTCGGGTCGCGCGTCAGGTCGTACAGCTCCTGGTACATTTGCCCCTTATGCTGCGTTAAAACAAGCTTTTGCCCGTCGTGAATGACCGCAACCTGATAATCCTTTTCGGAAAAAATTGTGTCGGGCGCCGTGGCGGGATCGATGGCGTCACGGCCGTCGGCATGCATGTCCACGCCGAAAACGTGGCGCATGGTGGTGGGAAGGATGTCCAGATTGCTGGCGTATTCATCATGCGTGACGCCCTGCGTCTGCCCGGGCAGATGAATCATCATGGGAATGCACAGCACGTCCTCGTACGCGGCGCTGTTCTTGGCCCAGATGCCGTGATGACCGCTCATATCGCCGTGGTCGGCCGTGAAGATAATCAGGGCGTTGTTGCCGTAGCGCTCCCGGATGGCGGCGATGAGATCGCCCATGCAGTCGTCCAGCAGCAGCACGTTGCCGCGGTAGCCCTTCTGCCAGCGGTCCCAGTATTCCTGCGTGAAATTGCATTGCGCGCCGCCCGGCGCCTGCCCGCTGCCCTCGGTAACGCCCGGGCCGTAGTAGGATTGGGCGTGCAGCTTGGTCTTATCCAGAAATTCGCCTTCGCGCAGCTTGCGCGGCGGCAGCTTGCTCAAATCGATTTTTTCGGTATAGGATTTGGGCGTGTCGATAGGGTAATGCGGCCCGGAGAAGGAAACCCAGATAAATTCGTTATCCTGCGCCTGACGGATGTATTCAATGGCCTGATCGGCCACCCAACGGTCGGGATGCAGATCGTCCGGCCCGGGGAAGGGAAATACATTGCCGTTTTCGCGCTTCATGCGCGCGTCGCGGTAGGGCTTCATGACGCCCTCCAGCTCCATGACCTTGCCGAAATCGTCATAGAACCACGCGGAGCAGTTCTTATCATCCTGACAGACCAGCGTATCAATGCCCAGCGACCGGTAATAGGCCAGAATGTGTTCGCCGTCGAGAGTCACGTCCGGCCGCGTGACGGGATAGGGAACGGGCATGAAATGGCATTTGCCAAAGACGGACGTTTTGTAGTGCATGGCGTGCATTTGGTGAAAGACATGGGGCAAATCGTTGCGCAGCGCGCCGCCCGTCTGATTGCTCAGCGAACAGGAATGGTGCGGCATCAGCCCCGTGGCCATGGAGCAGCGCGCCGGCAGGCAGACGGGCGAGCAGGTGTACGCGTTTGTATAATTGTGGGAGCAGGCGGCCAGCGCATCCACATTCGGCGTACGGTGCGTGCCCGCGCCGTAAAGGCTCAGGGTGTCCTTGTGCGCTTCATCCCATGTAATCCAGATAATAGGCGTGGCAGACATACGATCATCTCCATGTTCTCATGTTTTTATCGTTATTATTATCGTTCCCCTACGCCCGAAAAGTCAAGCGGCGAATGATTCGCTTTCGGCTTGTGAAATACGAAGCGGCTATGCGAAACATGAACAAAAGCAGATAAAACGGCCGATGGCAGAGGAGGGACGCTTTCGCGCCGCGGCGCGAAAGCGTCCCTCGCTCGCATCGTTCCGGAAAAAGGCGTGAAGGGAAAAATGAAAACGCATTTGCAACGTCTCGGGCAGCGGGACGCTTGCCGTCAGCCGAACGCAACGTCCAGCGCCATCATCACGCTGAAGCCCAAGGCAAAGCATACCGTGCCCAGCGGTAGCCGCTCCTGCGCCGCCAGCTCGGGAATCAGCTCCGCGACGACCACATACAGCATGGCGCCGGCGGCAAAGCTGAGCAGCCAGGGCATGGCCGGAATGACGAGCCGCGCGGCCAGCAGCGTGAAAACTGCGGCGGCTGGCTCCACCGCGCCGGAGAGCACGCCGTCTCCAAACGCGCGGCCCCGGCCTTTGCCGGCCGCACGCAGCGGCATGGACACAATTGCGCCCTCGGGAAAATTCTGAACGGCGATGCCCATCGCCAGCGCAAACGCGCCCGCGGCGGTGATCTGCGCATTGCCTGAAAGATAACCGGCGTAGGCAACGCCCACCGCCATGCCCTCGGGAATATTGTGCAGCGTGACGGCCAGAAGCATCAGCGTGATGCGCTTTGAACCGTCCGTAAGCGATTCTTTACGGCGGTAGAGCGGCGCAAGCAGCAGATTCATGCCGAACAGAAACAGAATGCCGAGCCAGAGCCCGACTGCCGCCGGGACGAACTGCCATGCGCCCAGCCCCGCGGATTGCTCGATTGCGGGCAGCAGCAGGCTCCATATAGACGCCGCCGTCATTACGCCAGCCGCAAAGCCGGACAGCCCGGCGTGCAGGCGGCTGCTCAAGCGGCGCTTGGTCAAAAACACGCAGGCCGCTCCCAGCGTTGTGCCAAGGAACGGTATCATTATGCCGAAAAACGCTTCCATTGGCGTCCTCCCTTTCGCGGCTTTACGGCGTCGCGCCGGTGATGCAGGCCGCTGCTATGGAGATTATGCGCAAGGGAAGGAAAGCGTGCGCAGGGCGCGAAGGAACAAAAAAATGCGGCGAGAGCGCCCCACAGGCCAGCCCGCGCCGCGATGGCGTTGCCCTTTGCTGTTTTTAGGTCCCATGCGCGTGATCGTCTCGGGAATCGTCGCACGGCGCGGCCTTCCCGTCCGTTTTCATGCCTTTGAAGGTGAAAAGGTCGGGATGCGCCGCTGCAAACTGCTTGCGCGCTGCCTTCAGCTTTTCCAGCAGCGGTCGGTTATACAAATGGACATGCGGAAACGCCTGCAGCGCGCGGCGCACCAGCGCGCCCTCCTGCGCCAGCGTGCGGCGTACGGCCGCGGTGATGGCCTCCGTGCTGTCGCCGCGTATGCTTTCAGCCGCCGAGCGAATTTTGGTCAGCACACGGGTGGAGAGCACGGTATCCGTCAGCATCAGCACGGCAAGGCCGATGGTCAGGCCGGTCAGCAGCCCGACTGGCAGGCGGTCCAGCGCTCGAAACAGGAACGGCTTGACCAGGTATACCATCGTCAGCCCCAGCAGGCCGAAGGGAATCAACGTATCGGCGCAGACGCGGCCGTTGAGCTGAAAACGCTTCTGGCTGTAATCCCACCATCGGGCGTGAAACAGCTTCTCCATCAGGTAGCTGGTGGCGTATTCCAGCACGCCGCATACCACTACGGCCAATACAAACACCACGAGCGGCGAATTCGCGTAGGGCGAGAGCAGCGCCGTAACCAGCACCGCGCCGAAGCCGTAAATGGGGCAGTAGGGGCCGATCAGAAAGCCGCGGTTGATGAAGCGGTGAAACTGAATCAGCTTACAGCAGACCTCCATCAGCCATCCCAGTACGGATGCGAGAAAAAACAGCAGGAAATAATGCGTCAGCCATGCCGGCATTGCGATCCCTCCCTTTTGATGGGTTGCGCTCTTATTATATCGAAATGTGCCGGATTGCGCAATCCTGCCGCGCGCGACCGGCTTTTTGAAAAAAACATTTAATTTGAAATGGATGAATGCTTCCGTGCTGCAGCCGCCATCAAAACGGCGCGTCGCGCCTGTTTGGAGCGTGCCATGCGTCGTTTTTGCATACGAATGAAAGCTGTCGCCGGCGGCGGGTAACCACATGCTGTTGTGCCTTTTGCGCTGCGCATGACCATATGCTGTGTCTGTCGCTTTCTGTCGAACGAATTGTGCCTGCTTCGACAGGTTTCGACGAAATAATCGGTTGCAAATCGTGTTTTGAGTGACTATGCTATACACGTACCAAGGGGGAAGCAATGTACACACGGATTGATAATCGGAGGGAAAAATCATGATGGAAAAAACAAAAGTGATCGGCCTGAGCTATCGGGTACAGCGGTTGCGGCTGAAGCTGGCGGAAGCCTATGCCTGCGGGGATGCGGACGCCGCGTTCCGGCTGAGTCGCCAAATTGACGAGTTCCAGATGGATACCATTCTCCGCCAAACGCCCGTGTATCAGAAGGATGCGTAAAGCACGGCGTACGAATCCGCCGGGAAAGGCGGAGGGAACCTGTGAACCGGCGCAAAATGCAAGGGCCGCCGCCGGCCGCACGCTTCGCGCACCACAGATCCCGGCGATAAGCGCCGGTCGGAAAAAGAAGCGCCTCAGATAAAACCGCCGGTTCCGTACGGAAACGGCTGAAGGAGGATGAACCGAGCCTCCCATCGTTCGCCCAAGCGGCGAGCGTTTATTTGAATCGGGAAGGCTGCGTCTGCCTCTGCCGGGCGAGGGAAACGCCAAATCCTGATTCCGCGCGAAAAAACAGGCGCGCTTCGCCGCGCGCCCAGAGCAACGCTTGCCGGGCAAAAACGGAGGCGTTTTTCCAAATCTTCCCCGCGCTCGCCCTGCGCATAAATCCTCCTGCGATGGAAAATCTAAAATCGACAACAAGCAAGGAGGCGCTGAGCTTTGAGGGCAACAGGCATTGTCAGACGTATTGACGAATTGGGGCGCGTAGTGATCCCGAAGGAAATCAGAAGAACCCTGCGTATTCGCGAGGGCGACCCGCTGGAAATCTATACGGATCGGGACGGGGAGGTTATTCTGAAGAAATACTCGCCGATCGGGGAAATGTCGTCCTTTGCGAAGGACTACACCGAATCGCTGTTTCGGTCGCTGGGACATATTGCCTGCATTGTGGACAGGGATCAGGTGGTGGCGGCGAGCGGCGTGAGCAAGAAGGAGCTTTGGGATAAGCCCATCAGCGCCGATTTGGAAAACGCCATTCAGGGGCGGCAGACCATGACGCTCAACCGCACTGGGGGCGCGAAAATCGTCCCGGTAACCAATGAAGAGGACATGTCCGGCTATACGGCGCAGGTGGTTTCGCCCATCATTGCCGACGGCGAGGCGATCGGCGCGGTGCTGCTGCTGTCCCGTGAGCAGGGCGCGAAGATGGGGGATACGGAGGTCAAGGTGGCTGAAACGGCGGCGGGCATTGTCGGCCGCCAGATGGAGCAGTAAACGCGGCGCTTGCGCATGCGCCGGGACATGCGGGGGAACGTTCTTTGAAGGCTCGAAGGATGTTTTCCCGCAGTTTTTTGCGTCCGCCGCGCCGTATTCGCCTTGCCAAAGGGCGGCGTTTCTTCTATAATACGTGGTGATTGAAGAAAAAGAGGGGGCGGGCAGCGTTGAAATACGTCATGGTGATCGGCGACGGGATGGCGGATACAAAGCTGGCGGCGCTGGGCGGGAAAACGCCGCTTGAGGCGCTGGAGCTGCCGAATTTCGACTGTCTTGCGGGCGGAGAATTCGGGCTGGCGCAGACGGTGCCGCATGGCGTGCCCGCGGGCAGCGATACGGCTATTCTGAATATTTTCGGCTACGACCCTCGGCGGTATTATACGGGGCGCAGCGTGCTGGAGGCGGCGGGCGTGGGCGTGCTGCTGCAGCCGGGGGAAACGTCCTTCCGCATGAACCTGTGCGCGGTGGAGGACGGCGTGATGCTTTCCCATAACGGCGGCGGAATTGAGGGCGACGAGGCGGAGGCGCTGACGCGCGATTTGCTGCGCGACCCTGCGTTTGACGAGGCGGCGCGCGCGTTGGGCCTGCGGGTGACGGTGAGCCGAACCTTCCGCCACATCGGCGTGATGAACACGCCGTCGACGGGCGAGTTTTTGCTGAAGGAGCCGCATAATATTCTGGGAGAAAAATGGGAGCGTTACCTGCCGCAGGGAAGCCGCGCGGAGGAGCTGACGGCGTTGATGCTCAGAAGCCACGCGTTTTTAGACGCGCATCCGATCAACGCGGCGCGGCGCAGGGCGGGTCAGCTGCCGGCGAACCTGCTTTGGCCGTGGGGCGCGGGGCGCGCGGTGCGGCTGCCGTCCTTTATCGAAAAGTATCGCCGTCAGGGCGCGGTGATATCCGCCGTGCCGCTGGTATGGGGGATTGCGGCGTTGGCCGGATTGTCCGCGCCCAAGGTGCCGGGCGCAACGGGGGAATTGGATACAAACTACGAGGGCAAGGTGGACGCGGCGCTCGCGGCGCTGGCGCAGGGCGCGGATTTTGCCGCCGTGCATGTCGAGGCGCCGGATGAAATGTCCCACGCCGGGGCGCTGGATAAAAAGCTGGAGGCGATTCGCCGTCTCGACCGGCGCGTGATTCACCGTCTGCTGGAAAGGCTTCCCGCCGTCGACCGGGATTTTCGGCTGCTGCTTTTATCCGATCACCCCACCCTGATGACCACGCGCACGCATGACGGCGCGCCGGTTCCATACGCCATTTTCGACAGCCGCAGGCAGGGAACGCCGCGCAAATTCAGCGAGGCGGCGGCGGCGCACGGCACGTTCCTGGAAAACGGCGATCTGCTGATGCCGCGATTGTTCGAGCAGGGATGATGGATAAATCAAATCCGTACCATACAATGTAATGGTCAAAACCATATTATACATTATGCCTAATTTTGCCCTTCAAACTGTGTGAGGTATTACGGCTTGATTTTCATGCGGAATTTTGCTACACTATGCGACGTGGAAGGGGATGACCTTCCGCAAGGAACGGGCGAGGCCCGTGAGAAAAGGAGTGAAAGCAATGACCATTCATGTGCATGTTGATTCCATGAAGGCGGCTGAACACCTGAGCAGCATCTGCAAGGAATTCCCGAACGAGCTGTATCTGCGCTCCGAGAAGTTCTGCATCGATCCCAAGTCCACGCTGGGCATTTTGGCGATGATGTACTCCGCGCGCGATACGATGTATCTGGACACCGGCGATTTGGACGATGCGGAGCTTCCGCGCTTCCTTGAGGCTGTGAAGGATTACATCGCCAAGTAATCAACGCAGGGCTGCGCGCTCGCCGCGCGCAAAACGCGACAACCGTCCATGGGACGTTTACATACCGGCTCTCGTTGCGAAGCCGCAGACAGGATACCGAGGGAAAGCCTTCGGTATTTTGTTTTGCAAAAAGCGCGGTTTTGCGCAGCGCGGCAAGGATTTTTCGCCGGCATGTCGAAATGTAGCGTGCAAAAGCGCGAGAATTGCTTTCATCGCGAAGGAGGAGAGACGCATGCGGGATGAATTTGACCTAAATAAAGCACTGCTGCCCGGCCTGCCGGCCTATGAGGGCGGCCGGATGTCGGACGGGATATACGACGCGGGACAGGGCCGGTACATCGCGTTTAATGATGGGAAGCCCTATGCTTCCCTCAGGGAGCGCCGCGTGGAAACGCTGCAAAAGGAGGCGCGCAGGCTCGCTCTGTGCGGCTGCAAAACGCACGTAACGGAGCTGGGGGACGGCCGCCTTGCGTTTGACGTGACCGGCCGCGACCGGGAATACCACGCGGTGCGGGACGGCGCGTCCTTTACCGTCACGCCGCGCGATATACGTCCCGGTCTGAAGCTGGACCGGCATTGCATGCTGCGCGCCGTAACTGAAACCACGCTTTCGGCGTTTGAAGCGTATGCGGCGCGGCTGGAAGCGGCGGGATTTGAAAAAATTTGGACAAACCAGATTGAAAACAATCATTTTTGCGAATTCCAAAAGGACGAACGGCTGATTTACGCGGCGTTTATGGGCAACAGCGGGACGGCGCGCTTTGAGGATGATACGGTCAGCGCGCCCATTCCGCAGCTGAGCGGCGGCGCGCTCATTCCATGCGTAAAAACGCAGCTATGCCAGTTCGGACTGTATTATGACAAGATGATTTCGGGCGTAACGGCGGATTGTGGCATGCTGTATCTGCTTCGCCTGCCGGATAATTCCCTTTTTATCATTGACGGCGGCGAATACGAACAGGCGACCGACGCTGCGATCGCCGAGCTGATGCGCCTGATGCGGACGTGGACGGACGTGCAGGCGGGCGAAAAAATCCGTGTGGCGGCGTGGATGTGCACGCATGCGCACGACGATCATCTGGATGTGTTTGGCAAGCTGATTCGGCTTCACCACGACGAAATGGATGTGCAGCGCCTGATTTTCAATTTCCCGGCCTTCGCGCACTATGAGCCGATGTTCTCGGCCTATGTCGCGCTTGCGCGGCTGAATGAATATTACCCGAACGCAAAGTACCTCAAGCCGCACGCCGGACAGGAAATGACGCTGGCGGGCGTGAAGCTCCAGTTCCTTCAGACGCATGAGGACAGCGTGGGCGCGGGCGGGAACGAGCTGATCGGCGGGTTCAACGATACGTCGCTGGTGGTGAAAATCTCCTTTGACGGCGTGAGCTTTCTGGTGCTGGGCGATATGAACCGCGACGCCGAGCGAATTCTGCTGGAGAATTATCATGAAACGCTGCATGCGACCGCCGTTCAGCCCGCGCATCATCTGTTCAACCTGCTGCCGCACGCCTATGAAGTCATCGGCGCGGATATTGCGCTGATTCCGACGAATTTCCGCAACGTCAGCGCGGAGGATCCGCGGTATCAGAACCTTCTGCGCAGCATACCGCGGGAAAGCATGTGCTTTGCCGCAGAGGGAACCACAATCTGGGAGGCGCGGGACGGCAAGCTTTTGCTGGTTGAACGTCTTCCCGTTGTCGGCGGGCCCTTTGACGGCACGGGCGTATGAGACGCCGCTTCCTTCGCCACCCCCCTTTCCTGAAAAAAGCAGCGCCAAGCAATGGGCTGCGTGCGGAGGAGGGCTTACGTCAGGGGCGTTTCCGCTGGCCTGCGATGGTTCTCGCGGCGGGCGCGATCATACGCTCAGCTCCAGCGCAAGCAGGAATTGCTTTTTGGCAATACCGCCCGCATAGCCGGTCAGGCGGCCGTCTGCGCCCTTGACCCGGTGGCATGGAACGATGAGGGAGATCGGGTTTCGCCCGACCGCGCCGCCGACGGCGCGCGCGCAGGGAACGGCGCCGGTCTCCGCGGCAACGCTCCGGGCAAGCTCGCTGTAGGTGGCTGTGCTGCCGTAGGGAATGGCCAATAAACGCCGATACACCGCCGCGCGAAAGGGAGAGCCGGGCAGCAGCAGCGGCGGCGTGAAGGCGGGCGCGCGGCCGGAAAAGTATTCGTCCAGCCAGCGCACGGTCAAATCAAATACGGGGAGCACTTTTTCGACCGCATGGGGCGAGAGCCCGGCGGCAAAATACTTCTGCCCCTCAAACCATAGCCCGCAGAGGCGCTCTCCATCCCCGGCGAGCAGAATGCCGCCCAGCGGGGAGACGTAATGGTACGCATATTGCATTGTCTTTTTCCTTGCGCGCTATGCCTGCTTGCCATGCAGTGTGTCGCTTATGACGTGCAGCAATTCGCCGCTGCGGTCGCAGCTGTGTTCCCAATACATGATGCCGCGAAGCCCTTCGCGCAGTACATAGCGGCATTTTTCGGCGATGGACTCGGGATCGTCATAGGTGATGAACGTGCTGCCGTTAAACAGATACGGCGCGCGCGCTTTTTCATCCCAGTGGCGCACAAAGCCGTTTTGGTCGATATAGCGCGCCTTTAATTCGGTGTATTCGGGGCCGAAGCCCGCCGCGCCGTCCGCATGGCCGCCCAGCCCGCCGCCGTCCGATTCCACATTGTGCCAGATGCGCGAATAAAACGCTGCGCCGATGATGAGTTTTTCCCGGGAAACGCCCGCGGCTTCATATATTTTCACGCAGGTGTCGGCATTGGCCGTAGGCACGCAGCCGTCGCCCGCGTACAGCGGCGTATGGTGCGCGGCGATCGAACGACCCGTGGCCAGATCGTAGGTCATGATTTGGACATAGTCCAGAATCTGCGCTACCTTTTCCATTTCCGTATCGCGGATAAAATATGCGCCGCCGCCCGCGGCGATGGAGACGATCCTGTTCCCGGCGACGTCGCGCAGCGCTTGCAAAAGCAGCGTAAAATTGTATTTGTCCGATGGGTCGCAGTCGATTCCCGCAGCGTCGCTGCAGGGATACTCCCAATCGATATCCACGCCGTCCAGCGCGTATTCGTCCATTGCGCGCTCGACCGAAGCGGCGAAGGCGCGGCGGCCTGCCTCCGTGCGCGCCATGAGGGAAAAGCCGCCCGCCGTCCAGCCGCCGATAGAAAGGATAAAACGAAGGGACGGGTTGAATTGACGCAGGCGCGGCAGCTGCTCCTTTAGGCGCGGCAGCCCCTGCATGCTCAGCAGTCCGTCGCGAATCACGCCGAAGGCGAGGTTTACGTGCGTCAGGCGCAAGGCGTCCTGCGCGGTCATTTGGTCAAGCCCCTTGCTTGTGGCATAGCCGAGAATCATTTTCTTCATTTTTTCGCTCCTTACCGAAAATGTCCGCGCAAGCGCAGCGGGCGACAGACGGCCGAAAAAGTCACAGTCAAGCTTGCAGGATGCAATGAAGGGCGGCGGCCCTTCATTTTCATTTCGTATCGCCTGGCTTTGCCGGGCGGGGAGTTTTTTTTCGAAGCGTCAGCGCAGAAAACCATTTCCGCAGCCTTGCCATGCAGGATGAAAGTCTTCATCCTGCATGGCGCGCGTCAAAAAACGCAGCTTTTTGACGCGCAGACGCCCGCGCAAGCGCAGCGGGCGAATAAAGCTTATTTAAGGAAAAGCTCAATGACGGGGACGACGACGTCGGGCTTGACGACGGGAAGGTTCAGCACCAGCGTATCCTCGGTGACCTTTGCGCCCTCCGAGAAATGGTCGATCTTGCCCTCCGTTATGCCGATCTCGCTGCCGTCATGCAGGAACTGCGCGTATTCGACCCGGCCGGCCAGCCCGTGAAGCAGCACATGGCCGAAGGGATAGGCAAACAGGTGCAGGTACAGGCGTTTGCCGTCCTGACTTTGCGTAAAACGGCAGTCGCGCGGCAGCGCGGGCAGAATGTCCGGCTCGGCCATGGTGCAGCCGTAGATGGAACGGCCGTTGACGTGCATCCATTTTTCAAAGGCGGCAAGCGCATTTTTCGCGCGGCCGTCAAATTCGCCGCGCGCCGTCGGCCCGACGTTCATGAGCAGATTTCCACCCAGCGATACGGTGTTAATCAGCATGCGGATGAGCATCTCGGGCGATTTCCATGTCGCTTCATCGCGGAAATAGCCCCACGAGCCGGAGAACGTTTGGCAGGCTTCCCATGTGACCAGCTCGCCCGTCTTGCGGTGGCGCACCCATTCGGTGACCTGATACTGTTCGGGCGTCCACAGATCCTGCTCGATATCGGCGCGGTTGTCGATGATGATTTCGGGCTGCAGCTCCCGCGCGACGGCAATCAGCTTTTCGGATTCCCATTCGTTGCGGCCCTTGCCCTTCATCCATTCCTTGCCGGGCTGTACGGGCGGCTCGGGGTAGGACCAATCGAACCACAGGATATCGATCTTGCCGTAATTGGTCAGCAATTCGCGTACCTGATCGCGCATGTACTGCGCATAAATACGCATATCGCGCCCCTGATTGAGCTCGAAGGCGTTCGGGTCGTTGCGGCGCGGATGCAGATAATCGATGGGGAATTGGGGATGATGCCAATCGATCAGGGAATAGTAGAAGCCGATGCGCAGCCCCTCGGCGCGGAAGGCGTCGACGTATTCGCGCACCAGATCGCGCCCGGCGGGCGTATTGGTCGCTTTATAATCGGTATATTGGCTATCGAACAGGCAAAAGCCGTCGTGGTGCTTGGTGGTCAGCACGGCGTATTTCATGCCCGCCGCCTTGGCCGCCTTCGCCCATTCGCGGGGATTGAACAGGTCGGGGTCGAAATGGCGGAAGTAAACGTCGTATTTTTCTTCGGGGATGCATTCGATGTTCTTGATCCATTCGTGCCGGGCGGGCAGGGCGTAGATGCCCCAGTGAATGAACATGCCAAAGCGCGCGTCGCGAAACCATTCCGTGTTTCCGGGGGTCTTTCTGGTAACGTAGGATGACATGCGGGTTTCCTCCGTTCGTTTTTGTTCGTTTCGTGTAATGGATATGCCGGACGAGCATATCACGGTATGATTAAGCATAATATATCATGTCTGGTTTGTCAAGCGAATTAACATTTAGGTAACATAAATTAAAATGGAACGCAATAATATCATTAAAAGTGGTGGAATATTGGACGAAACCGCTATGAAACGTGGCAAAAAAGTTGCAAAAACTGCAAAAATGCTATTGACAAGATGGAAACAGAATGTTAATATAACCTTGAGATGTTTCCAATGGACATTGTGAGGCTGCTTCGTTTTTCCGGTCGCGCCCGTACGCCGTCTTTCCTTTTTTTCTTCTTTATTGACTGACCGCCCTTCCCGACAGCCGCGCCGTAAGGCTCGACCGCTGCTTTGTGCGTAAGCCCTTTACGGGCTTCGAAATAAAACAAGAGGAGGACTGTATTCATGAAGAGAATGGTAGCTCTGGTTCTGTCTCTGGCGCTCGTTCTGGCACTCGTTCCCGCCGCCTTCGCCGAGGCCGACGCCCCGAAGTACGACCTCAAGGGCAACACGGTAAAGCTGCGCATGTGGGATAAGCCCAACCCCTACGCCGAGGATTGCTCCGAGGTGGATAAGGCCGAATGGCTGCCCCGCTACGAAGCCATCAAAAAGGCGTACAACTGCGAAATTGAACTCTACACCTCCACCTCCGAATGGAATGATATGCCCGCCGAGTGGATCATGTCCGTTTCCGGCGGCCAGCCCGCGTGGCATGTGACCAACAATATGTCCTCCATGTGGCTGATGCAGCTGGTGGCGTCCGACGCGCTGGCTGACATCGGCAAGGGTCTGGCGACGCTGGATATTCCCCAGCTGCTCAAGGACGTTGGCATGGTGGGCGAGGGCTACTACGGCTTCACCGACAACATCCCCGGCCCCGAAGGCCTCGTGTTCAACCGCGGCATGATCGAAGAAGCCGGCATGGAATATGATCCCGGTGAAATGTACAAGATGGGCAAGTGGGATTACGAATCCTTCCTCGCGTACATGACCGAGCTGCAGCAGAAGCTGCCCGAGGGCACGTATTCCTTCTTCATCGATCCCAACTACTGGGGAATCTTCGCGCCTCCCGCCAACGGCGGCGAAATGGCGGTTCACACCGACTTCTCCCTCGGCCTGACCAGCGATGAATTCATCGAAACCTTCGAGCTGCTCGAGAAGATGATCGCGGCCGGTCTGGTTCGCCCCGCGAATACGACGGAAGATGGCTACTCGGACTACTGGGGAACCCCCGCCGCGACCTTCGATCAGGGCGTTGAGGTGGCTATGACGCACCGCGCCATGTGGCAGGTCGGCACGCTCAACGCCAACAAGCTGGATTGGGGCTTCGTGCCGTATCCCTACGGCATGGGCGCCAAGGTCATGGGCGAGGACTACACCACCGTGGAAGGCACCTATGGCTCCTACTATGATCTTGGCCTGATGGGCGCGGTGCTCAAGGGCGCGGAAAAGGACTTCCCCGGCCTGGATTCCGATTATGTCACCGAAGCGCTGGTCAACCTGATCTTCGACCTGTCCTTCACCGAGGAGGACAAGGAAGCCTTCAGCGCGATGGCCGCGCCAGACTATATGCCCGATCCGCCGGATTTCTTCGCCGACGAGCTCTCCGCCGAGCTGTACAACTGGCTCAAGATGCACACCAAGTATAACCCCATCGCCACGATTAACGCTGCCGGTCTGGGCAAGAGCTACGGCGGCGAGGTTTCCCTCTACGGCCTGATGCGCAAGCCCTTCAATGACGGCACCGCCGTTCGCTCCACCTTCGAAGCGGCTGTGCCCGAAATCGAGGCCAGCTTCCGCGACGCGGGCTACCTCAAGTAATTCGGTTCCCATGGAGCGGGGCGTTCGCAAGGGCGCCCCGCATTTTTCAAAACACACGGATTCGGAAGGCGGTGCCGGCGTTGGTAAAACGGCTTTGTCAGGTCATGGTTTGGTGTTACTTGCTGCTTGGCGTATGCGCGACGGCAAACGCCGTGGAATATCGCGAATACATCCGGCAGCATCAGGACGCGCCGGATGGTGCGGAAACGATGATTCTGCAGGCGGCGGATTATGCCGACGCCGACAGGCCGGACATTTCGCTGCTTCCCGACGGCACGCTTTCGACCGGCGAACGCGGCGAGGTGTCGTACCGTTTTTCCGTTCCGGCGGACGGAATGTATACCGTTTCTCTGCGCTATTTTCCCGGGGCGGGCAGCGGCGGCGATATTCTGCGTGCGCTGCGAATCAACGGTGAAACGCCCTTTGAGGAGGCTGCGTCCCTTGCCTTTTCCCGCCTGTGGAATGACAGCAGCCGCGATTACAAAAATGCCTCCGGCAACCAGCCCTTTCCCGCGCAGGTACAAACGCCGGAATGGCGCAGCGCCGCCTGCCGCGATGCGGAGGGATACGAAACGCAGCCGTTCCGTTTTTTTCTGCATGCGGGGGAAAACGAGCTGACGCTCGTATCGCTCAAGGAGGGGATGGTGCTTTCGACGATTACGATCGCGCCGCCCCAAAGCCATCCGAGCTACCCGCAGTATCTTGCCGCCGCGCTGGCGAACGGCGCAGAATATCGGGATATTACGCCGATTAAGCTGCAGGCCGAAGACGCGGCCCTCAAATCCGGTCCGAGCTTTTATCCGATTAACGACCGTACCTCCGCCCATTCCGAGCCGTACCATCCCTCCAATATTGTGCTCAACTGCATCGGGGGCACGGCGTGGAACGAGCCGGGCGAATGGATCGCCTGGGATTTGGAGGCGCCCGAAAGCGGCCTGTATCGTATCGTGCTGCGTTTTAAGCAAAGCCCGCTGCGCGGGCTATACGTTACGCGTTCGCTGACCATTAACGGCGAAATACCCTTTGCCGAGGCGGCCGACCTTCGCTTTTATCACGCGGGCGGCTTCCAGTTTCGCGCGCTGGGCGAAAACCGCCAAAACCCGGCGGACGACAGCGAGATTACGCAGGATTACTGGTTCTATCTGGAAAAGGGGACGAACCGCATCGCGCTGGAGGTTTCGCTGGGCGCGCTGGGGGACATTTTGCGGGATATCGACGCCGCGACGGCGGGACTGAACCGTGTATACCGCTCGATTATTGCCGTGACGGGCACCAGCCCGGACGTTTATCAGAGCTATCAGCTCTATACCCGAATCCCCAATTTGCAATCGACCCTGCTGGAATACAAGCAGGAGCTTTCCGACATTCTGGCGCGCATGACGGCGCTGACCGGCTCGGGAAGCGAGCGTACGGCGGCCATAACGCGTCTGCTCGCCATGCTGGATTATCTGGCTGATTCTGAGGAGCAGCTGCTGCGCCGCCTGTCCGCCTTCAAGGAATGCATCACGGCGATGGGCAAAACCGTGCTGGATTTCATGGATCAGCCGCTGAAGATTGATTATATTCTGCTGGCCGGAACGCAATTGCCGGATATTGAGGCGGAGGACAATTTCCTTCAGGGCCTGTGGCATTCGCTGCGTGCGTTTGTCGGCTCCTTTACCAACGACTATAACGTGGCCGACAGCGGCCTGAGCTCCGGACGTGAAACGCGTGAGATCGACGTGTGGCTTTCGATCGGCCGCGACCAGTTTTCGGTCATTCGCAGGCTGATTAACGAAAGCTTTGAGACGGAGCATGGGGTGAAGGTTAACCTGCGCCTTATCAGCGCCGATGTGCTGCTGCCGTCGACCTTTACCGGCCGCGGCCCGGATGTGGCGATTCAGATTGGCAATACAGCGCCAGTGAATTTCGCCTTCCGCGGCGCGGCGTATGACCTGACGACGTTTGAGGATTACGAGCAGGTCGCCGGGCGTTTTCTGCCGGCGGCGCTCAAGGCGTTTGAATATGATGGCGGCGTGTACGCCCTGCCGGATCAGATGAGCTTTCCGGTCATGTTCTATCGCAAGGATATTTTGGATGAACTGGGGCTGAAGATACCCGAAACGTGGGATGATTTCATTGCCCTGATCCCGGAGCTTCAGCGCTACAACATGGATTTGTATTTGGATACGGCGCCGCCCTCTACCATGGGCGCCGCGCTTTCGATGGGCAATTCCGTGCCGATCAACACGGTTTTCCTTTCGCGGCTATACCAGACGGGCGGCGCGCTGTATTCGCCTGACGGCGACGAATGCCTGCTCAGCGGTGAAATTGGAAACGCCGCCTTCAAGTGGTGGACGCATTTTTACACGCAGCATGGCTTCCCGCAGGAAATTGATTTTGTCACGCGCTTCCGTCTGGGCGAGGTGCCCATCGGAATTGTCGACCTGTCCACCTACAACCGTTTGGCGGTTTCCGCGCCGGAGATTCGCGGCGATTGGGGCGTTGCGCCTGTTCCCGGAACGCGCAACGCGCAGGGCGAGATTGTTCGGGGCGCGCCCTGCGTCACGGGCGCATCGATGATTATACGCAATATCGTGGAGCGCAAGGGGACGGCGGAAGCGGCGTGGGATTTCCTGAAATGGTGGACGAGCGGCGATACGCAGACCAAGTACGCGCAGGAGATGGAGGCCGTGCTCGGGCAGTCCGGCCGTTATCAGGTGGCGAATTTGGAGGCCTTTGACCGTATCGGCTGGGATTTGGATATACGCCGGACGCTGGAGGATATGCTGCCTGTTCTGCACGGCGTTGAGCAGGTGCCCGGCGGCTACATCACAGGGCGCTATCTCAACAACGCTTTTGTGACCGTGATTACGAGCTACACAAACCCGGCGGATACATTGTTTGAATATAATGAAATGATAAACGAGGAAATTGCGGCCAAGCGACAGGAATTCGGCTTGGACGACGCGCAGTAAGGGGGGAAGCGGCAATGGCGGAATTGAGACGCAGAGGCGCTGTAACGCTTGGCGAACGCTGGCGCTATGGATGGCTTGAGGCAAAAAAGAGCAAGCAGCTCTACGCGATGCTGCTGCCCTACATGCTTTGCTTTTCGCTGTTTACGGTAGTGCCGGTGCTGGTGGCGGTGTATTTCAGCTTCACGCAGTTCAACGTGCTGCAGGCGCCGCAATTTATTGGCCTGACCAACTACATGAAGCTGTTTCTGGACGACCCGATTTTTCTTAAGGCGGTCAAGAATACGCTGGTGCTGGCGTTGATTACCGGCCCCTTCGGATACATTTTTTCCTTTTTAATGGCGTGGCTGCTGTGCGAGCTTCCGCCCAAGCTTCGCGCGGTGCTGACGGTAATCTTCTACGCTCCCAGCATTTCCGGCAACGCATATGTGATCTTTACCCAGCTTTTTTCCGGCGACGCGTACGGCTTCATTAACGCGCGGCTGCTGAATATGGGCGTCATATCGGAATCGATTCTCTGGCTGCGCGATGAAAAGTACATGATGGCGATCGTCATTCTGGTGTCGCTGTGGATGAGTCTGGGCGTGGGCTTCCTTTCCTTTATCGCCGGCTTGCAGGGCGTGGAAAAATCGCAGTACGAGGCGGCGGAGGTGGACGGCGTGCGCAACCGCTGGCAGGAGCTGTGGTATATCACCCTGCCCAACATGGTGCCGCAGCTGCTCTTTGGCGCGGTAATGGCTGTGACCAATTCGCTGGCCATCGCGGATGTTACGGTTGCGCTCAACGGCTTTCCATCCACCAATTACGCCACGCACACGATCATCAACCATTTGAACGACTACGGCATCGTCCGGCTGGAAATGGGCTATGCCTGCGCGATTGCCGTGCTGCTGTTCTTCATGATGCTGCTGCTGAACAAAGCGGTGCAGAAAATGCTTGGAAAGGTGGGCAGCTGATATGAATGATAAAATCGCGACGCTGCAGCGAACCCGCCAGCAGAAAAAGATTGCCAAGCGTCAGGCAAAGCAGCGCAAAAGGCTGCTCAAAAGCATGCCGCGCCCCAAGCGCCTTCCCAAGACGGCCTTCGGACGCTTTCTGACGGGCAGCCGGGCCAACCGCTCGGTGGGCGGCAGCTTGGCGCTGTTGATTTTCCTGCTGCTGCTGGCGCTGCTGATGCTGTTTCCGGTTGTCTTCATGGTTTCCAATGCCTTTAAGCCCATCAACGAGCTGTTTATTTTCCCGCCGCGCCTGTTTGTCATTCAGCCGACCATGGATAACTTCTACGACCTGTCCGAGCTGCTGGCCGATTCGCTGGTGCCCTTCCCGCGGTATCTGTTCAATACGCTGGTGATTGTTGTGCTCGGCTCCCTGGGACATATCGTGTTCAGCTGCATGGCTGCCTTTCCACTGGCAAAGTTCCGCTTCCCGGGCAGCCGGACGCTCAACCAGATGGTGCTGCTGTCGCTGATGTTTTCCCCCGCGGTTACGGCGGTGCCCAACTATGTGATTATGAGCAAGCTGGGGCTGGTGGATAGCTGCTGGGCGGTGATTCTGCCTGCGCTTTCCATGTCGCTGGGGCTGTTCCTGATGAAGAATTTTATGGAGCAGGTGCCAGACGCGCTGATTGACGCGGCCTCGATTGACGGCGCAAGCTATTTCGGAATGCTCTGGCGCATCGTGATGCCCGCGGTAAAGCCCGCGTGGATTACGCTGTTCATCGTCGCCTTCCAAAGCCTGTGGGGCGCGACGGGAAGCAGCTTTATCTACACCGAAAACCTCAAGCCCCTGCCCGCCATGCTGAGCCAGTTGACGGGCTCGGGCGTGGCGCGTACGGGCGTGGTGGCGGCAACGTCGCTGCTGATGTTCATTGTGCCGGTTATCCTGTTTGTGATATCGCAGTCGAACGTACTGGAAACCATGGCGACGTCCGGCATCAAGGAATAGGGAGGTGGCAGGATGAAACGAGTGCTGATGATGCTTTTGTGCCTGACGCTGCTGCCGCTTTCCGCGGCGCTGGCAGGGGAGGGATCGTCGAACTACCTGTATGACGAGCACAAAATTGCCGTGCCCGCGCCGCCGGCTTATACGCTGGAGCGCTCTTTAACGGTGCGCGATCTGGCGGGTGTGGAAAAGCTGGACGGGCTGGTGGACGCGTATGTTTCCGACGATTGCGTCTACGTGCTGTGCGCTGCGCGGCTGCTGCTGCTCAACCGTGATTTTTCGGTGCGTCAGGTGATTACATCCTATGTGGAAGACGGGAAAGAGGTTGCGCTTTCCGGCTGCAGCGGTATTACCGAGGGCGCAAACGGCGAATACTATATTTCCCAGAGCGATCAATCGCGCATATTGCATTTCGCGGCGGATCACACGCTGCTGCGCGTGCTGGGGCGGCCGGCGATCGTGGGCTTTGAAAACGTCAATTATCGCCCCACCAAGCTGGTGCTGGATCATGCCGGGCGTCTTTACGTTATTTCCAAGGGCATGTACGAGGGGATTGTCGAGCTGTCGACCGACGGCGCGTTCAACCGCTTTTTCGGCGTAAACGAGGTGCAGTTTACGCCGTGGCAGCTGATCTGGCGCGTATTTGCCACCAAGGAGCAGCGCGCCCGGCAGGTCATGTGGCTACCCAGCGATTTTACAAACCTCTGTGTCGATCAGGACGGCTTTCTTTTTGCGACGCTGCTGGCGCAGGACACGCAGAAGACCAAGATCAAGCGCCTGAATGCCAAGGGACAGAACATCATCGAGGTGGCGCAGGGCAAGCCCTATCCGCAGGGCGATTTGTGGACGAACGCTACAGGCTTTGGCATTCCGGTTGGCGAATCGCAATTCATCGCGGTGGATACCAACGCCTACGGCGCGTACATTTGTCTGGACAGTACGCGTTCCCGCGTTTTCGGATACAACGAGGATCACGAGCTGCTGTTCATTTTCGGCGGCAGCGGCGATCGGGAAGGCTACTTCCGCAATCCGGTGGACGCATGCTTTGTGGACGATAAAATTCTGGTGCTGGATTCGCTGGCGCAGTCGCTGGAGATTTTTTCCCAGACAGAATACGGTGCGGCGTTGATGAACGCGGTAAAGCATCAGTACCTCTATGAATATGATATTGCCGCGCAATACTGGCGCGAGGCCCTTTCGTTCAACCACAACCTGTTCCTTGCGTATTCCGGTATTGGCCGCACGCTGCTGCGCACCGGAGAATACGACGAGGCGATGGAGTACCTGAAAAAGGGCGCGGATCGCGAATATTACGACAAGGCGTATGAAAAGGTTCGCAATCGGACGATGCGCGCGTATTTCACGCCCTTTGTCGTGTCGCTGGGCGCGGCGCTCGTCGTGCTGGCTGCGCTTCGCCGTGTGCGGCGGGCGCGCGCGCTGAAAAGGAGGGCTTGCCTATGACGGTTCGGGAACGCACGGGGAAGCGGCTTGGCGGCAGGATACTGAACGATTTCTGGGTTTTTCCGGCGCGTCTGCTGCTGCGCCCCTTCAAACGCTTTGACGAAATGAAATACGAGCGTGCGGGCAGCTATCCCTTCGCTTTCTTTATGCTGCTTCTTTCCGCACTGCTGAGCGTGCTGGAATTTGTCTATGGCGGCTTTCTGACCAACTATCATGATATATACGGCGTCGACAGCCTGTATTTGTCGCTGACGGTGCTGTTTCCGGTCGCGCTGTTTGTGGTGGGCAACTGGTGCGTGACGACGCTGATGGACGGCAAGGGGCGGCTGGGCGAAATCTTTATGGCGACGATGTACGCCATGTTCCCGCTCTGCCTGACGCGAATCGCGGCGCTGATCCTGTCCAACGTGCTGACGCTGGACGAGATGACGATAAGCTATACGGTGCAGGGCGTCGGCGTTTTCGCCTTTTGCCTCTATCTTTTCATTGGGCTGGTCGTCGTGCATGAATACAGCTTCGGCCGCGGCGTCGGGTCGATCGTGCTGACGCTGCTGGCCATGATGGTGCTGGTGTTCATTCTGATGCTGGTGTTCACGCTGGTGGCCGATCTTTGGGATTTTGTGGTCGTGTTCACCAAGGAACTGATGCTCAAGCTATTCTGACTTTGGCGGCGGGGAGGATGTACGGATGCGCAAAACGGGGTTGATTTTCATCGTCACGCTGCTGCTGGCGGCGGCATGCGCCGGCGCGTTGGCGTATGATGCGCTGCCGGAGGACGCGGGCTTTATTCTGGCGGCCGAGACGGAGACGCGCGCGCTGCTGCTGGATGAGAAAACCATGCAGGTGCGCCTTGTGAACAAGGAAACGGGCGAACGGCTGGATACGGCGGCGCTGAACGGGAAAATAGGCAACAAAAGCGTCAAAAACACGCAGAAATCGACGCTGATTGTCAATTATATTACCAACGCGAAAAACGGCGCCGTCAGCGCGATGGACAGCCATTCCAAATCGATCCAGACGGGGAGCTGCGTTTGGCAGCCGATCAAAAACGGCGTGGAGCTGCGCTTTACCATCGGCGACGATATGCTGATTGTCGACGACCTGCCCAAGGGCATTCGCGCGGATAAATATCAGCGCCTGCTGGAGGAGGCGGGCTGGACTTCGAAGCAGAAGAAAACTATCAGGGAGAATTATCGCGCCGTTCGGCTGGCGGGGATGGAATATGAGTACATGATTCGCGTCAAGGACGATTCTCTCTCCGTGATGATGATTAAGGAGCTGTATAAGCTGATCTTTGAGAGCGGCATTTATACGCAGGAGGATATGGCGGAGGACAACGCCGCCATCGACCATAAGCGCGCCTATCTGCCCGAGCTTTTTGTCGCCGTACGCTTTCAGCTGGATGGAGAGGATTTGCTGGTAACCATTCCCGCCGACGAAATTTCCTTTACCGAAGAAAACGAAGTGACGACGCTGGATCTTTTGCCCTATTTCCTGCGCGCCGATCAGACGGAAAGCGGCTATCTGTTCGTCCCGGACGGCTCGGGCGCGCTGATTGAATGCAACAATGGCAAAACGGCGGCCACGGCCTATCAGGCGCGCGTATATGGCCGGGATGCTCTGGTCAACGCCGGAACCTATGCCACGCCAACGACCAATGTGGCGCTGCCGGTGTACGGCCTGAAGACGGAAAACAGCGCCGTGCTGGCGATCATTGAGCAGGGCGCGGAGCTGGCCTCCATTCATGCCGATGTTTCGGGAAAAAGCGATGAGTTCAACCGTGTGTATTGCCGCTTTACCCTGCGTGAAATTGAAAACGTTTCCCTTGCGGGCAACGAGAGCGTGACCAGCCCGCGCTTCAACAGCGATGTGTACAGCGGCGATATCGTGGTGCGCTATCGGCTGCTGTCGGGGGAAAACGCCGATTATACCGGCATGGCGCGGACATATCGCGATTATCTGCTGCGCCGCGGCGTGCTGACGGAGCGCGCCGACGACCCGGACGCGCCGTTTTATGTGGAATTTGTCGGCGCGGTCGCCAAGAAAAAGTTCTTTGCGGGCGTGCCCTATATGTCCTCTGTGCAGGCCACGACGATTGCACAGGCGGGGGAAATTTACGACGCGCTCCGCAAGCTGGACGTCAAGAATATCCGAATGATTTTCAGCGGGCTGTTCTACGGCGGTGTGAAGCATGCCGCCCTTACGCGCGCGGATCTGGACGGCGGCATGGGCGGCGCGCGGCAGCTTTCCGATTTGGCTGCGCGGCTGGAGCAAAACGGCGACGCGCTTTATCCCGGCGTGTATGCGGGGCGCGTATACGGGACGCGCGGCTTTTCGAAGCTGTCGCAGGCGCCGCGCCGGCATGACGGCGAGGTGGCCGAGGCGGTGGTTTTCGCAGAGCCGATCATGAAAAAAACCTTTACCGCGGTCGACGGCTATTATGTTTCGCCAGAGTACCTTGCGGAATATGCCGAAAAGGCCGTGAAATCGCTTTCACGCTATCATCTCGGCGGCCTTGCGGTGTTTGACCTTGGCGAAACGCTGGTGGGCAACAACAAGCGCGGCGAAAACCTTTCCCGAACCGGCGCCGTGCCGCGCTATGCGCAGGCGTTTGAGACGCTGGGGGCGAAATACGCGCTTTTGCTTGACCGCCCGGCGCTCTATGCGCTGCCGTATGCCGCTGCGGCGACCAACCTGCCCACCGGCGACAACGGATACCAAATAACCGATGCGTCTATTCCCTTCCTGCAAATGGTGCTGGAGGGCTGCGTGCCCTGCTCCGCCACGTCGTGGAACCTTTCGGCGCATAGCGATTTGTGGCGTGAAATGCTCTTTGCGATGGAAAGCAAATCTGCGCCGCGCTTCACCTTCACCTATCAATCCCCGGAAATTTTCCACCATACGCAGGATATGGATTACATGGCCTATTACGCCACGCAGTATACGCAATGGCTGGAGAAGGCGGCGGCGTATTACGACGAATACAGCGCGTTCTATCGCCTTGTTCGCGATGCGCGCATCAGCGGCCATGCGCTTTTGCCGGGCGGCTTGCGGCGGGTGACATACGATAACGGCGTAATCGTCTGGCTCAATTACGGCGACGCGCCGGCACAGGCGGACGGCGAGACGGTCGCGCCGCACGGTTATCGGATCAGCAAGGAGGAATTGCCATGACACAGGGAAAGGCTGCGCCGGGCAGGGAGAAAAGAAGATCGTTTTATTACCGGATGTCCTTCCGGAAAAAGACGGCGCTGTGGGGTGTGATCTTTCTTCTGCCATGGCTGATCGGCTTTTTGTCGCTGTTTTTCCTGCCGCTGGCGCATATGATCGGCTACAGCCTGAGCGAGGTGAAGATTGTGCCGCTCGGCGGCGTGAGCCAATCGCCCGTCGGCTTGGAGAATTATTACAAGGCGCTGTTTGTGAATGCAAATTTTCTGCCGGCGCTGACCAGTACGCTGCTGGAAACGGTGCTGATGACGCCGCTGGTGATTATCTTTTCCCTGCTATGCGCTATTTTGCTCAACGGGAAATTCAAGGGCAGGGCGGTTGCGCGCGCGATCTTCTTTATTCCTATCATCATGGCGACGGGTCTGCTGCTGGAACGCGTGACGAACCTTTCCGGGCAGATGATGGGCGAGGGGCAGAGCGAGCGCGTGTACGGCGCGGGGATGATATCCGGCCTTCTGCTGAATCTGGGCGTCGGAAAGGAAATTCTGGATTACCTGCTGGACGGCGTGAACAACATCTTTGAAATCGTTTCGCTCTCCGGCATTCAGATTCTGATTTTCCTTGCGGCGCTGCAGGGAATTTCGCCCGCGCTTTACGAGGTGGCAAAAATCGAGGGTGCGACGGGGTATGAAACCTTCTGGAAGGTGACGGTGGTCATGGTCAGTCCCATGCTGCTGACCTGTACCATCTATACGCTGGCCGATCTGTTCACCCGGTCGGATATCATCGATTACGTCTACACGATCGGCTTCAAGCAAAGCCAGCACGGAATGGCGGCGGCGATGAGCTGCGTTTACCTGCTGATGAATATGCTGGTGATTGCTATTGCGGCGCTGCTGGTGCGAAAGGTGGTGTTCTATTATGACGAATAAGTGTGCGGAGAAGCCCGCCTTTGCCTGCTTCCGCGGGCCGAAGGCGCAAAAGCGAGCCAAGCGGTTTCTGATATCCTTCTGCCGCTACCTGCTCATCGTTTGCCTTTCCTATCTGATTCTTGCGCCCATTCTGCGCAACCTTTCCATTGCCTTTACCAATCCGCGCGATTTGAATTTTCCTTCCTCCATGTGGATTCCCGCGCGGCTGTCGGTTGAAAACTGGCATGTGAGCTACCTGATGCTGAATTACGGCAAATCGCTGCCCTATACGCTGCTGACCACGACGATTGTTACGCTGCTGCAGACGCTTTCGGCGCTTCTGGCGGGCTATTCCTTTGCGCGGCTGAAATTCCCGGGGCGCAATCTGTGCTTCCTGATGGTGATTGTGACCATCGTTGTGCCGCCGCAGATGTGCATGCTGCCGCAGTATCTGTACTTTAAGGAATTTGATATCGGCATTTTGCTCAGGGCGATCACAGGAAAGGGACTCATCCAGATGATGACGGGAAAGCCGATGAACCTGCTGAACAATCCCGCGTCGCTCTACATTCTCAACGCCCTTGCCATGGGACTCAAGAGCGGATTGTATATTTATATCTTCCGCCAGACGTTCAAGGGCCTGCCCAAGGAGCTGGAGGAGGCGGCATACATCGACGGCGCCGGCTTTGTGCGAACCTTTTTGCACATTGTGCTGCCCGCTGCCGGCGCGGGGCTGCTGACGGTTGGGGTCTTGTCCTTTGTGTGGAATTGGAACGACCCGCACTATGTGAAGCTTTTTGACAGCGCGAATACCAAAAACCTGATGCTTGCCTATAATGTGGCCACGGCGTCCGTCGATCAGGCGCTGTCGGCGGTGTCGTCCAAGGTGCCGGTGCACTATGCGTTTATTCTCAAAAGCCCGGTCTATGAATCCGCCATCGCCAAAACGGCTGCGCTGCTGGTATTTTTGCCGTTGGTTGCGCTGTATGTGGTGGTTCAGCGCTGGTTTATACAGGGCGTAGAGCGCAGCGGTATCGTCGGCTGAGGAGGAAAGAAAAATGCCGCTTGGACAATGCGTGCTGGATATCCCGCCGGCGCAGGGCAACCCGCGCAACAGCGAGGGTGCATTTCTGACGCTTCATGACGGCGGCCTGCTTTTCGCCTACAGCCGTTTTGCGGGGGAGAGCGCGGACGACCACGCGCGGGCGGATATTGTCGCCATTCGTTCGTGGGATCATGGCGCAACGTGGACGCAGCCGGAAACAGTGCTTTCCGCGCGGGCGCTTCAGGCGATGAACGTGATGAGCCTGTCGCTCCTGCGCATGCGAAACGGCGGAATCGGGCTGTTTTACCTGAACCGGCAAAGCTGGCAGGATATGCGGCCGGAGCTTCGCATTTCCTTGGACGAGGGGAAAAGCTGGGGCGCGCCCATGCGCTGCATTCGGCGTCCGGGCTATTTCGTAATGAATAACGACCGCGTGGTGCGCCTGAAAACCGGCCGCATATTGCTGCCTGTCGCGCAGCACGCCATGACGGTTCATCCGGAAACCGGCGCGCTGGAGCGCTTCGGGCCGGGCGTTGGGTATCTATTCTTTTCGGACGACGACGGCCTGACGTGGCAGGAGGGCGATTTCCCGCTTGCGATGCAAAGCCCGTATGCGTGGGGCGGTTTTCAGGAACCCGGAGTGATTGAGCTTTCAGGCGGTCTGGTTGCCTGCTGGGGGCGCACGGTGCTGGGACGGCAATATGCGTGCTTTTCCCGCACGCAGGGGCAGCGCTTTTCGCCGCTCGAGCCCTCGTGGTTTACATCGCCCTTGTCGCCATTGTCGGCCAAGCGTCTGTCCGACGGGCGGCTGCTGAGCGTATGGAATCCTGTGCCGGATTATCCGACGCGCAGCGCATATCCGCGCACGGGCGGACGTACGCCGCTGGTGTATGCAATGAGTTCGGACGACGGTGTGAACTGGTCGGAGCCGAAGACGATTGAGGCGGATCCGCACGCGGGCTATTGCTATACGGCGATTCACGAGGCGGACGGATATGTTTTTCTTGCCTATTGCGCCGGGAATACGGATGTGGACGGCGCGTGCCTGAACAGGACGCGCATTCGCCGCTTTGCGATGACGGCACTATAGAAGGAGATTGACGGGCGGCGCGAAGGGCGAAAACGCCCTTTCGTAATTGACGAAACGACGAAAACGCGCTATAATGAAGCTGTGCGAAAGGCAGCTGAATGGCCGCGTGCCGCAAGGCATGAGGAAAGTCCGGGCACCGTAGGGCAGAATGCCAGCTAACGGCTGGTGGAGGCGACTCCAAGGCAAGTGCAACAGAGAGATACCGCCGCGCTTCGCGCGGTAAGGGTGGAAAGGTGCGGTAAGAGCGCACCGGCG
The DNA here is from genome assembly GCA_934632155.1 of uncultured Clostridia bacterium. Lineage (GTDB taxonomy): Bacteria > Bacillota > Clostridia > Christensenellales > Aristaeellaceae > RUG563. The sequence goes on along the minus strand of CAKTXZ010000004.1, from coordinate 147,291 downwards.
GTCTGGCGACTGTACCGTCATGTAAACCCCATTCGGTGCAAGATGTAGGGAACGCATAGGGCGGCCCGTCCTGTTCCCGCAGTATCGCTCAAGCGCATTGGCGACTTTGCGCTTAGATAGATGGCCATTTTCAACAGAACCCGGCTTACAGGCTGCGCTTTGCACACCATCGCGATTGCGCAAAACGCAATGCATGCCGCGGAAGGCTTTTTACGAAGAAGAGCTTTCCGCGGCATTCGTTTGGATTAAGTCTTTTTCAACTAAGGGATGGAATGCGATCTCCGCGCCGTTTCCATTATCGCCTTATTGCAGGCTGTGTCCTCCGCATTTGTAACTGCAGGCGGGAAACGATGCATTCTGCCGCCGTTTTGCGAATATTTCTTAATAAAAAACGCTCCGCTTTCCATGCCTGCGCAAGGGGCGGAGCATATATATACTACAGCGTGCTTTTTCAAACGGCTTTTTCCCACGGGACGGTGGCTGTCAGCCTGACGGTCAGCCGTTTTCCCGGCGCAGCTTGTTAATCAGCACATAAACGGCAATCAGTACGACGATGGTTGCGATCATGATGGCGTACATCTGCGGAACGCTGATCGTATGCCCGAAGCAGGCGGGGCGGCAGTCGACGCTGTCCATGATGCCCTGAATCACTGCGTCAGGGACATGCTGATTTCGCATTTCGCGAAACGCGCCCTGCATGGCGTGATTGCGGATCAGGCTTGTGCCATACGTGCCCGGCAACAGGGAGAGCACGCGCTGCAGGCCTGCACCGAACTGCGAAATGGGCATGTACGCGCCGCAGATAAAGCCGTAGCCAGAGGAGACGACCGTGCCAACGGCGGAAATTTGCCCCTGCGTGGTTAAAAACACATTGACGATGGAGGAGAGCGCCGTGCCGAACATGACCAGCAGAAAAATATCCAGCACGATAAGCCCCACGTCGCCGGCGGAAAGATACCAGCCGGTTTTGAGCATGTACAGGAAGCATATGCCCGCCGCAACCAAACAGATGAGCAGCGAGGAAAGCAGCGTGGCGACATAGTAGCTGAGCGCCAGCGTGCTTTTGCGAACCGGCGTGACGGTCAAATCCCTGCGCGCGCCGGAAACCTTATCCTGTACCATCATCATATTGGAGCAGAAAGCCACCGTGACGCAGCTGACCGCCAGCAGCGAGGACGCAAGCTGGCCGTTGGCCAACGCGGCGACGACGCTTTCCGGCAAGGAGAAGCCGGCCGGAATATTGGCGGTAAAAGCGTCGCGGTAAACGCCGTTCAGGAATGTGGCGTACAGAACCAGCAGAATGACGGGGGAGATCAGCGAGGAAAAGAACGCGCCCCGATCCTTGAAAAAAAGCCTGCAGTTGCGCCGAATCAGGTTATAAAGGCCGGTCATCATTTTTCCCTTCCTCCCTGCAGGCGTTTTCCGGTTACGGCCAGAAATACATCGTCCATTTTGCCCTTGGTGATTTCGTAGTCCGTAAACAGCGCGGGGTGGGACAGGATCAGCTGCGTTGCCGCGGCCGTATCCCGCACGGAAAGCCGCACCGCGCCGCGCAGCGTTTCACAGGGCAGGCCAAGGGCGGCGACCTGCGCCACATCCGCGCCATAGAGCGTGATAAAATCGCCGGTGTATTGGTTCTTGAGCGCCAGCGGCGTTCCCTCCGCCGCAATTTTGCCGGCGTCCAGAATGACGATGTAATCCGCATCCGCCGCCTCTTCCATATAGTGCGTGGTGAGGAAGACGGTCATCCGCTGGTCCTTGCGCAGCGACTGCACCACGTCCCACAACAGCTTTCGCGTTTGCGGATCCAGCCCGGTCGTCGGCTCGTCCAGAATCAGGATTTCGGGACGATGCAGCAGCGCACGGGCGACATCGATGCGGCGACGCTGGCCGCCCGACAGCTTGCCGACCGTGCGGCCCAGCAGCGCTTCAAAATCCAGCAGCGCGGCCAATTCGCGCAGCCGGGTCTGGAATGCTTTGCCGGTAATGCCGTAAAGCGCGGCGCGGCAACGCAGGTTTTCCCGCACGGTCAGCGCCTGATCCAGCACGGAGCCTTGAAATACAACGCCCAGCCGCCGCGTTACGTCGGCGAGATTCCCCTCGACGCTTTGCCCGGCGATGGCCACCGTGCCGCCGTCCTTTTGCAATTGCCCGCAGAGAATCGAAATGGTGGTTGATTTCCCTGCGCCATTTACGCCCAGGAAGGCGAAAAGCTCGCCGCGGCGAACCTGAAAGGATAGATCCTGCACAGCGTGAACCGTGCCGAAGGATTTGCTTAGATGCGCGATATCGATGATGCGTTCCATCGCTTTGCCTCCGTCCTTGGGAATTTACGTCATGTTAGTTTGACAAAACGCAAAAAAATCCTGCATTCTTCGCAGGAAAAGCTTTGAAAGCGTGCCGTCGTCCGGCGTTTCCTGACCGATGCATTCGCGATGGCGCTTGACGCAAGCCTGTACGCATCGGAGGCCCGCTATGTTGGAAAATACGTCTCAACATCAAACCAGCAGGGCATGATTCGCTTGATGCTTATATATCCTTGCCCATTGACGCCCAGTCCGGAAAGCAGGAAGCTGTTTTCCTCCTCCAAGACCCATTCGTTCCGATCGGGCAGAAACAACGCCAGAGCAAGACGATCGTTTTGGGCATAAAGCAATTCGGCATGCTTTTCCGGCGCAAAGATTGACCAGTCAAAAACGAACCGAATGGTTTGCGCGTCTAAAACCGAAATGCTCTCCAGCTGCTTTTGCCGGGAAAACAACTGGGCGACGTCTTCTGTCGCTTGCGTCTCGCGCCGCAGAGGAGAAGCGTTCAGGGCGATAGCTTCGTATATTTCGTACTCAAAGATATCGGCGCATGCGTTGATACATTGCTCTTCTCTTTGCATGCGGGCATCGCTTAGATGGACGGCGATTCCAACGATGCAAAGAATGACAGCCAGAAGGAATGCCGTTGCTTTGCGCTTGTTCATATTCGCGGCCCCCTTGGGTTAATAAGCAATACTGAAAGGTATTTTGCTGCGCGTCGCGGCAGCTTCGGCCTGATGATGCCGCAGCGCATGATGAAGCTTGCCATGGCGGCAGCCGTGGAGGCTTGTTATGCGGACGGGCTGGGCGAATGAACGGGCTCGCCGCTTATTGCCGGTCAAGAGACGGCCTTACGCCTTAAGCATACGCCGTCTTAGCGTCCGCTCTGGCGCAAACGCCGGCGTACGGCGCGGTGCGTGCGGCGCACTTCGTTTTGCGCCTCCACCTCCCGGATATCCTCGTCCCTTGTGAAGGCGCGCCAGAAGCGAATGCAGATCAAGGCGACGGAGCCCATGGTGACGGCGCGGGCGAGGGTCGTAAACTGCACGGAGTAGGCGTCCATGCCAAGGAAGCGGAAGGTGCCGTCGCCGGTAATGCCGCTGATGGCGGTGCCCGTTATCAGGCCGAGGAAGGAAAACAGGTTGCAGCCGATGCTCTGGAAGGCGATGTGCGCCGTGGCGTTTTCCTTCGGCAGGTTCATGTAGAGCACGTTGGCGTAGGAAAGGTTCAGCCCGACGGAAATCAGGTGCTGCACAACGCAAAGCGGCACGTACAAATACGCCCGATCCGGCGTCATCAGAAAGAAAAATACCTCTGTCGGCACCCAGATCAGGTTGGCGATGCCGAAGGTCTTGATCCACGAATAGCGCCGAAGCGCGCGCCGCCACAGCCCCGACGTGGTGACCAGCACCGCCGTGTAGACCGCCGACATGGCGTTAATCAGCGTGTAGGAAAAATGCATGTGGTTGAGCAAATGGTAGTTCCACAGCCCGTTGTTCAGGTTGGAAATAAAGCTCCAATAAAACATGAGCAGCATGCACAGGAGGAATTTGCGATAGCGGAAGGGCAGAGTAAAGACCTGACGAAGGCGCACCGGCGCACCCGCCGACAGGGGGCGCTCCTTGGCGCAGGCCTGCATGCCCACGTCGATCAGGACCAGCCCGAACGCCAGATAGCGGAAGGCGAGAATCAGCGCGCCCTGATGGGGCGAGCCGGCGACCGCGTCCGTCAGCAGGCCGGAAAGTAACAGCACCGAGCTGCTCATGACGGAGGAAAAAATCTGGTTGAGGGTAATATAGCGGGTGCGGCGCTCGTTGTCCGCCGGGTAAAAGGTGTAAAACCACGCCGTCAGCCCCGGGCTGAACAGGGCGTAAACCGAATGCGCCAGAAACAGAATGCCCGCAAACCATAGCAGCCGCGCGCGCTCATCGTGAACCAGCGTGGGCATGATCGTTGTGGCCAGAATATACAGGACGTAAAAGAAAACCTTGGCCAGCAGCATCGCCCGCTTCGGCCTTTTGAAGCGGCGCAGCGCCATGGGCGAAAAGATCGAGAAGCAGCTGGCGATGTAGGGAATGAAGGAAATGACGCCCACGCCCGTGATCGACATGCCGTACATGGACAGAAAGCCGGTATAGAAAATACCGGTGACGAACACGTTATAAAACGCCGTCATCAGGCCGCTGCCCAGACTGATTAGCCGCCCCTTCGCGTCGTCGTCCTTCAGATTGTAAATGTCCGAGAGCGTCAGGCGAAACGCCTGTAAACGAAGCTTTTTCATGCCGGCCAACTCCTGAAAGGAATGTTCGCTCGTTCCATCCACAGGCATTGTAGCATAGCGCCCGGATGAATGCAAGGGCGCGGAGGCGCTTGAGGAAAATTGTTTGCTTCGTCCCCTTCAAAGCGTTGATTTTCCGATGGGGACGGTTTTCAAGCGCTAAAAACTGTGTTATAATTAAAATAGGATGGAATACCCTGCAAGGAGGAATGGACAATGGCGTTTGCGCATCTGCATCTGCACACGGAATACAGCCTGCTGGACGGCGCGTGCCGCATCCGGCGGCTGGTCGGGCGCGTGAAGGAGCTGGGCATGAACGCCTGCGCCAGTACGGATCACGGCGTGCTTTACGGCGCGGTGGAGTTCTACACCGCCTGCAAGGAGGCGGGCGTTCATCCGGTCATCGGCTGCGAAATGTATGTCTGCCCCGATATGGAGGACAAGCGCGCGCTTTCCCGCGAATACAGCCATTTGATTCTGCTGTGTGAAAATGAGACGGGCTACCGGAATTTGATGTTCCTTTCCAGCGAATCCTTCACCCGCGGTTATTATTACAAGCCGCGAATCGATTATGCGCTGCTGCGGGAGCGCCACGAGGGGCTGATTGCGCTGTCGGCGTGTCTGAGCGGGGATTTGCCCAAGCTTCTGCTGGACGAGCGGTATCAGGACGCCGAAGCGTATGTGCGCATGATGTGCGATATATTCGGCCCGGAGCATTTCTATATTGAAATCATGGATCATGGCATCCCGGAGGAAAAGACGGTGCTTCCCCGGCTGATTGCCATGAGCGAAAAGACGGGCGTGCCGCTTGTGGCGACGAACGACTGCCACTATCTTACGCGGGAGGACGCCGACGCGCAGGAGGTGCTCATGTGCATCCAGACGGGCAAGACGCTCGAGGATGAACAGCGCATGCGGATGCACACCCGCGAATTGTTCGTCAAATCCGAGGAAGAGATGCTTTCGCTGTTCCCCGATCACGCGGACGCCGTTGCGCGCGCGGCGGAGATTGCCGCCCGCTGCCGGGTGGATTTTGATTTTCATACCATCCATCTGCCGCGCTATCCCGTGCCGGAGGGCGAAACGAGCGAAAGCATGCTGCGCCGCCTGTGCGAGGAGGGGCTGCGCGCGCGCTATCCGCAGGACGACGCGGCCGCGCGCGAACGGCTGGAATACGAGCTTTCGGTCATCGCAAAGATGGGCTATGTGGATTACTTTCTGATCGTGTGGGATTTTATCAAGTACGCCAAGGACAACGGCATCATGGTCGGCCCCGGGCGCGGCAGCGGCGCGGGCAGCATTGTGGCATACTGCCTGAATATCACCATGCTCGATCCGCTCAAGTACAACCTGCTCTTTGAGCGCTTTCTGAACCCGGAACGCGTTTCCATGCCGGATATCGACGTGGATTTTTGCTACGAGCGGCGGCAGGAGGTCATCGACTATGTCGCGCGTAAATACGGACAGGATCATGTGTGCCAGATCATCACCTTTGGCACGATGGCGGCCCGCGGCGTGCTGCGCGATGTGGGACGCGTGCTGGGCTATCCCTACGCCGAGGTGGATCAGGTGGCCAAGGCGGTACCCGCCGCGCTGTCCATGACGCTGGAAAAGGCGCTGGAGCAAAGCCGAGACCTGAAGGAAATGTACGATAACGACGCGCGCGTTAAGCGGCTGGTCGACACTGCGCTGACGCTGGAGGGCATGCCGCGCCATGCCTCGACCCATGCCGCGGGCGTGCTTATCACCCGCGACGCGGTGACGGACTATGTGCCGCTGCAGCGAAACGACGAAGTGATTACCACGCAGTACCCCATGGGCATTATTGAAAAGCTGGGGCTGCTCAAGATGGATTTTCTGGGGCTGCGTACGCTGACCGTTATCCGCGATACGCTGGATATGCTGCGCCTGCGCGGCATAGACCTTCAACCTGAGGATATTCCGCTGGACGACGAAAAGGTATACGACATGATCTGCGCAGGCGATACGGACGGCGTATTTCAATTGGAAGGCGGCGGGATGCGCGCCTTTCTGACCAATATGCGCCCGCGGAATTTTGAGGACGTTATCGCCGCGATTTCGCTTTACCGTCCCGGGCCGATGGAATCCATTCCGCGCTACATTCGCGGCAAGCAGCATCCCGAAACGGTGAAGTATATCACGCCGCTGCTCGCGCCGATTCTGGATGTGACCTACGGCTGCATGGTGTATCAGGAGCAGGTGATGCAGATCGTGCGCGATCTGGCGGGCTATTCCTACGGCCGAAGCGATCTGGTTCGCCGCGCGATGGCGAAAAAGAAAAAGGACGTTATGGCCAAGGAACGGAAAAACTTCGTCTACGGTTCGCAGGAGGAGCATATCCCCGGCGCGGTGGCGCGCGGCGTGCCGGCCGAGGCCGCGGAGCAGATTTTCGATGAAATGACAGCTTTCGCATCCTATGCCTTTAATAAGCCGCACGCTGCGTGCTACGCTGTGGTCGCTCTTCGAACGGGTTATCTCAAATGCCATTATCCCGCTGAATTTATGGCCGCGCTGATGAACTCGGTCACGGGCAACGCGGGGAAGATTGCAGGCTATATCTACTATTGCCGTCAGAAGGGCATTCCCGTGCTGCCGCCGCACATTAACTGTTCCCAGCGCAAATTTTCTGTCGATCTGAGCGCTGGAGAGCCAGGCATCCGCTTTGGCATGGGCGGCGTGAAGAACGTGGGGGAGAGGGCGGTGGAAAGCATTGTGCTCGAGCGCGCGGCGCACGGCGCATTTGCGGATATTTTCGATTTTTGCCACCGCGTTTCGGGCGAGGATGTGAACAAGCGCGCCGTGGAAAGCCTGATTAAGGCGGGGTGCTTTGACGGCGTGGGCGCGAACCGCGCGCAGTGCATGGCGGTGTACGAGGGCGCGATGGACGCGCAGCAGAGCCAGCGGCGGCAGAATGTGCTGGGACAGGTTTCCTTCTTTGATTTCGGGCAGCCGGGCGAAAGCATGCGCACGGAGGAAACGTTCCCCCGCGTGCCGGAATATCCGCTGCGCGAGCTTCTGGCGCAGGAAAAGGAAATGACGGGCGTATACTGCACGGCGCATCCCTTGGACGAATATGCGGATACCCTGAAAAAGCTGCCGGTCAACACGGCGTATCTGGCCGAATTTGAGGAGCGCGAGGACAGGGGGCTTTCCGAGGACGGACGTAGCGTCGCCATGGGCGGCATGATCGTGGAAACGCACGCCAAGGCAACCAAAAAGGGCGCGATGATGGGCTTTCTTACGCTGGAGGACCAGACCGGGCAGATCGAATGCCTGCTCTTTCCCCGCATTTACGAGCGCTATAGCCGCGAATTGGCGGTGGATCAGCCGGTGCTGGCGACGGGAAAGCTTTCGGTTCGCGAGGATGAGGAGCCCAAGCTCCTGATCGACACGATTGAGCCGTTAACCGCCGCGCCGCGGCAGGGCGCGCCCCGCGAAAGCGGAAAAACGCCGGCGCAGCGCGCCAAGGACGCGCCGGAAAAGCTGTATCTTCGGCTCGACCGAGAGCAGATGCCGAGCGTGCTGGCGCTGCTTTCGGGTATTCCCGGCGGCGTGCCGGTGTATATGCATCTGCCCAAGGAGCAGCTTACGCTGCTTGCTCCGCGCGAGGCATGGGTGTGCGATGCGGAAACCGCGGCCGCCGCGCTGCGCGGCGAAGTGGATGCGGAAAATATGAAAGTGGTGAGGAAAGCGTGAACCCGATGGTTTTGAGCGTTCCGGCGCGGCCGGAATGGACGATGGTGCTTCGAATGGCGGTGTCCGGCGTATGCGCGCTGTACGATCTGCCGCTGGATGTGATGGACGACCTGAAAACGGCGATTGACGAAAGCTGCGAATTGCTGCTGCATCAGGATTATCAGGCCGAAACGCTGACGCTGCGCTGCACGGCGGAGCGGGACGGCCTGCACGTGTGCCTGAACGCGTCGATGCAGACGAAGCAGTCCTGCCCGGATGCGGCCGATGCGGATATCGCCCGACTGATTATCGGAACGCTTGTGCGCGATGTGGATCTGGAGCGGGACGAGCACGGCGTGCGCGGCGTGCATATGATTCTGCCCGCCTGCGTATGACGATGGACGCTTCGTTGATGCATGCGCTGGCATGCGAATACGCCGCGTCCCACGACGAAGAGGCGCTGCGGCGGGCGCTGGAGGCGTCGCTGGCGTTGTGCGCGATGATCGCGCGGCGCTTTCACGGCCGCGGCGCGGAATATGACGATCTGTATCAGGTTGCCTGCATGGCGTGCGTGTCTGCACTGCGTACGTTCGACGCGTCGCGCGGGCTCAAGTTTACGACCTTCGTAACGCCCACGATCACAGGAGCGGTGCGCAATTATCTGCGGGATCGGGCGGGTGTTGTGCGCGCGCCGCGCACGCTGGCGGAGCAGGCCGCACAATTGCAGCGCGCCCGGGAGGCGTTCGTCGCCCAACATCGCCGGGAGCCGACGCCGCGCGAGCTGTCGACGGCGTTGGGCTGGGAGATGGAGCGCGTGATGGAGGCCGTCGCCCTGCGCGACAGGGCGCGCGTCGCCTCCATCGATCAGCCGGACGAGGAGGGCATGACGCTGGGCGACAGGCTGCCGTTTCAGGAGCCCGGCTTCGAAAACGCCGAACGGCGCGCTGATCTGGAACGCGCGCTGGCCAAGCTCAGCACGCAGGAGCAATCGCTGCTTGCGCTTCGCTTTACGCAGCGGCTCAGCCAGCGGGAGGCGGCGCAGCGGCTGCAAATGTCGCAGATGCAGGTTTCGCGCATGGAACGCCGCGCGCTGGCCGCGCTGCGAAGGGAGATGGAGCCTGAATGAAAACAATTCGCAGGCCGCGGCCGCAGTTTAACCTGCGCAAGGCGGCGGATTACGCCATCGTGATTAACGCGCTGCAGATTGCCGCCATGGCCGCGCTGGCCGTTTATGTGCTGAATGACGAGGTGAACGCCGCGTTCAGCGGCGTGCTGGGCGACGTGCTGGTTATTGTGATGTTCCTTGTGGCGGCATGGGGCGCTGCGGTGGATATTCGCGAGGCGTTGGCGGCGCGGCGCATGACGGTTAAGCTTTCGGGACTGAACGAAACCGTCAACCAGATGACGGATCTCAACCACGCCCTGCGCGCCCAGCGGCACGATTTTCTCAATCATCTGCAGGTGGTTTACAGCCTGATCGAGATGGGCGAGCATCAGGAGGCAAACCGCTATATCGATCAGGTGTACGGCAGCATTCAGGCGCTGAGCAAAACGCTCAAAACGGCCTGCGCGCCGGTCAACGCCCTGCTGCGCGCCAAGACGGCGGAGGCGGCGGAGCGCGGAATTTACACGGAGATTCGTGTGCAGGGAACGTGGGAGGGGCTGCCCCTGCCTGCGTGGGAGATGTGCCGCGTGCTTTCCAATCTGCTGGATAACGCCATGGACGCGCTGGCAGAGGTGAAAAAGCCGCGCTTGGTGCTGACGCTGGGCGAGGATGTTAAGCGCTTTTTCTTCGAGGTTTGGAACAACGGCCCGGCAATTCCTGCGGAAAAGCAGGCGGATATTTTCGAACCCGGCTATTCCGGCAAGGGCGAGGGCCGCGGCATGGGGCTGTACATCGCGCGTGAAACGCTGCGCGGCGTCGGCGGCGACCTGACCGTGCAAAGCGACGCGCAGGCCACCGTCTTTTCGGGCGATGTGCCCCGCGCGGCGCGGGCGGCGGAGGAAAGGGAGACGTGAGAACGAATCGGAAATTCGTTCGGGCTGTCAAAAAAGCAGCGAGCCAATCAGCCGGATGCAAGAAAGGGCGGCAGCATTTTGTGCTGTCGCCCTTTTGCTTCGGATCGCCCGCCTTTGACGGGCAGGGAAATTTTGCGGAGCGTTCGCGCAGAAAAATCATTTTTGCAGCCTGTCCTGCAGAATGCAAGGCGTCATTCTGCATGAAGCGTGGTAAAAATACAGTTTTCGACACACTTTGCGCCCCGCGCAGCCGTGTGGGGCGCAAAGCGATTCAGGGGAAAAGGCGGGCTTAGCGACATTCCGCAAATGATCGCCCTTCCATGACGGCGCGCAGAGCGTTCGTTCCGATTCGGGACGCAGCGCCCCGTGCAATCCATCGGTTCACCGCGCATATTCCCCACCTGACCGGAGTCGCTTCGCATGGGAAGCGCGCCCTGTCTTAAACAATTTGCAGCACAACCTTCCCTACGTTTTCGCCGCGCTGAAGGATAGCATGGGCTTCCTCCGCTTGGGTAATGGGCATGACCCGGTAAATGGTGGGGCGCACTTCGCCGCTTTTGACCTTTGGCCATACATCCTGAACGAGGGCGGAGAGGATCGCCTTCTTCTCATCAGGGCTCTTGGAGCGAAGGGTAGAGCCGATGATTTTCACATTGCGCTTATAAATGTTCTTCAGATCTATACTGGTAAACTGTCCCGCCAGCGCGGCAATCACAATCCATCGCGCGCCATGGCGCAGGCATTCAAGGCATTGCCCCATGACCTCGCCGCCGAGGCAGTCGATGGCTACATCCACGGGACGTCCCTCCGACAGCTCGGCCTGCAGGACGTCCGCAATCGGCTGGACGGCGGTATTCACAATCAGGTCCGCGCCTGTTTTGGCGACCTCCTGACGCTTGTCCTCGTCGATAATCGTCGTAATAACGCGGGCGCCGAAGGCCTTGGCCATGGGAATGACCACGCTGGCCAAGCCGCTGGCGCCGGCGTTCATCAGCAGCGTGTCGCCCCTCTTTAATCCGCCGACCCAGAACAGATTCAAATAGGCGGTGGCAAATGCCTCCGGCATTGCGGCGGCTTCCGCCATGGAGACTCCTTCGGGCAGCGGCATGACCATTCCCCAGGGAACATTGACATATTCCGCATAGCCGCCGCCGCCGAGCAGGGCGCAAACCCGATCCCCCACACGGTAAGGCGAATTCCCTGCGGCGTCCTCGCCGAAGGCAACAATCTTGCCGGAGACCTCCAACCCCATCCATTCGGGGCAATCCGGCGGCGGCGGATAGTCTCCTTCACGCTGCATCAGATCTGCGCGGTTCAGCGCCGCATAGGCAACCTTGATGCGTACTTCGTTGCTGCGCAGAGCCGGTTCATCCACATCCGTCCACAGCAGGGAACGGCGTTCGTCCTGCTGAATCATGATCGCTTTCATTGGCCTTCCCCCTGCCTTTCAAGATACGCATCCATCTTCCGAAGGATTTCCAGGCTTGCGGTGTTTTCAAACCGCTGCACAAGATCGGGACGTCCGGCGAGGTATTCCAGCTCATACAGGATGCCGTCTTTTGTTGTCACCAGATCCTCGATTTTCAATCCTGTGGCATGCAGCACCTTTGATATATCCACCTGCCGGTCAAGGAGCCGGTCATAGAAGAGCATGCACTTGGCCATGTACCCTCCGCCGGTTGCATACTGAATATAGGCGTCCGTGTCCACCCATTCGAATTCGGCGCCCAAAACATCGGAATAGATTTCCGCGACGTCGTTCCATGTGTGCGTTTCGCCCATGCCGATGGTAAAGGCTTGCCCCAAGGCGTTCGGGTTTCCGCAAAGATGGGCAATCAGCTTTCCGGCATTTCCCGCCCAGTTTACCCCGGCGGTCAAATATCTGGACGCCGCGGGCAGCAGCGTCTTCTTTCCTTCTCTGGCACGCAGGAAAAAGGTCTGCGCGCCCTGCGTTACCAAATCCAGCCGGTAATGCGAAAAAGAAATCATGGGGCGGATGATCGTCCAATTCTTTTGGCCGCAGGAGCGAATCCATCTTTCGTTTTGAGACTTGGGAATCGCATAATTTTCGTGCGTAAGGAAGTATTCGTCCTTGCAAACGTCAAGCCACTGCGGCGTATCCTCCGTGACGATTTTATCAACATCGGAATATACGCGATAGGAGGACAAGAAAATCAGCTGCCCGGTATGCTTCATCAGCAGCGCCCCGCGCCGGCGATACGCGATCGGATCGGTGTAGTGAATGAAGTCGACGATTGTATCATATCGGTTCTGCGTCAAAACATCATTCAGCAGCTCATCCGAAACCATTCCCTGAATCCATCTGAGATGGCGGTTAAAGGAAATCCTCTGCTCGGCGTCGATCACATCAACCTTCCACCCCAATCGTAAAAGCTCCATATAGGTATAGCAGCCCAGCGTTCCGCCGCCGGCTATCAAAAGGGCATGTTTCATGGCTGTTTCCTCCAATCAAATTGCGATAATGTCGGGAAGGAGCGGTCGTGCATGATGTGCTCATACGCTTCCGCGCACTGTTCGGGCGAATAGGGCTCGGAAGGCAGCAGCTCCCGGAAGGAAATGCGCTTGCTTGTCAGCAGACGAAGCACGGCGAGAATGTCATCCCGCTGCGTAAACCAGCCGGCGGAGGAGTCCGCATCAGGCCGGGCATTCGTATGAGCGCCTATCAGGGTGATGCCGGGGCTATGAATCTTGTGGTAATAGTCGATCGTAAATTCACTGCTTCGGGTGCAGCCCAGCAGCGCTACGCGGCCGAAACGGGCGGTGCAATCCAGCGCCTCAGCTAAGCCGTCTCCCACGCCGGTCACCTCGATGACCACATTGGCGCCCCCTCCGGTCACACCCTTCACTTTTTCCGCGAAGCCCTTTTCCGCAGGATCGAAAGCCCAGTCCGCGCCGCTTCGCAGCGCTTCCTCGCGGCGGGCAGGCACCAAATCCGCCGCAATGATGGGCGTCGCGCCCGCAGCCCGCAGCAGCTTCACTGCGAACTGCCCCAGCAGCCCGCAGCCCATTACCAAGGCGCTTTCACCGATTTCCAACCGGCATTTCCGAATTGCAGCAATGGAAAAGGTGGAGATGAAAACAACCGCAGCCTCCTCAAAGGAGACGCCGTCTGGAATCGGCACAACCTGTTTTTCGGCCACTACATTATAGGCGGAGTGCGTTCCCCAATACACAATGACCCGGCCGCCTATTTTCACGCTTGCGACGCCCTTGCCGACGGCCGTAACCGTGCCTGCGGAGGAATAGCCGCTCTGCCGGGGGAATACATGGTATTCATAGCCTCCGCAGTTGGGGGAATCCGTCAGTACGGCCCGTTCCGTTCCGGGGCTGATGGTGCTGACGGCGGTTCTTACCATTACTTTCCCGCCGGGAACTGTCTCCTCCCACCGGGCGGGAAGCAATTCGGCCTTGCAGGGCTGCGTAAATACGATCTTTTTACCGTCAATCATGGTATTTTCCTTCCGTTGCGTTTATTTGCCGCACGCCTTCAAAACGGTCTTATAGACCGCCAGCTCATAATCAGGCGTAAAAGGGTTCAACGCTTCTTTCCTGATATAGGAGGCGAAGCCCTCCATCATGGGAATATAACGGTCAAACAGCTCCGTCTGGTATCGGTCGCCCTGATAGAACCATCCGCCGTTCCTGTCGAAGCACTCGCGTACTCCTGTAACAAGGCCGGTACGGGCCCCCACATCCGGCGGAGCCTCGAAGGGGAGCAGCTGCACCGTGCCCTTTTCGCCGCAAACCACCAGCTGGCGGCGCATAAAGCCGCCCAGCTCATTGGCGCAGGTCTTGGCAAAGGATATGCCGTTGTCATACTTCAGGACGGCAAAGCCGTAATCGTCCGCCGTAACGCCGTCATACCCCGTGGAGCAGTTGTATGGAATCACTTCCTTCGGGAATCCCTGCAGATAGCAAATCATATCCACCAGATGACAGCCCAGGAAGAACATCATGCCGCCGGGAAACTGATGAAGCCACTGCCGCTTGGCGGGGCTATGGCCGCAATCCATATGCGCCTCTACGCTGTAGACGCCGCCCAGCTTTCCCGCTTCGATTTCTTTTTTCAGCTTCCGTACAGCCGGATTGTAGCGGTACATATAGCCTGTATGGAAGGGAACGCCTTGCTTTTTTACTTCGGCAATCAGCTGCTCAAAATCGGCCAATTCCACGCCGCCGGGCTTATCCATATGGACGGCCAGCCCTTTTTGAACGGCCATCATGGCGTACTTTGTAAGGTTCAGCTCGCTTGTTTCAATCGCGACGGCGTCCAGATCGGGCATGTTCAGCATTTCTTCCACGCTCATACGGGGAATGCCGTCATAGACATGCTCGCCCGCCGCGTTGCCCAAAACCTTTTCTCCCTCGGGAACCGCCAAGCCAACCAGTTCGTACACATCCGTCATTTTTCGGAAGGTTTGAATCAGGTCTCCGGCATGGTCGTGCATGGCGCCGATTTGACCGATTCTGATTTTGTTCATCATCTGAGTCTCCCTTTCAATTCAAATTGCGATATCGATAACGAGCATTTGCTGCCAAAGGGTATTACTGGTTTCGGAAGCGAGGCGATCGTGCTGAAGTCCGGAGCCGCATTTCCGTTTTCGGGCCGGGCCGTATGCGGCCGGGCTTCTTTGAGGGCGTCGAACGCCGCCGATGCGCCGAAGGCATTTTCCTGAAAACCAGAATAAGGGACGGGAAGCCGAGTTTCCCCGACTTCCCTCGATTTCATAATACAGTTTGCTTTGAATTGCTCAATAGCGGTCGTACGCGGCCTGCGTGATCGCGATGGCTTCGATCAAGCCCATGCCGTTCACGGTCTCAACGTACTTGTCCCAATCATTCTCCAAAGAAGCGGCGCCCGTAATGAATTTAATCATCATTTCGTTCGTATATACAACGAATTCGCTTTCCTTTTCGGTGCGCGCTGTAATTTCCTCCGAGGTCATATTGATGGGGGGCAGGCGAAGCGCGCTGTCAACATTGGGGTCGTTGTTCCACAAGGAACGGTTGGCAACCTGCGCCTCATCGGTAAGGCCGCAGATGTTGTCGGCATAAGTGTACTTGCTGGACAGATGGCAGCGAAGCGCGTAGGAGCAGTTGGAGGTGGTCATGCCATCGGGGTTTGCCGTAAAGTATTCGGTGAACTTGGGCAGCCCGTCCTCGCCCCAGTTCCAAGTCAGGCCTTCGATGCCCCAGTTGGCGATCAGGCCGCCTTCATAGGTGTAGGCATAGTTCAGGTAAGCAACGGCCGCTTCGACATTTTTGCAGGCGCTGGTAATGACGGTTACGCAAGCCACGCCGGGATCGACGGGCGTAGAGCTGCCCTCGGAATGAAGCTTGGAATCGGCTTCCTTGCGCATATAGGGCAGGTTGGTGGCTTTAATGTCCAGATTCTTTACGCGAGCATACACAACATCGACAGAATCGGGATACATGCCGAGCGTACCGTTGTCAAATCTGGCGGCAACCTCGGTGCCGGTCAGGGACAGGAAGTCCTTGCTGATGTAGCCCTTGTTGTACCATTCGTTCATCAGACGAAGGAAATCGCGATATTCATCGGTATTGGCAAAATAGCCGACCTTTCCATCCTTCACGAAGTAGTCCTCGATGATATCGAACGCGCCCATCAGCAGGTTGGCGCTGCCAGCGGAGGTGAAGGTCAAGAACAGCGGATCAACGCCCTTCTGGGTCTTGACCGCTTCCAGATACGCCTCGTATTCGGCGATGGTAACGGGCTCCTTCATGTTGAATTCTTCCAGCCAGTCGGCGCGAACGTTCATGCGGTAGTAGGGGAAATAGCCGGCGTGACTCATGCGGTAGAAACCGAGGATTTCGCCGTTGTCGCCTTCCATGATCTGCTTCTGGCTGATTTTGGATTTGTTTACACAAGCCAGATACTGGGGCGCATATTCCTCCAGATAAGGGGTCAGATCGATGATGGCGCCATCATCGTACATCTTTTTCAGACCGCCCTCATAGTAATTGGTCTGGGGCATCAAAATCATATCGGGCAGCTTGCCGGAGGCCATCATGGTATTGAAATTGTCGCGCTCCATGCCGACGACGGCATGCTGGAACACCAGATCAATTCCGGTATCCTCCTGCATCTTGACGTAGGCCGGGTTTTCGTCATAGGAAGAGATGAAGTTTGCGGCGCCGGCGTTGATGGTTGTCCAGTAGGTCAGCTCAATGGGTTCGGTGCTGAAGGGATATTGCCCTTCGTTTACGGACGGGGGATTCCAGAAACCGGGGATTTCGGCCAAGGCGGATGCCGCGGACAGCATCATGACCAGAGCCAGAGCAAGAGCCAGAATCTTCTTCATACGAGATTCCTCCTTAAAAATTATTTACAGGGCTTTTTCCGCCCCGCAAATCTTAGCCTTTTACGGAGCCGACCATGACGCCCTTCACAAAGTATTTTTGCACAAAGGGATAGGCGCACAGAATCGGAACCGTAGATACAATAATGGAGCAATACTTGATGACGGCCTCCAAATAGTACATTCCGTCCTGAGAATTACCGTCGTTTCCGTCCGTCGTGCTGGCGATCAATATCTCCCGCAGGAACAGCTGCAGCGGCATTTTCGAACGATCGCGCACATATAAGCAGGCATTGAACCATGCGTTCCACCAGGCGACCACATAGAAAAGCGCGATTACGGCCAGCGTGGCCTTGCACACGGGAAGCAGAATGTTCCACAGAATCGTCAGGTCGCTGGCTCCGTCCAGCTGCGCGCTTTCCTCCAGCTCAGCCGGGACAGAGGCAAACGCCGTTCGCATCACGATCAAATTGTAGGTATTGATGAGATCGGGCAGGATAACCGCCCACCGGGTGTCATACAACCCTAAATTCTTAATCAGCAGGAAACGGGGAATCATCCCCGCGTCGATGTACATGGTCAGCACCAGAAGCAGGGTTAAGGGCTTTTTCAGCATCAGATTCTTTTTGGACATGAAGTATGCGCCCAGACAGGTAAACACCATTCCGAATCCGACGCCCATGACGACATATAGCAGCGTGTTCAGATAACCGGTCGTAATGTTTTGATTGTTGAAAACGGCCTTATAGCCCGCTGTGCTGTAGCCCAGCGGCCACAGGAGCAGACCCCTTGATCGGGTCAATAATTCCGGGCGGGAAAACGACGCGACCAGACAGTACCAAATGGGATAGAAAAAAACCAGCATCAGAAGGCACAGGATGAATGTGTTGGCCGATATCAGCACCTTTTCACCCTTCGTTTTGCTATTGACAATTGCCAAGGCGCATCCCCTCCTTTCTCACCATAGTCCGTTGCCGGACGTACGGTCAAATACTTTATTGACAAATACCAGAATGACAATATTGATGATGGAGTTAAACATGCCGACCGCAGTAGCCATCGAATACTTTCCTTTTAGAATGCCCGTTCGGTATAAGTAGCTGGAAATGACGTCCGCCGTTTCAAGCGTCAGGGAATTGGACAGAAGAATGACCTTCTCATATCCAACGCTCATAACGTTGCCGATGCGCATGATGAACTGAACGGAAATGATTGGAATCAGGGCGGGAATTGTAATATGGAGAATACGCTGCATCACATTCGCGCCGTCCAAATAGGCGGCCTCGTACTGCTGCGGATCAATGGTCGAAATTGTTGCCAAATAAATAATGCTGTTCCAGCCGATCGTTTGCCATACGCCGCTTCCGATGTGAATGGTTCGGTATAGATTGGGGTTTGAAAGCAGGTTGTAGCTTTCCTTCCCCAGAAAACTGCGGATTGAGTTAAACATACCGTCTGTCGAACAAAAATCACGCAGCATGCCGCAAACAACCATAATGGACACAAAGTGCGGCATATAGCTGATGGTCTGCATGGTTTTCCGGAGACGTCCGTTTTCAACCTCGTTGATCATCAAAGCCAGAATAATCGGCGCCGGAAATGAGAAAGCGATGTCAAAAATGCTGAGCAGAAAGGTGTTGCGAATCAGCCGCAGAAAATAGTAGGAATCGAAAAAGTTTTTGAAGTGCTTGAAGCCGACAAATTTGCTTCCCGCCAATCCCTTAAAGATGTTATAATCATAAAAAGCAATCGATAGATTATTCAGTGGGACATACTTGAAGAGAATGTACCAGGCCAGCACCGGCAAAAAGAGCAAATAGACCGACCAATGAATTTTTATATCGCGATGCAATCTGCTCCAATAGGTCAATTGATTCCCTTGCGAAATCGGCGCACGCTGTTTCATCGAATCCTCCTCATCTGCGTTAAGCTGCCCTTTTCATTTCGCCGCTATTGTAGCAAACGGGTTTGCGCTTATCAATTTGTCATTTTGGTTTTTGCGTTTGTTCTTTTCTGATGCATTTTTTTGCCGTTCGGTAAATGCTTTTTGCACGCTTGCTTTTTTGCATTTTGCATTTGCTTTTTTAACGCGCCTGACCTTTCTGTGCAATTTCGTGTTATAATGAATGCCGATGGCGTTTGGCTATTCCTTATAAAAGGAGCTTATGTATGAAGAAAAGAATGAGTTTCCGTCTTTGGTTCCCGCTGGCTTTCGTTCTTTTTCTTGCGCCGATTGCGATCTTTTCATTTGTGTTTAACGCCAATGTTGAAAAGAACGAGGCGCTCTACACCAATCAGGTGAAGTGGGAGCAGTTTATGAAGGCCTCGACATCCATCATCAACATGTTTTCCCGCTGCTCCATCGCTGTTGAGGATACCACCTCCATACAGGATTGTTTTTATGTGGAAAACAATAACGTATCTGCCCTTGATTCCAATTTGGCCCTGCTTTTGGAAAAGATAGAAGCGCGTATCAATGGGGTTGAGTGTATTTGCTCGGTTCGGGGCAATACCGACATCTATACGTCCCGAGGACGAATGAGCTTTCAGGAATATGAAGCGGGCAAAAGCGCCTATGACCTGACCAAGAGCCAATTCTGTTCCCGTATTCACGCAACCAAGGCGGATCACCTGAAAACGATTTATTCCGTAGACGGTTCGATTGACAATGGGCTTGTTCTTTTTGTGCCGGTATCCATTCGCCCGGTTGCAAACCATGATGTTATTTTTGTTTTCTGGATGGATGCAAGCAAAATTGCCGGCTTTCTGAATGAGTACATGGGGAATATAAATGGAAATTTCTTTTTATATAATCAACAGAAGGTGGAATGCTTTCTTTCGCTGGGAGACCTGCCGTTATCCTATTGGGATATCCTGAAAATCAACGGAAACGGAATTCTCAAAGCGTCGGTTCATCACGAACCCCATGTGGCTATCCGCTATACCGACAGCCAGTGGGGGCTGGTATTTACCCTGATTGAGACTGAAAAGGATTTTTACCAGTCTGTGTTTGACAATTCAAATACGCGAAGCTTAATGCTGGGCGGGGCGATGCTGTTTCTTCTGGCGGCGGCCATCTTGCTTTCTTTGATTCTGTATCAACCTATCAAAAAGCTCTACATCAGCATCACGCAAAGCCAGCAGGCAAAGCTGCATGAAAATGAGTTCGATACCATCATGCAAACCTATGAACGCAGCAAAATTGAGCGGGAGCATCTGGAAAACCGGGTCTCTAATTTGGGGCAGGATTTGACCAACCAGTTCCTGCTGAAGCTTCTTTTCGGTACTTTTTCCACTTCGGAGCAGGTGATGACACGCTCTGCGGAGCTGGGGCTCATCTGGCACCACAGCAAGTTCTGCGTTCTGTATTTGCTGACGCCATACAAGCACAACATGGATCTGCCTTTTCTGAAGGAAAAAAGAAGACTTCCTGATTCCGAGGTTCTTCCCTGCGAAATCTGGCAGGAAAACAGCATTTGCTGGATGATTAATACGTCAGCCGCCGACAGCGCAAGACGCGCAATGGAAATCGCCGACGGCCTGAAAGAGGAGCTGACGCGTTGCGGAGTCAGCGGCTTTCAAATCGGCGTCGGCAGGTGCTACGACTGTATTTTGCAATTGGCGGATTCCTATATTGAGGCGTCCGTTGCGGCCAAGCTGACCAATTCCGCTCAATCGGCCGTGTCCTCCTTTGTGAAGAGCATTATGATCAAACCAGCCAGCAAAGCAGCTCCTTTCGGTTTCAAACCGGGCTGTCTCTGCTGCAGGAGGCGCTTCGCTATTCCGATTCTTCGGTTGCCAACCGAATCACCATGGAGTTGATTGAGCATTTCTCGGATATTTCATCCTCTTTCCTGATGTTTCGCTTCAACGTGTCTCGGCTTGTCTCGGTTCTGCAGGATCAGTCCGTAAGAAACGGCAAGCCGTTAACCAATGAGGAATTGCAGCCGCTGCTGATGTTCCAATCCAAGTCGGAGTTCATTGCCGCCGTTCAAAAAACAATCGACGAATTGTGCATTGCTACAAGCAAGCGGGACGAGGAGAACGAACAGCTGCTTCGCAACCGTGTAATGGCCTATGCACGGGAAAATTTCATGCATTTTGATTTTTGCCTTGACCAACTGACGGCGACATTCAATATTTCCTCCTCGCGCGCCTCCAATATCTTTCAGGAAACAACCGGACTCAGCTTCGCAAAGTATATTGCACGGCTTCGGCTGGAGGAATTCAAGCGCCTGCTGTCTTGTACCAATCAGACGATCGGCGATTGTGTAAAGGCGGTAGGCTATACGGATGTGCCCAGCTTTCTACGAAAGTTCAAAGCATTGGAGGGCATGACGCCGACCCAGTACAGGCAGCAGCAAAGCGAAAATCAATGCTCCTGACGGTGGGAAGAGGGAACGGAACCCCCTCAAAGTGATGTGCGCTTCCTGAGCGCATGGAAACGGGCGCGATTAATCGGGCGCGTGAAAAACGGGCGCGTCCGACAAACGGCAGTCAGCGAAGATCGACGCTACGGCGTCGTTATACTCCGAAACGCTTGTCGCCCGCCGAATGGCGCGGCGCACGCGATCGGGGTTTTCAAAGCAGAAGGAAAGGTAGTGCATGCACAGGTGCATGCGCCCCACGACTGCAGCCTCGGATCGGCTGCGCAGGTAGGATGTATACAGCCGGTCGTGAAAAGCGCGCAGCGCGTCCAGCGTTACATGCGCGCCGCCCGAAAGCTCCTGCGCTAACGCGGGGTTGGCCGCCAGCCCGCGCCCCAGCATCAGCGCGGAAACGCCCGGATACTGCGAAAGAAACGCCCGGCCTTCCGCTACGGAAAACAGATCGCCGTTATAAACAAGGCGATGCCGCGTGAGCGAAAGCATCTCGGGCAGCAGCTCCCGATGCGGCGCGCCGCGATAGGCCTCGGCGCGGGTTCTGGGATGGACGATCAGCTCTGTCAGCGGATAATCGTTGAAAAGCAGCGTCAGCTCGCGCCACTGCGCATAATCGTCAAAGCCGATCCGCGTTTTAATGGAAACGGGCAGCGGCGGCGCGGCGAAAATATCGTCCAGAAACCGGCGCAGCGCGTTAAGATCCCGCAGCATGGCGGAGCCCTTGCCCTTGCCTGTCACCGTGCCGACGGGGCAGCCCAAATTCAGGTTTACCTCGCCATAGCCCGCGTCGCGAAAGGCTTGGCTCATGGCGTTGAAGTATTCGGGAACCTTGCACAGAATCTGGGGCACGACGGGCATGGCGGCGTTTTGCAGGGGCGAAATGTCCATGCGCTCGCGAACGGTATAGGACAGCGAGGCCGATGGGCTGACAAAGGGCATAAAGTATTTGCTCACGCCTAAAAAGCAGGCGTAATGCGCCTGCCGGTAGTTTACGTCCGTCAACCCCTCCATCGGGGCGAAATACAGGGGCGTCACTTACAGGTGCCCCTCCGTCACGGCGTGCGCGTCCTCGCGATGCGCGGGAATCCATGCGTCGTCGAAATGAATCAGCACGCCGGTATCGGCCAGCGTCTTTTGCAGCGGCGCAATCGGCGTGTCCCAAATCGGGACGTTTGCGTCCAGCGCCTGCGCGGCGGCGACGCCGGCGGCCTGCCCGGTGAGCACGGCGGGCGGAATGACGCGCAGCACGTCCCATGCCCAGCCCTTTGCCGCGGCGCTGCGGCCGCAGGTAATCAGGTTATCAAAGCCGCGGCGCACCAGCGTGCCGAAGGGTACCTCAAAGAGCCTGTCGCGGTAATCAAAATCGCAGATTGCGCCGACGGAGGTCGGCTGATGGCGATACAGATCGTCCATGGAAAGCGTAGCGTCGCCGTCGATATGGCAGGTGGTGCGCAGCTGCGGCATGGCGGGCAGGTAGTGCACGTCGCGGCTCAGGCGATCTTGATCCTTGGTGTTTTCAAACAGCAGCAGCTGGTTTTTCAAAAGGTAATCGTTGACCGTTTCCAGCGAAGCGCCCATAAACAGCGGCATATCCTTGGGGTGACCCGTGCCGTAAAGCGAGGAGGGGCCGCCCATCGGCCGCGTGTAGGCATAGCCAATGTTGCCCTTTTCAAGGGCGGTCTGGCAATGCTTCAGGTCGATTCCCTCGGCAATCATGGTAAAGTAGTTTCCGCCCTCCACGGTGGGAACCTGCGCGCGGCGCAGCACGTCGCAGTCGCCCGTCGCGTCCACTACCATCCCGGCACGGTAGAAGTATCGGCCGGATTTTCCGTCGACGATCAGGCCGTCGCAGCGCGCGCCGTCCATTACAGGCTGGGAAACCAGCGCGTCGTAGAGAAGCTCAACGCCCGCGTCGTGCAGCAGCTTTACCAGCGCCAGCGCGAACATGCCGATGGAAAAATTGGTCACATAGCGCTTCTGCGTCGGCTGCGCCGGTTCGCCGTTTCGCCATTCCCCGGGCAGCGTGTCGTAGCCGTAGCGGATGGAGAGACGCAGGAATTCCTCCGCCATGCCGCGGATAACCTGCTTGCCGCGCCCGTTGCACAGCGGCACCCAGAAATTGATAAGCCCCATCGTGGCCAGCCCGCCAAGCACGGTCGCCTTTTCCAGCAGCAGCGTTTTTTTGCCGAGCCTTGCCGCCGATAGCGCCGCGGCTGCGCCCGAGAGTCCGCCCCCCGCGACGATCACGTCATACGCGCCTTTAACGGGGATTTCTTCTGTCCAGCGAATCGTTTCCATGACGGTTTCCTTTCTGCTTTGCGTTACAGATGGATAACGTCGAACGCCGCGGCGCGCGCCATGCGGTTCATGACGGCCAGCGCCGCGCCCTCCTCCGGCCACCCGTGCGCCAGAATCAGGGCGCAGTCCGTTTCGTCAATTTCGCGCAGGCGTTCAAACAATAGATGCGCGCCCTCCTCGGGCGTGTCGCCCAGCGTCAACGCACGGCGCGCGCCCAAAACGGGCAGCATGTGCGTATGGCACAGAATGCAGGCGTTTTTCGCCGCGTCATAGCGGCGAAGCATTTCGGCGCAGACGCGATCGTCCGGCCCGACAAAGACGGTCATGGCGGCGCGCGGCGCGTAATGCCTGTGCCGCATGCCGGGCGACGGCGCGGCCTCGCCCTCGCGCAGCGGGCGCATGACGCTGTCGGCCACGCTGCACGCGCCCACGACGGCGCGAATCATTGCGTCCGTAACCGCGCCGGGACGCAGGATGCAGGGCGTGTCGCCCGTCGCGTCCAGCACAGTGGATTCCACACCCACCTCGCATGCGCCGCCGTCCAGAATCAGCGGAATGCGGCCCTGCATATCCTCCATTACGTGCGTGGCGGCGGTAGGGCTGGGGCGGCCGGAGCGGTTGGCGCTGGGCGCGGCAATGGGCAGACGGCAAACGCGCAGCAGCTCATGCGCGACGGGATGACTGGGGCAGCGAACCGCAACGGAGGGAAGATTCGCGGTGGTAACGTCCGGCACGCGGCTGGTCTTTGGCAGCAGCAGCGTCAGCGGGCCGGGCCAGAAAGCGTCCATCAGCGCGGCGGCCATGGGCGTAACGACGCACAGGCCGTTCAGCTGCTCTCTTTGCGCAACGTGCACGATCAGCGGATTGTCAGCCGGCCGCTCCTTGGCTGTGAAGATGGCGCGCACGGCGCTTTCGTTCAGCGCGTCCGCGCCCAGCCCGTATACCGTTTCGGTGGGGAAGGCGACAACCTGCCCGGCTGCGAGCAGCTGCGACGCCAGCGCGATGCTCTCCGCATCGGCGGGAAGACATTTGGTTTCCATCGAACGCTTCGCCTCCGATTACGCGATGATCTTCTTGACCCGGTTCAGCAGCGGCCACAGCAGCATACCGACCACGACGCTTGCGGCGGCCTGAAAGCCGTTGCCGGGCAGGCTGGTCACGGCGACGGACGCGCCATAGAGCAGCGTTTCAAAGAGAAAATACCCGGCCACCATCCAGCATTCGGCTGCAACCATATACAGCGCGCGGCGCGCGGGCTTGACGGCCTGCGCGCACAGGATTCCGCTGACGGCGCCAATCAGCCCTTTAATGACGGCAGTGGCCGGCGCATAAAGGCCAAAGCCCAGTATTAAATCGCTCAGCGCGCTGCCCACGGCGCCTGCCAGCGCCGCATAGGGCCCGATCAGCGCGCCGGCGCCCAGAATGACGCCGTCGCCCAAATTGCAAAAGCCGGCCTGCATGGGAATCGGGATATGCAAAAATAAGGTGGCGACGGCGACCAGCGCCGCCGTTACGGCGATGTAGAGCATTTGCTTGAGGGAAGTTTTCATGGCGACAAAGCCTCCTTTCGAACGGAAACATGATAGGCGCGGCGGCGGCTTTTGTCAAGCAGTCGAACGTTTTTTTCATGTATTGTTATAAGAAAGCTTGTTTATTCAAACAAGTTATGGTATGATACTTCACAGCGGGAGGAACGATATGCGCAAGGCATTTTATTTCTATGCGAATCCTTACCAGCATGGGAGCATGACGGCGGCGCGGGCGCTGCAGGCGAAGCTGCTTCCGCTGGGGGCGATGGTTTGCGCGCCGGAATGGATGCGCGCGCAGGGCGTGGGCGCAAAGGACGCGGACGGGGAGAACATAAGCGCCGCTATTGCCTTTGGCGGCGACGGAACGCTGCTGCGCCTTGCGCCGGAGGCTGCGCGGCGAGGCTGGCCAATGCTGGGCGTGCACACGGGAACGGTCGGCTTCCTGATGCAGGGCGACGCGGATAAGCCGGAGGAAACGGCGGCGCTGCTGATGCGGGACGTTTATCCGCTGGAATGCCATGCGATGCTCAGGGTAGCGTGCTCAAAGGGCGATTATCTCGCCCTCAACGATGTGTCGATCACCCGCGGCGAGCATCCCGGCGTGATTGCGGTAAAGGCCGAGGCCGACGGGGAGCGGGTCTATACGCTCCATGGCGACGGTGCGCTGCTGAGCACGCCGCTGGGCGCGACGGCTTATGCGCTGGCCGCGGGCGGGCCGATTGTGCGCCCCGATCTTCAGTGCCTTTCGATTGTGCCGCTGTGCGCGCGGGAGCCGCTGGCGAGGGCGGTAATGCTGCCGCCCACGGCGCGCGTTGCGTTTTCGGTAGAGGGAAGCCCGCGAAGAAGGCTGCAATTGGCTGTCGACGGGCAGACGCTCTTGCCCATCGAAGCGCCGGAAACGGTTCAAGCCGCCCTTTCGGATATTCAGGCGCGTCTGATTGTCTCGCGCCGGTCATTTTTTGCCACGCTGCGCCAAAAGCAGCGGGTGTGGAGCGAAGAGGAAGAACAGGAGTGATCCGTGATGAAAAACGCGCGTCAGACGGCGATACTGAGCATCATTGAAAAGAACGACATTGAAACGCAGGAGGAGCTTGCGGCGAAGCTGCGCGAGATCGGCATTGTGGTAACGCAGGCGACGGTATCGCGCGATATTAAGGAACTGCGCCTGCTGAAGGTGCTTTCAGCGTCGGGCGGCTATAAATACGCTACGGCGGAGAAGGCTGATCGCGGGCTGTCCGACCGGTTTGTGCGCATGTTTGTCGAATCGGTGCTTTCCATCGCGCACGCGGGGCACATCGTGGTAATCAAAACGCTTTCGGGCAGCGCGAACGCCGCCTGCGAGGCGATCGATTCCATGCATTGGCCGGAGATTCTGGGCACGATGGCGGGGGATAACACCATCTTTGTCATTGTGCAGCATGAGCAGGACGCCCAACTCATCGCGGACAGATTTCAGGAAATGCTCAAGTAAGGGGAGAAGACCATGCTGCTATCCCTGTCCATTCATAACATTGCCTTGATGGATGCCATGGAGATAACCTTCGGCCGCGGGCTGCACGTGCTCACGGGCGAAACGGGCGCGGGCAAGTCCATCATTGTGGACGCCGTGGCGCTGCTGCTGGGCGGCCGCGCGCAAAAAGAGCTGATCCGCACGGGGTGCGACCGCGCGCGGGTGGAGGGCGCGTTCGACCTTTCCGATTGTCCCGCTGCGCGGGAAACGCTGCGCACGCTGGAGGTGGAGGAGAACGCGGGCGAGGTTGTGCTGGCGCGTGAGATTACGGCACAGGGGCGCTCGAGCTGCCGCGTGAACGGCACGCTGCTGCCGCTTGCGCAGTATCAGCAGCTGACCGCGCTGCTCATGGATATTCACGGCCAGCATGAGCATCAAACGCTGATGGATGAAAAGCGGCATTTGGGTTTTTTGGACGCGACGGGCGACGATAAGCATCAGGCGCTGCTCCGAAGCGTGCAGGAGGCGTATCGCCTATGGCACGACGCGGGAAACGAGCTGAGCAGCCTTCAGCGGCAAAGCGCCGAGGCAGGAGAAAGGATGGAGCTTTTGCGGCTGCGCACGCAGGAGCTTCGCGAAGCCAACTTCGCCCCCGGCGAGGAGGAGAGCCTGACGCGGGAGCGCGACAGGTTTCGCCATGCCGAAAAAATCGAGGCCGGGCTGCGCGAAGCGTATGAAGCGGTATACGACGGCGATCAGCCTGCGGCGGAGGCGCTGCGCGACGCGGTGAACGCGCTGGCGCCTATCGAGCGGCTGGACGCGCAATACGCGGCGCTGCGCGCCCGGCTGGACGGCCTGTTTTACGAGGCGGAGGACATCGGCCTGACGCTGCGCGACCTTCTGACCGGGCTGGAGAGCGACCCGGAGCGTATGGAGGCGGTGCAGCAGCGGCTGGATTTGATTCGCCGCCTTTCCCGCAAATACGGCGGCGCGGATACCGGGGAAATGGCGCGGCGGCTGCGTGATATGGAGTGGGAGCTCGAGGGCTTTGAAAATCTGGACGACCGCATTGCGCAGGCAATGAAAAAGGAGCAAAGGCTCGCGGCGGATTATCGCCGGGAGGCGGACGCGCTGAGCGAAGCGCGCCGCGCGTTGGCCCGCAGGTTTGAAGCCGATATGGAGACGCAGCTGCGGGATTTGAACATGGCGGGCACGCGTTTTGCGGTGCGGCTTTCCGCCTGCGCGCCCGGCGCAAACGGGCAGGAAGCGGCGGCGTTTTTGATTGCGCCCAACCGCGGCGAGGAAATGCAGCCGTTGTCGCGAATCGCCTCGGGCGGCGAGCTGTCCCGTCTGATGCTGGCGATCAAATCCGTCGCGGCGCGGCGCTTCGGCGTGCCGTCGATGATTTTTGACGAGATCGATACGGGGATTTCGGGGCGCGCCGCGCAGGTGGTGGGCGAAAAAATGGCCGCCATCGCCACGGAACGTCAGGTGCTGTGCGTGACGCATCTGCAGCAGATCGCCGCGCTGGCCGACCGCCATTATCTTGTCGAAAAGGCGTTTGACGGCGAACGCACGCATACGCTTTTGCGGCTGCTTACGGGCGAGGAGCGCGTAAACGAAATTGCGCGGATGCTGGGCGGCGATGCGGAAAGCGCGCGGAAGCATGCGCGTGAGATGCTGAAAATGGCCTGACCATTACGCGCGGCGGTGCGCGTGGAAGAGCGCATCAAAGAAACGGAGGCGACGCGGGATGAACCAATTGTCGGATATCGAAATTGCGCAGCGCTGCAGCATGCGCCCCATCGGCGATATTGCCGCCCGGGCGCATGTGGACGAAAAATATCTGGAGCAGTATGGGCGATACAAGGCGAAGGTTGACCTTGCGCTGCTGCGGGAAAGCGCGCGGAAAAACGGGCGGTTGATTCTCGTTACCGCCATTACGCCGACGCCCGCCGGCGAGGGCAAGACCACGACCACCATCGGTCTGGCGGACGGCTTGCGCCGCATTGGCAAGGAAGCGGCCGTCGCGCTGCGCGAGCCGTCGCTGGGGCCGGTTTTCGGCATAAAGGGCGGCGCGGCCGGCGGCGGATATGCGCAGGTTGTGCCCATGGAGGACATTAACCTGCATTTCACGGGCGATTTTCACGCCATCGGCGCGGCCAATAACCTGTTGGCTGCGATGCTGGACAACCACATTCAGCAGGGGAACGCGCTGGGAATCGATCCGCGCAGAATCACATGGAAGCGCTGCGTGGATATGAACGACCGTCAGCTGCGCTTTATCGTGGACGGTCTTGGCGGGAAGGTCAACGGCGTGCCGCGCGAGGATGGCTTTGATATTACCGTCGCGTCGGAGATTATGGCGGTGCTGTGCCTGTCCGAATCGCTGAGCGACCTGAAGGCGCGGCTGTCCCGAATGATCGTCGGGTATACCTATGACGACCGTCCCGTGACCTGCGGCGACTTAAAGGCGGCGGGCGCGATGACGGCACTTTTGCGGGACGCGATTCGCCCCAATCTGGCGCAGACGCTGGAGGGAACGCCCGCGTTCATTCACGGCGGGCCGTTCGCCAACATCGCGCACGGCTGCAATTCCGTGCTGGCTACACGCATGGCGATGAAGACGGCGGATTACGCGGTAACGGAGGCGGGCTTCGGCGCGGACTTGGGCGCGGAGAAGTTTTTGGATATCAAATGCCGTGCCGCCGGCCTGAAGCCGGACGCGGTGGTCATCGTGGCGACGGTGCGTGCGCTGAAGATGCATGGCGGCGCGGCGAAGGAAACGCTTGGTACGGAAAATCTGACCGCGCTGGCTGCCGGATTGCCTAATTTGCTGCGCCATGTGGACAACATTCAATCAGTATATCGTTTGCCCTGCGTGGTGGCGATCAACCGCTTCCCGACGGATACGGACGCTGAAATTGCCTGCATTCAGGAAAAATGCCGTGCGCTGCAGGTGAACGCCGTGCTGTCCAACGTCTGGGCGGAGGGCGGCAAGGGCGGCGAGGCGCTGGCGCGCGAGGTTGTGCGCCTGTGCGACGTGGGAACCGGCGATTTTGCCTTCGCCTATTCGGCGGACGCTCGCCTTGAAGATAAAATCGAGGCGATTATCCGTCGCGTTTACCGTGGACGCGGCGCGGCTTACCTGCCCGCCGCCCAAAAGCAGCTTGCCCGCCTTGCCGATTTGGGCTTTGGCGGCCTGCCGGTTTGTATGGCGAAGACGCAGTATTCCTTTTCGGATGATCCCGCGCTCCTCGGCGCGCCGGAGGATTTCGTGCCGACGATTCGTCAGGCGAAGGTGTGCGCCGGCGCGGGCTTTGTGGTCGTGTTCACGGGCGACATATTGACCATGCCGGGGTTGCCTAAAGCGCCTGCCGCCGAGCAAATCGACGTGGATGAAGACGGCCGGATCACCGGGCTTTTCTGAATGAAACCGGAAATAGGCAGGTAAAACGCCGAAGAAGCAATCTGAAAGCGAATAGAACGGGGGAGCCGCACCTGAAATTATGGTACGACTCCCCCATGTTTTTATTTTCCTGAACAAAGCCTTTAGATGGCGAAATACTTCCGAATCAGGGCTTCGGTTCGGCCGTAAAGGCGTGAAAGCTCCACGGCGGCGTGCTCATCGCCACAGGCGTACGCCTTCATCAGGCGGCCTTCCTCCACGCACAGTTCATCGTGCAGCGGGAAATAGTATTCCATCAGGAAGCGGCCATAGCGAATCAGGCGCAGGGAGGAGCAAAGACGGTATTCCTTGCTGATGCATTCGACGGCGATACAATAGCCCGCGCGCATGGACTCGACCAGCGCGGCGCGCTCATTCTTGGGCGAGAGCACCAGCGTTTTGCCGATGTAGGCGTCTGCGTTACTATAGACGGAATGCGAATCGCTCGCGCCGACAGGGGCAAGCTTTGTTCCCTTGGCGCGCGCTTCCATGTAATGGTACAGCTGGGATTCGTTCTGCTCCAAATAGCGCTCACCGCCAAAGACCTCGAAGGCGTCGAATTCGTTCATGGCGAAGAAGACGTCGCTCACGCGCGGCGGGATGCTGAAAGTGTTGTTGACCCAGTAGGGATGGGGGAAGACAGCCAAGCCGCCTGCCTCCTTAATACGGCGCGCCGCCCATGTGGAGGAGGCGATGACGAAGCGGTCGCCGTTTTGGGGAAGATTCAGTTCGTCGGCCAATTCCCAGACCTGACGCTCATATTCCTCCTCAGAATAGCAGGGGGCGTCCGGGTCACCGCGCCATGTTTCAGGCGGAAGGCTTTCCAGATTCAGGCCGGGGAAGCGCTCGTTTACCTCGTCGCGCTTGGTCTGCACCATGAAATTGACGCTGTGGGTGGCGCCGAAGCTGATGATATGCGCGGCGTCGTGGGGGAGATGCACCTCCTCGCCCGGGATGAGGGCGATATTCAGCGGCACGTCCTGATAGGCGGCGATCATGCTCATGGAGCCCATGTAGTTATGATGATCGGTCATGGCGAGGAAATCCAAGCCCTGCTTGCGATAGTCGGCCGCCACGATGTCGGGCGCCTGCGCGCCGTCGGAATGCGTGGAATGCACATGCGTGTCGCCCAGATAGGGATAGCGCCCCTGCAGATCGGGCAGCACGGCGTAAACGCACATTCTCGCCTTATGCGGATGGATACGCGGGAAGAGCTTGTCCGGGAAGCAGATGAAGTACTCGCTTTCCATATCGAAGCAATAGTCAAAGCGCAGGCAGCCGTCCGCATCGGGGGAAAGGGTAAGCAGCTGCGGAACGGGCTCGCGGCCGTCAAAGTCAAAATTGCGGTCGTTCAGCGGCTTAATCTCCAACTCGATCGTGGCCGGAAAGGCGGATTGCTTTCCGAGCGGCTGGATGGTCATGCGCGTTGTTTTGCCTGCAGGAACAACCTTGGGGTAAATATCGAAATAGTAGAGCTCCGTTATCATCAACGGTTCCTCCTTTGATTGCCTGCGGGGAAAAGCCCGACGCAGGATTTTGCTTGGTACATCAATTATAAAGGAAGGAACGCAAATTTTCAATTGCAGATGCGCAAAACGACCAAGCGGAACAAAAAGATGCCGTTTTGGGACAAGGAACGCAGCGCGGATTTCGTTGCTTCACCGCCGTTATGACGCACGCAAAAAGCCCGCGGGCGACTGACGAGGCGCAGGCCTGCCACCGCTGCGGGCTATGAAACGGGGTATAGATTATTCCTCGGCGCTCATGAAGCGATACTGCGCCTCGCACAGGCCGCGGTAATGCCCGCCGGGAAGCTGAATCAATTCGTCATGCGTGCCGCGCTCGGCAATATGACCGTCGCGAACCACCATGATGCAATCGGCGTTGCGAATGGTGGAAAGGCGATGGGCGATAACGAAGGAGGTGCGCCCCTTGAGCAGCACGTCCAGCGCCTTTTGGATCAGC
The DNA here is from genome assembly GCA_934632155.1 of uncultured Clostridia bacterium. Taxonomy (GTDB): domain Bacteria; phylum Bacillota; class Clostridia; order Christensenellales; family Aristaeellaceae; genus RUG563. The sequence goes on along the minus strand of CAKTXZ010000004.1, from coordinate 115,579 downwards.
ATTTCCGTGTGCGTATCGATGGAGGAGGTCGCCTCGTCCAGAATCAGAATCTTCGGATCGTTGAGCAGCGCGCGGGCGAAGGAAATCAACTGCTTTTGCCCCTGCGAGAGGGAGGAGCCGCGTTCGTTGACCTCGGTCTGGTAGCCCTTGGGCATGCGCATGATGAAGTCGTGCGCGTAAACCGTTTTCGCGGCCTGAATGACCTCCTCGTCCGTTGCGTCCAGCCGGCCGTAGCGGATGTTGTCCATGATGGTGCCGGAGAAGATGAAGGAATCCTGCATCATGACGCTCATCTGTCTGCGCATGGATTGCAATTGCACATCGCGCACGTCGTGGCCGTCAATCAGCACGCGCCCGCCCGTTACATCGTAAAAACGGCTGATAAGGTTGACCACGGTGGATTTGCCTGCGCCTGTCGGGCCGACCAGCGCGATGGTTTGCCCGGCGGGAATGTCGAAGGATACGTCGCTCAGAACGGTTTTCTCATGGTCATAGCTGAAGGTTACATGGTCGAAGGTAACGCGCCCCTGAATGGGGGGGATGGGCTTGGCCTGCGGCGCGTCCTGAATGTCCGACTGCGTATCCATGATCTCGAAAATGCGTTCCATGGAGGCCATGGCGGAAAGCAGGCTGTTATAGAAATTGGACAGCGTGTTCAGCGGCTCCCAGAAACGTCCCAGATACCACAGCAGCAGCAGCAAATCGGCCAGCGCCAAGCCGCTGCTTTGCATGAAGCGCACGCCGAAAATATAGACCAGCACCGTGCCGATGCTGCCCGTCATATCCAGCGCGGGCCAGAAAATGTTGTTGATGGTGACGGCCTTCATCCACGAGGAGCGGATATCGTTGTTGACGCTGCGGAAGGTGTCGGCGTTTTCATCCTCGCGTACAAAGGTCTCCGTGACACGCATGCCGGTGAGGGATTCGTGCAGATAGCCGTTCATGGTGGAGGTCTTGACGCGCACCTTCTGCCAGCGCAGGCGCATGACGCGCTTGAGCTTGAAGAGAATGATCAATAGCAGGGGGATGATGCACATGCCGATGAGCGTCAGCTTCCAGTCGACCACAAACATGATGACCAGCAGCAGGATCATCGTCATGCATTCGATCAACACGTTGACGATACCGTTGGTAAACAGATCGTTCAGCGAATTGACGTCGTTGATGACGCGCACCAGCAGCTTGCCCGCCGAACGGGTGTCAAAGAAGGAAAAAGACATGCTCTGAATATGCCGGAACAAATCGGAGCGAAGCGTTGAAAGCGCCTTGCGCCCGGCGGTATCCATCCAGCGGATGCGCTGCCGCGTGCACAGCGCGCCGATCAGCCCGACCAGCACCATGCCGCCCAGCAGATAAGGCAGGTACTGCACGGCTTGCTCCTGAAGCTCGCCGATGGCGCGGCTCATCAGGAAGGGACTGGCCAGCGAGCAAACCATGGCGATGACCATCAGTACAAGCGAGCCGATAATCTGTCGCTTGTAGGGCTTCATGTAGCGCAGCAGCCGCAGGAATTGCGCTTTGTTAAACGGCTTTTCCAGCGCTTCGTCGTCCAATTGGCGAATAATGCGTGCCATATCGCTCTCCCTCCCCGCTCAAACCTTGACGGCCGAGGACATTTGATCCATAACCATTTGGTAATAGATCCCGCCCTGCGCCATCAGTTCCTTGTGGGTGCCGCGCTCTGCGATTGCGCCGTCGTCCAGCACCAGAATCAAATCCGCGTTCTTGACGGAGGAAATGCGGTGCGCGATGATAAAGGTGGTTCGGTTCCTGAGCACCTGCTTCAGCTCCTGCTGAATGAGGTATTCGGTTTCCATATCGACGGCGGAGGTCGCGTCGTCCAGCACCAGAATTTTCGGATTAATCAGCACGGCGCGGGCAATGGCGGTGCGCTGCTTCTGACCGCCGGAGAGACCCAGACCGCGTTCGCCCACGACCGTGTCATAGCCCTCGGGCATATGCTCGATAAACTCCTGCGCCTGCGCCACCTTGGCGCTGCGGCGGACGCGCTCCATATCCGCGTCCGGCTGGCCGAAGCGAATATTATCCGCGATGGTATCGGAGAAAAGGAAGGTATCCTGCATTACATAGCCGATGCGGCGGCGCAGCGGCTTGAGGGAATGCTCGCGCACGTCGACGCCGTCGATGAGAATGCGGCCGGACTGAATGTCGTAAAAGCGTCCCAGCAGCGTAATCAGCGTGGATTTTCCGGCACCCGTCGCGCCCATGACGGCGATGGTCTGGCCGGGCTTGGCCTCAAAGGTGATATCCCGAAGCACGGGATGATCGCCGTAGGAGAAGTTGACATGATCGAACACCACGTGCCCCTCGTAGGCCTCCGGCTGCCGTGCGTTTTCCGGTTCGCGGATGGCGGAGCCGAAATCGACGTAATAGAACAGCTTTTCGGCGGAGGTGATGGCCTGCGCGACCATGTTGATGATGCCGGAGAGCTGCCGCATGGGGTTGACCAGCATCCAGATATAGCCCGTAACGCCCACCAGCGTGCCGATATCCATTTGGTTGTGCATTACCAGATACGCGCCGCCCAGCAGCGTGACCGGCGTACACAGCGCGCCCAGCAGATCCATCATCGGCACGAAATTGCTCCAGATCCACGAGGCCTTCAGGTGCATGGCGCACAGCGCGTCGTTTTCCCGGTCGAACATTTTCTCCTCGTGCGCTTCCTGCGCGAAGGCCTTGACCACGTGCATGCCCGCCAGATTTTCCTGCGTGCGGGTATTGAGCACGGCGTTTTGCTCGCGGATATCGCGGAAGGCGGGGCGAATCTTGCGGTTGAACGCCCAAGCGAGCAGGGAAATCAGCGGCGTGAACGCCAGAATCATGAGCGTAACCTGCCAGCTCATGGTCATCATGAAAATCAGCGCGCCGATAAAACACAGCGCGTTGTCAAATACCGTGACAATACCGCCGGCAAACAGGTTGCGCAGGCCGTCGATATCGCCGGTCATGCGGCTCATGATCTCGCCCACGCGGTGCTTGTCGTAGAATTGGTAGGGCAGCTCCTCCATGTGCGCGTACAGGCCGGTGCGCAGATCCCACACGGCGTTTTGCGACATGCGCTCAAAGATCATGCTGCGGAAGAAATTGCAGCACCCGCGCAGCAGCGTCAGCCCCAGAATCGCGCCGCACAGGGGCAAAAGAAGTTCCGTATGCTGTTGTGTAATGACGTCGTTTACCACAGCCTTTGTCACATAGGGCAGGACAAGGCGCGTCAGAATGACCAGCAGCTGGAGCAGCAGTCCGATGACGATCTTGCGACGATAGGGGCGAAGCAGCCCGCCAATGCGCTTGACAGTTTCCATCGTGTTTTCCTCCAAGGCATACTTGTGTTCAGGCTACCAACATTATAACAGCCTTTTTCGGTTCGTCAATCACCCAAAGGCAATTTATTCGTTTTTCTTCAATTGCATTTGGCAACGAAAAAACGCCCTTGACGCGCGCGCGTCTTATCTTGTTCATAATTTATTTACAATTACTTGCTATACTATAGCCTGTAGGGCGGACAGGCCATAGCGCCCCATTGACTTGCAGGCAAGGAGTAAAGCATGCTGATTCTCAAACAGATTGTAAAGCAATACGACGCGGGGGACAGCCGGGTGGAGGCGCTGCGCGGCGTCGACCTGAGCTTTCGCGCCGCCGAGTTCGCGGCGATTCTGGGCCCCTCGGGCTGCGGCAAAACGACGCTGCTGAATATCATCGGCGGGCTGGATCAATATACCAGCGGCGATCTGATCATCAACGGCCGTTCGACGCGCAATTATACCGACGCGGATTGGGACGCCTACCGCAACCATACCATCGGCTTTGTTTTCCAGAGCTATAATCTGATTCCGCATCAGACGGTGCTGTCCAACGTGGAGCTGGCGCTTACGCTGTCGGGCGTGAGCCGGCAGGAGCGGCGGAGCCGGGCGATTCAGGCGCTGGAGCGCGTGGGGCTGCGGGATCAGATGAAAAAGCGCCCCAATCAGATGTCCGGCGGGCAGATGCAGCGCGTGGCCATTGCGCGCGCGCTGGTGAACGACCCGGATATCCTGCTGGCGGATGAGCCGACCGGCGCGCTGGACAGCGAGACCAGCGTGCAGGTCATGGAAATTCTCAAGGAAATTTCCAAGACCCGGCTGGTGATTATGGTAACGCACAATCCCGAGCTGGCCGCACGATACGCAACGCGCACCATTCGCCTGCTGGACGGCAGGGTGGTGGACGACAGCGCGCCCTGCGCGGTGCAGGAGCGGGACGCGGCGACACAGAAAAAGGAAGGGACGAAGGACGCGCGGCGCAAGCCCGCCATGCGCTTTGCCACGGCGCTGTCGCTTTCGCTTAACAACCTGATGACCAAGAAGGGGCGCACAATCCTGACGGCGTTCGCAGGCTCCATCGGCATCATCGGCATCGCGTTGATTCTTTCCCTGTCCGCCGGCGTGAACGGCTATATCGAGCGCGTGGAGCGCGACACGCTCTCGTCTTATCCGTTGAGCATTGAAAAGCAGACGGTCGATATGTCGGGCGTGATGAGCGCCATGGCGGGCGCGGCGTCGGGGGAGGAAGCGCATGCGCTGGACAAGGTGTATTCCGGCCAGCGGATGACCAACATGCTCTCGGGCATGATGAACGAGGTGCGCGACAACAACCTTTCCGCGTTCAAGGCGTATCTGGAAAGCGGGGAATCGGGCGTGGACGCGCTGGTGAGCGGCCTTCAGTACGATTACGCCACGCCGCTGACCATTTACCGCGAGCTGCCAAGCGGCGAAATGCTGCAGGTTAACCCCTCCACCACGCTGGATACGGCGGGCTTTGGCGAGATGATGAGCATGTATTCCGCCTCGTCGCTCATGACGTCCTCCATGGCGAGGATGAATGTGTTTCAGCCGCTGATCGACAACGAGGAGCTGCTTGCCTCGCAGTACGACGTGCTGGCCGGGCGGATGCCGCATCAATACGACGAGGCGGTGCTGATTGTCAATTCGCGCAATGAAATCAGCGATTACGTGCTGTATACGCTGGGGCTCAAGGACCCGGCCGAAATCAAGGGCGTAATGGAAAAGCTGATGGCGGGGCAGAGCATTACGAGCGAGGATAAAACCTTTACATATGATGAAATCCTGGCGCTGCGCTTCCGGCTGCTGGTGAATACGGACGTATACCGGCGCGGCGAAAGCGGCTGGGAGGATATGCGCGGCGATGCGGAATATATGAAGCAAACGCTTGAGGGCGCGACGGAGATCAGGATCGTCGGTATCCTGCGGCCGGCGGAGGATGCGGTGGCCACCTCCCATACCGGCGGGGTGGGATATCTTAACGCCCTGATGCAGACGCTGCTGGAAAGGGTGAATGAAAGCGAGATCGTTCGTGAGCAGCTTCAAAACCCCGAGATCGACGTGTTCACCGGCCGTCCCTTTGCCGACGCGAATGTAACCCTTTCGGCCAAGGATATTCTGGATAACGTCGATCAGGCGCCGGAGCAGTACAGGGAAATGCTGGGGAAAATGACGGAGGAGCAGCTGGATAAGCTGCTGAGCAACCCCGTTTTCGCCGGGCAGGCCCAGCGGATGGCCGACGCGGAAAAATCCTCCGCGACGCTGGAGGAGAACCTGACAAGGCTTGGCGTGAGCGATCCGGCCTCTCCCAACGCCATTCAGATTTATCCGCGCGATTTTGAAAGCAAGGAAAAGATCACGGCGCTCATCGCCGATTATAACGCGCAGGCGAGCGAGGAGGATCAGATCAAATATACCGATTACGTGGGCCTGATGATGTCCTCGGTGACCACGGTGGTCAACGCGATCAGCTATGTGCTCATTGCCTTCGTGGCCATTTCACTGGTGGTTTCTTCCATTATGATTGGCATTATCACCTATATTTCCGTGCTGGAGCGCACGAAGGAAATCGGCATTCTGCGCGCCATCGGCGCATCCAAACGCGACGTGAGCCGCGTGTTCAACGCCGAGACGCTGATTATCGGCTTTGCAGCCGGCGCATTGGGCATCGCCGTGACCCTGCTGTGCAATTTGGGCATCAACGCTATCATTTATTCGCTTACCTCCATCCGCAACGCGGCGGGTCTGCCGGCTGTCGCCGCGCTGGCGCTGGTGGGCATTTCGATGGCGCTGACCTTTATCGCCGGGCTGATTCCTTCGCGCATGGCGGCGAAGAAGGATCCCGTGGTCGCCCTGCGCACGGAGTGAGCGCGAAAAGCAACGACGCAAAAGAGGGTTTCCCAGTGGCGGAGACCCTCTTTTGTTATGAGACGCAGCGGATCAGACGAACGCCTGCGGAAGGAAAGATTTACAATTCCCCCCTTGACCGGCATATTTTGAAAAGCGTATCATGAGGGATGAAAAGAATGACTGAAGAAAGGTGGAAAGAAATGAAGGGAATTCTGCGGGCGCTTCTATTGGCGCTGCTGCTTCTGCCGGCTGTTGCCGCGGCGGAGGATACGGCGCTGCCCGATGCGGTTCGGGCGCAGATTGCGTCGGACTATCCTGAATATACGCTTGAAAGCTATTGCGCCGTGCCCGACGCGCCGGAGGGCGGGCATATGTTCGCGCTGGTGAAAAGCGCGGGGGAGAGAAGGCTGCTGGGCTTTCGCTTTGCGCAGGGCGAATGGGAAAAATGGCTGGACACCTCCGGCCCTGTGCCGCAGCAGGATCTGCAGGCTGTGCTGTATCGTATAGCGGCAGGCGATGAATTCGACGTCTGCTATGGATGCGGCGAATACCAGAGAACCTTTGTTTCCGACGGGCGCAATATCGGCGTACTCCTCATTGACGAAGAGGTGTATGACGAAACGGCGTTTTACGTCTGGCGTGACGATAGCTATTACCTGAGCGGATTTTCGCGTCATACCGTGCGCTTTGTCGATATTTTGGGCGACGATATGGTCTTCTCGAACATCTGCAACGGCTATGACGGCGCGGTGAAATACCGTGTGGATACGGACATTCGCTCGGTTGCGCTGGAAAGCCTGCCCTGCAGCCTCGAGGAGCTTCCGGCCGCTGCGGACGGCGTTCCGATTATTCCCTATGTAGAATCGGGCTTTCCGGGGGAAATACTGACCCCGCAGGACGTGCGCCTCCCCGCCGGGCGGCAGTATCCCGTTTACGCCGGGCCGGGAACCGCCTATGGCCGGAGCGGCGGCGGAAAGGCCGTCGTCAGCACGAACGGCTGGGTGCAGGTGTTTGGCCAATACGACGGCTGGCTGCTGATTCAGTATGGCCTTGACGAGGAACGCTGCCGCATCGGCTGGATATCCGCAAGGGCGCTTCCGGCAGGCGCGACGGTGAAACGGCTGGCGTTTGACGCGAAAAGCCGAGAGCGCCGCACGCTTCCGAAAGGCGGGAGCGCGCTGACGGACGACCCGCTTGGCGCGCAAACGCCCGCGACGGTGCTCAAGGGCAAGGTTGAAATCGAGAAGCTGGCGCAGCTGGGGCTGAACTGGATGTATGTCCGCGTTCATGACCGCGGCAGAACGCGGTACGGCTTTTTGCCCCTGCTGGAGTCGGATCTTGATAACGGCTGACGCGCGGCGGAACGTCTGGATAATCGAATTTCCAAATTTTCTTTGGCATGGCATAGGCTGTTTTTTGCTCTTGCGTTCCGATCCTACACGTGCTATAATTTGAATGTGTTAATGTAACTTTGGTATGCATGTTAAAGATATCGAGCTTATGGGGAGGAAAAGAGATGAAAAAATGGCTGTTTGGCTGCCTGCTGACGTTGGGACTGATGCTGTGCGTTGGAAGCGCAATGGCTGATGGCACGATAAAATGCAAGGTGTGCAACGAATGGACGATGACAAAGTCGGCGGGCGTAAAGTATTATGACCGAAACTACCATCGGGAGATTAATGAGTGTACGAAATGCCATACGCAATATGACGGTCAGGCGCTGCCGCATAGCGGAGGCGAAAGGGATTGCTACAATGGAAAAATCTGCACCGAATGCAAAGGGGAATATACCGGGCCCCTTGGCCACGATTTTCAATTCACGAATATCGGAAAAGGACGGCACAGCCGTGTCTGTAAGCGGGCAGGATGCGACTACAATACGCCGGTAAGATGCTTCGGCGGCACGGCGACCTGCACCGACAAGGCCGTTTGCATGGAATGCGGCGTGGCATACGGCAATGTCCTTGGCCATGAGTGGGGCGAGTGGAAATCTAACGGCAACGGCACGCACACCCGCGTCTGCGGGCGCGACGGCAGCCACACCCAGACGGAAGCCTGCACCGGCGGCGAGGCGACCTGTATCGCAAAGGCTGTTTGCGGTGTATGCGGCACGGAATATGGCCAAATCGATTCGAATAACCATGATATAATAAGCCATGACGGAAAAGCGCCGACCTGCACGGAAATCGGCTGGGACGCTTACGTAACCTGCAAGCGCGAGGGCTGCGGTTATACGAACTATCAGGACCTTCCTGCACTGCAGCACGATCTGGAACGGCACGAAGCGCAAGCGGCGACCTGCACGGAAATCGGCTGGGACGCTTACGTAACCTGCAAGCGCGAGGGCTGCGGTTATACGAACTATCAGGACCTTCCTGCACTGCAGCACGATCTGGAACGGCACGAAGCGCAAGCGGCGACCTGCACGGAAATCGGCTGGGACGCTTACGTAACCTGCAAGCGCGATGGCTGCAACTATACCACTTATAAGCAGCTTGACATGCTCAACCATGACTATGCCGGCACTGTGATTCGCCCCTCCTGCGGGAAGGCGGGGTATACCGTGTTTGCCTGCCGCCGCTGCCGCGACATCTATATTGCCGCCGGAACGCCGGCGTATTCCCACTGGTACGGCGAATGGACGGGCAACGGCGACGGCACGCATGACGCGTCCTGCAGGCGCGAGGATTGCGCGCATACGGGAAGGGCTGACTGCCAGCGGTTCGAATTTACCACGGCAGCGGACGGTAAAATGCTCTTTTGCCCGGTGTGCGGCGAGGTTGAAGGCGGCGCGCGGTTGGAGCTGATTGAAAATGCGCTGGCGGCGGCTGTGACTGGCAGGCTTCCTGCGGGCGAGGTAACGGCGAGAATGAATCACGAATATCTGAGCGTTGCCTTTGAGCATGCGGGGTGGCTGACGCAGCCCACGGGGCAGGTGCGGATTACGCTGCCGGCCGAGCTTCTGTCGGGCAGGACGCTTGCGCTGGCGGCGCAGGACGGCACGGAAACGGAGCTGCCCTTTGAAACCGACGGCGAGGAAATTTCCTTTATACTGGATTTTACCGGCGCAGAGATTTGCGTGATGCTGATTCGGCTGGTTCCTGCGGCATAAGGCCGGCGGAACAAACGATTACCGAAAGGAGGCCATGCCGATAAAGCGGAATTTGGCCATACTGCCGGTCGTGCGCCGCCGCTGTGCCCGCTGTCGGGAATGGCGACGGCGAGAGGGGAAACCCGCCATCGTCTCTGCTTCCGCTGCGCGAAAAACGCCGGTATGGACACGCTTGGATGCGCTCGAGAGCGTGAGGGGCGAAGCGACGCCCTTATGCGTCGGGTGCTTCCGCTGCGCCCGAGCTGCGGGAAGATGGCTGCCGTCATAGAAGCGAATTCTCACTATGGCGTTCGCGTCGGCGGCTTGATTTTTCCGGCACAGCCCATCCCTTCCTGCCGCAGGCGCTGGAGCTGCCCGCATATTTTGCACCGGCGTATTGCGCGCCGGTCGGCGCTGCGTTGCCAGCGCGCCCTGCGCGCGGCTTGGTCTGAGGGAAGGATCCGTTTCGGTTCTTACCGCATGGGTGGGAACAGGATCCGGCGCGGGCGTTGTCACATGGGAGGAACAGGATCTGGCGCGGCCCCGGCGGGCTTTATGGCCCGCCGGGGCTTTTGACAACAAAAAACTCGGAGGCCTCTTCAAATCAAGGCTTCCGAGCGTTGGTGGGATTAGTAGGACTCGAACCTATGACCCCCACGATGTCAACGTGGTGCTCTAACCAGCTGAGCTATAATCCCAAGCGGAACGTTATTACTATAGCACAGGTTCCGACAAAATGCAAGGGGGCAAACTACAAAAAAATATTTTTTTGAAAAATGAAGTTGCCTGACATGCGGTGGGCGAAAAACAGCCGTTTCGGGCCTGCCTGTGGCGCTCGAGGGGAAAATGTGCTATAATCCAAAAGGCGCGTCAGGCGCAGCCGGAAGCGTTTTGGACTGCCGCCCGTTTTCCCGCCGGCTCAGGAAAAAATTGCGAAGCAATGCGGCGCATTCGTCCTGCACCACGCCGCCGGCGCAGACGGCGTGGTGATAAAACGCCGGATCCTGCGGCAGCGAATAAACGCTTCCGCAGCAGCCCTGCCGCGCGTCGTACGCGCCAAAGACGCAGGCGTCCAATTCGGCCATGATGAGCGCGCCGGCGCACATGGGGCAGGGCTCCAGCGTGACGTAGAGCGTGCACCCGTGCAGCCGCCGCGTGCCAAGCGCTTCGCAGGCGCGCCGCATGGCGAGCATTTCGGCATGGTCAAACGGCCCGCCCTCTTCGCGTTCGTTATGCGCGCGCGCAAGGACGCGTCCGTTTTGCACCACGACAGCGCCGACCGGCACGTCGTCGCCGGACAGCGCCGCCTCGCGCAGCGCCTCGCGCATCCATTTTTCCGCTTCCGTCAAGCGTATCATCTCCTCAGCCATTGCGGCGATGCTCCACACGTATTGTAACACAACCCTTGCCGGCCATCAAGAAGGAGGATTTATGATGACAAACGAAACGCTTTCCGTAATTGCTTCCCGGCGCAGCCACCGCGCCTATCAGCGCGTGCAGATTACGCCCGAGCAGCTCGACGCCCTGCTGACCGCGGCCAAGGAATCTCCCTCGGCGATGAACCGGCAGCCGTGGCATTTTACAGTGGTTCAGAATGAAACGCTGCTGAACGAAATCAACGACGCTGCGCGGCAGGGCGTGCTTGCCCGTGTGCAGAGCCAGCGCAGCGCACGCTTTGAGGATGAGGAATTCAATGTGTTTTACCACGCGCCGACGGTCGTTTTCCTCAGCGCGGATCCGGACAATTATTGGGCGAAGATCGATTGCGGCATTGCGGTGGAAAATATCGCGCTGGCGGCGGAAAGCATGGGGCTTGGCAGCGTGATTCTGGGGCTGCCGCGGGAGGCCTTTCTTTCCTCGCATGGGACGCGCCTGCGGGAGATGCTGGGCTTTCCGGCGGGGTATGATTTCGTGATTGCAATCGCCGTGGGCTTTGCGACGGACGACAAGGAGCCCCACCCGCAGATGGAAAACCGCGTAACGATTATCGAATAGCCTGTACATAATTCGAGAAAATCGCATGCGAGACGGTTTTTCGGACGTCGAAAAGGATGCGGCGCGCATTTTGACGCGCAAAAAAGCCAAAATTGTCTGTCCCGCCGGGCGTCTGCGCTTATTTCAGCAGCGCCTTGGGCGGGACAGGAAGGGCGGATCGAATCCGTAGCTTTACGATACCAACCAAATGTGAAGCGCGTTTGGCAAAAATGTGAAAACAAACGCCGAAACCAATGGCAACATTGCGGCGCGCCTGTGCGGGAGGAAATGGAGAATGACGGATGCCAGCGTATTGAAACGGCGAACGGCAGGCAATGAAAACACCGATCTGCTCAAGCTGATCGCGCTGCTGTTCATGATTGTCGATCATACCGGCGCGGCGCTTTTTCCGCAATGCCTTGAAATGCGCCTGCTGGGGCGCATTGCCTTTCCGCTGTATGCGTGGTGCTTGGCGGTGGGTGCGGAATACACGCGCAACATCTGGAAATACGCGCTGCGGCTCCTGATCGTCGGCGTGATTTCGCAGCCCGTCTATGTATTTGCCATGAGGCATCAATGGATGGAATGGAACATTTTCGCGACCCTGCTGCTGGGGCTGCTCGGCATGGCGGGCGTGAAAACGCGTCGCCTTGGCAGCCAGATTTGGGCGCCTGCGCTGGCGATTCTCATCAGCTGCGCGGTGGACGTGGATTACGGCTGGAAGGGCGTTTGCTTCATTCTTCTGCTGTACGCCGTGCGCGGCAGCCGTCCGGCGCTCTCTGCTTTTATGATTGCGTTTTGCCTTTATTGGGGGCAGGGAACGATTACCATGCGCCATTTCGGGTCGATTCCCTTTCCGACGCAGGTTTCCTTTCTTCCGCTGGCGGGAGAAATGCTTTCCGCATTGACGCGCATCCAGTTTTATGCCGTGCTGGCGCTGCCGCTGATGGCGGCTCCCATGCGGCGCGGCGCGCTGCGAATACCCGCTTGGCTGGGCTACGCGCTCTACCCGGCGCATCTGGCTGTGATCGGGCTTATTCGGAACGGTCTGCCTTGGTAAAGGGCCCCGTTTTGCGCACGGCGGCCGCATGACGGCTCAGCACGCGATCCAGCTCCTGATGCCGCGTGGGGGCGGCCTGCTGAAAATAGGGTAGCCGAACGGGCGGAACGGGCGGCTCGGGCGGACGCGTCGGCTCAGGCGGAACACTCGGCTCAGCCGGGGGCGTTTCCGCGCTTTTGTAATCCAGTTGGCGCGAACGCCATGCCAGCCAGCGCTCCTGCTGCTCCTGATAGGTCAGCGCCGCAAAGGGCGACGCGGCTGATGACTTTTCCTTGCTCATGATCCTCGCTCCTTTCTTGTACATGATATGTGCGGGCGGGGGAGATGTGCGCTGCTTTAGCGGCGACAATGATGAAATATTTACAAAATTGTTACGTTTCGCCCTTGGCACACCGTGCGAAAAATGATATAATGGCGGCAGAATACGGGTGAAGCCTGTCGCCCGGTTCCGGCCGGACGTTTGCCGATTCCATTGCAGAAGAGGAGCCTAACCATGCGGAAACAATGCCTGACGCTTTTGACGACGCTATGCCTGCTGATCCTCTGTCCGTTTGCCGCGATGGGCGAGGAGACGCTTACCTTTACGGACGCGCCCGCGCTGCTGCGTCCCGGAAAAACCGAGCGAATCAGCTTTACGGCGCCCGCCGGAGCGCAGGCGCGGCTGGAGCTGCTGAACCTTGACGGCGCGAGCGTGACGACGATTCAATCCGATTTTACGGCGGACGGTCAGGAGCATTTTGTCGCGTGGGACGGCCGGGACGCGCAGGGTGAAAACATGCAGCCGGGGAATTATTGGCTGTGCCTGATTTCCGAGGATGCGTTTGTGCATGCGCCGTTGGTCATCGGCGCGGAAAGCCCGCAGATTCTCTCCCTTTCGGCGGAGGAAACGCTGCTTCCGGGCGAGGATTGGTCCGTCAGCGTGGAAACCAATCAGAGCGGCACAGTTTATGGACGCGTGCGCTTGGACGACGGCGATTGGCACGTATTCCTGCAGGCGGAGGCGAACGAGGGGCAGAACCTGTTCGTATGGAACGGCATTGCGGAGGGCGAAAGCCTGTCGCAGGGCGAATACGCCGTACAATTCAGGCTGGCGGACGAGACGGGCTTTTTCGGCACGGCGCGACAATTGACGGTGACCGTTCCCGAGCTTGCCACGCCCACGCCTGCTCCTACGGCCACGCCCGCGCCCACGCAGCGTGTGATCATTCCCAGCGCCGTGACGACGAAGGAGCAGGAGAACAGCTATTGGACGCTGCCGGTGGGCGAAATGGACGAGGCTACGATCTGGGAGATCATGATGCAGCCCATGACGGTGATCGGCGAGGAAAAGCAGCAAAAGGAGGTCTACCGCCTTCGTAAAACGCCGGATAACAGCGGCAAGCGCGAGAATATCGTGGGCGAGATTACCTACGCGTCGCAGGGCGTGCATGTGCTGGAAACGCTGGATAACGGCTGGTCGCTGGTGGAGACGTACAATTCCTCCTACGGTCCGGACTGCACCTCGCGCCCGGGCTACGGCGTGACGGACGAGCTGATTCAAGGCTATGTGAAAACTGACCTGCTCAGAACCATTACGCCCCGAGAGGATTACGGCCTGCTGATTGATAAGCTGGAGCAGAAAATGTACATTTTCTCCGAAGGGAAATGCATCGGAACGCTGCTGGTTTCCACCGGACTGAACAACGAAAAGCAATCGTGGAACGAAACCCCCTCCGGCGAATTTTTCATGATTAGCCGAATGGGCGGCTTCCCGGCGGGTAATTTGTGGTGCAGCTACGGCATGCGCGTCAACGGCGGCTGCGCCATTCACGAGGTGCCTTATAAGGGTGACGCCGATACGCCGGCCAGCCAGCGCGATTATTCATCCACCTTGCCCCAGCTGGGCAAGAAGGCCAGCCACGGCTGCATTCGCGTGCAGAAGGCCGCTAACGAGCAGGGGCAGAATATCAAGTGGCTCTGGAACAACATTAAAACCTACACCAAGGTGCTCATCTGGGATGATACGGGGCGCAGAATTTCCTACCCGGACGACGATATGGAGGTTTATTATAATCCCAACAAGGGCAAGATGTACCACGCCGATCAGCGCTGCGCCGCCGTTGCCAAGCGATTCCTGCCGCTGACGGCCATCACCTACGCCGAGCTGAATACGACCTACAGCTACCTGACGCCGTGCAGCAAATGCGCCAATTTGCTCTACACGAAAGCCATGATTGATGAAATCAACATTGAAAACGGCTATCAACCATAATGAATAGCGGCGGCGCGGCGCTCCCCTTTCGCAAGGGGAGAAGCGCTTTCGCTCGGCGACGTTCCGGCCCGGGAAACGATTGGCGGCGGGTCGGAACGTTTTGTATATCGAATCGCTTTCCTCTTGAGCGGTTTGGGGAAAGGACGAAACCGAAAATGCCGCGCATGCGCGACGGCTGATCGTGCGTTCGTTCGCCGCCTCTGGCGGGCTTGTTTCATTCCGGCTATATCGATAATGATATTACGGATGTATCAAACTTGTTACTTCCAAAAAAATCTGAATGGCGATACAATCATACTGTCGAAAAAACGCGACTGAAGAAGCGAGGTGGATCGAATGTGCGGCGGAGCATTGGCGAGGGCGACGTTGGGACGGCTGCCGACCTATTTGTCGCATGTGCGTGCCCTGCAGGCGGCAGGTATGACGCATACCTCCGCGACGGCGATAGCCCGCGCGCTGGGGCTGGGCGAGGTGCAGGTTCGGAAGGATCTGAACGCCATCAGCGGCGCGGGGAAGCCCCGAACGGGCTATCTGATTGACGATTTGATTCGGGCGATGGAGGAGAGGATCGGGGCGAAGGGCGCGAGCCGGGCAGTGCTTGTGGGCGCTGGAAAGCTGGGCTGCGCGCTGCTGAGCTACGACGGCTTCGCGGCCTACGGAACGGAGATTATCGCCGCCTTTGATACGGACGAGGGGAAGCTGGGCGTGTGCGAAAATGGCAAGCACATTTATCCGCTTTCGTACCTGCGCGACTTCATTCGTGAGAACAAGGTGACGACGGGCGTCATTACCGTGCCGCAGCAGGCGGCGCAGCAGGTTTGCGATCTGCTGGTGGCGTGCGGCGTGCGTGCAATATGGAGCTTTGCGCCGGTGCGTCTGCAGACGCCGGGAGACGTATGCCTGCGGCAGGAAAATCTGGCGCTGTCGCTGGCCTGCCTGAACGGGCAGCGGGGCGCGTTTGCGGGCGAGGACGAAGCCGAGAGCCTGTAGGGCGCGGAAAAGGAGAAAGAGCCATGCAGCTGGATCGGGTAATTGCCGTTCGAAACAGCAAGACGATTTATCACGACGGGGATCAGTGCGTGAAGGTGTTCGGAAACGGGTATTCCCTGTCGGATGTGCTCGGCGAGGCGATGAACCAATCGCTCATGGCGGAGTGCGGCCTGCGTGTGCCGGCGGTGCGCGAGGTGTGCCGAATCAACGATCGATGGACGATCGTATCCGAGTATGTCCGCGGCTTAACGCTGGCGCAGGAAATGCGGGCATATCCGGAGCGGCGGGACGATTGCTTTCGCCTGATGGCCGCGCTGCAGCGGACGATTCATCAAAAGCGCTGCGCGCGCCTGCCGCAGCTGAAGGAAAAGCTGGCGGCGCGGATTGCGCGGGCGGATATAGCGCCTGCGATGCGCGAGAGCTTTCTTGCGCGCCTTGCGTGCCTGCCGGGCGGCGAGTGCATTTGCCACGGCGAGTTTAAGCCTTCCAACGTCATCCGGGAGCCGGACGGCGCGCTTTGTATTCTGGATTGGCATCGCGCGGCGCGGGGGGACGGCGCTGCGGACGCGGCGCAGGCGTACGTCGCTTTTTTGCTGAAGGATGAGCCGGAGAACGCCGAGCGCTACATCGCCTGCTTTGCGCGCGAAGCGGGGACGACGGAAGGGGAGATTCGCGCGTGGATTCCGGTTGTTGCGGCGGCCGGGATGGCGCTGGGCAACGCGCGGGAGCGACGGACGCTGCATGACAGGATTTTGAAAAATGCCTGATTTTTCGCTTGAAATCGCGCTGCCGGTTTGCTATAGTGATGATAATAACGGCGGCCGCATCAGCGCGGCGCCGTGGTAATACGGAATTGACGTATGAAGGAGGATGAAGGCATGAAAATTACGGTTTGTATCGGTTCTTCCTGTCACATTAAGGGGTCGCGTCAAGTGGTGGAGAAGCTGCAGGGCTTGATCGCTCAGAGTAATCTGCAGGATTACGTGGAACTGGCGGGCACCTTCTGCATGGGCAAATGTCAGCAGGGCGTGTGCGTTACGGTGGATGATACGTTCTTCTCCGTTTCGCCCGATACCGTACAGGATTTCTTTACCGAGAATGTCCTGAAAAAGCTTGCCTGACCATTAGCAGGAATTCGAAGAGGGAGCGTTGCGTATGCCGGATTGTCTGACGCTGAAAAAATCCAATTGTAAGAACTGCTATAAATGCATTCGCCATTGCCCGGTGAAATCCATTCGCTTCTCCGGCAATCAGGCCTACATTATCGGAAACGAATGCATTCTTTGCGGTCAATGCTTTGTCGTATGCCCGCAAAACGCCAAGGAGATTGTGGACGAAACCGAAAAGGTTCGCGTGCTGCTGCAGTCCGGCGCGCCGGTCTATGTCAGTCTGGCCCCCTCCTTCGCCGCCAACTATGAGGGCGTCGGCATTGAAGGGATGCGCGAGGCGCTGCGTCAGCTCGGCTTTGCGGACGCGGAGGAAACCGCCGTCGGTGCGACGATGGTCAAGCGCGAATATGAGCGGATGCTGCGGGAGAATCACCCCGATGTGCTGATTTCCTCCTGCTGCCACAGCATTAACCTGCTGATTCAGAAGTACTACCCCACGGTGCTGCCCTACCTGGCCGCCGTCGATTCGCCGATGCAGGCGCACTGCAAGGACATAAAGCGCCGCCATCCGGAGGCCAAGACCGTGTTCATCGGCCCGTGCGTCGCGAAAAAGGACGAGGCAGAGCACTACGACGGCATTGTCGACGCTGTGCTGACCTTTGAGGAGCTGACGGCGTGGCTGGATCAGAAGGGCATAGCGCTGAAGAAGGAAAAGGATTGCCTGCAGCAGAGCCGCGCGCGCTTTTTCCCGACGACCGGCGGCGTGCTCAAAACCATGAAGCAGGCTGCGCCGGATTATACGTATCTTGCGCTGGACGGCGTGGAGAACTGTAAGGCGGCGCTGAAGGAAATTGAAAACGGCAGAATTCACCACTGCTTTATTGAAATGAGCGCGTGCGTGGGAAGCTGCATCGGCGGGCCGATCATGGAAAAGCAGCATCACACGCCGCTGAGGGACTATATGGCCATCGCCGATTATGCGGGCGAAACGGATTTTGACGTTTGCCAGCCGGACGAAGTGACCATGAGCAAGCATTTTGAGTATATCGAGCGCAGGGCCCAGATGCCCTCCGAGGCGGAGATTCGCGATATCATGCGCAATAAGATGGGCAAGCTGAAGCCCTCGGACGAATTGAACTGCGGCTCCTGCGGCTATGACACCTGCCGGGAAAAGGCCATCGCCATCTATCAGGGCAAGGCGGAGGTTTCCATGTGCCTGCCCTTCCTGAAGGAAAAGGCGGAATCCTTCTCGGATAATATCGTCAACAATACGCCCAACGGCCTGATCGTGCTCAACGAGAACCTTGAGGTGCAGCAGATCAATACCGCCGCACGCAGAATCATGAACCTGCGCTCCGCATCCGACGTGATGGGCGAGCCGGTGGTGAGCATCATGGATCCCACGCTGTTTATGCAGGCGCGCAATACCGGCCACGATATCCATAACCAGCGCACCTATCTGGCGGAATATGACCGCTATGTCGATTTGACGGTGGTGTACGATAAGGAATACCGCCTGCTGATTTGCATCATGCGCGATGTGACGGCTGAGGAGGCCGACCGTGAAAAGAAGGAATCCATCAGCCGCCAGACGGTGGAAATCGCCGACAAGGTGGTGGATAAGCAGATGCGCATCGTGCAGGAGATTGCGTCGCTGCTGGGCGAAACGGCGGCGGAAACCAAGATTGCCCTGACGAAGCTGAAGGAGTCGATTGCGGATGAATGACCTGTGCGCGGACATCGGCTATAAGAGCATTAACCATTTCGGCGAGCAGCTCTGTGGCGATCATGTGGACATCGTGGAGCAGTCGGACGGCTCGATGGTGATCGTGCTGGCGGATGGGCTGGGCAGCGGCGTGAAGGCGTCCATTCTTTCCACGCTGACAAGCAAAATCATCTCCACCATGATGGCGGCGGGGCTGAGCTTGGAGGAATGCGTGGCGACCATTGCCGCGACGCTGCCGGTATGCTCGGTGCGCGGCGTGGCGTATTCTACCTTTACCATCCTGCATCTGATTGAGAATCAGCGGGTGGAGCTGATTCAATACGACAATCCGCTGGCCATCATGATCCGCGATGAAAAGCATTACGATTACCCGACGACGGAAATGACCATCGGCGGAAAGAAGATTTATAAATCCGTCATCAGCCTGCAGGAGAACGACCTGTTTGTGCTCATGAGCGACGGCTGCCCGCACGCCGGCATCGGCATGGCGTATAATTTCGGCTGGAAGCGCGAGGAAATCGTGGATTTCATGGAAACGATCGCGCCGGTAGGCTATACGGCCAAGACGCTTTCCACCATGCTGGTGGATGAATGCGACAAGCTCTACGGCCATCAGCCGGGCGACGATGCGACGGCTTGCGTGGTGCGCATCCGCAAGCGCGTGCCGATGAACCTGCTCTTCGGCTCGCCCGCCAATCGCGACGACGACAGCCGCATGATGTCGCTGTTCTTCTCCAAGGAGGGCAAGCACATCGTCTGCGGCGGCACGACGGCCTCCGTCGCGGCGCGCTATTTGCATAAAACGCTGCGCCCTACCATGAAATTTGAGGATCCCGAAATACCGCCCATTGCCGAGCTGGACGGCGTTGACCTGGTCACCGAGGGCGTGATTACCATCAACAGGGTCGTTACCTACGCCAAGGATTATCTGGCGGACAACAAGACCTACGAGCAGTGGGCCTTTAAGAAGGACGGCGCTTCGCTGATAGCAAGGCTGCTGTTTGAGGAAGCGACGGATATCAATTTCTTCGTGGGCCGGGCGATTAACCCGGCGCATCAGAATCCCGATCTGCCCATCAGCTTTTCCATCAAAATGAATCTGGTGGAGGAATTGTCCAAGGCGCTCCGGCAAATGGGCAAGCGGATTAAGGTGAGCTATTTCTGATAAAGGAAGGTGCCCTTATGCGGAAGTTTGATACCAAGGTGCAGCATCTGAAATACAAGGTGCTGCGGGAGGTGGCGCGGCAGGCGTGGAACGACACCCTGACGGAAAACGTGCTGGATATTCCTAAAATGATCGTGCCGGGTAAGGAGCCGACCATGCGCTGCTGCGTTTATAAAGAACGGGCGATTTTGGCCGAGCGCGTGAAGCTGGCCATGGGCGGGGACAAGCAAAACCCCAACGTGATCGAGGTTATTGACATCGCGTGCGACGAATGCCCGGTCGGCGGTTATGAGGTGACGAACGCCTGCCGCGGGTGTCTGGCGCATCGATGCGAGGATGTATGCCGCCGCGGCGCCATTTCCTTTGACCATAACCATGTGGCGACGATCGACAAATCCAAATGCGTTGAATGCGGCATGTGCGCCAAGGTTTGCCCGTATACGGCGATTGTCAGCCGCAAGCGTCCCTGCCAAAACGCCTGTAAGGTGAAGGCCATTGCCATGAACGAGGATAAATCCGCCAAGATCGATAACGAGAAATGCATCGCCTGCGGCGCGTGCGTGTATCAATGCCCCTTTGGCGCGATCATGGATAAATCCTTCATTCTGGACGCGATCAATTTGCTCAAGCAGAGCGAAGCGGGCAAAAACTATAAGCTTTACGCGCTTGTTGCGCCCTCGATTTCCAGCCAGTTTACCTATGCCAAGCTGGGACAGGTCATCACGGGGCTCAAGCAATTGGGCTTCCATACCGTGGTTGAGGCTGCGCTGGGCGCGGATATGGTGGCGCAGGCTGAATCCAAGGAGTTGGCGGAGAAGGGCTTCCTGACCTCCTCCTGCTGCCCGGCGTTCGTTCGCTATGTTCGTCAGGCGTTCCCGCAGCTGGCGGAGCATATCTCGCATAACCTTTCGCCCATGGCGACGCTGGCCAAGTATATCAAGGATACGACTCCCAACGCCAAGACGGTCTTTATCGGCCCGTGCACCGCCAAGAAGCTTGAGGCGCAGCTGGAAAGCGTCCGGCCCTATGTCGACGCGGTGCTGACCTTTGAGGAATTGCAGGCGCTCTTTGACAGCAAGGATATGGACATTACGTCGCTGCCGGAGGATGTGCTGGATAACGCTTCCTACTTCGGCCGTATTTTTGCCCGCAGCGGCGGCCTGTCCGACGCCGTGGCCGAGGGGCTGAAGGAGCAGGAAATCGATTTTGATCTGAAGCCCTGCGCCTGCGACGGCATCGAGGCTTGCCGTATGGCGCTGCTGAAAAAGAGCAGAAACGCGCTGGATGCGAATTTTATCGAGGGTATGGCCTGCATCGGCGGCTGTATCGGCGGCGCAGGCTGCCTTACACATGGCGAAAAGAATAAGGCTGAGGTGGATAAATACGGCATGGAGGCCTACGAAAAAACCATTAAGGACGCTGTGTCGGTGCTCAAGTAATGCGGCCCGAAAGCGTTTGACCGCGTGACCGCGCTGCGCTCCTCCGGCAAGCAGTCGAGCTTGCGAAGCGGAGCGCTTTTTGTATTGTTCGCCGTCTAAGCGGGCGCGCTTGGCTTTCCAAGGCGATTGCGGGACGCGCGGCAGCCGCACCGGAGGACGGGAGATGCGTTTGTGCGGCAGAGCCTTCGCCGGTATCCCGCCTGCGCTCTGAGGCGCGAAAAGCGCAGCCGGGCGTTTGGAAGCTTGGGGCGTGGAATCGGAATCCTCCCAAATACCTTTACATTTTTGAGGGAATCATGTATCATATGAACCGGAGACCAAGAAATGGAGGACGGTGCCTAATGGAACGCCCTGTGTATATTCCTGCCGAAAGGCAGAAGAAGATGATCGAGTATATTGAGGCCCATACCAGCGCGCAGATTCATGAGCTTTCGGAGCAATTCAATGTGTCCGAGGCCACTGTGCGCCGCGATTTGGATGAGCTGGATCGTCAGGGCGCGCTTCGCCGTACGCACGGCGGCGCGATCAAGATGGACCGCAGCACGTCCTATGAGCATATGTACAGCGAAAAAATCGGCCTGATGGCGCACGAAAAGCAGCGCATCGCCCAACGCGCCGCGCAGATGGTGCGCCCGGGCGACACCGTAATGATTGATTCCGGCACGACCACCTTCTTTATTGCGCAGGCGCTTTCCGCGCACGAGAACCTGACGATCATCACCAACGACCTCTACATTGCCTTTCAAACCCCCATTCACCCCTCCAGCACGCTCATCGTTACGGGCGGCATGCGGCGGCAGGGCAGGCAGGAGCTGGTCGGCACGGTGCCGGAGAATTTCATCCGGGAAACGCGCGTGGATATCGCGTTTATCGGCGTGGACGGCATCGACATGACCGGCGGCGTAACCAATGCGAATTTTGCCGAGGTGGGCGTGAAGCGGCTGATGCTGAAGGCCGGTATGCGCAGCGTGATTGCCGCGGATCACAGCAAATTTGGGCGTGTTGCGCTGGCACGCATTTGCGAGCTGAGCGAGGCGGACACCATTTTGACGGATAATGGGTTGGAGGAGGAAACGCTGACGCGGCTGCGGCGGCTTCCGGTGGATATTCTGACGGTTTGAATCATAGAAAAAAGAGAAAGGCCCCCGCTTCAGCCCTTCGATTTGCTCAAACGCCTCCGGCAGCAAAACGGGATGCAATGAAGGGCTGCCGGCCTATCCTGTTTAACCGTATCGTTTGGCATGGCTGGCGGGGAGATTTTTTGCGCATAGCAAGGAAAGATGTTTTACCCGCACGCTGCTGCAGGCCGAAAAACCATTGATAACCAAAAGACTGCCGAAAAAGCTTTTCGACAGCCTGAACGGCCATGCTGCAGCCGCTTGACCGGCTTGAAAGTCAGGGCGAAATCAGGCCGCGATAAACGGCCAGTTCATATATGCCCTGCGCCATACCCTCTGCCAGCTTTTGCTGATGCGTCGGGGTGGAGAGCAGCAGATCGTCCTCCGAATTGGACATGAAGCCCATTTCAACCAGAAAGCAGGGCATTTTTGCCCAGTTGTTGCCGACAAAGGAATCGGTCAGGGTGACGAACCCAGTCTCCTCGCCCAGCGCATACCCCGCGCTGCGCTTTGTCGCGTTTAACAGCAGGTTGGCCATTTCGCGATAGGTTTCCTTGTCCGCGACGGCCTGCGCGTATTGCGAATGGAGGGGCGCATAGACGGAAACGCCGCGCTTGCGCTGGTTTTCGCGCGTATCGCAGTGCAGCCTGAGCATGAAATCCGCACCGCCGGCCTCGGCGATGTCGCAGCGCTCACGATTGCTGAGCGCGGTTGCTTCATTCTCGCGCGTCATGACGACCGTCGCGCCCTGACGAATCAATTCATCCCGCAGCGCCATGGCGGCCTCCAGACACACAATGGATTCCTTGCGCAGGGTGACCTTTCCCTGCGCCATGCCGCCGCTGCCTGTTGTTTTGCCCGCCAGCCCCGGCCCGAGCGGCTCCATCTTGGGCCTGCCGTTTTCCTGATGCCCGGCGTCTATGCAGACGGTGACGCCGCACAGACGGCCGCCGTTGCCCTCCGGCGCTTCAGGCGCCTGATAGCCCTTGCGCGCTTTTTTCTCAATCAGAACGGCGTTCTTGGCGCTGCGAATGCGTACGGTCGTGAGCGTTCTGGCATAGGTATAGGTCAGCGGAATATCGCCCTCAAAGTGTCCTGCATTGTTTACCGGGTAAATCGTTATAACGCCCGTTTCCTGACGGCTTTGATATTCCAGGCACAGGTAATCGGCGCCCGCAGCCTCGAAGGCATAATGCAGTCCGTCCGGCGTTTCGGTGAGGGAAAAGCCGGTTATCTGCGCGTTTGTACCTCCCGTCGGCGCGGCATAATCCGCCGCGGCGGGCAGCAGAACGCTTTCGCTTCCCTGCTGCTGCAGCTGCAAATTGCGCACCACGAGCTCGACCTCACCGCCGCAGGGCGACAGCGGCAGCGGGATTTCACCGTCAAAATCGCCGTTTTCGCCGGCGATTACCATTTGCCCCGATGCATTGGGCGCTTGAAAGGCTAGGACGGCGTATGCTTCGCCCGGCAGGGAAAAGCGATAGCCGACCGCGCCGTCGCGCGCCGTCAGGGAAACCGTGGTTTCGGCATGCGCGGTGCAAAGCAGCAGGGAAAAGAGCGCCGCGCATGAAAATAGCAGCCTTTTTATCAGAAGAATCATCCTTTCGTGCTTTCGATACCGGAAAATGCGCCAATTATTCCGCATCAGCATACCACATTTCGACACATTTCACAATTGCGGACAGTGTTAAAATATGTTAAAATTTCATGAAGATAGATCAGGAGGCGATTGATGTGAAATGCGAGAGGTCGACCTGCCGCGTCCGAAAGCCCTGCCTGCTGGGACGCTTGCTGGCGCTGCTGCCCATTTCCTGCGCGCTGCTTTATCCGCTGTATTTGGCGGGGCAGCTGGACCTGACGGAGGAAAGCTATGCCTCGCAAACCCTTCCGGAGGCGTTTTCCGGCCTGCGGCTGGTGTATCTTTCGGATATTCATTACGGCAAATACCTGAGCGCGCAGCGCGTGGCGGAGTTGGCCGCGCGGATTAACGAGCTGCGGCCGGATATTGTCATTCTGGGCGGCGATTATGGCGAGGATACGGAGGGCGCGATTGCTTTTTTCCGCATCCTGCCGCGGCTTGAGGCGCGTCTTTCTGTACTGGGCGTAATGGGAAACCATGACCGCACGCCGCCGGAAAGCGCCTATGGCGAATTGCTGCGCGCCATGCGGGAGGCGGGCGTAAGGCCCTTGGTCAACGACGCGCAGATGTTTATGCGCGACGGAGCGACAATGGCCGTTGCCAGTGTGGATGATTTTTATAACGGACATCCGGATGTGGAGGCCGTTGCGCGGCTATGCGCCGATGCGGATTTTACCATCTTTGCGCCGCATACGCCGGATATTCTGCCGGCAGTTTATCAGCGCACGGGCGGCGCTTTTTTCCAGCTGGCGCTTTGCGGGCATACGCACGGCGGGCAGGTGGCGATTGCGGGGCATTCGCTGAAATCCTCCAGCAATTACGGCGACCGTTACCGCGCCGGGTGGTATCATGAAAACGGCGTGGATATTCTGGTCAGCTGCGGTGTGGGCACGTCCTTCCTGCCCGTTCGGCTGGGCACGCGGCCGCAGATCCATCTGATTACCCTGCAAAGGGCAAAAAAATAAAAAGCGCAGCGCCAAACGCGATGGCGGGGGAAGGGCTCATTTCCGTATGGAGCAAAGCTTTCTCCCGTCATTGCGTTTGCGGAAAGGGCGTCAGACGTTTTCAAAGAAAGCGGTCTGGTCGTCGCGGCGCAAAATGCCCATGTCGTCAAATTTCAGGTAAGTGGGCTTGGATTCCATGTATTTGAGAATTTCGTCGAGCCGCACGCTTTCCGTGAAGCAAAGCAGGGTGAAGGCCACGCCGTGCTTGCGCGCGCGGCCTGTGCGCCCGATACGGTGCAGATAGTATTCGTTTTCGTTGGGCAGGTCGTAATTGACGACTGCCTCCACGTCGTCCACGTCGATGCCGCGCGCCGCAACGTCCGTGCAGACTAAAATGGGAAATTTGCCGCGCTTGAAGCCGTTCATGACCTGCGTGCGCTTGGACTGCGGAATATCGCCGTGCAGCGCTTCGGTTTCATAGCCGGCCTTGTTCAGCCGTTCGCTTAAGCGGTGGCACATGTCCTTGGTGTTGGTAAAGATCATGACGCGGCCGTATACGTCCGCGTCCAGCAGATACAGAAGATGGCCGTACTTTTCCTCGCGCGTGGTGGGGATGACGTACTGCGTGATCTGCGGCTTGTTTTCCTTAGTGGCGGCGATGGTGATGCTGACGGGCTCGTGCTGATACTTCCATGAAATCGTCAGCACATCCTGATTGGTGGTGGCGGAGAACATGACGAACTGCCTGTTTTGCGGAATGGCCTCGATGATTTTGCAAACATCCTTCACAAAGCCCATCTTGAGCATTTCGTCCGCCTCGTCCAGCACCAGCGTGTGCACGGCGCTCAGCCGCGCGGTGCCGCGCTGCATATGATCCAGCATCCGCCCGGGCGTGGCTACGATGATCTGCGGCTTGCGCTTGAGCTGGTTGAGCTGCTTGGCGATGGGCTGGCCGCCGTAGAGCACGGCCACGCGCACCTCGGGAATGAAGGCGGCGAGCTTTTGCAATTCTTCGCCGATCTGCACGGCCAATTCGCGCGTCGGCGCAAGAACAACCTCCTGAATGCGGGAATCGGTCAGTGAAATATATTCCAGCATGGGAATGCCAAAGGCGCAGGTTTTGCCCGTGCCGGTGGGCGCGATGGCGATGATGTCATGCCCTGCCATCATCACGGGAATGGTCTCGCGCTGCACGGGCGTGGCGTTTGCAAAGCCCATTTTTGCGACGGCGCGCAGAATTTCGTCGGACAAATCCATGCCCTCAAAGCCTGATTGTCTGGTTTCGTTCGTATCCAAGCGACTGCTTCCTTCCTTGGCGGAACCGTCCGCCCGTTCTTTTTTTGCATTACATTTCAGTATACCACAAAAACGCTTTGCCGGTCAATCCCGCCCGCGTGAAGCGCGCGGGTTCTCTCGCGCGGTTCAGAGGTACTGCTGCGCCTCTACGTCGAACACCCCCTGCGTCGTTACGCGCAGCGTGGGGATGACCGTCAGGCTCATGAAGGAAAGCGTCATAAAGGGGTCGACGCCGGGCGTTACGCCCAGCACGCGCGCCTGCAGCTTGGCGTTTTCCAGCATGCCGTTGACCTGCGGGAGCGGCTTGTCGCTCATGAGGCCGGCGATGGGCAGGGGAAGCTCGGCCAGAATCTGGCCGTTGAGCGCAACGACAATGCCGCCGCCAAGGCTTCGCACGCGGTTCGCCGCCAGCGCGATGTCCGCGTCCGAAGCGCCCACGGCGATGATGTTGTGCGAATCATGCGCGATGCTGGTGGACACGGCGCCGCGCTTGAGACCGTAACCGCTCAGGTAGCCCATGCCGAAATGACCGGTGTGATGATGGCGCTCAAACACGCAGACCTTGAGCACGTCCGTTTCCACGTCCACATGATCGGCAAAGCCCAGATTTTCGGTAATCAGCTCGCGCGGGATCAGGCGCAGATGCCCCAGCGGCTTGTCGCTGCGCAGCCGCTCGGCGTTAATTTCGGGCAGATGGCAGGTGGACCTTGCGGCGGCCTCCAACGTATCGGGCACGACGGGCGCGGGGAATTCGACCTCGCAGCCGTTTTGGAATACGACGCGTCCCTTTTTGATGACCGTTTGAATTTCGAAATTACGGAAATTATCGAAAATCACGAAATCGGCCAGATAGCCCGGCGCGATGGCGCCCTTGTTATTCATCAGGAAATAGCGCGCGGCGTTATGACTGGCCACCTTGATGGCGATGATGGGATCAACGCCCATGCTGATGGCGTTTTTGACGATATAATCGATGTGCCCGCCGTGGAGCAGGTCGCTGGGATGCTTGTCGTCGGTTGCGAACATGAGACGGGAATAATACTGCTGATTCATCAGCGGCAGCAGCGCACGCAGGTTTTTGGCGGCCGTTCCCTCGCGAATCATGATAAACTGCCCCTTTTGCAGCTTTTCCAGCGCGTTTTCGGGCGTGAAGCATTCGTGATCGGAATACACGCCGGCGGCGATGTAGGCGTTGAGCGCCAGCCCGGAGAGGCCGGGGGCATGGCCGTCGATTTTCTTATGATGCGCCTGCGAGCAAAGGATTTTTTCGACAGGCTCGGCCTGCTGATGAATCACGCCCACGTAATTCATCATTTCCGCCAGCCCCAGCACGCGCGGGTGCTCGAAATAGGGGTCGATCGCCTTATAATCCAGCGTGGCGAAGCTTTCGTCCTGCGGCGTGGCCGGGACGCAGGAGGGCAGCATGAAATGCACGTCGACCGGCAGCCCCTGCGTGGCGGAAAGCATATAATCGATTCCCTGAAGCCCCATTACGTTGGCAATTTCATGCGGGTCGGTAACGACGGTGGTGGTGCCATGCGGCAGCACCGCCTTGGCGAATTCCCACGGCGTGACCAGCGAGCTTTCCAGATGGATGTGCGCGTCGATAAAGCCCGGGCAGACGATCGCGTCCGAAACGTCGATTTCCTCCTTGCCGTGATATTCGCCCATGCCCACGATCAGCCCCTCGGCGACTGCAATATCGCCGTGGCAGAATTCGTTGCTGAATACGTTGAGATACGTAGCGTGCTTCAGCACCAGATCGGCGGGCTCATACCCGCCGGCGACCCGGATAACGCGCTGCTTTTTTTCCAGCTTCCGCTGTACCTTTTCGATATATGTTTCATGTTTGCGCATGGGCGTTCTCCTTTCACGGTCAATGCAAGAAATGGGCCGCACCTGCGACCCATCGCGCGCTTATTTCATTCGGAACCAGCAGTAGGACGTGGCGGAGGGCAAATCCCAGATGGTGAGCATGTAGTTCCCGTCGTCAATCAGGAAATAGTCGAAATCGTTAATCTGCACATGCTCGTGATAGGTGGCCTTGTCCGTGGGAACGCCCAGAATGGAAACCTCCACGCCGCCGTTGGTGGTCAGGCAGTTGCCGTAGTAATCGCTGTGCTCGGCGATGAATTTTTCAAACCGCGCGCCGTAGAACGGGCTGGGGCCGCAGTGAATTACCAGCGGATAATCCAGATAATCCTGAAGCTGGGGAACCTCCTCCGCCGTGAAGCCGTAATCCGTCAGCGTGCCGATATACATCATGACATGGCGCGGGCCGTGCTTGGCCACCAGCAGGTCGCCCACCTGCAGCGTATCCTTGAGCGCGTCGTAGGCGGGCATGGGAATGGTCTTACGCGTGCTCTTTTTTCCGAAATAGTTATAAATATGATTGCCGTTCGCGGCGTATTCATGCTTGAGAATCATGTTGGAGAGCGAATCGTGCGCCGGCATGCCGCACTGCGCGTAGATCCACTGCGTATAGCCCGAGCAGTCCAGCCCGTAGACGTATACCTTGTCCTTGCGATAGAATTTCGTGGTTTCCCAGCACTTGCGCTTGGCGTACAGAGGATATTGGGAAAGGAACAATTCGTCGCCGCGGCCGCCGAACATATAGGGAACGCCCAGCTCGAACATCGCTTCGACATGGGAGCCCGTCAATTCGTTATAGCGGCGCAGAAAGATATTGTCCTTTTCGATGAGAGAGAATGCGGCGTCCAGAAACGGGGAGGCCTGCACTTCGCCCTGCGCCGCCGCGCAGCAGCCAACCAGCAGCACAACCGTCAGCAGAAGAACCGAAAGCTTTTTCATACGGCAAAACGACCTTTCGTAGAATTCGACGCTTCATTTTAACCGAACAGGCGCGTTTTGTCAATTCTAAGCGCCGAATGCGCCATAAAAAGCCGTCCGCAAGCTAAGGCCTGCGGGCGGCGAGGGGGACGGGATATCAGCGCTCGATTGCGCTGCGAACGTGCTCCCAGCCGATCACGCCGATCTGTCCGGGAAGGGACATGGTGATTGCGCCGTTAAAGAAAACCGTGATTTCCTCATCCGCCGCGGGAAGCTGCATGTCCGCTGGGAAGTGCGCCAGCACCTCGTCGTTTTCCGTGCGCAGCAGCGCGCTGTGCGCCTCGGCGTCGACCGAGAGCACCGTGCCCTGCATCACGCCGTCCGCCGTCACGTCCCGCACGGTGACGCTCAGGTCGTCCGCTACGGTGATGAGGAAAATCCGGCGATCGATGATTTTGCGTTCCCAGGAACGAAGATATTCGAATACCACGATGTTTTCGCCCGGCGCAGTCGCCGTGAGCGTAAAGGTATATACGCCGCCCACGCCGGTCTGGCGCTCCCCGGCCTCGTCCTGTACGTACACGCCTTCCGGATTGTCAAATTCCACAACGCCGTCGGCGATCAGGCGCGCGTACCATTGATAGCCGGTGGTCGGGTTGCCGGGCAGCGAAAAGGAAGCCTTTCCGCCGGTCGGCGGCGTGACGGTTACTATTCCGTCGGATTCCGCAAACGCGGGCGCGCACATCAGCAGCAGGGCAAGCATCATTGCAAAAAACTTTTTCATGGTCTTTTTCCTCCTTTTGTTTGGTTGCACTGTTATAGACGGCGCAGCGCGAAAAAGGTTCCGTATTTTTTGAATTTTTTTGATTCGGCCAAATCGGTCGGCTGTTTTCCATTGCGCGCGCGGAAAGGGCATGGTATATTGATGAAAGAATCCATATTCCGGCGTGAAGGAGCATGCGTATGCAGTATCAGGATATTGCCGCGTGGGCGGCGCGGGTAAGGGAAAACGTATCTCGGGTCATTATCGGGCGGGAGGAACAGATCGATCTGATGCTCGCGGCGATGCTCGCAGGCGGCCATGTGCTGCTGGAGGATGTGCCGGGAACGGGCAAGACGGTGCTGGCGCGCAGCATGGCACGGTCGCTGGACTGTGCGTTTGCACGCGTGCAGTTTACGCCCGATCTGCTTCCTGCCGATATTACGGGCATGAGCGTTTACCAGCCCGCCGACGGGCAGTTTGTTTTTGCGCCGGGGCCGGTGTTTACCAATATTCTGCTGGCGGATGAAATTAACCGCGCCACGCCGCGCACGCAGTCGGCGCTGCTGGAATGCATGGAGGAGAGGCAGGTGACCGAGGGCGGCGTAACGCGAAGGCTGGACAGGCCGTTTTGGGTGCTGGCGACGCAAAACCCCGTGGAAACGCAGGGCACCTTTCCGCTGCCCGAGGCGCAGCTGGACCGCTTTTTGATGCGCCTGAGCATGGGCTATCCTACGCAGGAGGAGGCCTTGCGCCTGATGGAGCGCTTTATTCACGGCAGCCCGCTGGAAACGCTTGCGCCTGTCGCGAGCCGGGCGGAGGTGATTGCGGCGCAGGAAGCGTATTCCGCCTGTCAGGTTTCGCAGCCCGTGATGCGTTATATGGCGCAGCTGTGTCAGGCGACGCGGACGGACGAGCGCGCGCAGCTGGGCGTTTCGCCGCGCGGGCTGCTGGCGCTGCTGCGTGCCTGTCAGGCCTACGCCGCCGTGCGCGGACGCGATTATGCGACGCCCGACGACGTGAAGACGCTGGCCGTTCCCGTGCTTGGCCATCGCGTGATTCTGCGTGGATTGTACGGCAAACGCGGCGAAAACGAAGCCTTTATCCGCGAAATACTGGATAGAACGCCCGCGCCGACCGAGGAACGCGCATGAGCGTATGGGTATTGCTGCTGACGGCGGCGCTGCTGGCGTTTGCGCAGCGCGCGGTGATTCGCCGCTTTGCGCTCAAGGGTCTCTCCTATACCCGCCGCTTTTCCAGACAGACGGCCTTCCCCGGGGAAAAGGCGGAGCTTGTGGAGGTTATTCGCAACGACAGGCCGCTGTTTATTCCGTGGCTGCGGGTGGAATCGCGCATATCGCCCCACCTGCGCTTTGGCCGTGCGGAGAACCTTCAGGTCTCGGGGGAGCGGTATCATCGCAGCGTTTTCACCCTGCGGCCCTATCAGCAGATTACGCGGCGGCACAGCGTGCTGCTGACGCATCGCGGCGCGTATGACGTGGGCCATGTGTCGCTGACGGCGGGGGAGCTTCTGGGTGGCGGCGATACGGATACGCAGCGCTATACGCCCGCGCGGATCATCGTTTATCCCCGGCTGCTTTCCGAGCGGGAGCTGCCGATACCGGTTTCCAGGCTGCAGGGCGATTTGATCGTACGGCGGCATGTGACGACCGATCCGTTCTTCAACAACGGCATCCGTCCCTATCAGCGCGGCGATCAGCGGCGGGATATTCACTGGCCCGCTACGGCGCGCATGGCGGGGCAATTGCAGGTGAAAACCCATGATTATACTGCCGATACGAAGCTGATGGTGCTGATAAACTGCCAGATGAGTGAGAATCAGTGGGGCGATCTGATGGATTATGAGCAGGCGGTCATTGAGTACGCCGTTTCGCTGGCGGCGACCGTTTGCCTGCGGGTGCTTTCGGCCGGCGTTGCGGCGGGCTTTGCCGCCAACATGCCCGTGGAGGACGATCAGAAGGGCTGCGCGCAGTTTCTGCCTGCGTTTTATGCCGGGCGGGAGGAGGAGCTGCTTTCCGCCTTCGCGCATCTGCGAATTTTGCGAACGCGCAGCTTTCTTTCCTTTCTGGAGGATTTTTATTTTCTGCGCGATACGGACATTTTGCTCATCTCGCCCTATACCAGCCCGGCGATGGAGGAGCGGCTTGCGCAGCTTCGTCGTCTGGGCAACACGGTGACGGTTTATCAATTGCCCAAGGAGGTGGCCTGACGTGCGGGATACGCTTCGCCGCTGGCCGCAGAAGGCTGCGGCGGTTTTATCGCTGTGGCTGGCCGCCGCGCCGGTTTTCGTGGTTCTGGGGCGATACGCCGCGCCGGAGGACGCAAGACTCTGGTATGCGCCGGGCGCCGTCGCCCTGGTGCTGGGGCTTTGGATTTGCGCCGTGCCGGCAAAGCGGCGGCTGCCTGCGCTGCTGATTGGCCTTGGCGTTTATCTGGGCGGCGGCGTGGCGCTGGTTTGGCCGCTTGGCGTGCTGGCGGCGCTGACGCTGCTGCCGGGCGCGGCGCTGCTCATCATGCTTCCGCCCGCCTGCGGACGCATGCCGTGGGAGGAATGGCCGACCGGGCTGTGGGCCGGCGGCGTGGCGGCGCATTTGGTTGCGCAGGGAATCGCCTCCAGGGGCGGCGTGGGGGAGATTGCTTCGCCGCTTGCATGGATGTTCGCGGCCTATCTGCTTTTGCTGCTGTTTACGCTTAACCGGCAGAGCCTGCGCGCGGGCGTGCACGGCGCGGAGAAAGCGCCCGCCGCGCTGCGTAGCCGAAACCGCGCGCTGACGATCGCGCTGTTTGCGCTTGCGCTGCTGGCCGCCTGCTGGGGAACGCTGGCGCGGGCGCTCGGCAGCGCATGGACGCAGCTGAAGCTGTGGCTGGGCGCGGCGATTGCGTGGCTGATGCGCCTTTTCCCGGCGGGAACGACCGACGCCGGCGACGGCGGCACGGGCGGAACACGGGGCGATATGCTTTCCGGCCTTCCGACGGGAGAAGCAAGCCCCTTTGCGCGGCTGATGGAAAAGGTTTTCATGGTTCTCGCCGCGCTGATTGCGCTGGCCGCGCTGCTAGTGGCCGTTCGGCTTTTCTATCGCAAGCTCAGGGCGCTGATGCGGCGGCTGCTGGACAGGGCGCGCCGCTATGCCGCTCAGGCCGGCGAGGAATACACGGACGAGGTGGAAAGCACGCTGGATTTTGACGAGCGCCGCGATGCGCTGCGCAAGCGTCTGCGGCGCGCCTTGGAGCGCCGTGCGCGTCCTGTTCCCTATGAAAAGCTGAACGGGCGCGAGCGCGTGCGCCGCCTGTTCGCGCAGTATCTGCGCGGTAAGCCGGACGTTCCCGCGTCCGCTACGGCGCGCGAAGCGCTGGAAAAGGAAAAAACGCTGCCTGAAAAACAGGCGAGCGTCTTTGCGGAGCTATATGACAGGGCGCGCTACAGCGATCATCCGGTTTCCGAAGCGGAGGCGGACCGCCTGAAACGGGAACTGCGCGGCTCCTGAGAACCTGACGATGCAATGGCGGCCGCCTCACCGCTTGGAGGGTGCGGCCGCTTGCTTTTCCTGCGGCAGCAGCACACGCATACGCGTTCCGATTTCTTCCCGGGAGAAAACGTCGACGTAGCCTTTGTGCTTGTCCACAATCCATTTGGCGATGGAAAGGCCGAGCCCTGTGCCGCCGGTCGTGCGGGCGCGCGCCGGATCGGAGCGGTAGAAGCGGTCGAAGATATGCGCGATATCCGCTTTCGAAATGCCGATACCATTATCCTGCACCTCAAAGCAGGGCACGTCGCCCTGCATCCGGGCGCGCAGGGTGATCCGGGCGCCGGCAGAGGTGTATTTCACGGCGTTATCTACCAGAATACGCGCCGTTTGCTTGAGCATGGCGGCGTCGCCCAGCACGGTTACAGGCGCGTCCGCGTCGCAGCGCCATGTGCGGTCGGCGTGAATCATGCACGATTCCTCGTAAACCTCGCGCATCATGGCGGCAAGGTCTGTTTCCTTCATGACCATTTGGTTTTTGCCGCTGTCGCCGCGGGCCAGAAAGAGCAATTGCTCGATGAGCGTTTTCATGTGCGCCGATTCGCTCTGGATGGCGGCGATACCTTCCCCAAGCACCTTTTCGTCGTTCTTTCCCCAGCGGCTGAGCATATCGGCATAGCCCTGAATGACGGCGATGGGCGTGCGCAGCTCATGCGACGCGTCGGAAACAAAGCGGCTTTGCTCACGATACGCTTCGCGCATGCGCGCCAGCAGGTCGTTGATGGCCTGCTCCAGCCCCCGCAGTTCACGGTCGCCGACCTTGAGCTGCGCGTCCGGGGTGGTGGGGCTGACGGTGGCGATGGCGTCCTCCAGATGATGCAGCTTTTCCTCGTCAAAGCGCGTCCGGCTCAGCTCCTGCGTGGTCTGGGCGATCCAGTCAAGCGGCGCGAGCAGTCGCCGCGCCTTTCGCTTGCCCGCAGCGTATTGAAAGGGGAGGATGAACGCCTCAAACCCCAGCAGGCAGGCGTAAAACCGGCGCACGAGGGCAAAATACTTTGCGCCCGAAACCGTGACCGCGCCGTTTTCGCCCGGAAAGGTATACTGAATGGAGAGCAGCCTCTCCCACAGCGGCAGCGCGCCGTTCCAAGTCAGCGCTCTTTCGCCGTGATAAGCGTTCCACGCAGCGTTGGCCTCCTCCGCCGCGTAGCACCAGCCGGCAAGCAGCAGCGCCGCCAGACATAGATCCACGATTAACAGGGTCGTCAGCGTGCGGAAAAACCATGCGCGGTTGATGCGCCGGGCAATCGAGGTTGTGCGGCGATCCTCCTTTTTCATGGTTCCTCCCGCAGCACATAGCCCACGCCCCGCACGGTGTGCAGCAGCTTTTTTTCGAAGCCGTCGTCAATTTTGCCGCGCAGATAGCGTACATACACGTCCACCACGTTGGTTTCGCCCAGATAGGCGTAGCCCCACACCGCTTCGAGCAGCTGCTCGCGCGTGAGCACGATGGTCGCGTTTTCCATGAAATACTGCAGCAGGGAAAACTCGCGTCCCGTAAGCTCGATTTCCCGTCCGTCGCGCGTTACGCGGCGGCGCGATACGTCCAGCGTCAGCCCGGCGAGGGAGAAAAGCGTTTCCTTCTGCGCGTGCGCGGTCTTTCGCCGCAGCGCTGCGCGGATGCGCGCCAGCAGCTCCTCGATGGAAAAGGGCTTGGTGATGTAATCGTCCGCGCCGGTGTCCAGCCCCGTCACCTTGTCCATCACCGCGTCCCGCGCCGTCAGCAGGATGACCGGCAGGCCGGAGACGCGGCGGATGCGCCGCAAAACCTCCAGCCCGTTGAGCTCGGGCAGCATGATATCCAGCAGCATCAGGTCATACCGGCCGTTTTCGGCGGCGGTCAGACCGCTGCGGCCGTCAAACGCCTTGTCCACCTGATATCCCTCATGGGTCAGCTCCAGCTCAATGAAGCGCGCAAGCTTCTCCTCATCCTCGACCAGCAGGATTTTGCACATTGCCCTGTTCCCTTTCTTTCCCCTCGGCGGCTTATTCGGCGCGGTCTTTCGCGCTTTGCGCGGCGTCGGCGGCCTTGTCCATCATTTCATTGACGCGCGCGCTCATGTCCGGCCCGCGGAAGGCGTAGCGGCAGCCCAGAAACAGGCCGACGATCAGCACGATGATCGAGGCGGGCCATAGCCAGCACAGCAAAAGCAGCAGCACGTTGATCGGCATGGCGATCAGCTCCTCGCCCCGGCGTGTAATGACGAAGCTGTTTTCGTTGCCCCTGCGGAAAAGACGGCGCAGGAACTGCCACGCCTTTCGCGCGCCGCTGCGGAAATCCTCGCCGCCGGTTTTTTCGGTGCTGACGGTGATTTTCTCCTTGGTGGAATAGCCGTTGTCCGCGCTCTGCGCGTTGACCTTGCCTTCGCTTTCCAGCAGCACCAGCGCGTCGAGCATATCCCAGTTCGCCTGCTCCAGCGCGGCGCGCGCCTCCTCATAGGTGACGTTCGCCTTCTGACGCAGCTTTTCTACCATTTCCAGATGATCCATGATTCCTTCCTCCTTGACGGTTTTCGTTTGTTTTCCTTGGAACGGTATCATCATACCGCCGAAAAATGAAAGCCGTCAGGCGTTTTTCATTAGAAAATCATGAGAAACAGACGTTTTCTTTATCATTATAGGCGATTTGCCGCCGCAAGGCAAGCGCCGTTTTCATTGCGTGCAAAAAAATGCGCAGCGCGTCCGCAGGGCTTTACAAACGCGCCGCTTTCGGTTATAATGCCATGCGTGGGCGATGAAAAAGACGGATCTGCCTACCGCTTTTCAGAGAGCCGGGGGAAATGCTGAAACTCCGGCAGGCGGCGCAGCATCGAATCACTTTGGAGCCTCCTGCCGAAGGGCGGGCGCGTCATTTGCGATAGCGGATGAAAGAGTCGGGCGGAGCGCCTTCCGCCAACTTGGGTGGTACCGCGGATATAAGTCCGTCCCAATGCGGGCGGGCTTTTTTCTATACGAAAACAGGAGGGATGCACATGTATCGGAAAGCAGCGACGGATATGAACGTCGTCGCCCGGGAAAAGGAAACGCTGAGGTTCTGGCAGGAAAACGGTATCGTCAAGAAGAGCCTTCACGCCCGCGACGGCGCGGCGGAAGCCTTCACCTTCTTCGACGGCCCGCCGACGGCCAACGGCAAGCCGCACATCGGCCATGTGGAGACCCGCGCCATTAAGGATCTGATTCCGCGCTACCAGACCATGAAGGGCAAAAACGTGCTGCGCAAGGCCGGCTGGGATACTCACGGCCTGCCGGTGGAGCTGGAGGTGGAAAAGAAGCTGGGGCTGGACGGAAAGCCCCAGATCGAGAGCTACGGCATCGAGCCCTTCATCAAGCAGTGCAAGGAATCGGTATGGAAATACCTGCACGAATGGGAAGAAATGAGCGACCGCGTGGGCTACTGGGTGGATATGGAGCACCCCTACGTGACCTACCACGACGATTATATCGAATCGGTCTGGTGGAGCCTGAAAACCATCGCGGACAAGGGCTTGATTTATAAAGGACACAAAATCGTGCCCTACTGCCCGCGCTGCGGCACCGCGCTGAGCAGTCATGAGGTGGCGCAGGGCTATAAGACGGTGAAGGAATATTCCGCCTTTGCGCGCTTCAGGGTTCGCCATACGCAAACGCCGACCTATATCCTCGCGTGGACGACCACGCCCTGGACGCTGCCGTCGAACGTGGCGCTGTGCGTTAACGCGCAGGAGGATTATTGCGAATTTGAGCTTGGCGGCGAACGCAATATTATGGCGCAGGCGCTGATTCCGTCCGTCTTTGGCGAGGAGGATCGCGCAAATATGCGCGTTCTGCGCGTTTTCAAGGGCGCGGCGCTGGAAAAAACCGAATACGAGCCGCTTTTCCCGATGCAGAATCCGCCGAAGGAAAAGGCATGGTACGTCGTTTGCGACGATTATGTGACGCTGACGGACGGCACGGGCGTTGTGCACATTGCGCCGGCCTTCGGCGAGGACGACGCGCGCGTGGGGCGCAGATACGGCCTGCCCTTTGTGCAGCTGGTGGATACGCAGGGAAAATTTGTGGCCGGCACGAAATGGGAGGGCACGTTCGTCAAGGACGCCGACGCGCTGATCATACAGGAATTAAAGGAACGCGGCCAGCTGCTTAAAAAGCAGCTTTACGAGCATGAATACCCCCATTGCTGGCGCTGCGATACGCCGCTGCTGTATTACGCGCGCGGCGGCTGGTTCATCAAAACGACCGCCGTTCGGGATCAGCTGATTGAGAACAACCGCAAGATCAACTGGATGCCCGACAACATCAAGGAAGGCCGCATGGGGAATTTCCTTGAAAACGTGGTGGATTGGGCGCTTTCGCGCGAGCGTTACTGGGGCACGCCGTTGCCCATCTGGCAGTGCGAGGAGGGGCATACCCACGTCATCGGCAGCAGGCAGGAGCTGCTGGATATGGCGATCGGCGCGGTGAATCTGCCGGAGCTGCATCGTCCCTACATTGATAATGTCGTTATCAAATGCCCGCACTGCGGCAAGCCTATGCACCGCGTCAAGGAGGTCATCGACTGCTGGTACGATTCGGGCTCCATGCCCTTTGCGCAGTGGCACTACCCCTTCGAAAACAAGGAAGAATTCGAGCGCCGCTTCCCGGCCGATTTCATTTCCGAGGCGATTGACCAGACGCGCGGCTGGTTCTATTCTCTTCTGACGATTGCGACGCTCGTCTTTGGCACGGCGCCCTTTGAAAACTGCGTGGTGCTGGGGCATGTGCAGGACAAGGACGGCCGCAAGATGAGCAAGCATTTGGGCAACGTCGTCAGCCCCACGGAGGTGCTGGAAAAGCAGGGTGCGGACGCCGTGCGCTGGTTCTTCTATTCCTCCTCCGCGCCGTGGCTGCCCTGCCGCTTTTCTGCGGATGCGCTCAACGACGCGCCGCGCCGGTTCATGTCTACGCTGTGGAACACCTATTGCTTCTATGTGCTCTATGCCGACATCGATCAGTTTGACCCGACGAAGCATGACCTGAAGCAGTGCAGCCTGTCGCTCATGGACAAATGGCTCCTTAGCCGCCTGAACACGCTTGTCAAGGGGGTAGACGAGGATCTGGCCGCCTACCGCATCACCGAATCGACGCGCAGGCTGAGCGACTTTGTGGACGATCTGTCCAACTGGTATGTTCGCTTAGGGCGCGACCGCTTCTGGGGCAAGGGCATGGAAAGCGATAAGGAAGCCGCGTTTATGACGCTCTATACCGCGCTGTCCACGCTGGTAAAGGTGCTTGCGCCCTATATGCCCTTCATCACGGAGAGTATTTATCAGAATATTGTGCGCACCGTGGACGCTTCCGCGCCCGAATCCGTACATCTTTGCGATTTCCCGTCCGCCGATGAAGGCATGATCGACGCTGAGGCCGAACGCCAGATGGCCGCGGTGGAAACCGTCGTGCAACTGGGACGCGCCTGCCGCAACCTCTCCAACCTGAAGGTGCGCCAGCCGCTGAGCATGCTCTATATCGCCGGCGCGGACTTTGGCGAAAACTATCGCCATCTGGTGCAGGATGAGCTGAACGTCAAGCAGGTTTCCTTCGTCCGCGACGCCAGCCGGTTTGTCAATTACGACCTGAAGCCCAATTTCATGACGCTCAAGGCGCGCTACGGCCGCTTCCTTGGCAAGCTGCGCGGCGAAATGCAAAAGCTTGACGGCGCGCAGGTTGTGGCGGCGTTTGAACGCGGGGAGCAGGTGAAGCTGACCATCGACGGCACGGAGCTTGCGCTGAATAAGGGGGACGTGCTGGTTGAGGCGGTGAAAAAGGAAGGCTTTACCTCGCAGGTCGAGGGCAAGCTGACCGTGGTGCTGGATACATCGCTGAACGAAGCGCTGATTCAGGAGGGCTATGCGCGCGAGATCATCAGCAAGCTGCAGTCCATGCGCAAGGATGCGGGCTTTGACGTGACCGACCGCATCGAGGTGACCTATGACGGCGACGATGCGCTCGCCGCTGCGGCGGAGGCCTATCGCCCGATGATCGCGCAGGGCGTGCTGGCGCTGTCCGTTACGCGCGGCGACGCGCCCGAGGGCGCTTTCGCCCAGACATGGGACGTCAACGGCAAGCAGGCTACGCTGAGCGTGCGGCGGGCATAAACACGAAGATATATCGCCCCAAGGGAGAGAACTTCGCTGGGAGGTTCTCTCCTTTTGCTTTGAAATTGGCAGAACGCCGGAATTGAAGAAAATCGCTTCCGATGGAAGAAATTGCAAAAAAAATTCATTTCCAAACACGCTGGCCTATGCGGCATGCGCCCTTTCTGCCGGAAGCTTTCAGTTCTGGCACGCTTGGGGCTGGTTCCGGAATTGAGGCGGCAATGCGAAAAAGGGAAAGCGGCAAGGGACGGCTTTGGCAATCGATGCTTCTTCTGCTTTACAGCGGGCATGAACGCGCGTATAATACGAGGATGAGGATTCCGGAGGAGGGAGGAACGCCTATGCGCTGCGGATGTCCGCAATGCGGAAGCTTTATGATTCATTCCGAACGCGATAATGCCTGCGTTTGCCCGGACTGCCTGTATCGTTGCTACGCCTGTCAGGGAACGGGCACGGCGCTTTCCCATGAGGCGGTGCGCGCGCTCAAGGGCGGCAACGCGCCCCAGACCACGGAGGCGCGTATGCGGCAGGAAGCCGCGCGCGAGCCGTTGGTTCCGGAGGACGACGCGTAAGCCTTTATGCAAAAAGCTGGCGCTTGCGGGATAGGTCTGCCTGCAAGCGCCGGGAAACGCTGATTTCAAGGAACAAAAGCATAACGAAAAATGCGGCGGGGCCATGGCTGTCGGCGGATCGCTCCGCCGTGCGCTTCAGGCGCGGCCGCTTTGGGCCGCATGGCTTGTCTGGATCTCGACGGTTCTTCCGCCGAGATTTTTCTATATGCGACGGGAACGCGAAGCATCCGCCTCGCAGGGGAAAGCGCGCCGGATTCCGGGCGTAAGGCCCAAGCGGCAGGCGGAGCACCATGCGCCGGCCGCCGCCGGCTCCGCCGACAAGCGCGACCGGCCCGCCTTCTTTTACGGCCATGGAAAAACCGCGCAGCACCGGCTTTTCACCGCGGCCGAGGGAGCCGTGCGAAAGCGCAACGTCCCCGCGCGCGGCGGTTGCCCGCTGCGCGGCAAGGTTTTTTCTTGGCCCATGGGGGGCGAACCAAGCATTCGTAAAAGGAATCTTCGATCTGCGTTTTAGTGGATTCATGGCCTCGCCCTCACGGCAGGGTAGAGCAGTCGACTGCGAGGAGCGCTCTGATTGTCCCTGCGCAAAAGAAAGCCCTCGCTTCAAGGCTTTTACTCGGCATCGTCCGGCGCGTCCTCCACGTCCAGCTCAGGCTTGTCCTCCTCGACCATCTCCTGCATTTCGGCCAGCGCTTCCTCGGGGGTGAGGCCTTCGTCCTCGGCGAACTCGACAAGATCCTCCTGCGGCAGCGCGAGGTCGGCGTTGTCCAAATTGTCGGCAGGCGGCGCGGCGTCCTTTTCGGCGGCCTCCGCCTTTTCGGGCGCGGGCTTCTCGCCCTTGGCCTTTTCCCGAACGGGCGGCGCTACGCGCTGTACGTCCGCCATGGGGAAATCCTTTTGCTCGGCGCCGTCGCCCTTGGGAATGCGAACGCGAACGGTCTCCTTGAGGATGTTCAGGTCGACCACCACGCCGCTGCCGTCGGGGGTGATAACCTCCTTGCCGACCTTGGGCATCTTTTTGCGCGTCGCCTCGTAATGATCCTCTTCATATTTCAGGCAGCACATCAGCCGCCCGCACACGCCGGAAATCTTCGTGGGGTTCAGGGAAAGGCCTTGCTCCTTGGCCATTTTGATGGAGACGGGCTGAAAATCGCCCAGAAAAGCGGCGCAGCACAGCGGGCGGCCGCACAGCCCCAGCCCGCTCATCATCTTTGCTTCGTCGCGCACGCCGATCTGGCGCAGCTCGATGCGCGTGCGGAAAACGGAAGCCAGGTCCTTGACCAGCACGCGGAAATCCACGCGCTTGTCGGATGTAAAATAGAACAGAATCTTGGAATTGTCGAACGTGTACTCGCAGCCGACCAGCTTCATTTGCAGCTTATGCTCGGCGATTTTTTTTTGGCAGACGGCCAGCGCTTCCTTTTCCTTGGCCTGATTTTCAAGGTGATGCTGCGCGTCCTGCGGCGTAGCGATACGAATGACCTTTTTAAGCGGCGGGGTAATCAATTCGTCGCTCACCTCGCGCACGCCGGTGACCACCTCGCCGTATTCCACGCCGCGCACAGTTTCTACAATCACCGCGTCGCCGGCGGTGGGCCAGAAGGAGCCGGGATCAAAATAATAAAGCTTGCCTGCGTTCCTGAAACGAACGCCGATTACACTTGCCATGTTTGAATTTCCTCCGATATAGTTTGCATCAGGCCCTCTGAAAGTGCGGCCCAGGATACGTTTGCGGCGCGTTGGCGGCGGGCGCGCAGAACGGCCTCCAGTATCGTGCAGATTCCGGATGGCGTCGCGCCGCGCCAGTGCGGTGGAAAATCATCCGTTTTTTTGCTGGAATCAAGCGTTTTTTCATGCAGCAGCGCGCGCAGCTCCTGCTCCAGGATATCCAGCAGCTTATCCGCCTGATCCTTCTGGTCGCGCAGCGCCTGTGCGGCGGCCGCGATATCCGCCGTTTTGCGAACCGAAAGGAAAGTGCGCCGCACGGCTTCCCGCGCCTTCCAGTAGGCTTCGTCGCCCTCCATTTGCAGGGCGCGGCCAAGGCTGCCGTCGCAGTAGACGGCCAGCAGGCGCGCGCGCTCCGGCGCTATGCCGCGGGAAAGCAGCGACCCCTCCAGTCTCTCGACGCTCCAAGGCTGCATACGCACGACGCGGCAGCGGGAGCGAACGGTGGGCAGCACGGCGGATTCCTGATCGGCGGTGAGCAGGAAGTAAACGCCGCCGTCCGCCTCCTCCAGTGTCTTGAGCAGGCAGTTTTGCGCCTGCACGGTCATACGCTCCGCCTGATCGATGACCACGACGCGGTTGCCGCCCTCCAGCGCGTGGCGCGAGAGCGCGTCGATCGTATCGCGCAGGCTTTCGATTTTGATGCTCTTTTCCTTGGACGCAGGCACGGGAAAGAGTGCGTCCGGATGCGAGCGATCGGCAAAGCGGCGGCAGTTGCGGCATTGGCCGCAGGGGCGCGGGCCCGCGCTTTTGCAAAGCAGACCCTGCGCCAGCAAATGGGCGAGCGTGCGCTTTCCAACGCCGCTTTCGCCGCACAGCAGCGTGGCGTGTGAAAGCCGTCCCTGCGCAAAATCACGGCAAAGGGCGAGGAGTGTATCGCTCCCCGCCGCGCATTCCGTCAGAGCCGGCGCCGCCGCGCCCCGATCAGTATTTGACAAACTGATCCACCGTCAGCACGAACACCGTCGCGCCGCCCACGGTGACCTCGATGGGATAGGGCGTATACATGCCCGCCGCGCCGCCCATGGCGACGGGGGAGGTGGCAATCTGCTTGCGGCTCTTGCAGACCTTCTCGATAATGGCCATGCAGCCCTCGAAGCGGTTGTCCTCCACGCCGACAAGCAGCGTGGTGTTTCCGGCCTTGAGAAAGCCGCCCGTGGTCGCCAGCTTGGTCACGCCGTAGCCCTCGTTCATCAGATTGCTGATAAGGCGGGAAGCGTCCTCGTCCTGAACAATTGCGATAACCAGTTTCATAAAAACGCGCTCCTTTCTGTCGTTACGCCGACGTGCGCAGATAACTCCTGATCTCAGTATACAACATTTTGCCGCAAATATCAACCGCCTGCGGGCGGGTTTTGGCGCGCCACGCCATTTTTCGCGCGTTAACGCGGCGTTTTTATGGACGCTGGCGCGACAATGTGCTATAATCGCTCGGGATGGAGGGATATGCGTGGAGGAAAACAGCGTAAGACGGACGCTGCTGGCGGTTCGGGCGGAAATCGGCGCGTTCACCCTGCCGACGTGGGAGGAGATGCCCGCCCTGCCGCTGTATATGGATCAGGTGATCCTGCTTTTGAACCGGTATCTGCGCATGGCGCAGGACGCTGCGGAGGAACGCGGCGTAACGCCCGCGATGATTAATAATTATGTCAAGCAGCGGCTTGTTCCGCCGCCCGAAAAAAAACGCTACGGCCGCAGGCATCTGGCCTATCTGACGATGGTGTGCCTGCTGAAGCAGAGCATTTCGACGGGCGAAATTTCCAAGCTTCTGCCCGTTGAGCCGGACGAGGAGCGCACGCGCGCGCTGTATACGCTGTTTACCGACGCGGTTGCGCGAACGGGCGAATATTTTGCCGCGCAGCTGGACGCCGTATCGGCGAACGACTGGACGCGCGCGCGCTCGGCGGAGCAGATGGTCTTTGCGCTTTCCGCGCTGGGCGGCATGGCGCGTATGACCGGCCGCCGTCTGATGGCGCGCCTGGACGACGGTCAGGCGCAGGATGAGGTGCACGCATGAAGATTATAGAGCTTTCGCGCGAGAAGTATCAGCATTATCAATTGGTGTTTACTTATGAGGCCAAGGCGTATTACGACGTGCGCATGCGTACGTCGGAAAACGTCTTTTCGCTTGAGATGGTCAAAACACCCTGCAAGCCGGAGAAAAAGGAATTTGTCGATTATTTGTTCGCCCCGCATTGGGACGATCCGCATGTTTACGGGCTTTTTGACGGCGCAACGATGTTGGCGATTATGGAGGTGACCCCCGAAACCTGGAACAACCGCTTCCGCATTACCAACCTGCTGGTTCGGGAGGGATACCGCCGCCGCGGGCTGGGCAGCCTGATGATAACCAAAGCCAAGGAGCTGGCGCGTTCACAGCGCAGGCGCGCGCTGATTTTGGAAACGCAAAGCTGTAACGCCGCCGCGATTGCCTTTTATCAGCAATGCGGGCTGAGCATTATGGGCTTTAACGCCTGCGAATATTCTAATGAAGATATTGCCCGGCATGAGGTGAGAATCGAAATGGGCTGCCTGCTGTAGGAGCGGCTCTTGCCGGACTGCGGATTCCTCTGAGGGTCAGGATTCCACAAAGGGCGATAAGCCCTCGCCGCGCGGGCGGCGCTCCTGAAGGGGAGAGGCTGCAAAGCGCGCCGGATGCGCGGCGTTTGGGCGATAGGCGTTCTGCATCCGCTTCGGGCGGAGATATGGACGGAGCGCCGGGCGGACGCTTTGATTTGAAGAAGATCGGCGTTCCGTCCGGAGCACGCCCATGTTTTTCATTTTTTCGACATTGGCATATTGACATTCGCAACGGAACATGCTATGCTTACGCCGAAACCCGATGATAATGGTCGGGATTCGAAAGGGAGGTCGTCTTGTGAAGCTGTCCACACGCGGAAAGTACGGCGTATACGCCATGATTTATCTGGCGCAGCACGCGGGCGAGGGCCCTAAAACACTGCAAAAGATTGCGGAGCTGGGCCTGCCGGAGCAGTATCTGGAGCAGCTGCTGGGAAGCCTGCGCCGCGCCGGGCTGGTCAAGACGGTGCGCGGCGCGCAGGGCGGTTACCAGCTTTCCCGCGGGCCGGATACCATTACCGCGAAGGATGTGATTGAGGCCATGGAAGGGCCGCTTAATCTGTCCGAATGCGTGGGAGAGCCGGCGGATTGCTGCCCGCGCGGCGGCGAATGCGCGGCGCGCGGCGTGTGGGAATATCTGACGACGGAAATCAACGAATTGCTTCAAAGCATTACGCTGACGGATATGCTGCTGCAAAAACATCAAAGGAGAGTTTGACAATGGATCGCATTTACATGGATAACGCGGCCACA
The DNA here is from genome assembly GCA_934632155.1 of uncultured Clostridia bacterium. Classification (GTDB taxonomy): domain Bacteria; phylum Bacillota; class Clostridia; order Christensenellales; family Aristaeellaceae; genus RUG563. The sequence continues at coordinate 70,757 of CAKTXZ010000004.1, read as the reverse complement.
ACGGCCATTTGCCCCGAGGCGCTTTCGGCTATGCTGCCCTGCTTTGCGCAGAACTACGGCAATCCTTCCTCCATTCATGCCACAGGACGCGAGGCGCGCAAGGCGCTGGAGGAAGCGCGGCGCAGGGTGGCCGCCTGTCTGGGCGCGAAGCCGAACGAAATCTATTTCACCTCCGGCGGCTCGGAAAGCGATAACTGGGCGATCAAGGGCGCGGCCTTTGCCAACCGGGCGAAGGGCAACCACATCATCACCACCGCGATCGAGCATCACGCCGTGCTGCATACCTGCCAGTGGCTGGAAAAGCAGGGCTTTGAAATTACCTATCTGCCTGTGGACGAATACGGGCTGGTCAGCCCGGCGGATGTGGAAAAGGCCATCACCGACAAGACCATCCTGATCTCCGTCATGGCGGCCAACAACGAAATCGGTACGATCGAGCCCATCGCGGAGATCGGCGCGATCGCCAAGGCGCACAAGGTGCTCTTCCACTGCGACGCCGTGCAGGCGGTGGGCGCGATTCCCGTGGACGTGAACAACTGGCAGGTGGACATGCTCTCCCTGTCCGGGCACAAGTTCCACGGCCCCAAGGGCGTCGGTGCGCTCTATATCCGCACGGGCGCGAAGGTGGAGCAGTTTTTGCACGGCGGTGCGCAGGAGCGCGGGCGCAGGGCGACAACGGAGAACCTGCCCGGCATTGTGGGCATGGCTGCGGCGCTGGAGCGCGCCTGCGGGAACATGGAGCATAACGCCTGCCGCCTGACGCTTATGCGTGATCGGCTGATAAAGGGCATTCTGGATACGATTCCCTATACGCGGCTTAACGGCCATCCCGTCAAGCGGTTGCCGGGCAATGTCAACGTGTCCGTGCGCTTTGTCGAGGGCGAGGCGCTGCTGCTGCGGCTGGATCTGGCGGGCGTCGCCGCATCCTCCGGCTCGGCGTGCACATCCGGCTCGCTGGATCCTTCGCATGTGCTGCTGGCTATCGGTCTGCCGCATGAAATTGCTCACGGCAGCCTGCGGCTTTCGCTGGGCGATACCAACACCGAGGAGGAAGTGGACGAGGTGCTGCGCGTGCTGCCCGGCATTGTAAGCACGCTGCGCGCCATGTCTCCCCTTTACGAGGATTTTCTCAAAGGACAAAAGGCGTAACGGGCCGGCTGCGCCGTGAAATGTAAAACCTTGCGCCATTCATAGAATATAGGAGGAATTTCAATCATGTATAGCGAAAAAGTGATGGATCATTTTTCTAACCCCCGCAATGTCGGCGAAATTCCCGACGCGAACGGCGTAGGCACAGTGGGCAACGCCAAGTGTGGCGATATTATGAAAATGTATCTCAAGGTCAAGAACGGCGTCATCGAGGATGTAAAGTTTAAGACCTTTGGCTGCGGCGCGGCGATCGCCACGTCCTCCATGGCCACGGAAATGGTGAAGGGCAAAACGCTGGAGGAAGCGCTGAAGCTGACCAATAAGGCGGTGGCGGAGGCGCTGGACGGCCTGCCGCCCGTGAAAATGCATTGCTCCCTGCTGGCGGAGGAGGCCATCCACGCCGCAGTGGAGGATTATATGAAGAATCACCCGGGCGAATAACCAATAAGGCGCTCCGGGAAAGGAGCCTGTATGCCGGAAGTACACGGAAATACGGCGGGCGTTCGCGATTCGCAGCTGGCGGAGCTGGCGGCGATTTACGACTGTCCCTTTGATACGGACGAATTTGCGCCGCGCGATCTCCTGACGGAGCTTGCGCGGCATTCGTGCGCTTTGAACAGGGAAATCGCCGTCTATGTCAGCAGGGACGGCGATGTGCTGGATGTGACGGTGGGCGTGACGGACAGCGTGCCGCTGATGGATTTGCGCTTGCGCAGGAACGCCAGACGGCTTTCGTGCGTGCGCTGCATTCATACGCATCCGGGCGGCTCGGCGGAGCTTTCGGACGTTGATCTGGCGGCGCTGCGGTCGTTGATGCTGGACAGCATGTGCGCCGTGGGCGTGGACGCGGCGGGCCGCGTGACGGGCGTGAGCGCCGCGTTCCTGACCGAGCGCGTTCAGGGCGTGCCCGGCATTGAGGAAACGGCGGTTCATCCGCTGCGAAAGCTGCCGCAGCGGGAATGGATGCATGAAATCGCGCTTGCGGACGAGCGCGTGCTGCAGGGCGAGGACGCGGCGGCAGACGCTCCCGAGCGTGCGCTGCTGGTGGGCATCGACAGCGAAAAATCGCTGGAGGAGCTGGCCGCGCTGGCGCAAAGCGCGGGCGCGCAGGTGGTGGGCACATCCTTTCAGAAGCGCCCCAAGCCCGATACGGCTACCTACGTCGGCAGCGGCAAGGCGGCGCAGCTGCAATTGGACGCGCAGGCGCTGGAGGCGGACGTGGTCATCTTCGACGATGAGCTGACGGGCGCGCAGACGCGCAATCTGGAGGAGCTTATCGGCGTGAAGGTGGTCGACCGCACCACGCTGATTCTGGATATTTTCGCCCAACGCGCAAAGTCGGGCGAGGGCAAGCTGCAGGTGCAGCTGGCGCAGCTCAAATACCGCGCCGGCCGCCTGATTGGGCAGGGACTGATTCTTTCGCGCCTTGGCGGCGGCATCGGCACGCGCGGCCCGGGCGAAAGCAAGCTGGAAATCGACCGCCGCCGTATCCGCGAGCAGATTACCGGCCTCAAGCGCGATCTGGACGCGCTGCAGCGCCAGCGTCAGCTGCGCAGGAAGAGCCGCGAGAAAAACGCGGTGCCCGTCGTCGCGCTGGTAGGCTACACGAACACCGGAAAATCCACGCTGCTCAACCGCGTGACCGACGCCGGGGTGTATGCCGAGAACAAGCTGTTTGCCACGCTGGACGCAGTATCGCGGAGGGTGACGCTGCCCGGCGGCGATGAATTTTTGCTGGTGGATACGGTCGGCTTCATCAGCAAGCTGCCGCATGATTTGATCGAGGCGTTCCAATCCACGCTGGAGGAAGCGGCGCTGGCCGACCTGATTGTGATCGTTTCGGACGCGTCGTCGCCGGACTGCGCCGCACAGCATGCCGTGGTGGAGCAGGTGCTTGCCCAGATCGGCGCGGAACATCAGCCGCGCCTTGAGGTGATGAATAAGCAGGATCTCTGCGCGCCGGGCGAAAGCGCGCCGCCATCGATTCCGGGCGCTCTGCCGTTGTCGGCAAGGACGGGCGCCGGTGTGGACGCGCTGCTTCAGGCGATTGCCAGAGAGCTTCGCGGCGACGAGCGAAAAATGACGCTGATGATTCCCTTCGCCCGCTACGGCGTGGTCAATGAGCTGCGCCAGCGCGGCCGAATCCTGCAGGAAACGCATGAGGAAGCGGGCGCGCGCGTGACCGTGATGCTCAAGGGGGAGGCCGCCGGGCAAATCGCCGCGCGCTATGCCGAGCTTGTAACCGAGGGAATGCCCGGCCGCTGAATAAGAGCAAGATACCAAGGAGGAAACCATGCTGGCCAAACTGCTGACGCTTTTTCTCAGCCTGCTGGCGCTGGGACAGGGAACGATTGACGCTTATGTCGACCAGATGAGCCTGGGCGGCAACCTTTTCTTGGTCAACCGTTCGTACATGATTTCAGAGGACTATGTGCCGGAGGATTTGGTCAAGCCCGACGTGCCCATGACCAACAGCAGCATCACCATGCGGAAGGAGGCTGCCGGGGCGCTGGAAAAAATGTTCGCCGCCGCGCAGGCGGAAAAGGGCTACAGGCTGATCGCTGTTTCCGGCTATCGCAGCTATGGCCAGCAAAGCGCCATTTTTGAGCGCAAGGTGAAGGCCGTCGGCAAGAAGGCGGCGATGCTGCTGGTCGCTCCGCCGGGGTCGAGCGAGCATCAGCTGGGGCTGGCGATGGATTTGGGCTGCAAGCGCAACAGCTCGCTGACGGAAAGCTTCGGCAATACGGACGAGGGCGCATGGGTGCGCGAAAACTGCGCGCGCTTTGGCTTCATCATTCGCTATAAGGCCGAATGGACGGAAACGACGGGCTATTCCTACGAGCCGTGGCACGTGCGGTATGTGGGCGAGGAGCATGCGCAGCGCATTGCCGAAATGGATATCCCGTTGGAGGATTATATCGCACAGCTGCGCCGGGCGAAGGATACGCTTGCGGCGCGAGGGGAGGAATGAAGATGCGCAGAATGATCGCGCTGCTGGCGGCGCTGCTGCTGTCACTGCCGCTGTGCGCGTCGGCGCAGGACGCGCCGGAATGGGATTATCCGCTTGCGCCTGAAATTTTGAACGATCCGCAGCACTACATTACGCTGACCAACCGCAGCGCGCTGCTGGATGCGAGCTATGAGCCGGAGGATCTGGAGACGCTGAGCATGCGCGCCGTGGTAAAGGGCCAGCTGCGCAAGGAAGCCAACGCCGCGCTCAAGGCGATGTTCGACGCGGCGGGCGAGGCGGGCTATACGCTTTATGTGAAGAGCGCCTACCGCAATTACCGTACCCAGAAAACCATGTACTATAACCGTTTGGATAAGCTCGGCCGGGACGACGGGCTGGTGGCTTATCCGGGCTCGAGCGATCATCAGACCGGGCTCGGCGTGGACATTCTCAATTATGAATGGACGCAGAAGGACGGCATGAACAAGTACTTCGGCGAAACGGCCGAGGCGCGGTGGCTGTATGACAATTGTCAGGATTTCGGCTTCATTTTGCGCTATATGGAGGATAAGGAAGAAAGCACCGGCATCAAATACGAGCCGTGGCATTTTCGCTATGTCGGCCCTGAGGCTGCCGAATACATCATGGAAAAGCACCTGTCGCTGGAGGAGTTTACCGCCGAATACCATGCGTATCTGAACGATTACGCGGCGCGCGGCGGCGATTTTGAGGAGCTGCTGCGCAGCCGCGCGCGGCTGAACCCTGTGAACGTGGTGGACAAATCGGAGGACGGAGAAGAAGAAATTTCCATTTTTTGACGAAGATACGGCGGAGGAAGCGGCAAAATGAAAAGGCGAATGGCGGCGCTGCTGCTGGGCATCATGGCGCTGCTGGTGTGCGTTGGTGCGCGCGCGGACGTTTTTGACGACGACGGCGTGCTGCGCGTGGTGAACCGGGAACAGAAAATTACCAAAAACTATGTGCCGCAGGATCTGGTGCTGCCCAATGTGCCGACCAATAAAAAGGATCAGGCCAAGAGCATTTATCTTCGCCCCGAGGCGGCGCGGGCGCTGGAGGAAATGTTTTCGGCAGCCAAGAGCGAACAGGGCTATACGCTGCTGGCGGTGTCGGGCTACCGCGCCTACGGCCTGCAGCAGGTGATGTTCAATAATAAGGTCAAGGCAGTCGGCAGCAAGGAAAAGGCATGGCGCAGGGTGGCCCCCGCCGGGGCGAGCGAGCATCAGCTCGGGCTGGCGATGGACGTCGTGTGCGATACCTATCGCCTGCTCAACGCGGGCTTTTTGGATACGGCGGAGGGCAAATGGCTCTACGCGAACTGTCATCGCTTCGGCTTTATCGTGCGCTACCGCGCCCAGTGGGAGAGCGTTACGGGCTATGCTGCGGAGCCGTGGCATTTTCGCTATCTGGGCGTTAACCACGCCGCCGCCGTGCAGTGGCTGAATATTCCCTATGAAACGTATGCCGAAGCGGCGCGGCAGCTGCCCGAATATGTGCTGCGGGAGGGAAACGCCTATCTTCTCTACGCGCTGGTTCAGGATTTGCTTTACGGCGGCGGCGAAATGTATGAGGAAATTTGCGACGCAGCGTGCGAAACGCAGGCGCAGCGGCAGGCGACCCTTGCGGAAATGACGGCGTATGTTCTGCCTGACGGCGTGAGCCTTGAGGACGCGCTGAGCGGGAAGGTGAAGTGAGATGGCGTCTTCCTTGCGCGAGAGGCTGCGCGCGGCTGCGCCCGTTTCAAAGCTGCAAACGCCGCGCGCGGTTGATTGCTATCTGCGCGAGAGCGTAACGCCGCTCGAGGCCTTTTCCCTGCCGGAGGCGATTGCGGGCGAAACGCTGTTTCTGCTGCAGGGGCGTGATTATCCCGATTGCCGGCGGGAGGATATTCTGTTTCTGGATACGGAAACCACCGGCCTTTCCCATGGAGCCGGGACGGTGGCGTTTCTGGTGGGGCTGGGGTTCTTTGCGCAGGACGGCTTTCATGTGCGCCAGTACATGATGCGCGACTATGACGAGGAGCCCTTCCTGCTGCAGGCTGTGGCGCAGGCGCTGTCACGTTTTCGCGTGCTGTGCACCTTTAACGGGCTTTCCTTTGATATGCCGCTGCTGGAGGCGCGCTTTACCATGCAGCGAATGCGCATGACGGATTCCATGCCGCATGTGGATTTGCTGCACACGGCGCGCAGGGTTTGGAAGCTGCGGATCAGGCGATGCAACCTGACTGCGCTGGAGGAGGCTGTGCTGGGCATGGAGCGCACGGACGACCTGCCCGGCGCGTTGGTGCCCGAACGCTATTTTCAGTATCTGAAAACCCACGATTTTTCGCTCTTGGAGGATGTGCTGCGCCATAACGCGCAGGACATTGTCTCGCTGGCGCATATCATGAGCCGGCTGATGACGCTGCATGCAGCGCCGCTGAGCGCCGACGAGCCGGAGGATCTGCTGAGTCTGGGCTGTGTGATGGAAAAGCGCGGGCGGGATGATTTGGCGCGGGTCTGTTATCGCGCGGCGGATCGGGACGCGCTTTCGGCCATGGCGCGGCTGCGTCTGGCGGAATCCTATCGCAGGAGCGGCGAATGGAACGAAGCGGCGCAGGTTTACAACCGCATGATTGCCTGCCGTCAGGGCGCGGCGTATCCCATGGTTGCAATGGCGAAAATCTGCGAGCATAAAACGCGCGATATCGCCCGCGCGCTGGATTATACGAAAAAGGCGATTCTTTACGCCGCGGACGACCTGAACGCCGACATGGGCGCTTTACAAAAACGATATCAGCGGCTATTATATAAGGCGAGGAGGAAGAAAACATGGGATTGATGGACGGGTTCAAGGCGCGTAAGGCGATGATGCTGCACCAGAAGGGTGAAACGGACGCCGCGATGGCGGTCTATGAGGAATTGTATCGGAACGGCTATATTCAGGCGACGTACCTGCTGCCGTATTCCGTGCTGCTGCTGCGCAAGGGCGGCGAGGAAAACTACCTGAAGGTCAAGGAAGTGCTTAAAAAGGCGGAAAAGGCGCCCGACATGAACGAGGAAAAGCGCCAGCAGCTGCTGATGAATTACGCCGTGGCGCAGTATAAGCTGGGCGAAATTGAAAAGGCGATTCATCTGCTGGAGGTTTCCCATCAACGCGGCCCCTGCGGCATGACCTATCAGGCGCTGGGCTTTTTGTATATTGAAGCCGGCGACGCCGAAAAGGCGCTGCAATACAATCTGGAAGCGCTGGAATATGACGACGAGGATCCCATCACGCTGGACAATCTGGCGCAGACGTATTATCGTCTGCTGGGCGACAAGGAAAAAGCGAAGAAGTATTTTGATAAGGCGCTCGAATATAAGGATAATCAGATCGATACGCTGTATTTCCTCTCCAAGTATGACGAGGAGGCGGGCGACAAGGCCGCCGCGATCGCCAAGCTGGAAAAGGCGGCGGAGGGGCGCTTCTCACCCTTGAATTACGCCAAGCGAGAAATGATCGAAAGCGATTTGGCAAGGCTTCGCGCCTGAGGGCCGCATCGAATAAATTCTGCCAAAACGGGTCATGCTAATTCCGATTAAAAGGAGGAATGCTGCATGACCCGTTTTCATCGTTTAACAGCCGCGCTGCTGTGCGCGGCAACGCTGCTTTGCGTGTCGGCCGCCGCACGGGCGGAGCCGCTGGAGGGCGAACCGCCTATTACCCTGACCGCGCCCAGCGCCATTCTGCTGGAGGCGGAAAACGGTGCGGTGATCTTTGAAAAGAACGCGGACGAGCGGCGGCCTGTGGCCTCCGTAACCAAGCTGATGACGCTGCTGCTGCTTTTTGAAAGGCTGGACGCGGGCGAAATCGGCATGGAGGACAAGATTACCGTATCGCCCAACGCCGCCGCGCAGCCCGGCTCGCAGGCGCTGCTGGACGCGCACGCGACCTACCCGCTGCGGGATTTGCTCAAGGGTACCGTGATCGCCAGCGGGAATGACAGCGCCGTGGCGCTGGCCGAATATGTAGCCGGAACGGAGGAGGCCTTCGTCGCACTGATGAACGAGCGTGCCGCGGAGATGGGGCTTGACAACACGCATTATGTCAACTGCACCGGTCTTCCCGTTCAGGGGCAGTATACCTCCGCACGCGACGTGGCGCGGATTTCCTGCGAAATGGCGAGGCACCCGGACTATTTTTCGCTTTCCTCCGTCTGGCTCGACACGCTGACGCATCCGTCCGGCCGTACGACGGATTTAACCAACACCAATCGTCTGGTGCGATTTTATCGGGATTGCGACGGCTTCAAGACAGGATCGACCAACGAAGCCAAATACTGCCTTTCCGCCACGGCGGAGCGCGGCGGGCTGCGCCTGATTGCCGTGGTGCTGGGCGTGCCCAAGAGCCAGACACGCTTTGACGAGGCGCGTGCGATGATGGATTACGGCTTTGCCAACTACGCGCGCGTGCAGGTGGCGCAGGCGGGCGATTTGCTGGGCAGGCGGGTGAAGGTCAGCATGGGCGCGCGGGACGAGGTGGACGCCGCGCTGGGCAAGGGGCTGAGCATGCTGCTTAAAAACGGCCAGCAAAGCCGTCTTAGCTTCGAGGCCGCGCTGCCGGAGGCCCTTAACGCGCCGGTTCGGGCGGGACAGGAAATCGGCGAGGTGCGCCTGCTGCTGGACGGCAGGACGATCGCCACGCTTCCGGCAGTCGCCGCGCAGGATGTGCGCCTGCCCGGTATATTGGAGGGCTTTGTGCGCCTCATGGAAAATTGGCGATGAGCAACGCGCGCGAGGAAAATACGCGCAAATCGGTTGACACGCGGGGCGGGGTGTGCTATAATGGTTGAGTGTCTGAGGAAAACCTCGGACGCTCATGCGCCCGTAGCTCAGTTGGATAGAGTGACAGACTCCGACTCTGTAGGCCATGCGTTCGAATCGCACCGGGCGTACCAACGAAGGGGCTGTCAAGCAGGCAAACCTGATGCTTCAAGAAAAATCTAAGGATTTGCGCCCAAGGGCTTCCAAAGGGCGAACGGAAAGCCCTTTGGCGGGGTGATGGGGCAACGCTCCCCATCCTGGAAAGCCTTAGATTATCGCTCTTGAAATGTTTGATTTGCGCTTGACAGCCCGTTTTTTTGTATTGATAGACTGATAAACCGTCTCAAAATACAGGCTATGGACACCAAATACAGGCTACAGCCGCAAAAAAACAGCACGATTGCCGTCATTCTTCCCAATCACCTATCGCGCAACCCGATTCTTTTTAGTTTTCTCATGGCCGCCCGTCAGAACTGAAACCAGAGATTTATCAAGAAATGCACCCTGCCCTGCACGATCGTGGGGATCGCCCGCAATAGGGGGGCCGAGCACACAAATTCGCCCCCATCATAGGGAAATCATTGGCAGATCGGACTGGCAAATGCATGCCAATATACAAAATAAGAGAGCATGGTCTCAAGCTTGTCCACGCTACGAATAAGGAAAACTGATGTCATGGCGCCATGCGGATTAGACAGGAGCAGTATGGGGTGCTTTGGCGAAGCGGCAGCGCAGCAGCGTCATTTCCGTAGCCTTGCCCTGCGGGAGAAAGGCTGTTATCCTGCATGAAGCGTGTAAAAACGTGCTTTTGGGAACGCAGCGCGGGACCCTCCTCTCCCCACGCTTTACGGGGAAACGCCGTACTGCTCGGCGCTCTCGTACACGCGGTCGGTCGCGCCGGTTTCGGGCAGCGCTTCGCCATTCAGGGCGATGTTCCGCTTGCAGCCTTCAAACGCGCAGGCCTCCGCGCGGCCGGTCGGCGCGCCCGGAGGTGACGGCGACATTTCGCCGCTTGCCGTGCAATTGCTCACGGCAAGCGTGGTTTCCTCGCCGTAGCAGCACAGACCGCCGATGGCATGGCTGCCCTAAGCGCTGTGAATGGGTACATCCGACGTGCAGTTCGTGATGGAAACCATCATTTCCAGGCAGCTGATACCGTCCATGCCGACCGGCTCGTTGCCTTCGGCCTTGCCCGTACCCTGTGCGGTGCGGTTGTCAACCATGCCGCCAAAGCCGCCGCCGATGATCAGACCGCCGCGTTCGGCAACGTCGCACTGAACCAGACCTTGGGAGAAATCGTTGTCGCCGATCACAGTCACGGTGACATTGCTCGCGGGGCAGTTCGTCACAGATTCCACATCGCCGCCGATCAGGCCGCCGGTGCAGCTGTTGTCCACGACGTCCGCATTGGTCACGGTGCAGCCCGTCGCGCTGCCCATGCTGTAGCCCGCCAGCGAACCGATGATCATGAAAGTGGCTTCGGTGCAGTGAGCAGCGGCATTTTCGATATTCACGTTTCTGAATTTGTCGACACTGGCGCCAGACAGCCCTGCGGCGACGAGGAACAGGTCGCTTTCACGAGTCAGATTGCGTGCCGTGTGGCTCTGTCTACCGGAAAGTGCGCCGCCGTTCTCGCCGATGATGGCATTCCAACCGTCCGGGAGCTTTTCGGCGAACGCGTCCAGATTGGCGAGCGTTGCCGCCGCAATTCCCGCCGCATCAGTTGCATTCTTGCGGCCGATGCGGAGTCTCTCCAGAATGCTGCCGCCGATTTGTTTATTCACGTTATGCTTCCATGTGAAAATGTCCTTGCGGAAGGTCAGCGTCCGCCGTGAAGGTGCATTTTGCAAAATCAACATGCAATTCGGCGCAGAAAGAGCCGTCAGACCAGGACAGGCACAGCTCGGCGTCGCTGGGGCTATCAATCCGACACTGTGCGGTTTCGGAAAAGGCCGGGCAGGCGTTTCGCATGCGCAAAAGCGCCAATTGCTTTTGAACCACGGGTCTTTGAAGCGCCAGCTCGGCCTGCTCGCGGGTCAGATTGGTACGGTTGATTTCCTTATGTCCCGCCGCGCCGCCGCGCAGAACGGCGTCATGGTCATTTTGCCCCGCCAGCAAATCCAAATACCATACCTGCGGCTTTCCCGGCATAAACAATTGAACCGCGCGCGCCAGCAACAGCTTCCGATCCTCCGCCCCCAGGGCGCTGTAATAGGTGGTATTCACCTGATAATAGATATTCTTCTGGCCATGCAGATCCTTCACCATTCCGCCGCGGCTGACCATTAAGTCAATGAGGCTTTGAATCCGCTCCATGGGCAGCAATCCGCGCAGATCCAGCATGGGGACGCCGTCATGGCAGCCAAGCATATTAACGGTTTGAATCCGCTTTTCCAGCAGCTCGTGCGCCCATTGCGACAAAAACTGGCTTGTTTGGTTTTCGATAGCGTCTATCAGCAGGCCGGGAAGGAAAAAATCGTAGACAGCGTAGCCCTTTTGCGCTAATTTCAGGTATAACCCTTCCGTATAGGTTGCGTGAATTTCGGGCAGTAAGATCAGATTGTATTCCTGAGCAATCTGACGAAGACGCTCTAAGGCCTCCCATGTCTCCGGCTCGTTGAAGAAGTTTCGCTTTCCCGGCGCTTTCGCCGCGTACGCGAACGCATCCAAACGAATGATGGAAGCGCCGTAGCCGGCCAGTCGGCGAAGCGTTTCCCGGTAAAAATCCCATGCTTTTTCGCTGGAGAGGTTGACGTCCATCTGGCCGAGATATTTACGGTGGGATTCCAAGTAATCGCACAGCCGCTCCTTCACATCCGTATCGTCTGGCCAGTCAATCTGCCCGGGCGTTTTTCCTTCGTCTAAGGCACAGTTAATTCTTTCAGCAAGGCGCTGCGCCCGCACATACTGGACATTGGCGCAGGTCATCACGTCCTGCGCATCCAGCCGCGGATAGCGAACATCCTGATAGAAGGTGTTCCAATACGGGACGTTTTTCCCGTCGGGCATTCGTACCATCAACAGCGGCAAGCCCGGCTTACGGAAAAACATGTCTGCAAGCAGCGCCTGATCCGGCTGGATATAGCCATCGGGCGTCATTTTTCCATGATGCGCCCAGAATTCATTCCAGTTGATGAAGAAGTCCGCGTAGGGGGATTGCGCTCCTTCCTTCAGAATGCTCTGAAACTGCGGCGACAAAACCGAAAGGTGGTTCAGCACCAGATCCAGCTTGAGGGAGATTCCATTTTCTTTCAGCGTGCGCAGCTGGGATTCATCCGCGAACTCTTGGTTTATATCATAGCTGATAATGGAGAAGCCGCGATCCAGGTCGTAGTTGAAAAGGCTGGGAAGAATATAGAAACAGCCAAAGGCGCCCTCAAGCGCAGGGGAAGACAAAAGCTCGGTTATGCAGGCAAGACGCCCGCCCAGACTATCGGGATAAGCGTTGAAAATTGCTCCGCTATTCATGCTTGCTTTCCTCCTGCGCCATCAGCGCTCGATAGGCGGCGTATGGCAGAATTTCGCCTGATTTGGATAAAATCAGTTTTGCCTTTTCGGCCTGCGCCTCAAGCTGCTTTTGCTCCAGCTCCAATACCATTGTTGTAAAGGGGCTGTCGGTTTTCTGATCCCGATTTCGCGAACGGCGATGCGCCATGGTTTCGGAAGGCGTGCTGTTGAGCAGAATGGGCAAATCCACCCCCTGCAAATGGTCGCTGTTGCTGTGCGTCCATTCTAAGATCAGGACGCTTGTGCCGGAAAAATCAACGGAATCATACCAGACCTCTTCAACCGAACGCCCCATTCGCTTTAGGAAAAGGGCCTGAGCGCCTTGCTTGAATTGGGCGAGGATCCGGGAAACCTCGTCAAAATCAATCTCCTCCCGCGAGCCCAAATATTCGCCCAAGCGGCACCGCCCGGCGCGCTGATAAACGGACAGGAAAGGAAGCTGCCGGCAGGCCGAGGGATCGGCGTCCCTTTCGGCTGCCCATAGAGCGCTGAGCCGCTTCTGATTCTCCGCATTGTACAGATTACCGGCCAGCAAGCCGCGAAGGCCGCCCATACGGAAAACCCGTTGGCGCTCGCGGTCGTTATCATAAGGAATCCTCCGCGGATAATTATCGCCGGATAGAATATAGGCGCCAATGCCCGTCTCCTGCAGGTAATAGGCAAGAATCGAGGCGATTTCGCTTTTTCCGACGCCCGAGCCGCCGCAGACGGCGACGACGCAGCGGCCGCTTGCTTCCAGCGTTGCGGCAATCATAGGGCGCAAGGCCTGGAACGCTTTTTGCGCCTTTTCAATATGATCGGGCGCGATCTGGATTTTGTCCCCCGGCATATCGCCGTGCGCAATGCTATCCGGCAGTTCGGGCGCGATCCATGGCAGGGTCAGGCAATCAAATGCATGCATATGGATGTGTCCTTTCGTATTATTTGCTGTCGTTAAGAAGCCTCGCCTATTTCCCGGCGCCGTCCACCATGCCCTTCACAATGTATTTTTGCGCAAAAATGTAGAGAATGATGATGGGAAGCATGGCCAGCAGCGTGGATACCATAATCAGATGCCATTGCTTAACATAGGAACCGATGAAGCCCTGCACCGCCAACGGAATGGTGCGCACACTTCCGTTTGCGCCCAATATCAGCAGCGGCAGTAGATAATCGTTCCAAATCCAAAGGCCGTTGAGCACCAGCACGGTTACCACTACAGGTTGGAGCAGCGGGAAGACGATGCGGAAGAAGATTTCCGCGCGGCTGCAGCCGTCAATCTCCGCCGCTTCCTCCAATTCCAGGGGAATGTTTTTGATGAACCCGTGGAAGATAAACACGGACATGGATTCGCCGAACCCGAGGTAGGCAAAAACAATGCCGCCATAGGTGCGCAGAAGGGGAATATGCGTTGCCTCACCGATTGTACGGAACCAGGAAACCAGTGGGAACATGACGACCTGAAACGGGATGACCATGGCCGTGATGAACATCAGGAAGAAGGCGCTTGACCATCCGGTTTTGTTGCGCACCAGTATCCATGCCGCCATGGACGACACGAGGCAGATAATCAGCAGTGAAAGCGCGGTAATGATGACGGAATCTCGAAAGGCGGCGAGGAAAGAAAAGGTTGGGTTATTCCACACCAGGACGATGTTGGCAAACAGATTTGCCGCGTCCTGCGGCCAGCCAACGGCGCGGTTGATGATCTCGCCGTTTGTACGCATGGAATTGATCAGCACAAACGCAAAGGGCAGCATGAACAAGGTAAACAGAAGAATGGCGAGCAGCTCCAGCCCTATCGCCTTCGCCGTGCTGCCGAGGCTTTTCTGATGCTTTTCGGCCGTGGCCATTACATTTCAACCTCCTTGCGTTTGCTGTAGGTTACCTGAAAAACGGAGACGATCATCAGCACAATAAAGAAGATGACGGCCTTGGCCTGCCCCTCGGCCATGCGGGAAAACTTATAGGCCGTGTTGTAGATATTCATTGCCAGAAGCTCCGACATGCCGATTGCCTTTTTCATGAACAGGCCGGACGGGCCGCCGTTGGTCAGCGCAAGATTGACGTCATACATCTTGAAGGACGTGGTCATCGTCAGGAACAGGGAAATGGTGAAGGCGTTTGCCATCAGCGGGATCATGATCTTCCTTACGCAGCAGGGATAGGACGCGCCGTCCACGCGCGCGGCTTCCAGTACCGATTCCGGAATGCTCTGAATGGCGGCGACGAAAATCATCATGATGTATCCGGCGTACTGCCACGTGTTGACAATCACCAGCGTGAGCACCACCGTATCCGCATTAATAATCAGGGAACGGGAAAGCCATGCGACGCCAAGATCCTTGCCGACCTGCGGCAGGATGTTGTTGAAAATAAACTGCCAAATGGCGCCCAGCACAATGCCGCCGATCAGGTTTGGCACAAAGAAGCCGGCGCGATAAAGATTGCGGGCCTTCACGCGGCTTGTTACCAGCAGCGCCAGCAGAAAGGCGACGGCATTGACAGAAACCACATTGAGCAGCGTGAACTTAATTGTAACGGTGAAGGCGTGGATAAAGCTCGGATCCCGGAAAATGCTCAGGTAGTTCTTGAGACCGACATGGTTTACATTGCCGTGTACGCCGTCCCAATCCGTGAAGGAGTATGCAACGCCCAGCAAAAACGGGATCCCGATGACCATCGCAAACGCAAATACGGCCGGAAGCATAAAGAGAATGTTTGTAATCCGTCGATCCTGCCGGGATGCGCCTGCGCGTTTCTTTCCTGCCAATTGAGTTTCCTCCTTTTTGAATCAGGCTATTGGCGTATGAAGGCTTCCTCCCGCGGCGATACGCCTAAAAGGGTCGCGCCACAGCCGCCTTGGCGCGACCCTCGCAGGGCGAAAAGGATTAAAGCGTGGGAATGGTGGCGATGGCTTCGATCATCATCTGCTCGAAGGTCGCTTCATCAATAGCGCCTGAGGCCAGCAGCTCATAGATCGGCCCCAGCGTGTTCATGCCAAAGCCATCGGGGAGCTTGTACTGCTGCCAGTCATACGTCTTGCCGGCAATGTTCCAATCCATGACGGACTGAGACAGCGGCGTGGTGGGCTTGATTTCCACATTCGTGAAGGCGGGCACCATGTTTGCCTGATTGACCATGTAGTCATGTCCTTCGGGCGTGGTGGCCAGAGAATTCAGGAAAGCGATGGCTTCTTCCGCGTTGCCGTCCTTGCCGTTTACAACATACCAGGAAGGCGGATTGACCAGCAGGCCGTCGGTGTCTTCATGCATGAAGGCGTGCGGCGCGAAGGCCATGTGGAAGGGAACGTTCAGCGCTACGATGCTGGGATCCATCCAGTTGCCCTGATGATAGAAAGCGGTCTTCTGATTGGCGAAGGCGGCCAGCTGCATATCCTGCGTCCCGGTGAGCAGCATGTCCGTGTCGCTGTACTTGAAGATCAGATCCACATATTCGCAGTAAGCGTGGAAGCGCTCGGCGTCAACCTTGCCCTCCAGCACCATGTCGATATAGGTAGTATCGTTGCGCTCAATGCCGACGGTCAGGTAGATGTTGAAATTGTGCAGACCGGTTACCCATGTCATGCCAGCAGAAACGCCGGCAACCATGGAAACGACCGCGTCCAGTCCCAGTTCTTCCTTCATTCCGTCCAGTTTTTCGAAGGCGGCGCGGTAGGCGTCCACGTTGGTCAGGCCCTTCGGATCGATCCCGGCCTTTTCCAGAAGCTCCGCGTTATAGGCCATGCCGTAGCCTTCGACCGCCACGGGGAAGCCGACGACATTCTCGCCGTCCATATACGCGGCGGAGGTGTACTGCGTCCACGCCGCGCCGTTCATGGGAGCGGCATATTCCTTGTACAGGCCGTACACGGTGGGGCCTTCAATCGCGAAGATGTCCGGATGAGCGCCGGAATTGAATTCGTTTTTCAGCACCGTGTTGTAGTCCGTGCTGCCGCCGCCGGTGATGATCTTTACGTTTACGCCCGTTTTTTCCGAATAAGCCTTGGCGTACGCCTGCAGGGCGGCGTCGATTTCCGGCTTGTTCTGGACGAGGGTGATATCCGCCATTGCGAAGGCGGGCAGGCACAGGGTGAGAGACAGTACGAGGACGATGGCAATCAGTTTCTTCATGCGGGAATTCCTCCTTACATATTTGATCGTTCCTGACGATCATTGCAATTTGATTATACAGTATCCCGTCCTATGTGTCAACCATTTGATATGGAAATTTTATAATATTTTTGACCATATCGTCTAAAATCGATTCGGACGACGCCTGCTGCGGGGATTTTGAGGGTCGCTGCGGGATGAAGATGCGCTGCCCGGCAAAATACGAACCAAATTATTTATATAAATAGGTAAAAAATTTTCCGTTTAATCAGCAATTGAAAATAGACTGAAAATGATGCGGAAAAAGAAATGAAAATCATATAATAAACGCTTGACATATCGGGAAACATCTGCTACTATAACCATAGCGCCATGAGCGAGGATGCGCGGCGAACGTATATGCCATGCGTATACACAGGCGGATACGCATCGGGAATAAGAGGGGAAGGGGGGAGAGGGTGCTCCTTAACCGGCGCCAATCGCTTCAGGAAGGCTTTCTGTGCTATTCTCAGGAAAAATGCGCCGGGATACGCAGGGACGCTTGCTTCGACGATAAGCTGCGAAGAGGCATGGCCGACGCGGAAAGGCACGAACAGAGAACGCGTTATGGCAGGGAATGGCATTATCTCCAAAGAGACCAATGCACATAAGGTACGTCATCAACAGCATCATGAGGAGGGTAAATCAACATGTCGGCTGGCAAAAGCTTAAAAAGGGGAATCTCGTTGTTTTTGGTTTTATGTTTCATGATGGGCATGGGGGCTTTCAACGCTGTGGCGGAGGATTCCCCAGGTGTGAAGAGCGTTCGCGCCATTACCGATATGGGATGGTGGGGGCAGCGCGTTATTGGCGTAGTACTGGAATTCGATGAGGATGTGGACGTTTCCGAGCTGACGACGAAGGATTTCAAGGTGCGCGACACCTCGTTTAACCCCTACTTTGATACGGGCGACGCGCTCGATCCCGGCTTTATGCGGGATCAGACCGTTACAGACGTTTTCACCGTGGCCGATCCTTCCCTGCTGCTGGATGAAAAGCGCCCTGCCGCCGCCGGCAAGTATCTGGTGGTGATGGTGGAGCCGAGCTTCAACGGCGGCACGAAGATTTCGGTGAATGGCGGCATGACCTTTAATCCCAACCAGCCCACGGAGATTACCCTTTGCAGGGATGTGTTCTCCGTGTCCGGAAGGCTTCTTGCCGCTGCGAATGAGAAGGCGCTGAAGCTGACCGGTCAGGCGGTCGTGAACCGCAGCATTGACAAATACATGCATGGCGTGTTCGAGAACCCCGCAGTTGGCGTTGCCCTGAATTATGACTATCGCCTGCCGGAGAATTATGACGAAACCAAGAAGTATCCGTTGGTTGTTTTCTTCAACGGCAACGGTCAGGGCTATTTCCCCGAGGCGGACAATCTTCGCGGCGAACTGATCTGCGACGGCACGGTTACGTTCTGGTTCAATGAACAGGATGTTCCCTGCCCTGAAGACGTCATTTTCCTGGCCCCCCAAAGCACCCGCACGGGTCAGTCCACCGCCGTGCAGGCCGAGCAGGCGGCTGAGCTGATCGAGAGGTTCTCGCAGGAATTTGCGGTGGATACCGACCGTGTATACGCCTACAGCCTGTCCATGGGCTCTGCGGTTGAATGGTGGCTGGCGCAGTATCGTTCCGATCTGTTTGCGGCCATTATACAGACTTCCTTTATGCCCAACAATCAGGCGCAGGCCGACGCTATCGCTCGTGCCGAGCTGCCTGTGTGGATGTTCCAGGGTCAGTACGATCATTTGCTCGGCAGCGAAAATGCGATTGCTTCCTATCAGCGCATTGTGGACGCGTACAGGCTTCGCGGGCTGAGCGATGAGCGCATCGCGGAGCTGGTGAAGATTACCGTATACCCGGACAGCGCCTTTGAGGCGCAGGGGCCCGGCGAGCATACGCCCTCCGGCCGCATGGCGAGCCTGAACCCCGACCTGCCCGGCCCGCGCATTGACCGCCACGCGGCTTTGGTTCCTGCCCTGCAGGATCCCGCGACCACCCAGTGGCTCTTCGCGCAGAGGAAGGCAGAGAAAAGGCAGGAAGGCCCGGTTGTGAAGGAGGACGCCGAATCCCCCACCGGTTATTCCGTTACCTTCGTTTACAAGAATGAAACGGCGGACGCCGTGCGGCTGGCCGGCGATCTGACCCTGCTGGAAACCGGCGACGCCGACAAAAACCGCTATGAGCCGGAGGAATGGAAGACCGGCCGTTACCATACGGGCGGCGTGGAATTCCTTCGCGACATGACCAAGGATGAGGACGGCTATTGGACGGTTACAATTCCCATGCACGCGGGCGGCCTGAGCTTTTGGTATCGCGTGGACGACGCCGGCCGGGGCTGGGAAAACAAGCGCATCTGGGATCCGAATTCTACAAATCCCCGCCCTGCCGGCGACGCTTCCTTCCGCGTGCTCAACAATGACGTGCTGGACACCGTGTACGTTCCCTATGCCGAAAAGCAGAACGACGAAACGCTGGCCAAGCGCGCGGCGTACGAAACGCCCCTGTCTGCCATTTCCTCCCGCGGCACTGTACAGTATGTGAAGTACACGAACGTACTGGGCGAGGAGGGCTATCTGGGCGTCTACCTGCCTGCCGGCTACAGCGCTTGGGGAACGCAGACCTATAAGACGGTCTATCTGGCGCATGGTATTTTCGGCGACGAGACGGACTGGATGATCCCCGGCAATGCGCCCAACATCATGGATCACCTGATTGCCAACGGCGAAATCGAAGCCACGATTCTGGTCACCATGGGCAACCATTTCTCGCCTGCCACCAAGGAAGGCGGTCTGGCGGCCTATGATATGAAGAACGCGGCTACGAATCTGGTGGACGCCATCATTCCTTATATGGAAGCGCATTACAAGGTTTCTACCGAGCCGGCTGACCGCGCCTATTGCGGCTTTTCCATGGGCGGTATGACCGGCGGCGCTGTATTCCAGAGCTATAGCGATCAGTTCGGTTACTTTGGCTTCTTCTCCGGCACGCCGCGCGTTGAGATTGAAACGCTTACGGCAAGCGTGACCGGCAAAGCGCCGTTCGTTTTCTTGGGCAACGGCACCTTCGAAAGCGACATGTCAAGACTGGAGCAGATCCGCGACGCCTTTACTCAGGGCAATGTTTCCGCGGTGGCCACGCAGACTATCGGCGCGCATGATATGACCACGGCCGGCCGCTTGTTCCTTGAATTTGCCCAGAAATATCTGTGGAAGTAAGCGTATGATTTTCTCGATAAGCCGCTGATTCCCGGCGCCGTCTTGCCGGGGGGAGGGCGTTTAAGAAGGGTCTGTCCCGTGAAAACGGGACAGACCCTTTGACCTGCGGAAAAGAACGACCCTTCCCCTTGCGTTTGCGGAAGCATCGCAAGAAAATGAAGTGGCTTCGATGCTTTTCTCAAGCCGGCGACAATCAGCAGCTTCCGCGCTCGATAAGCGAAACCGGCAGCGTGATGTGAAGCGGCGCAATCTCGCCGCGATTGGTCTGGACAATGATCTGCACGGCGGCCTCCGCCATTTCCTTGAGCGGCTGTCGAATGGTGGTGATTTGCGGGCATGTCTGCGTTGCAATCAACGAATCGTCAAAACCGATGATTTTGATATCCTCCGGAACACGTTTTCCAAGCTGCGCGCAGATTTGGAGCGCTTGCGCTGCAAGCAAATCTCCGCTTGTAAAGATGCCGTCTGTGTTGGGATATTTTTTCAAGGCGTTTCGAATAAAATCACGGTATTCCATGGTATTATAGCTATCTTGCGTGCATTGTACTTCGTTCGCCTGCACCTTGTAACGGTTTACCGTATCCCAAAAAGCGCTCGAACGATCATCCGCCGGCATGCTTACATTGATAATATTGCCTAAATATAAAAGATTTTTACATTGGCGCTGTATCAGATACTCTGTCGCTAGCTTGCCGCCCTGATAATTATCGCAGTCAACGGAGAAAACGCCCTCTACGCGCCATTTTTCCATGACGACCACCGGAATGCCCGATGTTGCCAGCTCCAATTCCCGCACAGAGGAACTGCAAATGATGATGCCGGATACGCGGTTGCTCAGGCACATATCGATGTAATCCTTTTCGCGCTCAAAATTCTCGCGCGTGTTGCACAAAAGAATCTTGTAGCCGTATCTGGACGCAGCCCTTTCCAGCCGGCTGATTAACCGGCTGAAATAAGGATGCTCGATATGCGGCATGATAATCCCCAGCATATTGGTGTTCTTTTTGGTCAGGGAACGAGCTAGCTCATTCGGCTTATAGTTTAAGCTTTTCATTGCTTCCAGCACTTTATCACGCGTTTCCTTGCTGATATAGCCTCTGTTGTTCATTACACGTGAAACTGTGCCGACGGCTAAACCAGTCTTGGCCGCAATATCCTTGATGGTTGCCATAGAATCGTCCTTTCGCCGAAATTGAGAAGTTCTCTCTGTCTGTACAATGGCTTGACCTTGCGTCCGTCCGGGGGAGGAATGGATCTGCCATACCGCTACAGGTACAACGAACCACATTATTATTTAGATTCGCCGCCAAGTTCAAATATCCTTTATCGTTGTACTGGCAAATGCCGCAAGGCGGCTTTGGGAATCCAAATACATGATAACGGATGTGTAACCTTCTATCAAGGAAAAGGATATGCGGGATAAGCCAGAGAGCGCCGTTCTGGCAAAACACGCTTGCTTCAGCTGCAAGCGCATCCAACGCTTCGCGGCAGGCAGAATCTCACCGTTCAGGGAAAGCGTGAACCGGCTGTCAGCCATGGCCGCCTTACCGTCCGCGAAGCGCCTCCGCATGCCCCGTGTCACGTTTTCGGAAATGCTGCGGCTCTCCTTCTGTGCGGCTTGCCGGACATGATGGCCGGCAAGCCCTCGCCCTTGCCGTCCGGCGTATAGATGCTCCGCCCCTCGAAATAGACTTCCACGCCGCATTCCTTCGGCTTGCAGGCGGCGGTCAGCGTGTCCACGGTGCTTGGGACGAAGCGGGAGACGCTCTTGACGACGATCATTTCATCCCCTGCCCCGGCGGCTTGAAAAGCGCTCCCGGCACGCTTTCCTTCCGACGGGTCTTTCAAACAGACGAGCAGCTTTCTCATGCGCTCTCCATTACGAATCTTCAGGGCTTCAGCCATCGCGGCATACAAGCGTATTATACAGCGGCTTTTGTAAAAACAAAAATCGCCAGAGGAATCATGCGGGAAGCAGAAAACAGTCGCCCCAACGGAAGCGGCTGTTTTCCATTCATATGAGAGTTGTATGAGGGTTGACGGTATCGCGATGATTGATCCTTCATGCGCGTTAAATGCTATCCGACCGAATGATGAACAGTGTGGAAAGGGCAGACTCCCCCAGGCGGCCTTCACAGCGCAGGGTCAGAACCGCGTTTACACGATCCGGCATTTCCTGCACACTGCCGTCCAGATACCCTGTCAGCTTCTGAACCGCTTCCCGATCCAAGGCGGAAAGGCCATCCCGCAGCTGCGCCATGCCTGCACTGAGTGTGGCGCGCCTTCGGCCAGTTTCGCCGACCAGCTGCCGGTCGTTCCCGTTCCGTCCTCAGGATCGGCCTCGGTTCCGGCGAGCGCCCTTGCGCCTTCAGCTGCCCGGCTGAGGCCGGACGTATAGGCCTGCAGTCCGTCATGGAAGGCTTTGACGGCGAAATCCGTATAGTGGACGCTCTCGTTTGCCGCACCGAAAATGGCGATGAGCTGCCGGGGAAAGCCCTCCACCAGCAGGAGCGCCACCGCGCCCACCAACGCCTCGGCGACCAGCAGCTTGGTGAAGATCGCCCGCGCGCGAAGCTTCTTCTCCGCGCCCACGTTGTAGCCCGCCATGGGGACGCAGCCTGCCGCCATGCCCACCACGATGCAAATGACGCTCTGGAAGAGCTTCATTATGATGCCTGACGCCGCCACAGGGATCTGCGCGTACTGCGCCTGCCCGAACACGGCGTCCAGCGCGCCGTACTGGCGAAGCATGTTGTTAATGGCGGCCATTGCGGCTACCAGACTGATCTGGGAAAGAAAGCTGGTGACGCCCAGCGTCAGCGTTCGCGCGCAGATGTTACCTGCCGCGCGATTTGCCGATGAAGCTGTCCGCCCTTCCGCCGTCCGTCCCCCGTTTCCATAAAAAGAACGCGCGGCGTTTCTGCAACCGGATTTACGCAGAAACGCCACACGCTGCTTTTTCTATTAGCAGATTCGGCTGAAAATTTCAAATGATTTTTTGCCGTCGGTTGATGGCGGGGCGCATGTTCCCGCGGGAAGGCGAAAGATTGACAGGAGCTTGCCGGAAAGCTACAATATAGCAGATTACATCAAGAAGCCATGAAGCGAACGGGACGCAGCGGCGCAGCGCCGGATTCAGGGCAAGGGAGGCGGCTGATGGACACGCAAAGGCGATTTTTGAGAGAGGCTGTGCGAAAGCTGAAGGCGGCCGTTGCCTCCAATGCGAACATCTATCTTTATGGCGCTACGGGATATGGAAAGACATGCGCAGCTGCGGAAGCGCTGGATTGCGCTCCGGCAGTTTGGATTAGCTGCAATGACGCCGAAGACCATGTGATGCAGCGGCTTGAGGCCTGCGCCCTGACGGGATACGTGGTGCTGGACGATTTGCAATATGTCGAGAGCGCGGTGCTTCAAAGGCGGATTGTCCAATTGATCGCCAAGGGCGAATGCCGAATGATTTTGATCGGACGCTCCGCTCCGCCCGCATGGCTTTCCCTTTTGACCCTTCAATCCAAGGTAACGGTCATTTCCGAAGACGATTTGCACGTGACGGCGGGTGAGCTGGCCGCGCGCTGCGAGGATCTGGGGCTCAAGCTGTCGCAGGAGCGCATTCGCGCGCTGATCGTGCTGGCCGAGGGAAACACCATGGCGCTGGAGCTTTTCGTGCGCCGAATGCAGCAGGGGGCGCAGGACGGAGACGCGCTGGAGGAAAGCGTGCGAAGGATATTCAAGGAATATCTGGACGAGGAGGTCGTCAGCCGGTGGAGCCGGGATATTCAGGGGTTTCTCATGCAGGTTTGCATGGTGGACGCGTTTACCCTTGAAATGGCGGAGGCCATTACGGGCGACGACGGCAGCGCCCTGCTGCTCAGCCGCGCGGAAAAATCGGGCAATATCTTTTTCTGCAGCGACGGCGAATGGCGAATTCGCCCGGTGCTGCTTGAAGCCCTGCGGGAACGCGCCATGAGAACCTTTGGCCGCAGGCGCTGCAGCCAGCTGATCTATAATGCGGGAAGGTATCTGGAAATCAACGGCCATACGATACGGGCGCTGGCGCTTTACCGGCAATGCGGCGAGAGGGACAGCGTTCTTTCCCTGCTGGTGCGGGAAGCGCGGAAGCACCCGGGGGTGGGGCATTATTGGATGCTGCGGGAATACTATCAGGCGCTTTCGGAGGAAGAAACGGCGCGCGAGCCGGTGCTCATGACCGCAATGAGCGTTTTACATTCCGTGCTTATGAACACAGAAAAAAGCGAATACTGGTATGCGCGTCTGAAGGCTTATGCCGCGAACGCCAAGGGCGACGACCGCAACGAGGCCAACGTGCAGATCGCCTATCTGGATATTGTTCTTCCGCACAGAGGGTCGGGCGAGCTTGTGCGCATTTT
Source organism: uncultured Clostridia bacterium (assembly GCA_934632155.1). GTDB lineage: Bacteria > Bacillota > Clostridia > Christensenellales > Aristaeellaceae > RUG563. Next base: position 46,616 of record CAKTXZ010000004.1, on the reverse strand, counting down.
GAAGACGGTATCCGCCATGCTGTGCAGCAGCGGGAGCATTCTGCGTCCGGTATCCCTGACCAATAACCAGCCGAGCCTGATGAACGGCGGCAAGGATTTTTGCGAATGGAGCAAAACCGACATGTTTCTGGCAAGCACGCTCGGGCCGGTGGTGGAGAGGATGCTGGGAAGGGCCGGCATCGGCTTGGTGCAGACGGCGTTGGGGGAAAGCGGCTATGAGAAGGGCGAGGATCGCTTCAGGGTGCTCAGCCGCCTGATTAAGGGGCAGAACCAGAGCGAAAACAACGGCATCGTCGAAATGACATGGGTGGCCGTTGCGCTTCAGGCGAAGCTTGCCTTGGGAACGGGCGATATGGAATATGCCAACAGGCTGATTTACGGAATGCTCCGGCGCGCGGAGGGGGAAGGGCAGCCGCAGCTGTCCGACTGCGTGAAGGCGTTTTCCTGCTGGCTCAGCCTTTATACGAATCAGACGAGTCATATCATGGCATGGATGGAAAACGCCCCTTGTGAAACGGTTGAATTCTGCACGCTCAATCGTTACCTGTACATGGTGAAGATCCTTTGCTACATTGCGCTGGGCAAGCATACGGACGCGCTGGTGCTGCTTCAGCGTATGACGCTCTACGCCGATTATGCGCAGCGAACGTATATCAAGCTGGAATGCGGAATTCTCAGCGCTGTGATCATGCGGCGAATCGGCAAGCCGTGGAAGGCGGATTTTCTCCAAACCCTGAAGGCAATCGGCGAATATCATTTTGTGCCGATTATCAGCGAAAAGGGCGCAGCCGTTCTTCCGCTGCTGACCGAGGTGAAGACCGCGTTCTGCCGGGACAACGCGCAGGCCGCGCCGTGGTTTCAACAGGTGATGGAGGAAACCGCCCGTATGGCGCGGCTATATCCTAATTATTTACAGGGAACGGGCATTGACGTTTCCGCCTTTTCGGAAACGGCGCTTCAGGTTTTGCGCATGCAGGCGGCCGGCTGCACGGCCAAGGAAATCGCCGAGCAGCTGCACATCACGCAGCGAACCGTGAAATACCACGCGTCGGAGAATTATCGAAAGCTGGACGCGAAAAACATGATCGACGCCGTGCAGATTGCGCAGGCGCTCCATATCCTCTAGGCCCTGTACTGTACCATGGTACAGTTGCGGTATGCGCGCGGCGGTGATAAGATAACAGCATCGTTGCTCAAACGATAGCTTGGCGGCGCGCTGCCGTAAAAATTAGGAGGTATCTTTTATGAAAAAGCTTGTTTCTCTCTTTCTGGCGATGGTCATGACGTTCTGCGCCGTTTCCGCATTCGCCGCGACCGAAATCAATTGGGACGCCCTGCAGGAACAGGGCGCCGACATGATCGCGAATGGCGAAATGGTTACCTTCGACGAAATTTCCGTGCAAATGTGGATGCCCAATGTGCTGATTCCTGCCGAGCTGACCGATGAGGACAAGGCGCAGGGCTACATTGGTTACTATGCGACGGAATCCGGCAGCGCCGCCGTGGCCGTGATGTATGCGGACGTTAACGGCATGACGCTGGAGGATTACAAGGCGCAGCTTGCAGAAATCGGCGCGACCGAGATCGAGGACGTTATCATTAACGGCCTGCCCGCCGTGAGCTATGCGTTGGAAGAGACCGATACGGCCTGCGTAGCGTTCGCGACCGAAGCCGGCTACATCTTTGAGGTTTCCGGTGCTCCGAAGTCTGACGGGGGCTTTGCTTCCGTGCTGATGTTCGTCATGGCTTCCATTCAGGCTGCATAAGCGCGCTTTGAAAGGCTCGGACTGCAATGATCCCGGACTGCCGGGGCGTGCAGTCCGTTTTTTCAATTGCCCTGTCGAGGGCCGCATTGCGGCGAATGCAAAGGTTCAGAAAGGATGATTCGCTTGAAACGTATTGCGCGACGCGCTGCTGCGCTTTTGATTGCTTTGAGCATGCTGCCTGCTTTTGCCTGCCGTGCCGCAGATTATGACTGGGCGGTGATGGTCTATTTGTGCGGCGGCGATCTGGAAAGCGACGGCGGCATGGCTACCGGGGATCTATTCGAGATGATGGCGGCAAAGACCAACGGCCGGGCCTGCTTTCTGGTGGAAACCGGCGGCGCGGCGGAATGGCAGAATGATACCGTGGATGGCGATCAGCTGGAGCGCTATCTCGTGGAGGAGGATTCCGGGGTGATGATCGACAGCGTGGCGCACGCTAATATGGGCGACGCGGCGACGCTGGCCGCCTTCCTGCGCTGGGCAATGTCGGAGGTATCCGCCGAGCATTACGGCCTGATTCTTTGGAACCACGGCAGCGGAAGCATCAACGGCGTTTGCTTTGATGAATTGAACGACAACGACAGCCTTTCCCTGACGGAGCTGGACGAGGCGCTCGCCGACATTTCCAAGCTGGATTTCATCGGCTTTGACGCCTGCCTGATGGCGACGTATGAAACCGCCGCCGCGCTTTCCGGGCATGCCGATTATCTGATCGCATCCGAGGAAACCGAGCCCGGCAGCGGCTGGGATTATACTGCGATCGGTACGGCGATGGGGCGCGGCGCTTCCGTGCTGGAGCTGGGAAGGGTCGTTTGCGATTCGTTCTATGATGCGTGCAAGGCGGCGGATGATGAAGCGATTTGCACGCTGTCCGTGGTGGATTTGTCCAAGATTGACGCCGTTACGGAGAAGCTGAATACCGCCTCCGCCGCCATGAGCCGCCTGCTTACCAAGCCGGAAATGATGGGCAGCCTGTCGCAGGGCATTTCGAGAACGGAGAATTACGGCGGCAATAACGACGCCGAGGGCTACACCAACATGATCGATCTGGGCGACCTGATGACCCGGGTTTCCGCGTCCGTGCCCGAGGCTTCGGCGTGCCTTGACGCACTGAAGCAGGCGGTCGTTTATCAGGTGCACGGCAGCAAGCGCAGCCGCGCGAACGGGCTTTCCATTTATTATCCGCTGTCGGTTCAGGGAAGCGAGGAAATTAAGACGTTTGAAGCCGTTAACCCGTGCGAAGGCTATGTTTCCTTTGTCAAGGGCATGCTGTATGGCTCGGTAACCGGCGAGGTGGAAAGCTACGCGGCCGCTGCGGAGGAGGACGAAAGCATCTTTGGCGCATGGGATTCGTTTGTCAGCGCTTTCCAAAGCGGCGAAACCGAATATGCGGCTGCGATTACCTTTGCAAAGCAGCCCTATTTTGACGAGGACGGCGTTTACCGCTTCCAGCTGGATGCGGATTGTCTGGATTATGTTCAGTCGGTGCGCCTGAACCTGAGCCAGTATCTGTACGAGGACGACGCACAGTATTACCTCGGCGATGATAACAACGTAAACGGCGACTGGGAAACCGGCGAATTCTGGGATAACTTTGACGGCGCATGGCCCTCTTTGCCGGATAATCAGGAGCTGATGTACTTTATTCTGGAGGAGGACGACGCGTACACGCTTTATTCTTCCCCGATCCTGCTCAACGGCAGGGAAATGTACCTGCGTTTTGCATGGGTCTGGGACGACCCGGACGACGATGAAAACGGGGCGGGAGAATATGTCGTGATCGACGCGTGGGATGGTCTGGATGAAACGGGTGCCTCCGGACGCGGACATGTTCGCCTATATGTGGGCGATGAAATTGTGCCGATCTATTATGGCTACGGCGCTGACGACGAGGATGTTGAGGAGTATCAGGGCGAGGCCTGCATCGTCACGGAGGATTTTGCGCTGGAGGAGCTTCAGCTGCGCGAGGGCGTCTATGATTACTGCTTCGAAATCATTGATATTTGGGGCAACTCCGTTACGACGGATTCGGCGATGTTTTATGTGGACGATTACGCGGAAATTGAATGCGACGAATAAATCCTTCGCAAAGCATCAAAACGGGAGAAGAATTCCGAACGATTGAGAATTCTTCTCCCGTTTTTGACGGCTATGATTCAAAGAACGAAAGCGCAACGCGGTTGCCTGAGGGCGGACGCACCCTGCGCTCACAGCGCTGCTTTGGGCGCGATTGCCCCGTATCCGGCGTTATGTCAACTCATAATCCGCATAGCAGTTCATCAGCATCTCGCAGTCGCACGATCCGCCCATGTCCCGAATCTCCTCGATGGCCGCCGCATAGACCTCCGGCGGCTGCGTTCCCTTCAGCCACGCTTCCGTGAAACGGAGCGTGCGATCGCAGCCGTCCTTGCTCAGGCGGCCGCTTACGTAGGAGAACAGCTGCTCGACCTGATCGCGCTTGAGCACTCTTCCCGCTTCAGCCTTCAGCAGCTTCCGGCTTGGCGCCTGCGCCTTGTCCTCGGGCGGCTGTACGGCGTCCTGTGCCAGCATTTTCATGCTGAAGCTGATCTTGTATTGAGACGTTTTCAGCGCGTCGTACAGCGTAACGATCGCGCCGTACGCTTCCAGCAGAGGCGACGCGCAGCGCAGCCGCATGACCGAATGCTCGCCTGTCAGCAGGCAGAGGATTTTGCCGGATTCTGCGTGCAAAACCCATGCGCTGCCTTCGGCCTCCAAAGCATGAAAGAGCAGCGATACGCTCTCGTCGCCCTGTGCGGCGTATTCCATCACGGCGATTTTTACGCCGTACTTGGCAAGCTCCTTTCGGGTGGCGGCCAGCTTTTGGGGGGTCAGCAGCGCCATGACGGCCGCTTCGCTGATATCGGCGCGCTTGTTGAAGCGGATGTGGTAGCTTTCTTCCCATATTCCGGATACGCATGCTGCCCACAGATCGGTCAGCGCGGTGTGAATCGGGCTGGTGGTTTTGCTGTAGAGCGCCAGCGTACGCCCGTTCTGGTCGTCGATCAGCGCCCCGGAGGTATAGCTCAGCCACAGGTCTTCCTTGATGTTGCGCAGCAGGTCGTCCGCGCTCATGTCGGCGTAGCCGTAGCGACGCCAAGCATAGCCAAAGTTTTCGAGCGCGTTATCAAAATTGCGCGGAGGCTTTCTGGTTTCCCAGCGGTATGGGCAGAAGCCGTCCAGCGTGATTTCCTCGAAATGTCCGGACAGGGTGGCGTCCTCCTCGGTGAGGCCGCCATAGGCGCGGCAGCCGGGGCAGTTTGCCGTGACCTGCCTGCGAAGGCGGACGTTATACTCCTTCTGGGTGAGCAGCGTGACCGGAACGGGATAAATCTCGCCGGGATGCGCGATGGTAAGCTCCTCCGGCGCTTTCAGGTAATCGGCGATAAAGTAAGGCGCAATGCATACGCCGCGCTCGTAAGCGTCAAACCCCGCGTCGCTGTCCTCCCGCAGGACAACCGCGCGAAGCGTGACCGGCGCTTGCGCGCTGTGCATGGCCGCCAGAAACGACGCGCCGTCGGAATAGCCCTCCGGCAGGAGGAAGTAATCGTTCAGGTAGAAAAAGCCCGGCTGAGAGCCGCGCGGGGCGAGGGCGCCTTGGGACATGAAGATCATTCCTTTCCGGTAAGCCGCCAAGGGGGGGGAATGCGGGCTGTCCTTCGGCGTTGCTTGCCGGGCAGCGGCGACTATTTCCATTTTATCGTATTTCTTTCCGCCGTGTCAAGCGCGGATATTGCCGGGGGATCATCGGCTGCGAGCTGGCCTTTGAACGAAACATGCGGCAGGGCGGAGCATGCCGGCCGCGGTCTGTCGAAAATGGCGGGGGAGGCTGATTGGTGTCTTCACACAGCCAAATCATTTCCACAGCCTTCCGGGCAGGGAAAAAGGGTTTGTTCTGCATGAAACGGGCCCCAAACGCCGCTTTTTGCCACGCAAAAGCCGGCATGACCTGCTCTTGCGGGCGGATCATGCCGGCTGCCGATGCGTTTGGGTCGTCATTTCCGATGGATTTCAGGGAAAGCGTCCGAAGCGCGATCGAGGTTCTTCAATATTACTTGATGCCGCTAGCAACGCAGTATTCCTGATACTGGCGGATATACTCGTCCTGCACCTCCTGCAGGCCGGCGGCGTTGGCCTTTTCGAAGAAGACCTTCAGGTCGGCGTTCAGATCCTTGGTCAGACCGTAGCGAAGCGGCGTGAGATACTGGCTGATGACCTGCTCGACGGCGGCAACCTTCGCCTCGACCGGGCTGCGGTCAAAGGAGAAGGAGGAGGGCATGAGGGGCGTGGCTTCGGCCATCTTGGCCTTCAGGTCATCGACGACCTTGCCTTCCTCGGTGGACGCGCCGTCAAGGAAGAAATCGGTGCGCTTCCACGCCCAGGTGTTCATGGCGTACTGGCCGAAGTTGGAGGCGGCGTCGGTGGCGACGTAAGCGCCGTTTTCATCCAGCGTGTAGTGCACGTCCTTGATGCCGTAGGAGATCAGCTGCATGAGCTCCTTGTCGGTGTAGATCAGCTCCATCACCTTCAGCGCCAGCTCTGGATGCTCCGCAGTGAGCGGGATGGCGGTGGCGTCCTGCGTGGGGGAGGAATAGAACACGTAGCCCTGCTTGAGGCCGTAGGGAACGAAGCCGACCTTCCAATCGGGATGATCGGTATGCACAGTGCCCACGGTGCCGGAGAACTTATCGATGTTCAGGCCGTTGTAGGACATGGCGACCATGCCCTGATTGAAGTAGCCGCCCACGTCGTCGGAGGGGTTGGAGGCCAGATTGCGATCCCAGAATCCGGCGTCCGCCCATTCCTTGGCGGTTTTGAGCTCCTGCAGGAACCATTCGTTATCGGGCGCGATGTACTTTTCGATCTTCGCCCAAGAGGGGGTTTCGCCCTCTTCCTTGACGGAGCCGATCATGATGCCCGCGCATTCTTCATAGTGCAGGTACATGTTATCCAGCTTTATGATTTCCCAGCTCCGGGTGCCGCCGTCCATGTTGGCGTACATCTCGGGGCAGTTTTCCTTGATCCCCTTCTGATAGAGGTAAGCGTTCTCAACGGAATCGGGAGCGGGCAGGTTGTACTTATCGCACAGGTCCTGACGGTACTGGACGCCGGTGGAGGTATAGGTGACGTACGCGGTGGGAATGCAGTAGATCATGTCGCCGTTCGGGGTGGGAATGGTGGCGAAGTTCCATGCCTCCATGGGGATCAGCTCCCACATCTCGGGCGCTTCGTCTTCCACAAGGTCGGTCAGATCCTTAAAGGCGCCCTTGCGCGCGTAATCCTTGTCGGAAGCCCAGGAGGCGTTGTAGATCAGGTCGATCTTATTGCCGCCGGTGAGGAGCAGCTGATAGGCCGTGCCCCAGTCGGCCCAGCCGACGAAGTTCATGGACATGGTGCAGCCGAGCTTTTCCTTGAGAATCTCGTTGACCTTTTCCATGACCATGTCGCAGTCGGCGGGCTTATCGCCCATCATGTATACGACGACTTGCGGGAGCGCTTCCTCGGCGGAGGCCATGGGCACGAGGCTCAGGAGCATCAGCACGGTCAGAAGCAGAGACAGAGTTTTCTTCATGGGATAACCTCCTTTGATTTATGATCTTGGCGGACGCTGCCGCCAGAAATCCGGAATAAGCGGAGCGGGCCGCGGGCGTCAGCCCTTGACCGCGCCGACGGTCAGGCCCTTGATAAAGAAGCGCTGAATAAAGGGATAGACCAGCAGGATGGGGCCCGTCGCCACCATCGACATGGCCAGCTTCGAGGTTTCGCTGGGAAGATCGACGTCCAGAACGATGCCGCTGCGGGATTGAATTTCCCGAAGCGCCTTGGCGGAATTGAGCATGCTGTACAGATAATATTGCAGGGACTGCAATTCCGAATCGGAGATGAAGAGCATGCACAGATACCAATCGTTCCACAGGCCCAGCGCCACAAAAAGTCCGATTGTCGCCAGCGACGGCAGGGAAAGCGGCAGCACGATCTGCAGATAGATGCGCGCGTCGCCCGCGCCGTCCAGCTTGGAGCATTCAATCAATTCCACCGGCACGCCCTGCTTGATAAAATTGCGCATCAGGAAGATATTGTAGGCGCTGAAGAAGGAGGGCACCATGATGGCCCACAGCGTGTTTTCCAGATGCAGCACCTGCTTCATGACGATGTACCACGGAATCAGGCCGCCGCCAAAGAGCATGGTAAAATAGAAATAGAAGGCGACGATATTCCGGCTTTGGAAATCCTGACGGGAAAGCACATAGCCCGTGCCGGAGATGCAAAACAGGCTGATGGCCGTGCCGACGACGGTTTGCACGATGGTATTGCGATAAGCGCGGATAATATTGTCCGGATAGGAAAAGAGCATATCGTATGCCGCCGTGGACCATTTCTTGGGGAAGAGGGAATAGCCCTCGCGGATGACCTCGCCGTTATCGGTGAAGGAGCCTACGATCATCAGCACAAACGGCAGCAGGCAAAGCAGCGCGAACAGCCCCAGCAAAATCTTACTGACAAGGTTGAAGACGCGGTAGCCGTGATTATGCTTTCTTCGCATTTCCATAAGCGTCTGCCCTCCTTAGAAAAGCGCGTAGTCCGGCTCGATCTTCTTGACGATGGTGTTGACCAGCAGCACAAGAAGCATGCCGACAAAGCTTTGGTAGAGACCCGCCGCCGAGCCCATGCCGATCTGCACGTTCTGCCGCAGCGAACGCCAGACGTAGGTATCGATGATTTCGGTGGTTTCCATCAGCTGGCCCGATTCGCCCACCAGCTGGTAGAACAGGTCGAAGTTGCCCTTCATAATGCTGCCCAGCGACATCAGCGTCAGGATGACGATGGTGGGGCGAATGGAGGGGATGGTGATGTGGATAACCTCCTGCATGAAGCTGGCGCCGTCCAGATCGGCGGCCTCATACAATTCATCGCTGATGCCGGTGATGGCCGAAACGTAGATGATGGAGCCGTAGCCTACGCCCTTCCAGAAGTCCACCACGGGAAGAATGACGTACCACGCGCCGGGCATGGAGTAAAAGTCCGCCCGCGCGAAGCCCAAGGCCGTGAGGAGGGAATTGATAACGCCGCTGTTGTAGTTGAGCAGGTTGTAGGCAAAGGTGCCCACCATAACCATGGAAATGAAGTGCGGCAGAAAGGTGATGGTCTGAACGCTTTTTTTGAAGAACTTGCCGGAAATTTCCGAGAACATGATGGCGACGGCTACCTTGAGAATCGTGCCGCCAATGATGAAAATGCAGTTGTAAATCAGCGTGTTGGCCGTCATTTTCCAAGCCAGACCGGAGGAAAAAAGATATTCAAAGTTGGACAGGCCGACAAACTTGCTGCCGAAAAGGGCGGAGAAGAAATCCGTCGTGAACTGGTAGCTGGTGAAGGCGAAATATACGCCCACCATCGGCAGGTAGGAGGTAATCAGAAAATACACGATGCTGGGCAGCACCATGACGACCAGCAGCGGATTTTTGCGAATGTCGTAGCGAATCTTGGTCAGCGGATTGGCCAGAATGATCGTGCCGATGACGGCGAGAATGACGCCGATAAAGATTTTCGGAAAGCCGGGGCTCATGGAGTTGATGTATCGGCTGGCTGCGTCGGGGGCCTGATCGGTCAGGTAGCCGGCGATGGCGATTCCTGCGCCGGCCAGCGTCATGACGCCGCCCAGCAAAAGCTTCAGGTCGAGTTTGGCGCGGGTCAGGAAGACCCAGTAGAGCGCATGGCTCAGCGCGAGGGTGCAAAGCGCCGCCGTGACGAGCGGCGTGCCGGGGGGCGTTTGTCCCGCCTGAAGCACGGGCGCAAGGTTGTTCCGGTGCAGGCCGGCAAGCAGCAGGCAGCAGCCGATGAAAAGACCGGCGACGGCGGCGAAAGCTCTTTTGTCGAGCCGGTGGGTGAAGAGGGCGACGGCAAGCGCCCCGGCGATCACGATGCCGGCCAATAAAAGATTCGCCGCCAGCAGCCGTCCGGCGTTGCTTTCCTTGAGGGCGGTGAGCCGCCCGGTCAACTCGTTCTTGTCGGGCATGGCCTGCACCTTGGCCTGCTGCGCGTCGCGGTTTTTCAGCGCCTTGTCATATTCGCCCTGCGCGCGTTCCAGCTTGGCGCTCAGCTTTTCGTTGTTTGGATCCGCGGCGAGGTTGGCCTTCGCCTCTTCCAGCTGTGCGGCGCGCTTCTGATAGCGGGTCTCCAGCGTTTCCAGCTGCGTTTGCGCGGCGGACAGCGCGGCGACCTGCTCGTTGAGCAGCGCGCCCTCGCCGCTGTCGGCGGCGTAGAGCCAAATTGCGCCCGCCAGCATCGCCGCAGCCAGCAGCAGGCAAAGCTGGAACCGGCGCGGGACTTTTTGCAGGAAGGGCGGCGTTTTCCTATTGACGGCCGTACTCATCGGTGTATGTGCCCTCCTTTATGCCGGAAAAATGACGGAAGTAAGCGACTGGGCTGGAAGCTCAAGCTCCGTCACCTGATCGCGCCATACGGGCTTGACGGTTTTGGCTTCCGCGCCGCGATTGAGCATCAGCAGCGAAGCGCCGCCCTCGGGCAGCAGAAACGCCACGGTTTCGATATCCGGATGCCATGCAGAGGAGGCAATTTGGACGCCGCCGGGTCTGGCGGCCTGACTGATGATTTCGATGGCCTGCTGAGAGGGGTTGCGGATGATCTCCTTACTGTTTACATCGCACATGACGGGCGCGGAGCAGAAATTCCGAACGTGGTTGGGGCCGCCCTGCTGATCCAGATAAATGTTCCAGTCAAACAGCAGCGTCGCGCCGTTATCGATATCGCCGATATACTCATGCGCATAGCGCAGGGCGTGGGCGTAGACGTCGTGCCCGACGTCCGGGCGGCTGTATTCCATGCAGCCCTCGGTAAAGATGAGCGCTTTTTCCGGGAAGCGCTTTGCAAGAAGGCTTAGTGCCTTAAAGTGATCGCCGGTGTAAAAATGGAAGGCGACGCCGGCAATCAGGTCTTCGGTATCGGCCTGAAGGGTTTCCAGCGCGCGGGCATAGACGCGTTCCTTGTTGTGATCCCAAATCAAAACGCCCACGTCCAGCCCGTGCCGCTTCAGCGCCGGGGCAAGATCATCGCGAACGAAGCTCCGCTCGTCCTCGCCGGTATAAATGCAGGAGTCCCACGTCTGCGCGGCGTTGGGCTCGTTTTGCACCGTCAGATATTTGACGATAAAGCCGTGCGCCCGATAGCCCATGACATAGCGGCAGATGTATTCGGCCCACATGGCGCGGTATTCGGGCCTGAGCTTGCCGCCACGGTTGCGCTCCCCGGTGGTTTTCATGAAGGCGGGCGGACTCCACGGGGAAAGAAGCAGCGGCAGCTTGCGCCCGGCCTTTTCCTCGGCGCGCTTGAGGAAGGGGATGATCTCCCGCTCGTCGTGACGCAGGGAAAAGGAGGATAGCGTCTTATCGTTCGGGTCGCTCATGGCTTCATAATGGCCGAGGGAAAAATCGCAGCTGTCAAGGGATACGCGCAGGCAGCGGTAATCCGCCCCGCCGCCAAAGTAGAACGACAGCAGCCGTTCCTGCTGATCGGGGGGCATCTGGGCGAAGACATGCGCCGCGGCCTCGGTCGCCGCGCCGCCAAGCCCCTCGAATACGCGCCCCTTTTCCTGATCGTACAGGTTGACGATGAAAAATTCATCGCGGATGGTAAGCGCCCGCATGTCACGGGTAAAGGTATGGCGTCCGCTGCGGGTGAGCTGTTCAATACGCGCGTTCATTGGATGAATCTCCTCTTTTTGTACGATTGTGAAGACGAGCTTTTCTTTCCTGTTCAGTATACCATATAGTAAAACGTTTTTCAATATGTTCCGAAAAATATTTTTATTATGGCGATATATTGACCAAATCGCAAATAATGATATATAATAACGATAGAAATACCGTGCAAGCCTGTAAAACGTTTATCCAGCTTGGAAGGAGGACGATACTTCATGAAAAAGCTGCTTGCTTTACTTCTCGGCCTGCTGGCCGCGCTGCCGAACGTCCGCGCCTCGGCGGAGGCGAGGGCGCTGCCCATGCTGCGCGCGGAGGGAACCGAATTTGTTTCCGCAGACGGGGAGAGGGTGCTGCTGCGCGGCGTGAATCTGGGCGGCTGGCTGGTACAGGAGGCGTGGATGAGCCTGACGAACGCGCCGTGCCAGACGGAGGCCTTCCGCGTGCTGGACGAGCGCTTCGGACGGGAGACGCGCGAACGGCTTTTCGACGTGTATGAGGACAACTACCTTTCCGAGGCGGATTTTGACAATATCGCGGCGTTGGGAATGAACGTGGTGCGGATTCCCTTTGCGTGGTGGAATATTCTGGACGACGACGGCGCGCTTCGGCAGGACGCCTTCACTCGGCTGGACTGGGCGGTAAGCTGCTGCGCCGAGCGGGGGATGTATGTCATTCTGGATCTGCACGCGGCGCGCGGCTCGCAAAACAATCAGGACAATTCCGGGGAAATGAACGGCTCCAACCTGTGGAAGGAGCCGGCGTATCAGGATCAGACCGTCTACCTGTGGGAGCAGGTCGCCGCGCATTACCGGGGCGAGCCTGCTGTGGCGGCGTATGACCTGCTCAACGAGCCCGGCGGCGATTTTAAGTCCACCGGCGTGACGCAGTGGGAATTTTTCGATCGCGCGTACAGGGCCGTTCGCGCCGTCGACCCGGAGCATATCGTTATGATGGAAAGCTGCTGGAACCCGGAAAACCTCCCCGTGCCGGATCGTTACGGCTGGCAGAACGTGGCGTATCAATATCACTTCTATAAGTGGAACGCTGATAACGATTATTGGGCGCAGAAGCTGAACGTGGACGTCAAGCTGTTCAAGATCCAGCAGGCGAATTACCCTGTTCCCGCCTTTCTTGGGGAATTTACGCTTTTTCAAAGCATGGACGCATGGAAATATGCTCTGAACGCTTACACGGACGCGGGCGTGGGCTGGACGATTTGGACCTACAAGGTGACGGGCGAGAGCACGTGGGGACTGTACAACATCTTTGGCGCCAAGGCGGACATATACCATGACAGCGCCGAAGCAATCGAAGCGAAATGGCGCGGGCAGGGAACCCTGCGCCGGAACACGGAACTGTGCCAGATCGTGGCCGACGCCATCGCGGGGGAGCCTGTGACGCTGGCGCGGGAGCGGACAGAGGGGAGCGCCGTTCCGGTTTTGCCGCTCGTCTTTTCCGACGTTTCGGCTCTGGAGGGCGCGACCGTTGCGCGGGAGGAGGACGGCTATCGCCTTACGACCGCCGTTTCGCGGGATCCGCAGGATTGCCTGAATGCGATTTGCTACCGGCTGCAGGAATCGACGGACTGCACGGCGTATCGTTATTTGACCTTTTACATCAAGGACCTTCAGGGAAGCAACACCCACAAGGTCACCTTAACGGACGCGCGGGGCGCGTCGGCCAGCGTGTGGATTGACATTCGCTCCGCGCGCGGCCGGTGGGTGCGCATTGACGCGCCGCTTTCCGCGTACACGGGCGTTGATCTGAGCTGTCTGAGCGAGGTTCGCATCGGCGAATGGAACAGCGGCGCGTACTGCTTTGACCGGCTCTTTCTTTGTTATGACGCCGCGGACGAATAATTAATGGATACGGGAGATTCTATGAACGCGAAAATCAAGGACGTCGCGAAGCGCGCGGGCGTATCGATTGCCACGGTCTCCAACGCGCTAAGCGGCCGTAAGAATGTCAGCCCCGAAAAGCATGCGGCCGTCATGGCCGCCGTGCAGGAGCTTGGGTATATTCCCAATATCAACGCGCGACTGCTTAAAGCGCGGCAGACGGGCAATATCGGCCTGTCGCTGCCCTATATTGACGGCCCGTTTTACACGATGCTCATTCAGGAAATCTATCATGCCTGCGCCGACAACGGCTACGACATGCTCATGCACGTATCGTCGGCGCCGGACAGTCGGAGCGCCGCGGCGAATATTTTGTCCTGCAATATCGACGCGGCGATTATCCTGAACGATCATTTGCGGAACGACGAAGCCGAAACGCTTGTCAAGCGCAGGCTCCCTCTGGTGTTTATGGACCGCGAATTTCAGGCGCCGGGCGTGAGCAGCGTGCTGATTGATAACCGTATGGGGACGGAGCAGCAGGTCGCCTATCTGGCGCACACGGGGCATCGGCGCATCGCTTATCTTCGCGGTGCCGATACGTTCGACGGCAACGCGCGCTATGAAACCTTTCTGCAGGTCATGCGCGCCGCCAGGCTTCCCATCGACGAAAGCTTGATTCTGGACGGCGATTTTTCCCGAAAGGTGGCCTATAACTGCACGCATTTTCTGCTGCGCAGTCAGCGCGAGTCGATGCCGGATGCGTTTCTCTGCGCCAATGACGAAATGGCGATGGGCTGCATCGCCGCGCTGACGGATCTGGGCTATGCCGTGCCCAAGGAGGTAAGCGTTCTGGGCTTTGACGATATAGAAGCCAAAGGCTGCACCCCGCCGCTGACGACGATTGCCTACTCCCTGCAAAGCTTTGCGCATAAGGCGGTGGAGGAGGCCATACGCCTGATTGAGGATCCGCAGGGCATGGGAAGCGTGACGACCGTTCCCACCGAGCTGGTGCTTCGGCAATCCGCGATTTTCCGCTATGGCGATTTGCCGGGGCTGCATGCCTGAGCGGACGAGGCGGAACGCCGAAGAATCCTCCTTTTATATTAGCGAGGGCTGAAAAGCGCCGAGCGTGGAGCGAAGCCGCCAATCCTGCTGTCGGGCGGCTTCGTCTGCATTCAGCGGTTCAACAATCGCGCCGTTCCGTCAAGGCCGCAGCGGAGGCTTCTTCCCGCAGCGGCCCTCGCGTTGCTGCGGCGCGCCGGGAAGCAAAAACCCAAACTTGCCAAACGCGGAGAATTACGGTATAATACACAAATGGTAACGTAATTCTTTTTTTCGGGCAGAAGACAAATGGAAAGGAATGAGTCCAATGAGCAAGGTGCATGTTTTCGACCATCCGCTGATTCAGCATAAGCTGAGCATTATGCGCGACAAGAACACCGGCTGCAAGGAATTCCGCGAACTGCTGGATGAGATTTCCATGCTGATGGTCTACGAGGTAACCCGCGATCTGCCGACGGAGGAGGTCGAGGTGGAAACGCCCATCTGCGTGACGAAGACCAGAATGCTGGCGGGCAAGCCCATCGGCATTATTCCCATTCTGCGCGCGGGCCTTGGCATGGTGGACGGCATCATGGAATTGATTCCCAACGCGAAGGTCGGCCACATCGGCCTGTATCGGGATCCGCAGACGCTCAAGCCGGTTGAATACTATTGCAAGCTGCCCGAGGACGCCGAGCATCGCCAGCTGATCGTGCTCGATCCCATGCTCGCCACCGGCGGCAGCGCGGCCGCGGCGATCAGCTTTATCAAAAAGCGCGGCTGCCACAACATTCGTCTGGTTAATTTGATTGCCGCGCCCGAAGGCATTGCCTACGTTCAAAAGGAGCATCCGGACGTGGACATCTATGTCGCCGCGCAGGACGAGCGCCTGAACAAGCACGGCTATATCGTGCCCGGCCTTGGCGACGCGGGCGACAGACTGTTCGGAACCAAATAAGCTTTTGCCGCAGGGCGGCAGCCTTCTGAAAGGGAGGGAACAACGTGTCGGTAGCAATGTTGGATCAGGTGCGCGCGGCTGAGGAAAAGGCGGACGCGATTCGCCGGGAGGCCGCCGAGCAGGCTCGCGAGATCATCAAGGGCGTTGAAGAGGCGATCTTGGAGGAGCAGCGTCAGAATAACGCGAAGCTGCGCGCCCGATATCAGGAAAAAATGAAGGAAAACCGCTTGGCCGTCGAGGCTGCCCTGAGGGCGCGCGACGGTGAAAAGCAGCGCGCGCTGGAGGCGCTCCGTCTTCAGGCCGGACAGCGCCAGCAGGCGGCCGCCCGGCTGATCGTTGAGAGGGTTATGCAGCATGGCGATTGTTGAAATGAAGCGTCTGACGCTGCTGGCGCCCAAAGCGGACAGGGACAAGCTGCTCCGCGCGCTGCAGCGGCTGGGCTGCGTCGAGATTACCGCGCCGCAGGCGGACGAGGCGGCCTTTGCCGAAACGCAGGCGACGGGCGCGGAGCAGACGGCGGAGCAGATGCGCCGCATTCAATGGGCACTGACGCAGCTTAAGCGGTTTGATACCGCCGGGAAGCCGATGTTCGGCCTGTACCCGGAGGTGACGGCGGAACAGGCGCAGGCGACGCTTGAGGCGCAAAGCCGGCTGATGGCGGTTGTGGAAAGGCTGGAGGGCTTTGAGCGCCGGCGCGGCGAAATCAAGGGCATGGAGGCGCGCGCACAGGCGGGCATCGCGCAATATACGCCGTGGGAAGCGCTGGATGAAGCGCCGCAGCGCGCGCTTGCGCCCGGACGTGATATTCGTTATCTGGCGGGAACGCTGCCCAGCCGCGGCCTGAGCCGGTTGGAGGACGCGCTTGGCGCGCTGTCCTACGCGGCGCTGACCGTGATCGGCAACGATCGGGAGAATGTATGCGTCGTCATCGCGATGCATGCATGCGTCGAGGGCGAGGTTCGCGCGGCGACAGAGCAGGCGGATTTTACGCAGGAAACCTTTGCCGCGCTGCAGGGCGATACGCCCGCGCAGTATATCGCGCGGCAGCGGGCCCAGCTTCGGGATATCGATATTGAACGGCAGGAGATGCAAAAACAGCTTGCCGGCATGGCGGAAGATATCGGCGGGCTGAAAATTCTCTATGAGCTGCTCGATCAGCAATTGCGTCGGCAGCAGGCGGCGCAGAAATTTGCCGTAACGGAAACGACGTTCCTGCTGCAGGGTTGGGTGCCCGCGCCGCGCGCGGAAAAGGCGGAGCAGAAAATTCGCCGCCTTTCGCCCGTCTGCGCGCTGGAGCTTCGCGATCCGGAGACGGAGGAGCAGCCGCCGGTGCAATTGCACAACAACCGGTTCGCTTCGGTTTTTGAACCCGTGGTTGAGGGCTATTCCCTGCCGGACTATCGGGGAATTGACCCGACGGCCGTGATGGCGCCCTTTTACGCCTGCCTGTTTGGCATGATGGTGTCCGACGCAGGCTATGGCTTGGTAATGGCGCTGCTGATTCCTATTTTCATGAAGATCAAAAAAATCAAGTTCCAAAACGCCAAAATGCTGTATCTGCTGACTTACGGCGGCATTGCGACCATCATCTGGGGCTTGATTTACAATACGGTCTTCGGCTTCAACCCGCTGCCCAGAAGCCTTTGGCTGCTTGATTCGGTGGGCGATTCGCTGCCGGTCATGGGCGTGTGCATCGGCGTGGGCGCGCTGCATTTGTTCGCCGGTCTCGGCGTGGGCGCGTATATGAACATCAAGCGCGGCCATCCGCTTGCGGCGCTGGCCGATCAGTTCGCATGGTTTACGCTGATCTGCGGGCTGGGCCTGCTGCTGCTGGAGCAGACAAAGCAGGCTGGCATGATACTGGCCATCGCGTCGGTCGCGATCATTCTGCTCTTTACCAAGCGCGGCGAACGCAACCCGATCAAGCGCATCATCGGCGGTCTTGGCGCGCTGTACGGCATCAGCAGCTGGGTAAGCGATCTGCTTTCCTATATGCGCCTGTTCGGCATGGGGCTGGCGACCGGCGTGATCGGCATGGTCTTCAACCAGCTCATCGGCATGGTTTGGGCGGGCGGAATCATCGGAAAGGTCATTGGCGCGGTGCTCTTTGTCGCCTGCCATATGTTCAACCTTGGCATCAATGTGCTGGGCGCGTATGTGCATTCCTGCCGGCTGCAGTACATTGAATTCTTCGGAAAATTCTATGAGGAAGGCGGGCGTCCCTTTGCGCCCCTGACCGTTCATCCCAAATACGTTGAGATTCAGCCTGCTTCGGCTGATGAATGAATTGCGAGGAGGAAATCATCATGACTGTTGGACAGATTCTGGCGCTGGTTGGCGCGGCGATTGCCGTTATCCTTTCCGGTATGGGCTCGAG
This sequence comes from uncultured Clostridia bacterium, assembly GCA_934632155.1. Taxonomy (GTDB): domain Bacteria; phylum Bacillota; class Clostridia; order Christensenellales; family Aristaeellaceae; genus RUG563. Next base: position 28,899 of record CAKTXZ010000004.1, on the reverse strand, counting down.
CAAGGGCGTAGGCCTGGCGGGCGAAACCGCCGCCGGCGTGTCGAGCGAAAACCCCGAGGTTTCCAGCAAGCTGCTGGTGCTGCAGCTGCTGCCCGCGACGCAGGGCATTTACGGCTTCCTGATCGGCGTAATCGTGCTGATTAACACGAACGTTCTGGGCGGCGCGATGAAGGCTGTTTCCCTCGAGCAGGGTATCGCCTTTATCATTGCGTGCCTGCCGGTTGGCATTGTGGGCTACTATTCCGCAATTCGTCAGGCGAAGGTTTCCGCCGCCAGCATGCTCATGACCGGTCAGCGGCCCGAAATGTCCGGTAAGGGCGTTACCATGACGGTTATGGTCGAAACCTACGCCGTTTTCGCGCTGCTGGTTTCCTTCCTGATGGTCAATGCGATCGCGCTGTGACGCGAATGGTGACGGAAGATGGACGTACGGGGTATTCTTCAGAAGATAGACGATGACGCCCGGGAAGCGGCGTCTGCGGCGTTGGCCGACGCGCAAAAACGCGCGGAGGAGATGAAGGCGGCGTCCGAGGCGCAGATGCAGCGCCAGCTGGAGCAGATGGACGCGCGCATTCGCACGGACGCGGCCGAGGCTGAAGGCCGGATGCTGCGCATGGCCGAATTGGAGGATAAAAAGGCGCGGCTCGGCGTGAAGCGGCAGGTCATGGATGAGACGTTCGCCATGGCGCTGGAGCAGATGCGGGCGCTTCCCAAGGAGCAAAAGCGCGCTTTTTTCCTGAGCCAGCTTCTTTCCGCGGCGCATGGCGGCGAAACGGTGTGCATCGGCGTCGAGGCGCGGGCATGGTATGACGAAGGCTTCCTTCAGGAGGCGAACGCCGCGCTGGAAAAGCAGGGGCGGCTTGCTTCGCTGTGCGCCGGGGAGGATATTTCCGGCTGTGGGTTTGAGCTGCGTCAGGACGGCGCCGCCGTCAACTGCACGCTGGAATCGCTGGTCGAAAGCAGGCGGATGGCGCTCGAGGGCGATGTGGCCCGCGCGCTGTTCTCGGAATAAACGGAAGGGAGGAGAACCGCTTGCCGCAGGAAAGCATTTATTATGCCATCGGGCGTTTGAGCGTTTTGCAGAAAAACACGCTGGACGCATCCAAGCTGGAACGCCTCTTGCAGGCGCCGACGGCGCAGGATGCGCGCCGCGCCCTTTCCGAGCTGGGGTGGAACGCCGAAGCGGATTATGATCAGATGGCCGCCGCGCATGTAGAAAACGCATGCAGGGTTGTGCGTGAGCTGGCGACGGACGAGAAAATGGTGGATTGCTTTCTGCTTCACTATGACGTGAATAACCTCAAAATGCTCATCAAGGCGCGCTCGCTTGGTCAGGAAGCGGAGAACCTGTCGCTTTGCGGCATTTATCCTGTGGAGACGCTGCGTCATGCGGTGACGGAGCATCAATACCGCGCGCTGCCGGAAACGCTGGCTTCTGCGCTGGATGAATTGGAAAAGCGGCTGGCGGTGAGCCTTGATCCGCTGGATATCGACGTGACGCTGGATCGCGCGCTCTACCGTACGATTTTCAGTTGGCTGCCGGCAAAGGCGCTTGCGCAGCGCCGGTATTTTATCGCGCGGGTGGATATGCTCAACATGGTTATCGCCCTGCGCGTGCTGCATATGGGGAAGAACGCCGCGTTCTTTGCCGATATGCTCCTGCCTGGCGGCTCCATTGACAAAAAGGCATGGCTCAAGGCGTTTGAAAAGCCCGAAAAGCTGCCGATGCTGCTCTACCCCTACGGGACGAAGGTCTATCAGGCGGCCATCGCCGCGCAGATGGACATGGGCAAGATTGCGCAGCTTGAACGCGAAATGGACGATCGCCTGCTTTCCGTTTATTCGCCCTTCCGCCGTGCGATGGATAGGCCGGAGCGGCTGATCGGCTATCTGCTGATGCGGGAACGCGAGGCCGCGGCCGTTCGCCTGATTATGGCGGGCAAAACAGCGGGCTTTGCAACGGAAAAGATTCGGGAAAGGCTGCGTGAATTGTATGCCTGAGAAGCAATACGGCGTCGGCGCCGTGGGTGAGCGCGAGGTAATCGGCGCGTTTCGCGCCATCGGCATGCAGGCTGTGCCGGCTGATACCGAAAAGGGCGTGGCGCAGGCGGTGCATCAATTGGTGCAGCGCGGCGTGCGCGTGATTTTCATTACCGAATCCGCCGCGCGCATCGGGCGCGAGACGTTCGAGCGATATCAGACCGACCCGGAGGTGACGCTGATTCCCATTCCCGGCTCGTCCGGGAGCGACGGGCTGGGCATGGAGCGCGTGCGGGCCAATGTTGAAAAGGCCATCGGCGCGAATATTCTGTTAGATGACGAGCAATAAGGAGATAAGCATATGGCGCAGGGAACGATAGTCAAGGTGGCGGGTCCCCTCATCATGGCCACCGGCATGGCGGACGCGCGCATGTACGACGTGGTGCGCGTCAGCAACAGCCGTCTGGTGGGCGAGGTGATCGAGCTGCGCGGCGATAAAGCGTCGATTCAGGTATACGAGGAAACCTCCGGGCTGGGGCCCGGCGAGCCGGTCGTTTCGACGGGCGCGCCGTTGTCGGTTGAGCTGGCTCCCGGCCTGATCGAATCCATTTTCGACGGCATCCAGCGCCCGCTGACCAAGATACGTGACAAGGCCGGCGAGCGCATCACCCGCGGCGTCGAGGTGCCGGCGCTGGATCGCGAGCGCGAATGGCTCTTTGAGCCCAAGGTCAGCGTGGGCGATCATGTGGAGCAGGGCGACGTGCTGGGCACGGTGCAGGAAACGGCTGTGGTAGAGCACCGCATCATGACGCCTTACCGTCTGAGCGGTACGGTTAAGAGCATTCACGGCGGCGCTGCGAGAATCGAGGATACAATCTGTGTGATCGTCGATGCGCAGGGGAGGGAGCATCCCGTCTGCATGCTGCAGAAATGGCCGGTTCGCCGCGGCCGTCCGTACAAGGAAAAAATGGCGCCGCGCACGCCCATGGTTACGGGGCAGCGCGTGATCGATACCCTTTTTCCCATTGCTTCCGGCGGCGTGGCTGCGGTTCCCGGCCCCTTCGGATCGGGCAAGACGGTGGTTCAGCATCAGCTGGCCAAGTGGGCGGACGCAGACATCATTGTCTATGTCGGTTGCGGGGAGCGCGGCAATGAGATGACCGACGTGCTGATGGAATTTCCGCACCTGCACGATCCGCGTACCGGGGAATCGCTGATGCGGCGCACGGTGCTTATCGCCAATACCTCCGATATGCCCGTTGCGGCGCGCGAAGCGTCCATCTATACCGGCATCACCATTGCGGAGTATTATCGCGATATGGGCTATAAGGTCGCCATCATGGCGGATTCGACCAGCCGCTGGGCTGAGGCGCTGCGCGAAATGAGCGGCCGTCTGGAGGAAATGCCGGGCGAGGAGGGCTACCCCGCGTATCTGGCGAGCCGTATCGCCGAATTCTACGAGCGCGCGGGCTATGTTAAATGCCTTGGCAAAGACGGCCGCGAGGGCACAATTACTGCGATCGGCGCCGTTTCGCCTCCCGGCGGCGATATTTCCGAGCCGGTTTCGCAGGCGACGCTGCGCATTGTCAAGGTCTTCTGGGGGCTGTCGGCGCAGCTGGCCTATAAGCGCCATTTCCCGGCGATCGACTGGCTGCAGTCCTATTCCCTCTACGCTGATAACCTTTCCGAATGGTTCGACGATAACGTTGCCCCCGAATGGAAGGATCTGCGCGCCAAGGCGATGGAAATCCTCCAGCGAGAGGCTGAGCTGGACGAAATCGTGCGTCTGGTCGGCATTGACGCGCTGTCGTGGAAGGATCGGCTGACGATGGAGGTTGCGCGCTCCATTCGCGAGGATTATCTGCATCAGAACGCCTTTGACGAGGTAGATACATACACTTCGCCCGAAAAGCAGTATCATATGCTGCGGCTGATTCTGCTCTTTGGCGAAAAGGGCAGGCAGGCGCTGGACGGGGGCGCGAACCTTTCCCAGGTACTGGGGCTGCCTGTGCGCGAGCGTATCGGCCGCGCGAAGTATATCAAGGAAGAGGATATGTCGGAATTCCACAAGATCGAATCCGGCCTGAGCAGCCAGATCGACGCGCTGCTGGCGGAAGGAGGGCTGTAAGATGCAGAAGGAATATCGCACGATCAAAGAGGTCGTCGGCCCGCTGATGCTGGTGGAGGGCGTTTCTGGCGTCAAATATAACGAATTGGTGGAGATCGAGCAGGCGGACGGCGAAAAGCGTCAGGGCAAGGTTTTGGAGGTCGAGGGCGACAGAGCGCTGGTACAGCTCTTTGAATCCAGCAACGGCCTGCGCATTGACAACGCCAAGGCCCGCTTTCTGGGGCGAAGCATCGAGCTTTCCGTCGCGCCGGACATGCTTGGCCGCGTTTTCGACGGAATGGGAAATCCCAAGGACGGCGGCCCCGCGCTGATCCCCGAAAAGCGGATGGATATTAACGGCGAGCCGCTGAATCCTGCTGCGCGCGACTATCCCAGCGAATTCATCCAAACCGGGATTTCGGCCATCGACGGCCTGAACACGCTGGTGCGCGGGCAGAAGCTGCCCGTCTTTTCCGGCAGCGGTTTGCCGCATGCGCAGCTGGCCACGCAGATTGCGCGTCAGGCCAAGGTGCTGGGCACGGACAGCAAATTCGCCGTGGTTTTCGGCGCGATCGGTATCACATTTGAAGAAGCGGATTATTTCATCAGCGATTTTCGCCGCACCGGCGCCATCGAGCGCGCCGTGCTGTTCATGAATCTGGCGAACGACCCGGCTATCGAGCGTATCGCCACGCCGCGTATGGCGCTGACGGCGGCGGAATATCTGGCGTATGAAAAGGGGATGCACGTGCTGGTCATCCTGACGGATATCACCAACTATGCCGAGGCGCTGCGCGAGGTTTCCGCCGCGCGCAAGGAGGTGCCCGGCCGCCGCGGCTACCCCGGATATCTGTACACCGACCTTGCGACGATGTACGAACGGGCCGGCCGCGTGATTGGGAAGGAAGGATCGATTACGCAGATTCCGATCCTGACCATGCCGGAGGACGACAAAACCCATCCGATTCCCGACCTGACCGGCTATATCACCGAAGGGCAGATCATCCTCAGCCGTGAATTGTACCGCAAGGGCATTCAGCCGCCGATCGACGTTTTGCCTTCGCTCAGCCGCCTGAAGGACAAGGGCATCGGCAAGGGCAAAACGCGCGAGGATCACGCCGCTACCATGAACCAGCTTTTCGCCGCCTATTCCCGTGGTAAGGACGCGAAGGAACTGGCGGTCATTCTGGGCGAGGCAGCGCTCAGCGACGTTGATAAGCAGTACGCCGCCTTCGCGGACGCGTTTGAAAAGGAATACGTTTCGCAGGGCTATCAAACCAACCGAGCGATTGAGGAAACGCTGGATATCGGCTGGAAGCTGCTGGCCATGCTGCCGCGCGCGGAGCTTAAGCGTATCCGCGACGATATGCTGGACAAGTACCTGCCCAAGAAAGAGGAGGAAGCCTGATGGCTGCGACGCTTCGCGTAAATCCCACGCGCATGGAATTAACCCGCATCAAGCGCAGGCTCGTGACCGCAAAACGCGGACACAAGCTGCTCAAGGATAAGCGGGATGAAATGGTGCGCCAGTTTATCCTGCTGGTGCGGGAAAACGCGAAATTGCGCAAGCAGGTGGAGCGGGAGCTACAGGGCGCGCTGGCGGATTTTGCGCTCGCCCGCGCGGTGATGGATCGTCAAGCGCTGGAAGAAGCGGTCATGTATCCTGCCCGAAGCGCGGCGATTCAGCTTGGCCGGAAAAATATCCTGTCCGTGCATGTGCCGTCCATTACGCCGATTCAGGGAACGGCAAAGGAAAGCGCGCTGCCGTATGGTCTGGCCGAAACGAGCGCTGATCTGGACGATGCAATCGCTACGCTGGCGGCGCTGCTTCCTAAGCTGCTGAAGCTGGCTGAAACTGAAAAGGCGTGCGATTTGCTGGCGGATGAAATCGAAAAGACGCGCCGCCGCGTCAATGCGCTGGAATATGTCATGATTCCGCAATTTGAGGAGACCATTCGGTTTATCACCATGAAGCTGGATGAAAACGAACGCGGTTCGCTTACCAGATTGATGAAGGTCAAGGATATGATTGCGCAGCGCCAGACGGCGGGACAGAACTGAACATATCATAGCGTACACAATCAAAACCACCGGCTAAGCCGGTGGTTTTGATTTTTGCGTATATGCGGCATTACGAAGCAGGGCGGCATGCGCTCAGGCATTTTCAAAATGCGGCTGGTCGCGGCCCGTCGTCAGTCGCCATACCTCCGAACGCGCGATGGACGGCGCGTGAGCCGCCTTTCAGGATCAGAGTACAATATCGCCCGGGTTATAGCCGTAGGGCAGGGGCTCTTCCTTGGGGAAGGACAGGCTTTCATCCTGCAGGACGGGCAGGAAAGCACCGTAGGGGAAAACCGGGAACTCGCAGGCATAATCGTTCGCGCCGAACCAGCCGCCCTCCTGCGCTTTGAGGTGCAGATCTCGGGCAAATTTTGTGCGGTTGGAGCAATCGTGCACCACGATCGGCCAATGCGCCTGCGCGGCTTCACGCATCAATTGCAGCGTCAGCGATCGGCTCCAAATGGGGGAAATGTAACCGTGGCGCGACATGTAGAGGCTTTCGCCGGCATAGTTTTCGAGATTGTTGGGGTTTAGATGCAGCTCCGCGCAATTGATAAAATCCAGTCCGGTTGCAAGGATTTTTTCTTTTTTATCCATGAAGACGCGGTAGAATTCCGGCGTCATGGGCGTTTCAATGCCGACGGCGGGAATGCGCTGCTTGGCGGCGGCGATGCTGTCGATCACGCGGTCTGCGCAGCCCGACGCGCCCAGATTGAAGCGCAGCTCGTCAAGCCCCGCATCGGCCAGCGCCCGGAGGTTTTCATCCGTGCAAAGCGTGCCGTTGGTGTAAAGGTGCTGATGAACGCCTGCGGCGTGGAATTTGGCGATGACGCCGTAGTACTTTTCGATCTCCATAAAGGGCTCCAGATAGACATAGGAAACGCCCGTCGGCTTTTTTTGAATGGCAAGCAGCAAATCAACGTCGCGCTCGCGGTATTTTGAGCCGCCGATTTCCCACGCGTCATCCCCGATGGGCGGCTGGCAATCCAATTCGCCGAAGTTATAGCAGAACCGGCACTGCAGGTTGCAGCGATTGGTTTTCCGAATGGCGGTAAGCCCCGTGCCCAACAGGCAGGACCTGCAGCCACGCGGGAATTTTTCGTCCGGCCCGACATAGTATGTGCGCCCCGATAGGCATTTCAGGCCGGGAATCTGCGCCATCAGGCTGCTGTTGCGTGCCTCGACGGCGTCTTCAATTTGATTGAGCGCGGCGAAAATTATCTCCTGCTGCCGGGGCATGATTTCCTCATCCTCGGGAAGCTGGGAAAAAAATGAAAACCAAAGCAGCGCATCCTTTTTGGAAATGTTCATAGCGTCCTCCAGAATCAGTCGGTTGCTCCTCACGCGTAATCATTATAGCAGGAGAAGGCGGTTTGGAAAAGCAAAAATTGTGTACGGATAAAAATATGAATAGAAACCAGTTTACAAAAATAGAAAATAATGGTATAGTAACAAGGAAAATCGGGCGGCGTTTTCTCCGTCCCGGCGCGGGCGATTGAACTACGCTGGAATCGTGACATATTCGAATGGTCACGCAAGCCGATTGGAATTGAGCGGAAAGGGAACGCGAGAGCCTTCTGTATGCGCCGATCGTGCGTGCGGCGCCCTTGCCGCACATTCAGATGATTTTTTGATAACGAGGGGGGAAATGGTGATGACGATTGAGATGCATTTCGTGCCGCATCCTATTCGCGGCGCACCGCGGCCGGGCGCATAGCGAATGGCGCAAGGAAAGACCAGCATAACAAAATGAGAAAAGGGGAATTCACATGTCGGAGACCAATGCCGTTGCTCGTACGCCTAATCCCATGCCTGTCGGTCAGTTGAAAGAAGATCGCGGTTTTTGGAAATTCTTTTTTCTTTCCCTGGTTACGCTTGGCATCTACAGTCTGGTTTGGTGGTCGAGCATTTCCAATGACATCAACGTGATGGCCAGCCGCTATGACGGCAAGAAGACCATGCATTACTGCCTGCTGTTCTTTGTTATTGACCCCTTGACATGCGGCATTGCGTATTTTGTCTGGAACCATAAGCTCTGCAACCGTATTGGCGACGAGATGCGGCGCCGCGGTATCCAGCAAACGATTTCCGCGAAAACCTTCTGGGGCTGGAGCGTTCTGGGCGTTCTGATTCTCGTGGGCCCGATGATTTACGTCCACAAGCTGGCCGACGCCATGAATTCGCTGGCGCACGATTACAATCGCAAGGGCTAAGGCAGTCTGCGCGATTCCTTCGCCCTGTGTCCATGCAACCAAAACAGAACGCCGTTCCAACGAAAGGAACGGCGTTCTGTTCTATTATCGATTTCTTATTGTACGTTCTTCGCCCAGCTGCCGTTGACAAAGATTTCGGCGCTGGTGCCGTCGGCGCGATAGCCGGTGATGTTCAGGTCGTCCGAGCCAACCATGAAGTCCACATGAATCATGGAATCATTCACGCCCTTTTCGAGCAGCTGCTCGTCCGTCATATCCAGAAAGCCGTCGATCACTTCGTTAAAGCCTGCGCCGGCGGCGACGTGGCAGCAGGCGTTTTCGTCAAAGAGCGTGTTGTAGAACAGCAGGCCGGACTGGTTGATGGGGGATTCCTTGGGCACGAGCGCGACCTCGCCCAGCATGGAAGCGCCCTCGTCCATGGTGAACATTTTTTCCAGCGCTTCCTGTCCCTTGCGCGCTGTGCAGGAGGCGAATTTTCCGTCCTTGAAGGCGACGGTAAAATCTTCAATCAGCTGGCCGGAAAAGCTCAGCGGCTTGGTGGATACCAGCGTGCCCTCCGCCTGACCGCGCATGGGGCTGGTAAAGACCTCCTCGGTGGGCATGTTGGGCACGTAGCGCACGCCGTTCGTATGGTTTACATCGCCTGCGCCGCCCCACTTGGCGCCGGGAATCAGGCCGACGGTGAAATCCGTGCCGTTTTTGCTGGTGTAGTGCAGGCGAACGAAGCGCTGGTCGTTGAGCCACTTGGCGCGGCGCTCGCACTGCGCCGTGTGCGCCTGCCACAGGGCGACCGGATCCTCCGCCGTGTCCATATACATGCAGGAGAAGATGGCCTTCCACTGCTTTTCCATGGCGACCTCGACGCTGTCGTCGGGGAACATTTTCTTGGCCCATGCAGGGGATGCTGCGGCGACAATCAGCCACTGATATTTGCCGTCCATGGCGTCGCTGTACTTTTTCAGCACGGCGGAGCGCATTCTGCCCACGGCGGCCAGCTTTTCGGGCGGAATGCCCTTGAGCATATCGGGATCCTCCGACGTGATGTAGATATGCACGTCCAGATCCTTCACGCTCTGCTTTGCGCGCTCTTCCTCCCACGGGAAGACGTTGCCCAGCGTTTCCACCGCAGCGTATTCATAATGCAGGCGGCTGATGGGGCCGGCCTTCCATGTTACGTCGACATATTTTGCGCCGGCCTTATAGCATTCCTCCGTAACCGCCTTAACCAGCGGCAGCTGATCGACCTCCGCGCGCAGCTTGACAGCCTGACCGGGCTGAACGTTCGCGCCCACGCGCACAATAATTTCCGCGTATTTTTGGAATTCCTTTTCGGTCATTGCCATACGAATCACCTCTGCTGCATTTTAGCAGATTCGCCTTTGATTTGCAATGCCTTTTAGGAGAAATACGCATGTCCTATACGGATATATATATGTTACAAATGGACATTGATTCTGGAGAAAGGACGCATTATAATCATGTCGAAAAAGGTACATGAGGATGGGAGGTAAATAGTATGGATAAGAAGGTCGTTCTGGTGCTGGTTGACGGGATGCGCGGCGACGCGGTGCGCGCCTGCGGCAATCCCGGCGTTGAGAAGCTGCTTGCCGAAAGCACGTATACGCTCCATGCGCGCACGGTGATGCCGTCGCTGACGCTGCCGTGCCATATGTCGCTTTTCCATAGTGTTGATCCGGATCGTCACGGCATTACATCCAATATCTATACGCCGCAGGTGCGGCCTATCGAGGGCATGGTGGAGCGGCTGGACCGCGCGGGAAAGAAGTGCGCATTTTTCCTGACATGGGAGGAGCTGCGCGACCTGAGCCGCCCCGATCATCTGGCGTGGTCACTGACGATTAACGAGCACCGCAATGCGCATGCCGACGACCGTATTACGGACGCGGCAATCGAATACATCAACCGCGAAGCGCCCGATTTTACCTTCCTTTATCTGGGCGATACGGATGAGAAGGGCGGCCATGATACCGGCTGGATGAGCGAAACCTATATGAAGGTGGTTGCCAACGCGTTCGATTGCATTTTCCGCCTGCGCCAAAGCATTCCGTCGGATTACGAAATCATCGTAACGGCCGATCACGGCGGACACGGCCGTCATCATGGCACGGACAGCGACGAGGACATGATTATTCCGATTATCCTCAACGGCGGTGCCTTTGAAAAGGGCAAGGAGCTCGCGTCGGCCTCTATCAAGGATATTGCGCCGACAATTACCGCGTTGATGGGCGCCGAGCCCGCGAAGGAATGGGAGGGCAAGGCGCTGGTGTAAGGCGCGACGCGATTCCAACGGAGGGAGGATGAGCATGTACAGCGATATCTATGACAACCCGAACCGGCTGCAGGTCAATCGGCGAATTTGCAATATGCCGCTGCGCTATCATGCGTCGGATTGCGATATTGAAATGGTCTGGCTGGTCATTCACGCTCCGCGGACAATGGAAGAAAAGGACAATGCGACGCCCGTCTTTCATCATCATACCTTCTTTGAAACGCATTTTGTGCTTCAGGGGCAGCAGGCGTATCAGCTCTCGGACGGCCGGGAGCTTGTCGCGGGCGAGGGCGAGGTGATTATGCTGCCGCCGATGTCCAGCCACCGCGGCCTGTGGAAATCGGAGGATATGTGTAAGGTGGCCTTCGCCTTCAGCATTGAGCGAAGCGACCCGACCGTGCGTTCCGAGCTGCTGAATTGCTTCTCCATGGAGGCTGCGGTTTACACGGTTTCCGATATTCTTCCTTCGCTGATCGCTCTGCTGATGAAGGAGGTCGTTCAGCAGCAGAAGTTCTGTCAGGAGATGCTCAGCAGCTTGCTGTATCAGATGGTGCTCGCCTATGCGCGTTTATCGCCCGCCATGTCCGATAAGCGGGAGGAGACGATGCAGGACCGCGCTGTGGACGGACGCGTGGGGGAGATTACGCGCTACATTGAGGAGCATATGACCGAGGCGATTCAGGTCAACGATATCGCCGAGCATATCCACATCAGCCCGAAGCAGATTAACCGCATTTTGCAGCGGGAGCTGCAAATCAAATGCAGCGATTATATCGACCGCAAGAAGGCGGAGCAGGCCAAGCAGCTTTTATCCTATACGGATATGCGCATTCCTGATATCGCTACGGCGATCGGCTTTGCGAACGCTTTCAGCTTCAGCAAATTCTTCAAGCGTATGGAAGGAATGCCACCCGGACTGTTTCGCCAGTCGCGCTATAATCACTTCGCATAAACCAAAGAAGACGGTTTGTTTTCACGCCCCGGTGCTCGCATGAGAGTACTGGGGCTTTGTCTGCCGAATGAACCATGACAATGGCCGTTTGAGACATGTATATGTCTGCAATGAACATTGATATCATGGCGAAAAACAGCGATAATGTGCATGTAGACAAAAGCAACCGAAACCTCCCAAGGGGCGGTTTCGAATGCGGTGTTGTGCAATGTGCTTGATTTATAGCAGCATAATTGTGCTTGTTTGCGTTATTGCTTTTGAGAGATTCAGGGGTTCGGCACGAAAATGCTCGGCGATGAGGTGATGCAACATGATGACCCGGAAACAGAAGACGCTCGCGGCGGTCCCGCTTCCCATCCGTCAGGAAAGCTTCGGCCGGCGTCTTTGCCGCGATCTGTATCGGAACCGCTGGATTTATGTGATTGCGCTGGTCTGCCTGACATGGTATTTTATCTTCTGCTACGCGCCCATGGGCGGCATCGTGATCGCCTTTAAGGATTATCGTCCCGCGCGCGGCCTGTGGCGCAGCAAGTGGGTGGGTCTGAAGTGGTTCAAGGAATTCATCGGCGGGTATTATTTCGGGCGGCTTGTGCGCAATACGCTGGTGATTAACAGCCTTGGTCTGGCGATCGGCTTCACGACGCCGATCATCTTCGCCCTGCTGATTAACGAAATCCGCAACAGCAAATTCAAGCGTACGATTCAGACCATCACCTATCTTCCGCACTTTGTCTCGACGGTCGTCGCGGTCGGTCTGGTGTGCAACCTGCTTTCCTACAACGGCCTGCTCAACCAGATTACGGCGCTCTTTGGCGCAAAGCCGCAGCTCTGGCTCTCCACCCCCAAGTATTTTCCATGGATTCATGAGCTCTCCTCCCTGTGGCAGAACATGGGCTATAACTCGATCATCTTCCTCGCGGCGCTTTCCTCTATCGATTCTCAGCTGCTGGACGCCGCGGCGATTGACGGCTGTAACCGCTTCCAGCGCGTCTGGCATGTGCACATCCCGGGCATTTTGCCGACGATCCTGCTGTTGCTGCTCATGCGCGTGGGCTCCATGATGTCCATCGGCTACGAGCGAATCATCCTGCTTTACAACGAAGCCACCTACGAAACCGCGGACGTGATGTCTACCTTCGTTTACCGCAAGGGCCTTATGGGCGGGCAGATGAGCTACGGCTCGGCGGTCGACCTGTTCAACAGTATGATTAACCTGACGCTGCTGTTTATCTTCAACGGCATTTCCCGCCGCGTCAGCGAGATTTCGCTTTGGTAAGGGGGTGAGCGTCATGAAGAAGGAAAAGGAATGGAATTACGGCCGCTCCAGCGCTGGCAGCAGGGTCTTTGACGTATGCAACGTCCTGTTCATGCTTATGCTCTGCTTTATCATGCTCTATCCTATGTGGTACGTGCTGTGCGCCTCCTTCTCCGACCCGGAGACGCTGGTGCTGCACACCGGGCCCGTCTTCCTGCCGCTGAATTTCAGCGTGGTGAACTACGATAAGGTGCTTGGCTATACGCCTATTTGGCAGGGCTACCGGGTAACGATCTTTGTTGTCATCGTTGGCACGACGCTGAACCTGCTTTTCACCTCGCTGCTGGCCTATGTGCTTTCGCGCAAGAATCTGATGCTTCGGAAGCTGATTACCGGCCTGTGCATCTTTACGATGTACTTTAGCGGCGGCATGATTCCCACCTTCATGATCGTTAAGGCGGTCGGCCTGTATAACACCATCTGGGCGCTGATTATTCCGGGGCTGATCAGCACCTATAACATGATCGTCATCCGCACGGCCATGCAGGGCGTTCCGGACGAGCTGATCGAAAGCGCAAGCTTGGACGGCGCGAACGAGCTGACCATCTTCTTCCGCATTTTGATGCCCATGGTGAAGCCGACGCTGGCGGCCATCGCGCTGTTCTGCGCGGTGGGGCATTGGAACTCGTGGACGAATGCGCTGCTCTACATTCGCAAGTCCGAGCTGCAGCCGCTGCAGATGGTGGTGCGCGCGCTGCTGATTAAGGAACAGGATCTGGATCGCGACCCGGCCAAGCGCAATGCGCTGCTGGAAATGATGAACCAGACCATGCGCTATTCCGTCATCATTGTCAGCACCGTCCCTGTCCTGTGCGTCTATCCCTTTATTCAGAAGTATTTCACCAAGGGCGTCATGGTTGGCGCTGTCAAAGGGTAAATCACAGGGGAAAACCTGTGAAAATATAAAGGAGGTTTATCTATGAAAAGGTTGCTCGCTCTGGCTCTGGCTCTGGTCATGATCCTCTCTCTGGCGGCCATCCCCGGCGTCGCCGAGGAAGCCCCCACCAAGATCCGCTGGCTCCACAAGGCGTGGAATCCCTCCACGCAGATCGCGAATTTCTGGGATGCGTACTGGGTAAAGCATCTGGAAGAAAAGTTCAACGTGGAGCTTGATTTCATGGGCATCGTTCGCTCCGACGATTACGACACGATCGTCAACCTGACCATTCAGGATTCCGACAACTGGCCCGACATCATCTTCTGGAATTGGGATAACTATTCCGGCGGCGTCGCGGCTGCGATCGAAGACGGTCTGGTCATGCCCCTGAACAAGGTGGAAAATTGGGAAGCCGATATGCCCATCTACAGCCAGCTGCTCAAGGACAACGCCTACATCCGCCGCGCGCTGACGCTGGACAGCGGCGAAATCACCGGCTGCTGCCATGTCGAGCAGGATATCAGGCGCAACGCTTATTCTGGCTTCGGCATCCGCACGGACTGGCTCGAGAACGTCGGCATGGACATGCCCAAGACCACCGAGGATCTCTACAACGTTCTCAAGGCCTTCAAGGACAAGGACGCGAACGGCAATGGCGACCCCAACGACGAAATCCCCATGTCTGATTTCAAGGAATACTTCCTGCTGCAGATGATCTCCGGCGGCTGGGATGTTGTTTGGAACAACATGCAGATCGACCCCGCCACCGGCAAGGTTGCTTGGTGGGCCACCTCCAACAACGGCGAGAGCTTCAAGAAGTTCGCGACCGACATGCGCAAGTGGTACGCCGAGGGCCTGATCGACCCCGAATTCAACACGCAGGACACCGACACCCGTATTGTGAAGATCCTCAACGATCAGGTTGGCTTCTTCTTCCAGTATCCCGGCGAGGCGGAAACCTTCATGCAGAAGATCCGCGACGCCGGACTGAACGACAAGGCCGCCTCCGAGCCCATGGGCCCCCTGTATGACATGAACGGCCACCGCTATAACTCCAACACCGATATGGTGAAGTGGGCCGCCGCCGAGCAGCTGAACGCTGTGACCACCGCAGCGGGAGAAAAGACCCATCTGATCCTCCGGATGCTTGACTACATGTATTCCGACGAGTTCACCGATATCCTCTCCTGGGGCAAGCAGGGCGTTACCTTCGACTACGATGAGAACGGCACGCCGTACTATCTGCCTGCCTCCTACAATGAGGACGGGTCCATGAACAACGACTTCATCAACATGTACGCTCTGGGCGGCCGCGGCCAGTGGCCCCGCTTCATGAATTATGAGCAGGTGAAGCTGACCTCCAACGAGGCGCAGGTCAAGTCGCAGACGCTCAACGCCAGCGGCGAATACACCCTGCTGCTGCCCCCGCTGACCGTGACCGGCGACGAAGCGGTTGAGTACACCACCATCCTGAGCGATGCGAAGACCGCTACGCTGGAAACCTTCATCAACGTGGTGCTGGGCAATGCCGACGTTTCCGCGCTGGATAAGCTGGACGAAACGCTCAAGACCATGAAGATCGATCGCGCGATCGAGATTCTGCAGGCTGCCTACGACAACTATGAGAAGAAGTAAGCAAGCCTGAAAAGGATCCGGCTCTCGAACGCCACGGACTGATAACGAAGTATTGAACAAAACAGTTTATCAGGCGTAGCAAGGGCAAATAAAATCACCGAGAGAAGCAAAAAGCATTTCTCGGTGATTTTATTATATAGGGAGTTGGAACGGTATTATATCATAAAACTGACGAGTTTTCAATGCATATCAAGCTGTTGCGGACAGTGTTTTCACTGTGTTGCTATAAACATACCCTTTTCAGACGTTTCCCCCATTCAATATACAGAAGGCAAAAGCAGATTTTACAGGACTTCGCCCGTCGGGAAGGCTATCGGAACACGCGATTCTTTGTAGACGACGGGGTATCCGGCACTACCTTCCCGCGGGAAGGGTTTCAGCAGATGCAGAAAATGGTAGAGGACGGGCTAATCGGCACGATCATTGTGAAAGACCTCAGTCGCTTTGGTCGTGAGCAGGTGGAAAGGGGACGGCTGACACAGATCATTTATCCGTCCCTCGGTGTAACCTTTATCTCTATTCAGGAGAACGTGAACACGGCCGCCAAAACGGGGTTGGAAATGATGCCGTTCTGCAACATTTTTAATGAGTGGTATGCCGAGCAAACCAGCAAGAAGATTCGCGCGGTCTGGAAAAGCAAAGCCGAACACGGCAAGCGGATATCTTCCACTGTTCCATACGGCTACAAAAAGTCGCCGGAGGACAGAGAAAAGTGGCTCATTGATGAGCCTGCTGCGGAGGTGGTACGAAGGATATTCCACCTATGCCTTGCGGGGCGTGGCCCATCACAAATTGCCCGTGACCTTGAGAATGAAAAAATTCTCACCCCTACGGCATATTATGCCAGCGTAGGCAGGGCCACCCGCAACCCAATTCCGGCAAATCCGTATCTATGGGCAGACGAAGCTGTAAAGCACATTCTTGAAAATAGGCAGTACACCGGGTGCGCTGTAAACTTCAAAAGCACAACGGTCAGCTTCAAGGTTCACAAGAAGATCTACAACCCCGTAGAGGAGCAGCAGGTTATTCCCAATATGCAGGAGCCGATTATCTCCGAGGAACTGTTTGACCGTGTACAGGAGCTTCGCAGCCATAAACGCAGAAATACGAAAACCGGACGGGCGAGCTTGTTTGCAGGCCTGCTGTTTTCCCCCGACTGCGGCGCTAAGCTGCACTTCTGCGCCGCCAAGAGTTTGAAGCCCAATCAGGAATTTTACCGCTGCGCCAACTACAATTCCGGACGAGGGACTTGCAATATTCACTATATCCGAAATGTGGTGCTGGAACAGATCGTAGCAGAAGCGGTGGGTAGTCTTGCAGACTTTGTTCGGTGCTATGAGCCGATTTTCCTGTATCTGCTGGCGAAAAACAACACCGCCGCACGGCAGTCCGAGGTGCAGAAGCTGAAGCAGACCATTTCTACAAGTGAACGGCGCATCCAGGCAATCGACAAGGCCATCGAGGGGTTGTTTGAAGCGAATATCTCCGGCAAAATCACCGATGAGCGTTTTGCAAAAATGACCGCCAACTACGAAAAGGAGCAGAAGGACCTGCTGGAGCTCGTAGCTGACGGCAAGAAAAAGCTGTTGGATGCGGAGCAAACCAAGGTGGATTTGAGGCTGCTGATGAAAGCGCTGCGGGACGATACGGACATCCGGCAGCTTACGCCGGAAATCGTCAATGCGCTGATCCGCCGTATTGAAGTCCATAGTAAAGACAAGGGAAGCAAGAAGGTCAAGGTGGACATTTACTTCACTGCCGTTGGGCTGTTCTCTATTCCTACAGAAAAAGAGATACAGGCTGCAATGGAGAAGATCCGCCAGAACCCGCAGCAGTTCAAGTTTTCTGCATAAAGCAGAACGCGGTGCAGCCCCTTTTCAGAGACCGCACCGTATCCTACATAAAAACTTCGTTATCCGCCCGTGTCTAATGCGGGGCCGTTTTTTCTTTTGTTTCAATCATGCTTAGGTGGTCGTATTCGGGGTGTGCTTGCATCCGCAGCCGCGGTTACAGCCGCACCCGCAGCCGCACCCCGTATTGCCGCTGCCAATATTGGACTCATCGCACAGCGTCGCAGGCGGGAAGAGAGGCAAGGAGAAAAATTCGTCGCATACGGAGTCTGAGAATTCCTCACAGGGCGGAATCGGGCAGAAGCCGTAGCTGGGCACCAGAATCTCCACCTTCGCCAGCACCTTGAGCACAATCGTCACGCACACCGTGAGGCGGAAGGTATTATCGCCGCGATAGGAGCCGGCAACGCATACCGCGCTGGCCATGCCCTCCAGCGTGTAGGGAACGATCGATTCATCCGGAACGGCCAGCAGTACATCGCGGCTGACGCTGACCGTACCCTTGCCGATGTATTCGATGCAACGGCTGTCGGTAAAGAGAATGTCGATGGGGATCTGAATCGTGCCGCGGACACGGGCGAAGCACGGCCGGTCGCACAGGCGTTCGATGGAGAGGTTGCCGATATCCACATCCATGGTGCTGGAACGGCAGGATTCAAACGTAATGGGCGGCACGGGAGCGGATGTAGGCGGAATGGTCTCGGTTTCATTTCCGCAGCAGGCAGAGGAATTGCAGCAGCAGGTGTTTACCACCTGAGCGTAGCTGCTGATCGTCACATCAACATTCTTGAGCTGCTGCTGCTGCAGACAGCTATCATACACCCGCTTCACCTGAATGCAGATTTTTTCGTTCAGACCATCCAGCACATTGCCCGACACCGTTCCGGGGCAGCAGGAGGGATTCGCGTTTTTGTAGGAATAAAAAGACATGCAGGCGCCTCCTTACTTCATTGCGCCGCTCGGGCGCTTTTGATGGGGTTCAGGCCGTGCATTCCCGGCCCTCATCCTCATCCTATGTCGCAGCCGCCGCATGGTGCAAGGGCGCGAAAAACAAAATGCGGGGAAGCCGTTCTCCGGCCATTTAAGGCCCGGCTTCCCCACAATACCGCGCTTTACTTTACCGGGAAATTAAAGCTCTTATCCGGAAAGGGCTCGCCCAGCAGCTTATAGTGCCACCACTCCTTTTCAAACATTCGGAAGCCGTTGCGCTGCATGACCTCGCGCAGCAGCTCCCGGTTGGCCGTCTGCTCGGGCGTAATTCCCTTCGCGCCGTGCCATGCCTTTTTGCCGAAATAATCAAAGCCCGTTCCCATGTCCAGCGGAACGCCGTTCATGTCCGTAATGGTCATGTCAATCGCGCTGCCGCGCGTATGGCTGGAATTGCGGGCAATATAGCCCTCGTCCACGAGCAATGTTTTGTTCTTATATTCCGAATAGAATTCGTCGCGCATGCGCATGTCGTCCTTCTTCTGCGACCAGCGCACGAAATGCTTCACGGCGCTTTGGGGGCGGTACGCGTCGAAGATCATCACACGATAGCCCATCGCGCGAAATTCATCCGCGGCCGCCTTAAGCGCCTGCGCAGCTTCATTGGTCATAATCGCGTAGGGCGCTTCATAGCCGTCGATTACATCGCCGACAAAATTATGCGCGCCGGCGTAGCGAATATCCAGAATCACATCGTCGATCACCTCATGCGCATAGCAAAAGCCCTTGGGCAGCTCATGCGCGGGCTGGGCGGCGTCCTCCGCACGCGCGGCCGTCAGGAAAGAAAGCAGCAGCATGAACATCATCATCCTTTTAATGGTTTTCATATGTGAACTTCACCTCATGCTCATGGCCCCAAAGGTAATAGGTGATATAAATATCGCGCACGGCGTATGGCTCGCCCTCCGTCAGCAGAACGCACCAGATATCGCGCGTTTCACCGGGCGGAATGACGTTCTCCACCGTATCGGTATAAAACAGGACGTCCTGTTCGATGGGCGCAATTTGCAGCTCCACCATTTCCGCCGGAACAAGGCCGGGGTTTTTGATACGCAGCGTATAGATGTAATAGGAGTAACGCGAAGCGTCGCCCAGCGGTTCGCTTTTCAGCATCGTCCCCAGCAGGCTTTTTTTCTCTACACTTTGGCGAAGCGTTTCAAAATCAGCGCTGCGCTGAGACGCCGGCGTTTTTTGAAACCCCTGACCAACCACCACCATGCTTGTGTTGAACATGCCGTAGCCAATCAGACCGGCCACTGCCAGCACCAGCACAATCAGCGTGATCGCCAGTTTTTTCATGCTGCGCCCCCTATTCCATCTGAGAGAGAATCCGGTTCATTTCTTCAATCATTTCACTGTCCTTCAGGCGGAACTTGAACTCCACCCGGCGGGACGCGCTCATATCCACCGTTCCGTCCGCGCGGTAAACCGGATCGGAAAAGCTGCGGCCCTTCGCCGTGAGCAATTGCTGCATCAGCTGCTGCTGCCGGGGCGTCAGGGTGCTCAGCTGCAGGCAATACTCCGCCACCGACAGCGCGCGGTTTTGGGAAAGCTTCAGGTTGCTGATATACGTTCCGGCCGTATCGGTATGCCCCTCAATAATGATTTCACCGACATAGTCGACATATTCGTCGCTCATCAATACGCTCAGATAGACCGGCATAAAGCGCGAAAGCAGCTCACGCCCCGATTCCTTGACATTGGAGGAATTGGTATCGAAAAACACCGCGCTGTCCAGCGTGATGTCGCCCGTCGCGCTGTCCACCGTCGCGCGAAGGCTCGCCGCGTTCAGCGCCGCACTCAGGCTCTGGATGATCTGCGTCTTCACACCGATCAGGTCGTCCAGCCGCCTTTGCTGCTGGAGCATCTCAGCCCGCTGCGCCGCCAAAACGGTATTCATCGCAGCCAGCCTGTCCGCCTGCTCCGCCAATTGAAGCTGCAGCGCCGCCTGCTCCTCCTCTTTCGTCTTGAGGGCGACCTGCGCGGCGTGCAGATCATTTTCCTGTTCGTTCAGCTGAATCTGAATGGCGGCAAGCTCCTTTTGCTTGCCGGTGAGCGTCGCATTCGCCTGCTCCAGCTCCTCCTCGCGTTGCACCAGCGCAATCGTGGCGCGATCCAGCTCCGCCTGCTGCTCGTTGAGCTGATTCGTCTTGATCGCCAGCATGCTGTAGTACTGATACACGCTGTACACCACCGCCAGCACAAACACCAGCAGCAGCGAGGCCATCATATCCGAATAGGAAATCCAATGCGCGCCCAAATCGCCCTTTCCCGGGCCGCGGCCTGTGCGTCTGCGGGCAGCCATATCACGTTTCCTCCCGCTGCGGCGCAATTTCCCGCGTCATATCGCTCAGCGCACGCTGCAAACGAGAAAGCGCGGCAATGCAGCCCTCGGTTTCCTGACGGCAGCGCGCCGCCTGCTCGGGCGACGCCGCGGTCAACTGCTTTAGCTCGCTCAGCTTATCGCCCAGCGCGCTCAGCACGCTGTGGATGTTTTCATCAAACATCGCCAGCGCCTTTGAAAACCCGCCGGACAGATCATCCGCAAAGGCCGCGTAGCGCGCCGAAAGCGCCTTGGCGCTCGCGTCCAGCTGCCCGGCGATATCGCCGGACACCGCCAGCGCGCCGTCCGCCTGACGCTGTACGCTGTTGAGAATTTGCGTGCTCCACTGTGAATAATCGCGCATGGAGGTTTGCAGCTCCTCCTGCGATTTTTTGAGCTTGTCCAGCAGGGCGTACTGCTCCTCGGACGCCGCCATCATGCCGGAAAGCACCTGCGAGCCATGCGTCATGAATGCGCCGCCGCTTTCCTGCGCGCGCTCGATGGTGTCGATATACGCTTCAAAGCGCTCCATCACGCGGCGCGTGGTATCCTGCACCTGACGCGTGGCGGAAAGAATTTCCTTGGCCGCCGTCATGGTTTGGTTCATCGCGTCATAGGAAACCGTCTGCGCCTGATTCACGGCTGAAAGCGTCTGCCCGAGCTGGGCAAATTGGCCGCCAAGGGAGCGGTTCATCTGCTGCACAAACTGATTGGCAATCAGCCCGACGCCGTCCATCTGCGCCTGCGTCTGCCCAAGAATAAACCTGTTCATCGACTGCGTGACCGGCGCGAGCGATTTTTCGACGGACGCGACAATGCCGTCGCTCACACGCGCGCCCATATCCGTCGACAAACGGCGCAGCAGCGCGGCATGATCCTCCTGCTGGCAAATGGCCTGCACGTTATCGTCCAGCGGCTTTTGCATTACGATTTCAATAAACGCATCGTTAAATTCGTCAATCGCGCGCGTCGCGCTGCCATACGCCATGCGGTTGAGCATATTGAAGGCCAGCGAGCAGGAAATGCCGACGATCGACGTCATAAAGGCGAAGGTCATACCGCCGATCATTTGCGGAATGCTGTCCATGGTTTTGGCCGCGTCGCTCACGTCCAGCCCGCCCAGACCGCGCATCAGGCCGATAAACGTTCCCAGAATGCCAAGACTGGTCAGAAGGCTTGGCACAACGTCCGCCAGCTGCGCGTGCCCCACGGCGTAAATGACCGTATCGTCGTTGATGTAGTCCTCAATATTGCAGTTCAGGCCGCGCGCATCCAGCTGCTCGGCATTAACCAGAAAGCGCCGCCACGTCGCCTGCATCCGTTTGCCGAGGAACAATACGTCCTGCCAGACGGGGCGTTCCCCCGTCGGCGACGTTGTTTCCAGCAGACTGACTGCCCGGCGCAGGCTATGCGCCGCGCGGCGAACGGGAATCACGCATTTGAACAAACCGATCAGCGCCACCAGCGCCGTAGCCAGATATATCAAATAATCCGTCAGGTTCGCGACGATCCTTGCGAAAGGCTCCGACAAATCAGGCTCACTCCCCTCATCATCCGTTGTATACCGTTTATTGTAATGGATTTTTCACTAAAATGCAACGGCGATTCGTCGCCGGCGCGTATTTGTTACGTTTCCGTACAGCAGGGCAAAGCAAAGGCCCGCGCAGCCGCAGGGCAAGCGCGAGCCCGGAACATTTACAGCACAATCAGCAGCCGACCGCAGGTTTCGCATTCGATCAGCTCGCCCGCCTTCACCTTGCGGGAAACAGCGGAGGGCAGCGACATATTGCAGCCGCCGCACTGATCGCCAAAGAGCTGCGCCAGCGGCGGAACGCTGTGGCGCTTGATGGTGCGATAGCGCTCCATCATGTCCGGCTCGATCGGCTTCGCCTTTTCCGCCGCAGCGGCGCGCAGCGTATCCAATTCGCCGCTCCCGGCCTTATATTCCACGTCGTACGCCGCCTTGAGCTTATCAAACTCGCCCTTAGCCTTCGCCGCGCGCACGCGCACATCGTGCTGCAGCCGTTCGCGGTCGCCCGCATCCTTACGGATGCGCTTGATTTCCTGCTCGTAGGCATTCAGATTATTCTGGAAACGGCGCGCGTCGCTCAAAAACTGCTGCACAGTAGCGACGTCCGCCGGCGTATCGCCCTCCATTTTGCCCTGCAGGGAGCGAAGCTGCTCCTCCGTCAGGCGGATAGCATCCTTAAGCGCTTCCAGACGGTCGGACATATTAAACACTTCGCCCTCGATGCGCTTCATGACATTCTGCTGCTCGACCAGATAATCGCGATATTTCACCAGCTTCTGGCGGGTAGGCGAACGCTTCATCGTCGCCTCCATTCTGTCCGCTTCCACGTCGGCTTGCTGATATTCCCACAACAGGTGCAATTGATCCATTGATCAGCCCTCCTTATTTGAAACGCCGCCAAAAGGCGCGCTTTGAGACGGATAAAACCGTATCTTATATTGTACATCAGAAAAGCGATTTTGTAAATATGCGGCCAGCGGTTTTACAAGCGGCGCTTCTGTCGCGTAGTGGCCGCCGTCCAGCAGCGCAAAGCCCGCCATTGCGGCGGCGACAGCGTTATGATGGCGCACCTCGCCGGTCAAAAGCGCCTGAGCGCCCAGCGCCTGCGCCTCCTGCCAGCCCTCGTCATACGCGCCGCCGACAATCGCCAGCGTATGAACGGGCAGATTCTCCGCGCCATAGAGGCGCGTCTGCGTATGCAGCGCGCTTGAAATCATGCCGCGCAGGGTCTGGGCGTCGACGTTCGCCGCGCATTCGCCCAGAAAAAGCAGCCCCTCCTGCCGCACGTTGCGCAGCCCCAGCAGCGCGGCGCATTGCGCGCTGCCGCTGTACGGCGTAAGATCCAGATTAGTATGCGCCGCGATCAGGCTTATGCGGCTTCGGATCAGGCGGCACAGCACGCGCGCCTCGCCGTCCGTTTCTGCAAGGCGCTTTCTGGCATGGAACATCAGCGGGTGATGCGCGATAATCAGCTCCGCGCCCAGCCGCTCCGCCTCGAGCACGACAGCCTCCGTTGCGTCCAGCGCAACCAGCGCCTTATGCACGATTGCGTCCGGCCTTCCAAGCAAAAGCCCAACGTTGTCGTAGTCTTCCGCCGTTTCAAAGGGCGCAATTGCGTTCAGCGCGTCTTCAATCTGCCAAACCGTCACCGACACGTTCCGATTCCTCCTTCAGCCATTGCAGCCTGACCGCTGCCTCGGGCGTTTTCCCGCACGCCGTCTGCCCGATACGCCAGCGAAGAAAGGCGGCGTAGCGCGGTTGATTTGCTTCCGAAAGCCGGGGACCGAGGAAGCGCTGCCGCTCCGAAAGCGTCTCGCGCCCCGCGCAGGCGCGCAGTACCACATAAAACCGCCCGGCAGCGCGCGCAATCCGCTCATCCTCTATGATATAATCCATTTCTTCAAGCGTTCTGCGCACAAGGCAAAGCTCCGTATGCGCGGAAAGCACCAGCTTCGCGCCATGCAGGCGGTCGCGGCCTGTTTGCAATATGCTCGAAAGCGTATGCCCGCCCATGCCCAAGATGGCGATACACTGCGCATCCTCCGGCAAAACCGTCAGGCCGTCGCCCACGCAAAAATCCGCGCGCGGCGCAAGCGCATGCAGCGTCAGCAGGCGCCTTGCCTTTTGCAGTGATTCGGCGCTGATATCCGCGACGCACATGCGCGCGCACACGTCGTTTGCAAGCAGATAACAAGATAACCGCCCGTGATCGGCGCCAATATCGGCGCCGTATCGACAGGCGGGAAAAAGCGATGCGGCGGACTGCAGCCGCTCGTCAAGCGACGGCAGGCGCATCAGTCCAGATAATCCTTCAGCTTTTTGCTGCGGCTGGGGTGACGAAGCTTGCGCAGCGCTTTCGCCTCGATCTGGCGAATCCGCTCGCGGGTCACGCAGAATTCCTTGCCCACTTCCTCCAGCGTGCGCTGATGACCGTCGTCCAGCCCGAAACGCAGCCTGAGCACCTTTTCCTCACGCGGCGTCAGCGTGTCCAGCACATCCCAAAGCTGCTCCTTCATCAGGGCATGCGAAGCGGCCTCGGCGGGCGCGGGCGCGGCCTCATCCTCGATAAAATCGCCCAGATGGCTGTCCTCCTCCTCGCCGATCGGGGTTTCCAGCGAAACGGGCTCCTGCGCAATCTTGATAATTTCGCGCACCTTGGCCTCGCTCACGCCCATCGCCTTCGCGATTTCCTCCGGCGTGGGCTCTCGGCCGTATTCCTGCAGCAGCTGGCGGGAAACGCGAATCAGCTTGTTGATGGTTTCCACCATATGCACCGGAATGCGAATCGTGCGCGCCTGATCGGCGATGGCGCGGGTGATGGCCTGACGAATCCACCATGTGGCGTAGGTGGAAAACTTGTAGCCCTTACGGTAATCAAATTTTTCAACCGCCTTAATCAGGCCAAGGTTGCCCTCCTGAATCAGATCCAGAAAGAGCATGCCGCGGCCGACATAGCGCTTGGCGATGGAAACCACCAGCCGCAGGTTCGCCTCGGCCAGCTTCTTTTTCGCTTCCTCGTCGCCCTGCTCCATGCGCTGGGCGATTTCAATTTCTTCCTCCGCCGTCAAAAGCGGCACGCGGCCGATTTCCTTCAAATACATCCGAACCGGATCGTCGATGCTGATGCCCTCGGGAACGGTAATATCCAATGCCTCGGGCACAGGCTCGGGCGGCTGCTTGTCCTCCTCCACGTCGCGAGTCACCTTTACGCCCATCGCCTCGAACGTTTCGAGGATATTGTCAAACTGCTCCGGGTCTACATCATAATTGGCGAGTTTGGAAATAATCTCGTCATAGGTCAGGGAACCCTTTTTCTTCCCCAACTCATATAGTTCGTTCAGCTTTGCCTGCTTCGCGTCAATCGGATGCGTGCTCAATGGCTCCACTCCTCTCCATTCCGTCAGCGTCCCTGCTTCAATCGAGCCAATTCTTTGGATAAGTCCGTCAGTTCCCGCAGCGCCTTGGCGCGCGCCTCCGAGTCGGCGGCCGTCTTCATCAATTCCGTCAGTTCGTTCATATCGTGCTGCAGCTTCTGTATATGCAAATTGCGAAGGCAATCCTGCGCAATGGTTGCCGCGTTTTCGCGCTCATCGTCCGATAGCATGGAGAAAATCTCCCCCGCCGCCTGCCGCAAGCGCTCGTCCTCTGCCTCCATCAGGATCTCCTGCGGTTTTTTCCCCGAAAGCAGCAGCTCCGCCAGCGCGCGCAGGGTATCGTCCGAAAAATCCCCGGGCTTGAGCATGTCGGACGGCAGCCTGCCGGTGGAAAGCAGCGCCAGCAGCGTCTGCTCCGTTCGATAGCCCTCCGGCCGCGCGTCGGCGCGCTTTGCTGATAAGTTTTCCCTTTCGGGCTTGGGTTTATGCTGCCCCATTTCCTGCGCGGAAACGCCGATTTGCGCCAGCAGCACCTCGCGTGAAAAGCCCGTCTGCACGCCGAGCAGCTCCAGATAATTTTCCAGATCCACCGGGTCGCGCACCTTGCGCAGCACCTCCGCGCACGCCTTGGCGTAGGCCGTGCGCCCCTCCTGCGTTTCCAGATCGTTTTGCAGCCGGAGCCGCTGCATGCGATAGGAAACGGCGGTCATGGGCTTAAGCGCCTGAAACGCCTGCGCCCCGTGCGCGCGGATAAATTCATCCGGATCCTGCCCATCCGGGAAATACAGCACCTTCGCCGGATAGCTTTCTTCCTCAAAAATGCCAAGCGCGCGTTCAATCGCGTGCTGCCCGGCCTCGTCGCCGTCGTAAGCGACCCAAACCTCCGGGGCGTAGCGCTTGAGCAGGCGCGCCTGCTCATTGGTCAGCGATGTGCCGAGCGTGGCCACCGCGCCCGGCACGCCCGCCTGCGTCACGGCGACCACGTCCATGTAGCCCTCCACCAGCAGCACGCGCTTGAGGTCGCGCAGCTTCCTGACCTGATTGATGGCGTACACGCCCTTGCGCTTATTGAATACGGGCGTATCGGCGGTGTTCAGGTATTTGGGCTTGGCGTCGCCCATCGCTCGTCCGCCGAAGCCCAGCACGTTTCCCTGCTGGTCAATGATGGGGAACATGGCGCGGTCGCGGAACATATCATAGGCGTTGTCCCCCTTCAGGACGGAAAGCCCGGCCTGCCCCAGATCCTCGCGCGAATAGCCCTTTTCCGTCAGGAAGGCCGTCAGGTCGTCCCACTTATCCAGTGAAGCGCCCAGACCGAATTTCCGAATCGTGCCGTCGTCCAGTCCGCGGGCGTACAGATAATCCAGAATTTTTTTGCCTTCCTTTGTCCACAGCCGCTCGTGATAAAAACGCGCCGCTTCGCGATTCGCGGAAAGCAAACGCTCGCGTTGGCTGCGTCGGCGCTCGTAGTCGGGGTCCTCCGCCATTTCAGGCAGGGGCAGATGCATGCGCTCGGCCAGCAGCCGAACCGCCTCCTGAAAGGATACGCGCTCCATCTCCATGATGAACTGCACAACGTTTCCGCCCGCCTTGCAGCCGAAGCAGTAGTAAAGGTTCAGCTCGGAATTCACCGAAAAGGAGGGCGTTTTTTCATGATGAAAGGGACAAAGCCCCCAATAGCGGCGCCCATCCTTTTTCAGGGGAAGGTAGGCGGAAACGATGGACACAATATCGGCGCGGGCGTACAGCTCGTCCAGAAAAGCGCTTGGAAAACGCGCGGCCATCCTGCTCCCTCCTTTGCCTTCACTGCTTTGCGTTAATTCGCGGTTATCGGCCGTTTTCCTGCAAAATTCGATTATTTTCTTACCCTGCGCCGGTATTGAATATGCGTTTCGAAAATGCGGCCTTCGCTTTCACGGCGTGCCTTGCCGGCAATTGCGGAAGAAAAGCCGAGGACTCGCCGGCGGCCGGTCAGGACATAAAGGCGCAGGGGGAATGAAAATACGCCGTAAAACGCGCGGACAATTTTAAGCCCGGCTAAACAACCGGAAAGGTCGTCGGCACAAAAAGCTGCTGATAGGTTCGAAGGGCGTAACGGTCGGTCATGCAGGCAAGAAAATCCGTCACTGCGCGCTCCGTACCGTCGCGATAGGAAATCTGCACATATTCCAGCGGCATTTCGGTGGGATGCTCGGAAAAATACGTAAACAGCGACGTAATCACATGGTCGCACCGCTGCTCCTCGCCCTTGCGCCAGCTGTCCATATAAACCTTTTCAAACAGAAAGCGGCGCAGCTCGTCCGACGCCTGCTGAATTTCCGGGCTCATCCGGACAAACGGCTGATCGCGGCTTTCCCGCACAATGTCCGTAATCATGGTATCAATGCGCTGCCCATGCGTTTCGCCCAGAATCCGCGTCAGCTCGTGCGGAATCTCAAAATCATGCAGAACGCCCGCCCGCAGCGCGTCGTCGATGTCATGGTTGATATAGGCGATTCTGTCCGCCCGGGCGACGCACGCACCCTCCAGCGTGGCGGGCTTCAGCTTCCCGGAATGGTTCAAAATCCCGTCGCGAACCTCCCACGTCAGGTTCAGCCCTTCGCCCCCCTCCAGCACCTCCACCACGCGCAGGCTCTGCTCGTTATGCCGAAAGCCGTCGTGATTCAGCCGATCCAGCGACCTTTCGCCGATGTGCCCGAACGGCGTATGCCCCAAGTCGTGCCCCAGCGCGATGGCCTCTGTCAGATCCTCGTTCAGGCGCAGCGCGCGCGCAAGCGTCCGCGCCACCTGCGCAACCTCGAGCGTATGGGTCAGGCGCGTCCGAAAATGATCCCCCTCCGGCGCGATGAAAACCTGCGTTTTGAACTTGAGCCTGCGAAAGCTTTTACAATGAATGATTCTGTCCCGGTCACGCTGAAAATTCGTGCGCAGCGGACAGGGGGGCATGGGCTGCTCTCGGCCGCGGGTATCCGCGCTGCACACTGCGTAGGGCGACAGATATTCCCGTTCCCGCGCTTCCAGTTCCTCCCGGATGGTCATAAGCCTGCCTCCTTCCGTATAGTGCATATATACAACGCACGCGGCGCTTTTTCCTTTACAAAAGCGCATAATATCCAATTCAAATGCCGCAATCAAATGCAGGCATGCGACGGATGCGTTCCTTCCTTGGCCGTCCGCGCGCATCCAAACCCCAAAAAGCCGCCGAAGTATCCTTCAAGCGGTTTTTTGCCGGCTAATCCGGTGGGTTACGATGCAAGAGCCCCTGCATCCCACCATGCGCAAGAATGGAGGCAAAGCATCGACACAAGCAGCAATATGCCGATATTCTTAGGGCAATACCGCACAAACCCAGACAAAAGACATCAAAGCCTTTACTTTTGTGATATAATAGGGACATGGATAAA